>JAUYGY010000046.1 GCA_030690315.1 Aequorivita sp.
CTGGAACGGAAATAATGGCCCTTTCAATAAGGGTGTCACTTTTTTTTCATAATATTGAGTATTAGATTAAACCTTGATCCTAAAGGTAGTGAATCGTGATGTAACTGTCCCGTGAAGCTACCTTTAGGTTTAGTTCAACAAAGGTGTATAGCCCATTGCGGCAAATTTTCTGCCGAAAATTCCCGCAGGTTTGGTATCTTTCGGCACGGCGGAAAAGTCCTTCGGACATTTTCCGCAACGGGCCATACACTAAACGTTAAAGAAAATCGATCCACCCATGAAATATATAATATTGTTATCGTTAATACTCTTAGTTGCCTGTAACAATAACAAGCAACTAAAGCCAACAGAAAAGGAGGATACCTTAAACACTATTCCAGAAACTCCTCCGGAAACAGAAGAAATAGAACCAGAAGTTCTTTTACTCAAAACATACTCCAATAAACGTTTTAAGGATGTAACGGTTGAAAAAATTAATGAAGACACATTCATAGTGCGTGGGAAAGGTCAGATTTTCGAAGCGAATTTTAATTGGATCGTGGAAGACGGACACAATGAGCTAAAGAAAGGCTTTACTATGACCGATGCCGGCGCACCCGAATGGGGCAATTTTGAATTTGAAGTTAATGTTCAAAAAGAGCGCCAGAACTCCACATTGACGCTTGTTTTATTTGAATCCAGCCCCAAGGATGGCAGTCGGCAATATGAGTTGCCTATTACTTTATATTAATTAATAAGTACCCTTTTCCCCCACTTGAATTTTTTTATAACAAGCTGTTATTTTTAATTTTGATACATGCAGATACTCACCCTTATATTATGCATTATTGTTCTATTAGCCACCGGATTGCCCTTGATAAACACGGCAGAATGGTGGATCAGAATTTTTGATTTCCCAAGATTACAGATTGCCGTTTTAACCTTATTAGCCTTAATTCTGGCATATTTTTATGTGCGTTTCAAATGGAAATATAAATTGCCTTTGTTGTTACTATTGGCAGTTGCCCTAGTATATCAGTTACAGTTGGTTTGGATATATACGCCCCTTCACAAAACTGAGGCAAAGAATAGCAATAGGCAAACAGCTGGAAACAGCTTTACGCTTCTGGTTTCAAATGTACGGATGGACAATGAGGAAAAAGCGGGTTTTCCTGCGCTTGTAAAAAAGTATGATCCCGATATGCTGCTGGTCACTGAACCTGACCAAGCTTGGGCTACCGCAATCAGTAAACTGGACGAGGATTTTCCGTATTCCATTAAATATCCGCTGGGCAACACCTACGGATTGATGCTCCTCTCAAAACTTCCGCTGACTGAAAGCACTATAAATTTTTTGGTAAAAGATGATATCCCGTCCATTTTCACAAAGATCACCTTGCCCTCGGGTGTAAAAATTGATTTTTATGGAGTTCACCCAGAGCCGCCCCAGCCCGGTACGGATACCTATGAAAGAGATACGGAATTGCTTATTATCGGTAAAAAAATAAAAGAATCCAAAAACCCCACCATAGTGGCAGGAGATATGAATGATGTGGGCTGGTCTGATACCTCAACACTTTTCAGGAAGTACAGCAAACTGGTGGATCCTCGTGAAGGCAGGGGATTATACAATACCTATAGTGTTGCTGTGCCTTTGCTTCGGTATCCGCTGGACCATATTTTTTATTCCAAGGAATTTGGACTCCTATCTCTTAAGAAACTTGAAGATATAGGTTCAGACCATTTTCCACTTCTCATTGGTTTAAATTATGAACCCGATACTGATAATACAGAAGGTTTGGAAGAAACAACTAACGAGGAGGAAGAGGAAGTTCAAGAAAAAATTGAAGAGGGCAACTAATAAGTTGCTGGGATAGAGGTTTAAATGAAAAAAAATCAAGCTTTAATAAATTTAGCGCTTCGTTATTTCGGAAACCATTTAAACACTATCTTTTGAAACAATCTGAGCCGCTAGTTGCATTTTAAAATCAACAATGAAAATTGAAAGTACAATCCTTCAAATAGCAAACGGAATGGTAATTGAAGGTAACCCGATCATTAATTTAATTTATAAAACATGTATTATTTAGCACTATATTTTTATCTCCTTTTCGCCACAACCCCCAGTGAAACCAACACGCTAACAATAAATATATCTAATATTGAAAATATTCAGGGCAATTTAAAACTGGGCCTTTTTAACAGCAACGAGGGTTTTATGGAAAGAGATCGGGCTTTCAAAACTGTTTCGGTAAAAGTGAAAAGCAATACAGAAATTGTGGTCATTGAAAATTTGCCTTCCGGAAATTATGCCATTTCAATGTACCACGATGAAAATTCTGATGATGAATGTAATCGTAATTTTTTGGGGATACCAACCGAGGCTTATGCTTTTTCAAATAATTTTAAGCCTAAATTTTCCGCTCCCAGTTTTGAAGATTGTGAATTTCCACTAAATTCTGATCAAACCCTAAAAATTGTGTTGAACAATTAGTGATTCCTATAGCTAATGCGGCTTCATACAAAGAAATGGACTCATAAAAAATGAAAAAGATTGCCCAACGAAATGATACGCTTATAAAAGTTCTCTTCATACTTTGCATGGTTTTGTGCATTTTGGGTTACGTTAACAGCCCCGTGGCACTTGTTGGCGGATTTCTTTTCACCTATTTTCTGGGGCATCCCTTTCTTACCTTAAATAGCAAGTCGGTGAACTGGCTATTAAAAATTGCCGTTGTGGGGTTGGGTTTCGGAATGAATTTAAAAGAAACATTATCTGCCGGAAAAGAGGGCTTTTTGCTCACGGTTTTTTCAATTTCCATCACTTTGATTCTGGGTTATTTTTTGGGAAGGCTTTTAAAGATGAACCGAAAATCAAGCCATCTCATCAGTTCGGGAACCGCCATTTGTGGCGGGAGCGCCATTGCAGCAGTTTCACCCGTTATTAATGCTTCGGAAAAGGATATTTCTATTTCATTGGGCGTAATTTTTCTGTTGAATTCCATCGCACTACTAATCTTTCCGCCCATTGGGCATTTGCTTGAATTAAACCAGCACCAATTCGGCCTTTGGTGTGCCATTGCCATTCACGATACAAGTTCGGTGGTAGGAGCGGCATATACTTTTGGGGAAGAAGCGCTAAAAGTGGCAACAACAGTGAAACTTGCCCGCGCGCTTTGGATTATTCCGCTTTCCCTGCTTTCGGTATTTCTTTTTAAAGGAAAGGGAAAAAGTGTGAAGATTCCTTATTTCATCTTCCTTTTTATATTGGCAATTATTCTGAATAGTTATCTTGCTATTCCCGAAGTATTGACAAACGGAATTACAAGTATTTCAAAATCATTATTGGTGCTCACCTTATTTTTGATCGGCGCCGGTCTTTCTTTGGAAAAAATAAAGTCTGCAGGTTGGAAGCCGATGATTCTTGGGGTTTCTTTGTGGATCTTTATTTCTGTGAGCTCCCTCTTTGTAATTATGGCTTTGTAAAGTTTAGATCAATTTCAACTGATTCACAATTTCCAGCAAAGAAGTCTTCGCATCGCCAAAAAGAATTTTGCAATTATCTAAGCCAAAAAGTTCATTCTGCACTCCCGCGTACCCTTTGTTCATACTTCGTTTCAATACGATTACTTGTTTGCTTTCGTATGCTCGGATGATTGGCATTCCGTAAACTGGACTGTCGGGATTGTTTTCGGCGGCGGGGTTTACAACATCATTTGCGCCCAAAACTAAAACGGTATCGTATTGTTGCATGTTTTCATTGCCTTCATCCATTTCCTTTAGGCGGGAATAATCAACATTAGCTTCCGCAAGTAAAACATTCATATGGCCGGGCATTCTCCCTGCAACTGGATGTATAATGTAATCCACCTCAACATTGCGCTTTTCCAACAATTGCTGAAGTTGGCTGCAAACGTGTTGCGCCTGGGCCACCGCAAGTCCATATCCTGGAACGATCGCAACTTTTTGTGCAAATGAAAGTGAAAGGGCGGTTTCTGAAATGCTGATTTCCTTTATATCCTGATCTTCTTCAACAGCGCCGTTTTTGCTCTTTTTAAAGGTTCCCGCCAATACTTTCATCAAGGACCGGTTCATCGCTTTGCACATTAAAAGTGTTAGTAAAATTCCTGCGGCGCCCACAAAAATACCGCCTGCGATCATTGCCTTGTTTCCGTAAACAAACCCTGCTAAAGCGGTGGCAATACCTGTGATACTGTTCAATAATGAAATTACCACGGGCATATCTGCCCCGCCAATGGGAAGCACGAAAAGAACACCATAAACCATGGCGAGGGTTGCCAAAACATACATAAAAGCAGTAAATTCGATTGGGATAATTCCGAAGAAATAGAGTACTGGTAATAATACCATCAATACTAAAAGAAATCGGGCGGAAAAAATTACGGTTTTGCTGCGTCTATCCTTTACTTTTCCAGCGAGTTTTCGCTCTGCAATAATACTTCCCGTGAATGCAATTGCTCCGGTAACTAAGCCTGCAATAAGCAAGATCTGATTTCCAAGGATTGCGGTTGTAACATCCATTTGGTTGGCTTCCACTACCCCCAAAAGCATGGCACATCCGCCACCCGTTGCATTGAAAATTGAGACCAATTGTGGCATTCCCGTCATTTCAACCTTATCTGAAAGGAATTTTCCAATAATAGTCCCCACGGCAATAGCCAAAAGCATTATTATTAAATTTGTATAGGGAACCGTAGCTGTAATTGCTGCAAAAAACGTAAGAGTTACGGCCAAAACCATACCCATGGCAGCAATTAGGTTTCCGGTTTTTGCGCTTTTTGGGGAACTCATAAACTTCAATCCTGCCAAAAAGGAAAAGGTGGCCACTAAATAGCCTACTTCAATAAATGCCATCATCTGTAATTATTTTTTTGGACTGAACATTTTCAGCATTCTTCCGGTAACAAAGAAACCGCCTGAAATATTAAGGGTGCCAAGAAAAACAGCGATTCCCCCTAAGGTGAGATTGAGATAATCGTCTTCCGGCACCCGAAGCATTACAATTATTGCCCCAACCAAAATTACGCCGCTAATGGCGTTAGCGCCACTCATAAGCGGTGTGTGTAAAATAGCGGGAACATTTGCAATTACTTCGATGCCGATGAAGACACAAAATAGAACAAAGTAAAATTCTTGAATGTGTTGATTTATGAAATCCATGGTTAGGCGGGTTGTAGTTGTTTGGTGAAATGTGGGTGCGTCCATTCGCCTTCCTTCAATATTTGGCAGGCTGTTAGTAACGGATCATCCTCTTGGTTCTCCGATTTTTGCATATATTTTAAAAACGAAAAGTAATTATTGGAAAGTAAAGCTGAAGCAGCTGCAGGAATTTCAGTAGAAAGACTTGAGTTTCCTAAAATAGTAACTCCGTTGTGATTTATTGTTTTATTATTTTGTGAAAATTCACAGTTTCCGCCTTGTTCGGCTGCTAAATCAATGATTACACTTCCAGATTGCATAACTTCCACGGAACGTGTTTCAATAAGCAAAGGCGCTTTTCTTCCGGGAATATTGGCGGTGCTTATTACAATGTTGGCAGTTAGAATATGATTGTGAATCAATTCCTTCTGCTTTTTTTGGTATTCTTCACTTTGTGCTACTGCGTAACCTCCTGCATTTGAGGATTCGGTGTAACCTTCCACTTCAATAAAGTTGGCGCCAAGACTGCGGACTTCTTCCCCGGCAGATTTACGCACGTCAAAAGCCTCTACTATTGCGCCCAAACGACGGGCGGTGGCTATTGCCTGTAAACCTGCGACGCCAGCTCCGAGAACTAAAATTTTTACAGGCCTAAGTGTACCGGCTGCTGTTGTAAACATTGGGAAAACACCCTTGTAAAGTTCCGAAGCTTTTATTACCGCTCTGTATCCTGCCAATGACGCCATAGATGAAAGCACATCCATAGATTGCGCCAAGGTTGTTCGTGGCAACAGGTCTAAACTGTAAACGGTTGCGCCGTGTTGTTTGTAAACAGCGAGTTTAGAGTCATGAAAGAGGGGGTTGAAAATACCAATGAAGCAACAACCCCCCTTCATTTCCACTTCGCTAAAAGTATGGTTAATGGATACTATGGTATCCGAATTTTTAAAAATAGATTCGCGCGAAAGGCAGGTAGCGCCAGCCTGCAAATATTGGGCATCGTCAATTTGTAGCGAACCGCCCAGCCCTGGCTCAAAAAGAATATTGAGCTTCAATTCCCCGGTAAGACGTTTCACTTCCTTGGGCAACAAACAAACCCGCGGATCGTTTGGGGTTTTAAGGATTCCT
Organism: Aequorivita sp.; assembly: GCA_030690315.1. GTDB lineage: Bacteria > Bacteroidota > Bacteroidia > Flavobacteriales > Flavobacteriaceae > Aequorivita. Next base: position 6,268 of record JAUYGY010000046.1, read on the forward strand.
ATTGTATGGGGCTGCAGCTGTTCGCTCATAATTTTTTTTGAAACTGAATTTTTCAATTAATTATTTACTCAGAATATTGAAGTATTCTTCTTTTACCCTTCTGTATTTTTCCAAATGGTACATATATACTTTTCGGTATCGTTCATGCTCGGTTACATAAAACATATCACAGTCCACATCCTCACATTCAGCAGCCTGTGGCAGACTATCCTTGTATTTTATAAATCCATTTAGATTTATCCGATTTTCTTCTTTCTTGATAGAAAGTTTCATTAATACGGGTTTATGTTCAAGAGCATTTATTAGTTCGCCCTTACTAAGATTTATAAGGTTTGTAATCTCTTTTTCAATATACTCCAGGTGGTGGATCCAGGTATCAAGCTCAATGCAATTATTCTTAAAAGTGATTGTTTCGGGGGTGTCGTGACCGTAAATCTGCATGATGTAAAAAAATTACTGACTTTTAAATTTCTAAATACTCGATTCTCAATACTTATAATAGCACGTCAACATCAATAGCGTTTTCGGCTTGTTTTACGCTAGTGATTTGCAATTCTTTGGTGCCATTGGGGAAATTCCAAACTACGGAATCGCCTTCCGCATAACCCATAACGGCCGAGCCCATTGGGGCCAAAATGGAAATCTTATTTGCCGAAATATCACGCGCCGTTGGGGTTACCAATTGAAATTCGGTTTCCCACGTACCAGATTTTACGGTAACAATACTGTTGAATCTAATAACATCTTCGGGCATCTCTTCGTTGTCATGAATAATGGCACTGGTAAGTTCGCCACTCAATTTTTTTAAGGAAACCTTTGTATTTTCATCTTTGTAATACCCAGTAACATTCAACAGGCGCTTTAAGAAAACGTATTCCTTTTTTTCCAATATCAAATTTCCGTATTTCATCTTTCTAACTATTTTGGCAAACTGGAACATCCGCAGGAAGTTATCTTTACTGAAGAAACTACCTGGATGTTCCGGCCTGCCAGATTCTTATTAATTATGGGAAAATCCCTCTTAAAATGTATGCTTTCTCAATGCGGGAAATGGCAATTGCAAATGCAGCGGTACGCATATCCACGCCATTTTCTTCGGAATAGGTTGTAACTTTTTTAAAAGTGGCTAGCAATTTTTTCTCTAGTTTTTCCAAAATCTCGTCCATTTGCCAAAGCTCACCGTTACGGTTTTGAAGCCATTCAAAATAACTTCCTATAACACCACCGGAATTACACATAATGTCTGGAATAATGGTGATGCCACGCTCTAAAAGTATTTTTTCACCTTCCACATCTGTTGGGCCATTGGCGCCTTCAGCGATTAAAGTGGCTTTAATTGAAGCTGCATTCTGAGCTGTAATTTGGTTGCCCAAAGCAGCTGGGATGCAGATGTCGCAATCTAAGCCAAAGAAATTTTTGCCATCCATTGCGGTAGCTTCGGGGAAACCTACGATGCTGCCATTGTTGGCTTTTCCGTAGTTGAAGAGATCTTCAACAGTAATACCTTCTTTGTTTTGAACACTTCCGAAGGCATCCTGCACCCCCACCATTTTTGCGCCTTCTTTTTCAAGGAAATGTGCAGCCCAATAGCCCACGTTTCCAAAACCTTGCACGATGAAGGTTTTTCCTTTTAGGGTTTCGTTATTTTTTTCTGCCCAAAATTTAATGGTTAAAAACACACCGTAACCGGTAGCACGATCGCGACCTTCCAATCCACCACTGCCCACAGGTTTTCCTGTAACTACGTGTTGGTTTTTGGAACGCTCGCTGGTATTTTTGGTACTCATATACGTATCGGCAATCCACGCCATGGTTTGGTCGTTTGTATTTACGTCCGGCGCTGGAATGTCGTGCTCTGGGCCAATGTTTTCGCCTAGGGCATAAGTGAATCTGCGGGTAATGCGTTCCAATTCACCCATAGAATATTTTGAAGGATCAATCTGAATCCCTCCTTTTGCACCTCCGTAGGGCAATCCAGCCAAAGATGTTTTCCATGTCATCCACATTGCCAAAGCGCGGGCGGCATCAATATCTACTGTTGGGTGGTAACGAAGACCACCTTTGTACGGGCCGAGGGCGTTGTTGTGCTGCACGCGGTAGCCGGTGAATATTTCCACCTCGCCACTGTCCATCCGCACTGGAAAGTGAATTATAATTTCCGTATTAGTAATGCCAAGAATTTTGCGAACGTTTGGATTCAGATTTATAGTATCTGCAGCGCTGTTGAATTGTTCCAACACGTTGTCCAACATTCCTCTTTTTACAGGTTTGGGTATTTCCACTGTTTGTCCGTTTATCATTTTAATTAATTTTTTAAACTGTCTCCAGTTCTGGTTTTCTTTTTTTAATGTTTTGAATTTGCACGGGGGCTTTGTACTGTAGTTCATCATAATCACTACAAGAAAACACCATGCTTTTGGTGTGCGTCAACACACAATAAGGTGCGTGAACACAATGGGGGCATAGATTTATGGGGTTTATATTCATAGATACCTCTTGTTTGCGATTCCTGTTGGCAAGGGGTGTGCCATTTGCAGGAAATATTTTGAAGCAACTAAGTAACTAGTTAAAAAACAGTAAGTTATGTATTTTTAAGAAGAATATTTCTAAAGAAGTTGTTGGGGAATATTTTCTGTAGTGGGGAGAAAATACCCAGTTTAGTATAGGGTATTGAGTATTGAGTATTGAGTATTGAGAAAAGGAAGTTAGAAGTGGGAAGTACGAAGTGGGAAGTGAGAAGTGAGAAGTGAGAAGTGAGAAGTACGAAGTACGAAGTTCAAAATTTCAACCCGAATTCACAGATTCACAAATTCACAAACTCACAAACTCACAAATCAACTAGTTAATCTTTCCGCGAAGTGTTTTCCTATCAATTTTAAGGATTTCGGCGGCTTTGGATTGGTTATTTTCAGTGGCGGCCAACACTTTTTGAATGTACTTCTTTTCCATTTCCTTTAAGGAAACTAGCCCATCTTCGGGAAAGTCTATTTGGTATTTTAAGGTTTCCGGCAAATCTTTTACGCCAATGGTTCGGTCGCACATAATTACGGCACGCTGAATCACGTTTTCAAGTTCCCGAATATTCCCCGGCCAGTCATAGCGTTGTAAAAGCGTTTTCGCTTCAGTATCAATTGTAATGTAGCGATCTTTATATTCGTTGCCATATTTAAAGAGAAATTTATCGGCAAGCAACGGAATATCTTCCTTTCGCTCCCGAAGCGGCGGTACGTTAATTTCCACAACCGTTAATCTATAAAACAGATCTTCCCGAAAAGTTTCCTTTGCAATCATCTCCCTTAAATTGCTATTGGTGGCGGCAATTACGCGGAGATCAATTTTTTCACTTTTGCGTGCGCCCACTTTTACTACTTCCTTTTCCTGCAAAACCCGCAAAAGCCTGGATTGAACAGCAAGGGAAGCATTTCCAATTTCATCGAGAAAAATGGTGCCACCATCGGCGGCTTGGAAAAATCCTTCACGATCGTCATTTGCTCCGGTGAAGGCCCCTTTAACGTAGCCAAAAAGTTCCGATTCCAAAAGATTTTCAGGAATTCCGCCGCAGTTCACCGCAATAAAAGGCGCGCGTGAAAACTTGCCGTTGTAGTGAATGGAACGCGCCACAAGTTCTTTCCCCGTGCCGCTTTCGCCACTTATAAAAATAGTTGCTTTATTGTCTTTTACCCGTTCAATTATTTGGGTTACGCTTTTGATGGCTTCGCTTTCGCCAATTATTTCGTTATATTTTTTTGCTTCAGATGTTTCAGGCAGATTCTTTTGCTTCGTTTTTGTGGAAAGCGATTTTAAAACGCTCTGTTTTAGTTCTTCCTTTGTAAAGGGTTTCACCAAATAATCTACCGCGCCAGATTTTATGGCGGAAAGTGCGTCTTGTACAGATGGATAGCCGGTAACCACCAGTTTTGGCATGTTTGGGTAATGTTCCGCAGCGAACTTGATTAGTTGGAAACCGTCAACTTCGGGCATTTTTAGGTCAGTTATCAGTAAATCTATTTCCGTGTCGCGTAAAATGGCGACGGCTTCTTTTACAGAAATGGCTTTGTAAGTGTGGTAATTAAACGAATGTAAATGCCGCTGGAGCAACTCTAAAATATTGATGTCGTCATCTACTATCAGTATGTTTTCTTTTTGAAGCATGGGTTTTAATGTTTCGGAAAAGTAATAATAAAAGTGGCTCCCGTGGGAATATTTGGTTGATAATCTATGGTGCCGCGGTGGCTTTTTATGATTCCGTGAACCACGCTCAATCCCAGTCCTGAACCATCCCCCACATTTTTTGTTGTGAAAAATGGCTGAAATATTTTCTGCAAGTTTTCATTGGAAATGCCTGGGCCTTCGTCGGAAATTTTAAGGGCTATTTTCTTTTTTGTCTCTTCCAAAATAATTTTAATCAATCCATTTTTGGGTGAGAAATAGATAGCATTCAGCACCAGATTGAAGATAACCTGTGTGAGTTGAATGGTGTCTGCCTTCAATAAAACTGGGCTTTTTGGGATGCTGACTTTATATTTTAACTCGTTCTTTTTGAAGGTTGGGTCCAGCAGATTTATCGCATCTGTTATTACTGGAACAATGTCTGTCTCTCCCAAGTTTTGAGGCATTTCGCAGGCGAAGAACATTAATTTTTTAACCACTTCGCGCGAAAAAATGGCACTATTTATAATTTTATCAATGTCTTTGCTGCTTTGGGTATTATCAGTTTCCTTGCTTTTTAAAAGTTCGGCGAACCCCAAAATATTGGCGAGGGGGGTGTTGAGCTCGTGGGCAATTCCGGCGGTAATTTCGCCCAAAATACCCAAACGGTCTGCGTGCTCCATTTTTCGTTTTAGGAGGGCTTCTTTTTCGCGAATGGCGACGCGTTCCAGCAGGTCGCCCACATTAATGGCAACGTTTTTCAGCAGTTTTTTCTCTTCGGTTAAAAAATCTTTTTTTGTGAATTTGCTAGCAGGATAATGAATTTTGATAAACCCTTTGGGTTCGTTAAAAACGTTGATATTGCTTTCAATAAAAACGGTTTTATTGGGGAGTGCCGAAGAAATGAGATGGTAAGGTTCTGAGTTAATTTCAACAGTAGCATTCTTGCTGTATTGTAAGGATTTTCGAAGACTTAGCGCTACAGAATACAGTGTTTTGTCCAGTTCCTTATAGTCGTTATTTACTATTATTGAAGAAACTTCGTATAGACAAGTAAGTTCTTTAATGCGTTCCTTAAGATTTTTTTCGAGGGTCATCTGGGCATTTCAATCTTTTTTCAAAGGTATCAAATTATAACGGATGTCCATTCTCGTTAATAGTGGGTAAAAGTTTGAAAAGTGGCTTTAAATATACTTTGTAAAATTGAGGAGGGAGAAGAATATTTACAAGGATCTCATCAACTTTGATGTAAGCCCAGGGTCTGTGCCGAGGGTGTATTGTGTCTTGGCTCCTATTATAGTTGGGTCTTGTTCCAAGTCTGCCAAAAGTAAAGGAATTGTGAGGCCACTTTCATTTATATTCAACGTAATATTTTCGAAAATGGTTATTTCGGTTGTAATCGCTATTTGGTCATTATTTTGAAGTTTCTCTTTGTAGAAGGTTGTTTCTATTTCAGGAAATTGAAAGGCTTCTTTTTTGAATTCTTCACTGCTTTTAAGAACTTCATTTTTATTGAGAGTGAAGATTGCTTCAGAATTTTCATAAAAATCCATAGGCACAGCTTTTTCTGTTTCGGTTTGATATTTTGTTTTTTTCTTTTGATTTATCAGTGTTAGATATAATGAAATGTTTTGGGGAATAAGAATTGTTTCCTTTTTCATTTGAGATAAAAGGTTGTAGGTTATTGCAACTTGTGGTTCGTGAAGCAAGGCCCTTTGCATACATTCTACTAAAAGTATATCTGCATCAAGTTTTGGAGGAATACTAAAATTTGAAGCGTCGCAATGATAGATTTCATTTACATACTTAGAAGCATCAAAACCTTTTATTATATTCATTAGGCTTTTAATGCTAACAGGGTTTACTTCCAATAAAATAAGTTGAAGCTGGGAAGGTTTATAAAGAGATAGAAATGGTAAAATTAAAGTAGCATAGGGTCCTGTGCCGGTGTACAGGATAGTGGCTGGCCTTTTTGGGTTTTTGCTATGTACAGTTTTTATTGCGGCATGAATACCTTTCATAAATTTATAGGTACGCAATAAATCTTCAAGACACATTCCTGCCCATTTAGGGCCTATTGCTTTCCCGGTTGGCAAAGCGATATTCTCTGAATTTTGCTGCGCTTCCATATTAATTCCAGAGAGGGCTTCTAGTAGCTGTTTTAGTTCTGTAACAGCGTTTTTAAGAATATAGAGATCCAGTTCTTCACGAAGAATTGCTTTAGTGATTTCTGATAATTTTTTCTTTGCTTTTGAAGATGTCATTATTCCAAATTATGAAGCAAATATACGTTCAAACGCAATAATTTAATTTACGTAGTACTACGTATAGGTTTCTTAAAAAAAAACTAATAACTTGCGTTAACAGATTTTTAAGAACTTTGTTTTCGTTTAAAACCTAATTGACAGTCAATTAATTACGATAATAATACTTAAACACTAACTAACTAGCTTATGAAAAACACTACTTCGCGAAGACTCTTTATGCGCAATTCTGCATTTGCCATAACAGGGCTAGCTGTATTGACCCCCACACTTACAAGTGCTTTTACTACTGTTGAAAGCCCGTATTTAGGTTACAATCCATATGCCGAGACCAAGACTGATTTAAGAACTGGCGTTTTTAATTTCAATTCAGTTACGGTTAAAGGAACCATTTTTAAAGATGACGGCATCACTCCAATAAGTAATGCGGTTATAGAAGTATGGCACCTTTCTCCAAATTCAGTTAAATACCGTCATCGCGCAAAAATTATCACTGACGAACAGGGTAATTATGAATTCATAACAGATTTTCCAAACAGAGAAAAAGGAAAAAATGCACGTATTTATTTCAAAGTTTCAGATTCTGAAAAAATTAATTTTACAGAATTAATTTTAAATACTTCAGGAGTGCATATTACTGGCGAACATTGGGAAAAGAACCAAAAATTGGGAGATAAATTGTTTCCTAAGAAAGCTGGGTTTTCGGATCAAACACGTATTCAATTTAATATTTCAATATAACCAATCTAAAACTATTTATTATGGAACCATTTATTGGACAAATTCAAGCATTCGGATTTAATTTTGCACCACGTGGCTGGGCTTTTTGCCATGGCCAATTATTAGCTATTTCCCAAAATACTGCACTATTCTCATTATTGGGAACTACCTATGGCGGCAACGGACAAACCACTTTCGCTTTACCAGACCTTAGAGGAAGGAATGGAGTGTGTTTTGGTCAAGGCCCAGGGCTAAGTAATATAAGTATTGGAGAAATCGGCGGTGCCGAAAACCGAACTTTGACTGTTGCAAATTTGCCATCGCACGGTCATGCAATTAATGCAAAAGAAGAAGGAACTACTGATAATCCAAGTGGAGCCTTTATAGCTGGAGATGGAACAAATGCTTTTGGTTCTGCTTCAGATACAGTTATGGCGGGTACTTCAGTAGGAAATACTGGAGGCAATCAACCCTTCAATGTGCAAAATCCTTATTTGGGAATAAATTACTGTATCGCATTGGTAGGAATTTTTCCTTCAAGAAACTAAACAATCGCCTTTTTGGCTTCACTTAAGAAATCTCCCCAGATAACTTAATATTCAAAATAATGAAAAAAATCACCTTTCTAATTTCACTGCTGTTTGTATGCTTTTATGCAAATAGTCAAACGGCCTTAACCGCAGGCGACATTGCTTTCGTTGGAAGTAATTCAGACGGAGCCACGAATGCTGACGATACAGTTGCCTTTGTTCTTCTAAAAGATATAGATGCAGCAACCACTATCATTTTCACCGATATGGGCTGGAATGATGCCACCGGCTTTTTTGCGGTTGCTGGCGATTCGGAATTTACATGGACATCTGGTATAGCTAGAACAGCTGGTGAAGTTGTAACAATAGATATGGCGGGTCTTTTACCTGCTGCATATAGCTCTATTGGCGACCAGCTTTTTGCCATTCAAGGTTCCACTGCAGCTCCAATTTTTATTGCAGGTTTGCAGTTCAATGATGCTACTGGAGATGATGCAAACTGGGATGGTTCAGCAATTAGCAATACCACTTCAGCACTTCCTAATGCTTTGATTACTGGCACTACGGCTGTAAGGTTGGTTCCTGAGCAGGATAACTGGCAATTTAGTTGCGCCCTCGCAGGTGGCCCTGTTTCCGGTACCCCTGCGCAAATTCGTGCCTTGGTAAATGATAGAGCAAATTGGGTAAGCAACAATGATACTCCTTACATTCCAACTTTAGAAGCAGGATGTACATTTACAATTAGTGGAGGAGGAGATACAATACCACCTGTAATTACGTGCGCACCAACTCCTGCCCCTATCACGGCAGGAATTGATGGAATGGCGGCAATTCCAGATTTGGTTACTGGAACTACCGCAACCGATAATGTTTCAATACCAGCAAACATCACAATTACGCAATCACCAACTGCGGGTACAATGGTTGGCGTTGGTGTTCACTCGGTTGTTTTAACCGCCACAGATGAAGCAGGAAACAGTGCAGCATGCTCTATAAACGTAACTATCAATGAACCTCCCTTTACCACATTAGCTCCTGGAGATATTGCTTTTGTAGGTTTTAATACAGATGGTAATGACGGTTTTGCATTTATAATTCTGAAAGATATAATTGCAGGAACAAATATAAAATTTACAGATTGCGGTGTTTCAAACCCGAATACAATTACGTGCATAGGCGGAGGTGATGGCAGTGCAACTTGGTACTCTCCTTCTGCAATGAGTGCGGGTGATATTGTTACTTTACCGGGAAGTTTTATGTCTGGAAGCATAATATCTTCCACTGGTGATCAGTTATTTGCTTATCAAGGAACAGCTGCATCACCTAATTTTATTACTGGCATACACGGTAATGTGGATCCGGGCGTTACAAACGACGCAGATTGGGATACAGGAAATACTTCAAGCACAACAACAGCCTTGCCAGATCAATTAACCAATGGGGTTAATGCTATAAGAGTTTACGTTGCAGGAGCTCCCGAAACAGAGGTTGACAACTGGCAGTTTGATTGTTCTTCCGTTCCTGGAGGAGTTCCAATTACTGGTACTGCTGCTCAAATTTCGGCAATAATCAATGACATTCAATATTGGGTAAATAATGATGCCACTGAATTCGTACCTACTGCAAATTCTGGTTGTAGCTATTCAGTCATACTTACCTTATTTACAGCCCCAGCTGATTTATGTATTAATGCTGGAGTGCAAACTAGTCTTGGTGGAGGAACGCCTACTGGTGGTGTATACAGTGGTCCTGGTGTTACCGATGACGGTAATGGTTTGACTTATAGTTTTGACCCTGCTGTGGCGGGAGTTGGAATACACATATTAACTTATACAGAAAATGGAAATTCTGCAACAGATGATGTGGAAGTTTTTGCATTGGATGATGCTTCGTTTAGCTACGGTGCTGCTTCCTATTGTGCAGATGCGGTAGATCCTACCCCCACCATTACAGGTTTAGGAGGAGGAACTTTCACTTCAGTACCAGCAGGCTTATCAATTAATGCTTCAACCGGAGCAATTGATGTGTCCGCCAGCACACCTGGAGCATACACGGTTACTTATACAACCTCTGGAACTTGTCCAAATAGTTCTGGGGTGAGTGTTACTATAAACGCTTTGGATGATGCTTCGTTTAACTACGGTGCTGCTACATATTGTGTAGATGCGGTAGATCCTACCCCAACCATTACAGGTTTAGGAGGAGGAACTTTCACTTCAGCACCTGCAGGCTTATCAATTAATGCTGCAACTGGAACGATTGATGTATCTGCAAGTACACCTGGGACATACACGATTACATACACAACGGCCGGAGTTTGTTCGAATAGTTCTAGTGTTAGTGTTACTATAAATGCTTTGGATGATGCTTCGTTTAGCTACAGTGCTGCTGCATATTGTGTAGATGAGTCAGATCCTACCCCAACCATTACAGGATTAGGTGGAGGAACCTTCACTTCAGGAGCAGGCTTATCAATCAATGCTGGAACAGGAACGATTGATGTATCTGCAAGTATACCTGGAGCATACACAGTTACTTACACAACGTCTGGAACTTGTCCGAATAGCTCTGGTGTAAGTGTTACAATAAATGCATTACCAACTGTTACATTTTCAGCGCCAATGAGCCCTGTTTGTCCGAGTGCAGTATTAACTGGGCAAGGAGGAGGATCTCCAATAGGAGGTGTTTATAGTGGCCCTGGTGTTACGGATGATGGAAATGGTATGACATACACATTCGATGCAGGGGCTGCGGGTAATGGAACACACATATTGACATATACCTTTAGCGATGCTAATGGATGTACAAATAGTGCTTCAGATTCTGTGACTGTAGAGGATACTGAACCTCCAGTTGCAAACTGTGCGGCACCATTTACTATCCAACTGGATGTTAATGGAATGGCCAGCATCGTATTAGCCGATATTGAAAATGGCAGTACGGACAACTGTGGGGTTGGTAGCACTTCCATAGACATAACAGATTTTGACTGTAGTAATGTAGGTCCAAACACGGTAACATTAACAGTAACCGATGTAAATGGTAATGTTTCCACTTGTACAACGATTGTAACTGTAGAGGACAATATACCGCCAACAATTACATGTCCTGGAGATATTACTGTGAGTAATGATCCAGGAGTTTGTGGAGCTGTTGTAAATTACACAGTAACGGCTGATGATAATTGTAGTGGGGTAATGGGATCTCAGACATTTTCATATACTGGCACAATCGATTCCTTTGTTGTACCTGCTGGCGTAACAAGTGTAACTATAGAAGCACGAGGCGCTGCAGGAGGTTATACTGCGTCTTCCGCAGTATTTGCTGGAAAAGGTGCGGTAATGCAGGGAGATTTCAACGTAACTCCGGGATCAACCTTGAAAATTTTGGTTGGTGAGAATAACAATGCAGGAAACGGCGGTGGCGGCGGGACATTTTTAACAGATGCTGTTAATACGCCTTTAATTATTGCTGGCGGCGGCGGCGGTGCTTCTGGTGCTGTTGACTCTCCAGATAAACATGGTCAAATAGTTACCACTGGAGGAACTGGTGCCAGTGGAGGAGGAACTGGTGGTTCTGCTGGAAATGGCGGAAATGTAGGTGCTCCTTTTGCAAGTGGTGCTGGTGGTGGATTATTAACTGATGGAGCCGACGGATGGACTGCAGGCAGTGGAGGCAAATCTTTTGTTAATGGCGGAGCTGGTGCAAATGTAGGTTTTGGTATTGGTGGTTTTGGCGGTGGCGGAAATGGTTCAGGAAATCAAGTAGGCGGCGGTGGCGGCGGTTACTCTGGTGGTGGAAGCGGTTCAAACTCAACTGGCGGTGGCGTTGGTGGTGGTGGAGCTTCCTTTAATTCAGGAACCAACCAAGTGAATACTACAGGAGATGTGGACGGAAACTCTGGAAACGGTTTGGTTACTATAAGTTGGAATACTTCTATCACTTTTGTTCAAACAGCTGGTCTTCCTTCTGGAAGCACTTTCCCTATAGGAACTACGACCAATACCTTCGTAGTAACCGATGCATCAGGAAACACAGCGACCTGTAGTTTTGATGTAACGGTTAACGATACCGAAGTTCCCGAGATCACTTGTCCTGGAAACATTACCCAGAATAATGACCCTGGATTTTGTGGTGCTGTAATAACGTATACTGCTCCTATTGGCACAGATAATTGCCCAGGATCAACTACTGCCCAAACAGCTGGTCTTGCAAGCGGAAGCACTTTCCCGGTAGGAACAACAACCAATACATTTGTAACAACCGATGCATCAGGAAATACAGCAACTTGTAGTTTTGATGTAATAATAAATGATAACGAGGCTCCAGTGGCCAATTGTGCCGCGCCCTTCACCATCCAACTGGATGTGAACGGAATGGCAAGTATCACGGTTGCTGACATTGAAAATGGAAGTATCGACAATTGTGCTGTTGCAAGCACTTCGATAGACATTACTGATTTTGATTGTAGCGATGTAGGACCGAACACGGTAACCTTAACGGTAACCGATGTGAACGGAAACAGTTCAACCTGTACTACTGTAGTAACGGTTGAGGATAATGTTGCTCCAGTGGCAAACTGCGCGGCCCCTTTCACCATCCAATTGGATGCCAACGGAAATGCGAGCATCACGGTTGCAGATATTGAAAACGGAAGCACCGATGCCTGTGGAATTGCAAGCACTTCAATTGACATAACAGATTTCACCTGTGCGGATGTAGGTCCGAACACAGTGACCCTTACGGTAACTGATGTAAATGGCAATGTTTCTACTTGTACTACAATAGTAACGGTAGAAGACAGCATTCCTCCAACAATTGCATGTCCTGCGGACATAACCGTAAACACCGATGCGGGCGACTGTTTCGCCACGGTAAGTTTCTCTATGCCTATTGTATTTGATAATTGTGGCGTGGACTCTGTAGTGCAGACTATGGGCGACCCAAGCGGGAGTCAGTTCCCAGTGGGCATCAATACCATTGAGTTCACTGCGACCGATGTAAATGGAAACGTGAGTACATGTAGCTTTACAATTACGGTAATTGACAATGAGGCGCCAGTGGCTGTATGCCAGAACATAACCATACAATTGGATGAATTTGGTAACGCAAGTATTGTTGCTGCAGATGTGGACGGTGGCAGCACCGACCAATGTGGTGTAGCAAGTATAACAATAGACATTGACACCTTTGATTGTTCCGATGTTGGCGACAACAACGTAATATTGACAGTTACGGATGTGAACGGTAACTCAAGTAGCTGTACAGCGATAGTAACTGTAGAGGATGTTACCGCTCCGGTGGTAGCCTGTCAGAACATTACAGTGGAACTTGATCCCGTAACAGGAACAGTGACCATAGCAGGAACAGATATAGACAATGGCTCTACCGATGCCTGTGGCATTGTAAGTTATGATCTGGACATTGACACCTTCGATTGCTCAAACATTGGAGACAATACGGTTGTATTGACGATAACGGATGTTAATGGAAATACTGCTACTTGTACAGCAATAGTAACTGTGGAGGACAACACTTCCCCAGTGCTGGTTTGCCAAGATTTCACGATTGAGATTGGTGCGGATGGTACGGCAACACTTGACCCGAGCGATGTAATAGCCAGTAACGATGATGCCTGCGGAATACTTACAGTTGCTGTGGACATTACGGAGTTTACCTGTGCTGATATCGGCACGCCTGTAACAGTTCAGGTTTTCAGCCAGGACAACAATGGCAACCTTTCCACTTGTACCGCTACGGTAACCGCGGTTGACCTGCTTGCGCCTGTGATTACCTGTCCACTTGACCAGACCGTTGATCCGGGTGTTGGTAACCTGTTTTACATCTTGCCGGACTACTTTGCGAACGGCGAGGCAACGGCTATTGACAACTGTACCGATCCTGTTACCATAACAAGCCAGGATCCCGCTCCGGGAACACCGCTTGCCGATGGCACCTATACTATCACGCTAACAGCGACTGACGAGTATGGCAATACAAGTACCTGTGATTTTGAACTTGTTGTGGAGAGCGTACTTGGCACTGGCGACAATAACCAGAGCCTTGGAAGCATTGCTATGTATCCTGTACCTGCCAAGAATATTCTGAACATCAGCAACCCCCAGAATATTGAATTGGAAGGACTGGAGATATATGATCTAAGGGGTAGATTGGTACAGACTGCTAACCTTCGTGGTATGGGCACCGTGAAGCCGATAGATGTTCACCAGCTTGCAGCTGCTGTTTACTATATTAAGATCAAAGGCAAGTATGGAGAGATTACAAAGAGGCTTTTAAAAGAATAATTTTTTATTATTGTTAATTGCTAAAATGGAAACCGCCCGGCACTATGCTGGGCGGTTTTGTTTTAATCCTTTTAAATGTTTAGAAATTGGAGGAATGGATTCTTAGCGATTGGAATAGTTTGGAGAACAGTTATTTTAAACGGGTATAAATTAAGCTATCTACTTGACTTCCGCTTTGTTATGATGTATATTGCAAATGTTTTATACTCAGGCTACTGCATCAATACAAACGAGTGTAATTATCCACAAAGTATTTCCTTTTTATAGTTTTTCCCAGATTTTACTCGGATCGTCCCTGGATGTAACCCGAAGTTGACCCGGACTAGACCCGGACATTCTAGGGCTTAATTATGGCTTGTGGGAGGCTTTTATGGGGTGAAGAGTGATGGGTGAAGCGTGATGGGTGAAGGGATTCGGGAATCATAAAATGATCAACAACAAAAAATAATGAATAATGAATAATGAATAATGAATAATGAATAATGAATAATTAGTAATTAGTAATTAATAATGAATGATGAATGATGACTCCTTTTGACAATGAAATAATTAATTAAAACGGTCAACACCAATTAGAGAGGTTCAGTGTGAGGTGTGAGAGGTGAATGAAGCGTGAAGGGTGATGTGATGGGTGATAGGGTGAAGGGTGAGCGTGAAAATTTGAAATTACCCCCTACCCCCTAAAGGGGGGAAAGTGATTATCAGGTTTTTGGGTGAAGGGTGGAGGCTGGATTATTTAAGGGGAATTATAGTTTTAAGTTAAAATGATTTGTATAATTTTTAAAATGATTTGTTATGGCACGGATAGAAAATGATTTTTTGAAGCTTAGGGGCTCGATGGGGGGAATGACTTTTACTCAGGATGAATTTGGCACGATTGCAAAGAAAAAGGCAACTGATAGCAAGGGTCCTCGCGAAGGGACCCGAAGGGGAAATATGGAAATGGGAGGGGGCAGTATGGCGGCAAAGGATTTGCGCTTGGCCTTAAGGCTCAAGAAGAACGGGATTAAGGACCAATATTTTTCGGGGAGGTTAAGTGGAAGGATGCGGAAAATAGTTCTTTTAGGAACTGGAATGGTGGGGCAACGGAAGTTGGATATACGGAAGAACGGTTCCTTATTGGAAGGTTTTGAATTCATCAATGCACGGCCCTTGGTATATTCTGTTGGTGGAATAAAGGAAAAACCAAGTTTGAATAAAGAAAGAAATGAGGTGCGCTGGAGTTCGCCTATATTAAACAGAAAAGAACAGATAACCGCTCCAGAGGGCGCAACGCATATTAGTTTTAAATTGGGAGCCGGGACGGTAAGCAATTATGGATATAATGTTAAGAAGAAAAAGTATGTGGCACTGGAACAAGGTTTTAAAAACATTAGCGCCATTAGCGAAAGTGAACCATTGCCCTTAAATAAGAAAATTATTGCGCCTGTGAACCTAAGCGTAAATTTGACGGGAGCGAGTGCCATTCCGGAGGAGGTGGCTGTGGTTACTTTTGTTGGCGTCTCCTTTTATAAGAATGTGAATGGGGAGTTGTTGGGGATTGAGAATGTTGGGGGGATGCGGGTTTTGGGGGTTTGTTAGTGTGGAGTATTGAGTAGTTAGTATTGAGTAGTTAGTATTGAGTGACTTTTGATGTTTTGGGTTGTGTACTGACGGGTGTTGGGTGTGGGTTATTTTACCACGAATACACGAATTGTTCTTTGTGGTTATTTCAGGTTCCAAGTTAAAAGTTAAAAGTTCCAAATCACATACTCGGGAGAGTCCTTCGGCTTCCCTTCGACTGCCCTTCGGCTCTGCTCAGGACAGGCTGCTCAGGGTGACAGCAGGATGGCATAGCCCAATTCATAACTTATGAAAAAAGTCCGACCCTTTTTAAGGGCCAGACTTAAATTCATAAAATATATATGGGGAGGATTATATATTATAATCCTTCGGAGTTTAGTAGGTTAATCCAAGGAGGTATATTCAAATTTTTGTCCGCCAACGGATACCTCGGCCATTAACCCTTCCTTAGGCAGTGAAAACACCGCAACTCCATCATTGTAGGTTACATCAAAGGAAGGCGGCGCTTGGTTTACCGCGATTGCCGAAAGGTTGGAACCGAATTGGAAATCGTCGTTCATAAACTCCTGCAGGGCGCTATCTGTTTTAAAAAAGATGACTTCGCTAAATGCTTTTCCGCCTATCTGTGCACCCACGTCAAGTTGTTTCAAATTGGCCATTCCTACTAGAACGCCGCGTTCATAAACCGCTCCATTACCCGAAGCCGCTCCAATAATTAAGGCTCCTTTTCCAACGTTTGGGAAAATGACATATGCCTTTGCATCATCAAAATAGTTTTGCATCTTAGGATGGGCTTTTATAAACGCTGCCTTTGCGTTTTCGGCGTCGCTTATCACTTTTTTATCGTCTGCACTCTGCGCAAAAATGCCAATACTGAAAAGCATTATTAGCATCGTTAATATGTTTTTCGTTTTCATAATTATAGGTTTTTTTGTTTGAAGATTAAAGATACCCTGCTTTTGAAGCGATACAGGTTAAAAGACTGTTAGATTATATATAAGGGTTTGCTAAATTTTCGAGATAGGAATTAGCGAAGAGCGAAGAGCGAAGAGCGAAGAGCGAAAAGTAAAAAGTAAGGGGTGAAGTTGATTTGATGATTTGATGATGTGCGGATGTGTTGATTAGCGAATGTGTTAGCTTTCGATTGTATCGATGTTGAAGTGATGGGGTGATAGGTGGTGGCATACTGTGATGGGATCCCTCCTTCGTCGGGATGACAAATGGAGGGTGAAGGGTGAAGTTGATTTGATGATTTGATGATTTGATAATTTGATTATGTGTTGATTAGCGAAGGGCGACATGGGAAGTTGGAAATGGGAAGTTAACTATTTAAGATCCTTTTTTACCAAGAGATAAAAATCATTATCCAAAGGAAGATACCCTTGATCATACAAATAAAAATAGGTGGAGCCGGTTTTTGTGGTATAAATACTGGTGAAGTAATCAAAACTGAAACCCATTCGCAATAACCTGTCTTTTGTAGTTTTTGTTTTGTCCTCAGAATTTAAAGTTTCCAAAATGCGATAGTTTTTCCGAAGGCGATTGTTGATATTCCGAACCAGGTTTTTGTTATCCTTATTGAGTAAATTGTTATGTGCATTGCGACATGAATCGCTGCAAAACTTTTTGTCTGCACGTCCCAAAATTTTATTCCCACATTCTGGACAGTTTCTTTCCATATCTTAAAGATAGGACTTTTGAAAAGTAAGCGCCAAATTTTAAGTACCAAATTCCAAATAAATCCCAAAATGTCAAATCCCAAATCTCAAATTATTGTTGTCCAATATAATTGTAACAGAATCACAAGTACCAAATTTCAAGTACCAAATTCCAAATAAATCCCAAAATGTCAAATCCCAAATCGCAAATTATTGTTGTCCGATATAATTGTAACAGAATCACAAGTGCCAAATTTCAAGTGCCAAATTCCAAATAAATCCCAAAATGTCAAAATGGTTAATCCCAAAAAAATAAATTCCAAATTCCAAAAGACCGTTTTGGAATTTAGTTCTTTTACTTTCCGGCAATCTTTTCCATCATTGTTTTTTGGAATTTATTTGGAATTTGGTTCTTGTTTTTTGGAATTTTCTGTTATGTGGAATCTATAAATCGCTTCAAATTTCAGAAAAAAACCTCCATTGAGTGAAGGGTTCAACTGGGTGCGGTCATCACCAAAACTAAAGGCGGAAACCCCCAAATCCATTTTTTCCCCTTTCGCATACATTTCATAATTGTTGCTGGAATAACCAAGTTTTGCGCGCAACAATACACTTTCTTCCAAAGCATTGAACTGCAAATAGCTCGCAAATTCCAACGAGCTGAGGTCGGCATATAGTGTTGGCGCGTTTTGGTAGTGCACATTGTAGCTTCGCCCAATTCCGAAGTAATCTACACCAATTGTTGTAATACCCAATTTATAGCTCACATCGGCTGAAATGGGCAAGCTCATATCCATTTCAAACCGCTTGTTTGGGCTCAAGTAATACCAGCCCAAAATGGGGGTGGTAAAAAGGCCGAAAGCTTCCTGTGAAGCATAAATTCCGAAGCGGTATTTAAGGTTTTCATTCTTTTTCAATTTCAAGAGCGCAAAACCGCCCAAGTAGAAATCATCGCTTGAAATATTTTTGTAATCGGAAGCAATCTTCGGAAGCAGCACAATGGTCGTGCTCCATTTTTCGGACCAGGTTGAAGCGAGGCCCAATTTAATATTAGTGCTGTAAAGACTAGTAAATTCAGCTTCGGGGAACAGTTGGAGATTGTTTATACTGAAATCTGCACCTGTTATGAGGGCATGATTTTCATTTAGAACAACTGGAAAAGTAAGCCCAGCTTCAAATGATTTTACATTGGTGCTACTATTGACGCCTTCAAAATTATTGTTTAATGTTTGTCCGTAGCCAATTCGAAAAATATCTACATATTCCTGCGCAGAAATGAAAAAGGGAAATATGAAAATTAGAAGGAGAAGTATTTTCAAATTGCTTGACTGTATTTATTAAAATTAATTATTCAAATGTAAACCATGCTTCCATTTTATTGTCAGTTTTTTCATTTTGATGGGAAAATTCATTGCTATGGCTATTGTATTTGTATTCTTTTCCCCATTCTGAAAAATTTGCCGCCAGCTCTTTTATAGCATCACAAACAAATTCAATTTCTTTATTTGTAGTTGTGGGATGGATGGACATCCGGATCCAGCCCGGTTTGTGGGAAAGATCGCCGTGGTCAATTTCGCAAGTAACGCGGCTTGAAGTTTCCTGATCTACGTGAAGCAAGTAATGGCCGTAGGTTCCGGCGCAGGAGCATCCACCTCGAGTTTGTATTCCGAAACGATCGTTGAGCAATTTCACGCCAAGATTGAAATGCAGATCGTCAATATAAAAACTGATTACTGCCAGTCTATCTTCTGTGTTTGGCGCTAAAATTTTTAGATTTGGAATTTGATTTAGTTTTTCAAAAATAATATTCAAAAGTTCGTGTTCGCGCTGTAAAATATTTTCAATTCCCATTTTTTCCTTTAAGCGAATGGAAAGTGCAGTGCGAATTGTTTGAAGAAAACCAGGTGTTCCGCCGTCTTCACGGGTTTCAATGTCGTCGATGTACTTGTGGTTTCCCCACGGATTGGTCCACGAAACGGTGCCGCCTCCGGGATTATCCGGAATGGTATTTTTATATAGATTATTGTTGAAAATAAGTACGCCACTGGAGCCTGGCCCACCCAAAAATTTATGGGGCGAAAAGAAAATTGCGTCTAAATATGCACTTTCTTCTTCGGGGTGCATATTTATTGAAACATACGGTGCCGAACAGGCAAAATCTACAAAGCAGAGTCCGCCGTTTTTGTGCATCAATTTTGCTATTTCGTGGTAGGGCGTTTGAATTCCTGTTACGTTGGAACAGCTGGTAACGGCAGCAATCTTTATGGGACGGTCATTATATTTTTCTACAGTTTTTGCGAAGGTTTCCATGCAGACCAAAACATCGTCGTTTGGCGGGACAACCACTACATCTCCAATAGTTTCCAGCCACGAGGTTTGGTTGCTGTGGTGTTCCATATGGGTCACAAAAACGACCGGTTTAATTTTGTCGGGAATTTTTGTGTATGGTTTTAGATTTTCAGGAATTTTCAATCCCAGAATACGCTGGAACTTGTTGATGGCACCAGTCATTCCACTTTCACAGGTAATCAATACGTCGTGTTCGTTGGCGTTTACGTGTTTCTTTATAATTTTTCGGGCTTCGTGATATGCTTTCGTCATCGCCGTTCCCGTTACTGTAGTTTCGGTGTGGGTGTTCGCCACAAAAGGGCCAAAGTCATTCAGCATTTTCTCTTCAATGGGAGCGTAGAGACGGCCGCTCGCGGTCCAATCTGTATAGATAATTTTTTTTCTTCCGAAGGGCGAATCAAATTCTTGGTTTATGCCAACAATATTATTTCGGAAAGGTTCAAAATACTTTTCCAGTGAGTTGGTTTTTATTTTTTCTTCCGAAGAAATCATCCTTTGGTTTTTTATTATCACTTAAATTTAATCAATACCATTCAAAATTAAGCGTTTGGGCCTGGCTATTTTTTGAAAGCGCCAGTTCCTTTTTGAAGCCAGCCGTAGTATTCCTCAATATCGGGAGTGTATCCCACGGGGTCGATGAGGTTTTCTTCGTTGTGATCCATCAAAACATAAAAGGGTTGTGCGTTTGCCTTGTATTTAAGAATTTGAAATTCGCTCCATTTTTGGCCAATATAGCGCAGTTTCTTCCCAGATATTTTTGAGGTAACCTCTTCCCCTTCCGGTAACGGGCGTTTGTCATCAACATACAATGAAATAAGTACAATATCCTCATTGAGCAATTTCAAAATCTTGGGCTCACTCCACACACGTTCCTCCATTTTTCTACAGTTTACGCAGGCGAAACCTGTGAAATCTATCAAAACAGGTTTTCCAATTTTTTTGGCGTATGCTAGTCCAACATCATAGTCATCAAAAGAAAGGATATCCTGTGGCCCCAAATGTGCCCCTTCCGGAAAATCGTGATCGGCAGAAGCAGCTGCACCAGTACTTAATTTTGTATAGCCCACCCCATAGGACGATTCACTGTATTGCATTGGGGGCGGAAAACCACTTATCAATTTTAAAGGCGCGCCCCAAAGACCGGGAATCATATAAATCGTGAATGCCAAAACCACAAGGCCGAGACTCAATCTTCCCACAGAAATGTGCGACAATGGCGAATCGTGCGGCAGCTGTATTTTTCCGAAAAGATACAAAGCCAAGGTTCCAAAAACTGCGATCCAAATGGCTAGGAAAACTTCTCTTTCAAGCCAATGGAGTTGAAGCACAAGATCTGCATTCGACAAAAATTTGAATGCCAATGCCAGTTCCAAAAAGCCTAGAAATACTTTTACTGTGTTCAGCCATCCGCCAGATTTTGGAAGGGAATTCATCCACCCCGGGAAGGCTGCAAAAAGTGCAAAGGGCAATGCCAAAGCCAATGAAAATCCGAACATTCCAACAAAGGGAGCAATGCCTCCTTTGGAAGCTGCTTCCACCAAAAGTGTTCCTACTATTGGCCCAGTGCAGGAAAAAGAAACAATTGCCAAGGCCAAAGCCATAAAGAAAATTCCAATAAATCCGCCACGATCGGCCTGTTTGTCTACTTTGTTTGCCCAAGAATTTGGAAGCATAATTTCAAAAGCTCCCAAAAAGGAAAAGGCAAAAATCACCAACAGCAAAAAGAAGATTACGTTAAACCAAACGTTTGTTGATAGTGCATTTAAGGCATCAGCACCAAAGACCCAAGTTACAATTGCTCCTAAAAATATGTAAATTAGTATAATGGCAATACCGTAAATAATGGCATTTCTTATTCCGGCTGAGCGGGTTTTGCTTTGTTTTGTAAAAAAGCTCACCGTCATAGGTATCATTGGGAATACACATGGTGTTAATAATGCGGCAAAGCCTGAAAGGAAAGCAATAAAAAAGATAGTCCAAAGCCCTTTGTTTTCTTGTTTTTCTGTTTGTTTAATTGCTGCATGTGAGGTTTCAGCAGTTGACTGCACACTGTCTTTTTCAGTTTCGGATACTTCAGAAGTTGTAGATAATACATCTTCAATAGTCACTATATCAACTTCGGCAGTTTCAGTATTGTCGGTATTTACAGGGGTTACCGCAGTTTCTCCGTTTTTTTGGGGAGCGGGAATTTTAAATACCAGATCAACATAGGCTGGAGGTAAGCAGCGCGTATCATCGCAAACCATAAATTCCACTTCGCCTTTAATAGTGGTGCCTTTATCGCCAGTCAGTTTTATACGTTTTGTAAATGTTGCTGTATTGGAGAAGAAGGTAATCACCATATCAAACACTGGGTCTAATTCTGTAGTGCCTTTACTTTCCTTTATTTTTCCAACAGATTGGTACTCTTTATTTTCTTCAAAAGTAAATACGGTTGGCAAGGGCCCATTGTCCGGAACCACCTGAGAATAAAGATGCCAGCCTTTATCGATAGTAGCTTTTGCAATTAAATCGTATTCAGTTTCCGATATTTTTTTAATACTTGTGGACCATTTTACGGGGTCAAGAATTTGGGATTGAACGGAGGCAAGAGAAACAGTGGCAAGGAGAAGAAAGAGATATATTTTTTTCATCTTAATTTAATATTTGATAAATAGGAAGATGTAATGCCTTTGCTATCAATCATGGATTTTTTGTTAATGTTAAAGGGCATTTCATTAGGGATTTTATAGAATCTTTAAAGGACATCAAATTTGAGGGAAAAAATGCAGTATTCAAAATTATGATGGCGTTTTAGCAAAAAACCCTTATAAAATATTCCAAATATAAAGATGCAACGATACTATGCCTTGCTTTAGAATAGAAATTAGGGATATCCAAAACAAAATTATTAGTTGTGTTATTTCAAATATGAAGTGATTGCATGCTATTTGTTTATTAATGAAATGAATAATAAAAAACCTTAGGAAAGCGTTAGTTTCTAAAATGGCGCTATATTCGCCAAAAATTTAAAAAATATTATTATGAAGTTAGCAAAAATGATTTTCCTTTTTACACTTGCCATTTTGGCCGTTGGTTGTAATAAAGATGATGATAATACCGAATCTTATAAACTTAGTACCACTAATTTTGTAGACACTTACAAAATGAACTTTTTAGAGGTTAAAATTTCTGAAACAATTACCTTTAGTAATGGAACTACATCTACTTCCACTTCCACTACTGTGGGAAGCGTTTTTCAAAATGTAAATTTTGCTTTTAATGCCAATAACAATTATACTGCTACTGGATTGTTCAACACTGTAACCACGGTTAAGGAAGCAGACGGAACAATAACTGTGGGGGATACCGTAATAGTGGATTTGGATGAATCAGGCACTTATTCCCTAAACACGACAAATAAGGTAGTGACCCTAACGGATCAGGATGGAAATATAGTTGCTTTTGATATTACCAAATATACTGAAAATGAAATGAATCTATTTTCAGAAATTGAAACAACCTCTAACAATAGCACAATTACTACCACTACTGAATTTAGATTTTCCCGATAATATTTAATTTAAAACAAATTGAATAACGCCGCTTTTTAGAGCGGCGTTATTTATTTTACGGGTTAATTTTAAAGACATTTTCTTCTATTTAATAGAAACTCAAACCAAGAGCGCTACTCTTTTTCTTCAAAAAACCTTACTTTTGCAACCTTTATTAGAACACCCACATTATGAGCAAAAAATTTAAAGAATACAAAGGGCTGGACCTCCCAAAATTGGCGGAAGAAATACTGGATTTTTGGAAAAATGAAAACATTTTCGAGAAGAGTGTTTCCATTCGCGAAGGGGCGCAACCGTTCGTATTTTTTGAAGGCCCGCCTTCCGCAAATGGTTTGCCGGGAATCCATCACGTAATGGCGCGTGCCATTAAGGATATATTTTGCCGTTACAAAACCCAAAAGGGGTTTAAGGTTGACCGAAAGGCGGGCTGGGATACCCACGGTTTGCCTATAGAATTGGGAGTTGAAAAAGAACTGGGAATTACCAAAGAGGACATCGGCAAAAAAATTTCGGTGGAAGATTACAACGCGGCCTGCAAAAAAGCAGTAATGCGCTATACAGACGTGTGGAACAAAGTAACCGAAAGCTACGGGTATTGGGTAGATATGAGCGATCCGTATGTTACCTACGAGCCAAAATACATGGAAACGGTTTGGTGGCTGCTGAAGGAAATATACAATAAGAATTTATTATATAAAGGGTATACCATTCAGCCCTATTCCCCGAAAGCGGGAACAGGCTTGAGCTCACATGAATTGAATCAACCTGGCACGTATCAAGATATTACAGATACGACCGTGGTTGCCCAATTTAAAGCAATGGCTGAAACCTTGCCAGATTTCCTTGCGGAAGAATCAAACAATATTTGGTTTCTTGCTTGGACTACCACTCCGTGGACGCTCCCGAGCAATACTGCTTTGACGGTGGGCGCAAAAATTGATTATGTTTTGGTGAAAACGTTTAACCAATACACTTTTCAACCCATAAATGTGGTATTGGCGAAGAATTTGGTTGCAAGTCAATTTGCAAAAAATTACGAAGAAAAACCAAACGATGATATCCTTGAAGCCTACAAACAGGGTGATAAAATAATTCCGTATTTTATTTCAAAGGAATTTAAAGGCGCAGATTTAATAGGAATCCGTTACGAGCAATTGCTGGATTACGCACATCCTTTTGAAAACCCCGAAAACGCTTTTAGAATAATTGCTGGTGATTTTGTAACAACGGAAGATGGAACCGGAATAGTGCACACCGCGCCAACCTTTGGAGCAGATGATGCCAAGGTTGCAAAAGAAGCTGTGCCGGAAGTGCCGCCAATGTTGGTAAAAGACGAAAACGGCAACTTGGTTCCGCTTGTGGATTTACAAGGCAAATTCCGTCCGGAAATGAAGGAACTTGCTGGGAAATATGTAAAAAACGAATACTACGAAGATTCGGAAGTTCCCGAAAAATCTGTAGACGTTGAAATTGCAATAAAATTAAAGACAGAAAACAAAGCCTTCAAAGTTGAAAAATACGTTCACAGTTACCCAAATTGCTGGCGTACGGATAAACCAATTTTATATTATCCGCTGGATTCCTGGTTTATAAAAGTGACAGATTTCCGCGATAGAATGTTCGAACTGAACAAAGAAATAAACTGGAAACCAAAAGCAACCGGCGAAGGCCGTTTTGGCAATTGGCTTGCAAATGCCAATGATTGGAACCTTTCGCGTTCGCGCTATTGGGGAATTCCATTGCCAATTTGGAGAACCGAAGACGGAAAGGAAGAAATTATAATCGGTTCAATTGAAGAACTGAAAGTTGAGATGCAGAAAGCAGTTTCAGCGGGTGTAATGAACGAAGCTATTTTTGAAGATTTCAAACCCGGCGATTTTTCGGCTGAAAACTATGCGAAAGTTGATCTTCACAAAAATATTGTGGACGAAATAACACTCGTTTCCCCAAGTGGAAAACCAATGAAGCGCGAAGCAGATTTGATAGACGTTTGGTTCGACAGCGGAAGCATGCCCTATGCACAATGGCATTATCCTTTCGAAAATAAGGAAAAGGTTGAAAACACTTGGCGCAAAGCCGATTTTATTGCTGAAGGTGTTGACCAAACCCGGGGTTGGTTTTATACATTGCATGCAATTGCAACGATGATTTTTGATGATGTAGCTTATAAAAACGTAGTTTCAAACGGCCTTGTTTTGGACAAAAACGGGCAGAAAATGAGCAAGCGTTTGGGCAATGCGGTGGATCCTTTTGAAACCTTGGATGTTTTCGGGCCCGATGCCACGCGTTGGTATATGATTAGCAATGCAAACCCGTGGGATAATTTGAAATTTGACCAAGACGGTATTTCCGAAGTGCGGAATAAATTCTTTGGAACGCTTTACAATACGTATAGCTTCTTCAGTCTTTACGCCAATCTCGATAATTTTGAGTATCTTGAAAACGATCTTCCGCTGGAAAAACGCCCAGAGATTGACAGATGGATACTTTCAGAATTGCATACCCTCATCCAAAAAGTGGATGATTATTACGCAGATTACGAACCAACAAAGGCAGCACGCGCCATTTCAGAATTTGTTCAGGAAAATTTGAGTAACTGGTTTGTTCGCTTAAGCCGAAGAAGATTTTGGAAAGGCAGTTATAACGACGATAAGATTTCGGCCTACCAAACGCTTTACACTTGTTTGGAAACTGTTGCAAAACTGGGCGCTCCCGTAGCTCCGTTTTTTATGGACAGGCTTTACATAGATTTAACACAGGCAACTGCGAAGGATAAAAAAGCTTCGGTACATTTGACCGATTTTCCAAAAGCAGATACTTCGTTCATTGATAAAAAGCTGGAACACAAGATGCAGAAGGCACAAACAATATCTTCTTTGGTACTTTCGTTACGTCAACGAGAGAAGATAAAAGTGCGCCAACCGCTTCAAAAAATAATGATTCCCGTTTTGGATGCTTCAGAAAAAGAAGAAATCCTCGCGGTTTCAGATTTGATAAAAAGTGAAGTAAACGTAAAGGAGATAGAACTGATTGACGAAGGTTCCGGAATGTTGGTAAAACAGATAAAACCAGATTTCAAAGCTCTGGGCCCGCGCTTCGGAAAAGATATGAAAGCAGTGGCGGCGGCTATTTTGGGCTTTGATCAGAAACAAATTGCAACTCTTGAAAAAGATGGGAAAATATCTGTTTCTATTAATGAAAAAAATACTACTTTGGCGCTCGAAGATGTAATGATAAGTTCGCAGGATATTGAGGGCTGGCTGGTTGCAAATGCTGATGGAGTTACTGTTGCACTGGATGTTACGCTAACGCCCGAATTAAAAAATGAGGGAATTGCCCGAGAACTGGTAAACAGAATCCAAAACTTGAGAAAGGATAGCGGTTTTGAAGTTACTGACAGAATTGAAGTTTCACTTCAAGATAACGAAAAACTAAAGGTGGCGGTAAACCAAAACCTACAGTATATAAAAGAAGAAACATTAACGGAGGTTTTGCAATTTCAGCCACAAATTGAACAAGGAAACGAAATTGCATTTGACGAAATTGAAACACGCATAAGCATTAAAAAACATTAGATATGACAGACACAGAAAAAACCAGATTTTCCGATGCCGAACTGGAAGAATTTAAAACACTCATCAACGATAAAATAAGAAAGGCAATTGAACAATTGGAGTTGATCCAAAGTTCATACAAAAACGATAGTAACAACGGTACGGACGATACTTCTCCCACTTTCAAAGCTTTTGATGAGGGCAGTGAAGTGATGAGCAAAGAGGCGAATTCGCAGCTTGCCATTCGCCAGGAAAAGTTTATCCGGGACCTTAAAAACGCTTTGGTGCGTATTGAAAACAAAACCTACGGGGTTTGTAGAGTTACGGGCAAATTGATCAATAAAGAACGTTTAAAACTTGTGCCGCACGCTACTTTGAGCATTGAGGCAAAGAATATGCAGAAATAGTCCCACCCCCAGCCCCTCCCGAGGGGAGGGGAGTTAACCTAACAAATCTAGCCCCGTGTTGGGGCTTTTTTTATGGCGACCACGCAAAAGGTATTTTCAAAAAATGAAACTGCGGAAAATGAGCTTCAAAACCATGGAAAATTTCTCGTGGAAGCGGAAAGTAGCTCTGGAAATATTTCGCTGCTACAAACCGAATAATATTGCTATTTTTGCATCGCTCTCCAACACCTAGCAAAGGAAAGCCTTCGCATTTCAATATTACAGCGGAAGAAAGCCAAAAACGTATGAGCCTAAAAAAAGCTACACTGATCATAATTCTGATCTTGTTGATTGATCAGATTTCAAAATATTATATTAAAACGCATTTCGTTTTAGGCGAAGAAATCCGTGTTTTTGATTGGTTCCGAATTCTTTTTGTTGAAAACGAAGGAATGGCGTGGGGGGCAAAAATTCCCGGGGAGTACGGAAAACTTTTTCTAACGCTTTTTAGGATTGTCGCCATCTGCGGTATTGGCTATTGGCTGTGGGATTCCGTTCGAAAAAATGCCCCGCGTATTTTAATTTTTTGTGTCGCATTGATTTTTGCGGGCGCTTTGGGAAATATTATTGATTCTGTTTTTTACGGAATTATTTTCAATGATAGCCATCATCAAGTAGCCACATTGTTTCCCGAAAGCGGAGGCTATGGAACATTATTTCACGGGAAAGTGGTAGATATGCTTTACTTTCCTTTGTATGGCGGCATGATGCCCGAATGGGTTCCTTTTTGGGGTGGGGAGTATTTCACCTTCTTTGATCCTGTTTTCAACATTGCCGATTCCTCAATAAGTGTGGGGGTAATTTTACTGCTTATTTTCAACAAAAAAGCATTTCCGAAGAAAGAAATGGAAGGGTAGTATTTAGCTGGTTGGCGCAAGTAAATTGAAAGGGTAAAAATGCAAATTCCGCAGTACCCAATAAAGAATTGCTAATCCAAAATATCCAAAAATAAAGAGCTTGCTGTAAAAAAGCATGAATCTGTAACGGGTGCCAAAAATCCAATTTGTGGCAGTAATTCCCAAACCGTAAATTAAAATGGGTAAGGTTAGCACCATTAATGGGTTGAATCTAAATGCTCCAATTACATCTCCGTGCAACAATAAATGTATAGCCCGTTGCGAACCACAGCCGGGGCAATAAAAATCTGTGATATAATGAAACGGGCAGGGAATAAAAAAAGAATTTATTGAAGGATTATAAGAAAAATAGAGCATAAAAAAGCCCCCAAATACAATAGCAATGAGGGCTATTTTTAAAAATTTAGTTGTATCCTGCGAAAGCTCCACCAAGACCAATAACTACAAAGAATATAATATAAAGCACCCAAACTATGGCAGCAGCTGCCGCTCCCCAAATAGCCCATTTTTTGGCTTCATCTGCGGCATTTTGAGCGCCAACGGTATCACCTTGGGCCCAAAGTTCTTTAACTTTTGTTGCTTTAATAATTGACACGATGCCCAATGGAAGGCAGCATAAAACGGTACATAGAATTGCCCAGACCAAGTTGTTGTCTGGCGGCGATCCCATAGGTTGATTGGTTGTTTCCATCTTTTTATTTAATTGGTTAGTAATAGTTTAACCTCATAAAGATAATTGGTTATTTTGAAAATTCCACTATTTTCTTTGGAGTAACGCAAAAATCTAAGGGTACATCTGTAGCTTCAAAAAATATTTCAGGTTCTGCTTCAAAAAACGATAGTCCTACAAATACAGTGCTGGGACTGCATTTCGCCAAAAACCGGTCATAAAATCCTTTTCCGTACCCAATGCGATGGCCAATTTGGTCATAGGCCAATAAAGGCACAAAAACAACTTCCAAAATTTCTGGTGAAATTTCAATTCCGGAAACTGGTTCGGAAATTCCGTATTCCGAAGTTTTTAAAACTGTGTTCTCTTGCAACAGAAAATGCTTCATTTCGCCCGAAACAAAATCGGCTTTTGAAATTACGATGCTTTTATCCTTTCCCTGTAAAATGTGCAACAAGTATTCGGTATTCACTTCTTTTTTTGCTGAAATAGGAAGGAAAATATGGTAATAGGTTTTGTTCCAAATGGGAAGATGCAAGGCTTGGTTTGCAATCTGTAGGCTCATTTCTTCGATGGACTCTTCGGAAAGGTTTTCGCGGAGCTTTTTGTATTTCAACCGAAGTGTTTTTTTATCAGACATAATGTTTTAAAATTCCAAATCACAAATCACAAATCACAAATCACAAATTCCAAATCTCAAATCGTTAATCGTTAATCGTCAATCGTCAATCTAAAATCCATTAATCTTCCCTTTCTTCATCTCCCGTATTTGCAGTGTTTATGGTTGAAATATGAAAAATAGCATCGCCTTGATTTACAATGGGAGATTGGTTCACATTAATAATATAACCTTCATTGGGCGAAGTAACCTTGAAACGCATTTTCCCGTACGGATCGGTAATTGTGGCTAAAAATTCACCTCTTTCCACGTGCTTATTGCAATCAATTTTCACGTGAAGCAAACCACTGCGGTGCGCGCGCACCCATTTGCTTTTTTCTATAATTACTGTTTTTGCTGGCGGTTCTGGCGCCACATGTCTTTTCCCCAGCATATCCAAATGTTCCAAGACGCGCAAAACCCCTTCCACACCTTCCTTTACAATATGTTTGTTGCTCTCACGGCTTTTTCCCCCTTCAAAAAGAAGAATAGGAATGCCCATTTTTTGGCAGGTATTTCGGTATGACTTTTCAATGGTATTTGAATAAACAGTAAAGGGAGCATTGAAGATTTTTGCGAGTTCCAACAATTTTGGATCGTTGGGTTTAATCCGAATTTGTGCGGCATTAAATCGGCTGGCACCGCCTGTATGAAAATCAAAACAATAGTCGGCGTGTGGTAAAATCTTTTTGGTGAAATGATAGGCAACCCTACTTGCCAATGATCCAGATTTTGTGCCGGGGAAAACCCTGTTAAGGTCGCGCCCATCGGGAAAGGAGCGGTCTCCATTTAAAAATCCAAAAACATTTAAAATAGGAATACAAATAATGGTGCCGCGTTTGGGCTTGTTCAATTTTCGGGCAATGAGCTGACGCACTATTTCTACGCCATTAATTTCGTCTCCGTGAATAGCTGCGGTTAGCAAAACCGTGGGTCCGGGAATTTTAGAGCGTGATATAATTATAGGAATTTCAACTGTGGTAGAAGTATAAAGTTTCGCAATGCTGAAATCGACCGTACGGCTTTCGCCCAAAGCGATGCGTTCATTTAAAATTACAATATCACGTTCCTCTTTTTTCGCCATAGTTAAACGTTGCGCTCAATATATTTTATGATTGAATTTGCTATGTCCTTTCCGGTGGCGGCTTCAATGCCCTCCAAACCAGGCGAAGAGTTTACTTCCAAAATAAGCGGGCCGCGTGCCGACTGCAACATATCAACTCCTGCAATTCCAAGACCCATAGCTTTGGCGGCTTTTAGGGCTGCGGTTTCTTCTTCATCGGTAAGTTTTATAACGGAAGCTGTGCCGCCACGGTGCAAATTACTGCGGAATTCGCCTTCTTTTCCCTGTCTTTTCATTGCGCCAACAACCTGTCCGTCCACAATAAAGGCACGAATATCTGCGCCACCGGCTTCTTTTATAAATTCCTGTACAATTACGCGCGCCTGCAAATTGTTGAATGCTTCAATTACCGATTCCGCCGCTTTTCGGCTTTCAACCAAAATAACGCCGATGCCCTGAGTTCCTTCCAAAAGTTTGATGATTACAGGTGCGCCACCCACGTGGTCCACAATTTCCTTTACGTTTTTGGAATAATTGGTGAAAACCGTTTTCGGCAATCCCAATCCCGCACGGGAAAGTATTTGTAAGCTCCTCAATTTATCGCGTGAGCGCACCAAGGCTTGCGATTCTGTAGTTGTAAAAACGTGCATCATCTCAAATTGGCGTACCACAGCGGTTCCGTAAAAAGTTACCGAGGCACCGATTCGTGGGATAATGGCATCGGTGTGTTCAAGCTTTTGGCCTTTATAAATGATTACGGGTTTTTTCTTTTCAATAACAATATCGCACTTCGCGTGATTTATAATTTCTACCTCGTGCTTTCTGGCTTTGGCAGCTTCCACAAGACGTTTGGTGGAATATAGATTTGCGTTTGCGGATAATATTTTTATATTCATTTTTTGTTTTTTAGTTTGAAGGAAAGATTGGTTTTGTTTATATCCACCATGTATTTTTTGCTCAAAAAATTCCTGCCCAAAAGTACGGGAAAACGCATCTCTTCCCGATCGCTCAGTGTTAAATAAATTGGTTGTGTTTTTCCAAAAAGAACGATTTCAGTTTTAATTCTATATCTAGCTTCAGACTGGCCGTTGCTGCTTTTTACCACCTTCACGTCGTATTCATCAAAAACTATTTCCTTTTCGTGATAGCTGGGGTGTTCTTCATCCAGAAAATTGCATTTCAGATAGCTATCTTCCACTTTCATGTTTTTACAATGGATGGAAGAGGTGTAGGCACCCGTGTCAATTTTCACTTCAATATCGAAGAGATTCAGCATTGGAAAATCTGCTTTGTCTATTCTTCCTATGTTTCTTATCAATGTATTGGGGATTTGTTTATTGCAAGGTAAATAATAAAAATTCCAAATAACAAATAACAAATTCCAAATAATTATCAAAAAACAAAAAAATCTGAAAACTGACTACTTTTTTCTGTTTCGCTCAATAAACCCAACAACACTTTTCGAAACATTCTTGCCTGAAGTATTCTCAATGCCTTCCAACCCAGGGGTGCTGTTAATTTCCAAAACCATCGGGCCGTTTTTCGACTGCAGAATATCGACCCCGCAAAACCCGAGGTTCATTGCTTTTGCGGCTTTTATCGCAATTTTTTCTTCTTCGAAAGAAAGGGAAACCATTTCTGAAGTACCGCCGCGATGTAGATTACTGCGGAAATCGCCAATCTTGCACTGCCGTTTCATTGCTGCTACCACTACCCCATCAACCACAATTGCGCGAATGTCTGCGCCATTGGCTTCTTCAATATATTCCTGCAACAGAAATTTTACGCCGGCAGCGTTCAACGTTTCAATAGTTGCAAGCGCATTTTGCGGACTTTCAGTAAGAATAACGCCTTCGCCGTGGGTGCCCTCCAAAAGTTTGATGATTATTGGTTTGCCATTGAAAGTTTTCAATTGCTCTTCGTATTCAAAAAAGGAAGCATAAATTGTTCGAGGCACTGGAATTTGATGCTTCGCCAATATTTGGAAACACGCCCATTTGTCACGGCTATTGATAATTCCTTCGGAGGAAGCTACGCTGAAAATACCCATCGATTCAAAATGGCGCACTACATTGGTTCCAAAATAAGTGTTTGAAGCGCCAATCCTGGGGATGATTGCTTGAATGTCAACCAGTTTCTCATTTTGAAAATAAAGAGCGGCTTTACCTTTTTCCACGGCAAGGCTGCAGTATGAGGGATCCAAAACCGACATAGTATGGTTTCTCGCTTCGCCAGCAATTAAAAGACTTTTGGTGGAATAAAGCGCTTCCCCACGAGATAAAATGGCAATGTTCATAATTGGTTATTGTGCGTGCAATTTAACTAAAAAGAACATTGCCGATAAAAGCATTAGTTAAAAATTAACGGTTAGCTTCCCACGAAGAAAAGATGAGGTGCCAGGTGTAAAGTGAATTTTCACCTTCGGTATCGTCAATAGCTCCAAAACGGGAAGTCAATCCTAATCAATCGCAGGCAGTGGGCTTTTATATTCAGTTAGTTGTAACATTTACAAATGTACGTTTTAACCGTTTCTTAACTATTTTGGTTTAAGAAAAATTCCTTAAAAAACAAAATAGCAAGTATCTTTGAGGCTATGGCCAATGCTTCGGTAACACTTCAAATTGCTACGCTTCCCGATTCGCCGGGTGTTTATCAATACTACGATAAAGATGGGAAATTGCTGTATGTGGGTAAAGCAAAAAACCTTAAAAAAAGAGTTTCGTCCTATTTCAACAAACAACAGGACAACGGCAAAACCAGGATTCTTGTAAAAAAGATTGAAACCATAAAACACATCGTGGTTGAAACCGAAACCGATGCGCTTTTGCTGGAGAACAATCTTATAAAAAATTATCAGCCGCGCTATAACGTTTTGCTGAAAGACGATAAAAGTTACCCGTGGATTTGTATTAAAAACGAACGTTTTCCGAGGGTTTTTCCAACGCGAAGGATGATAAAAGATGGTTCGGAATATTTCGGGCCGTACACCAGTATGAAAACCGTTCACACATTGCTGGATTTAATAAAAGGCCTGTATCCGTTGCGCACTTGCAACTATGACCTATCCGAAGAAAAAATAAGGGCCGGAAAATATAAAGTGTGTTTGGAATATCACTTGGGAAACTGTAATGGGCCTTGCGAAGGGCTTTATTCCGAAAAGGAATATCACGAAAATATTGAAGCCATTCGCAATATCGTGAAAGGGAATTTTAAGGATTCGTTGCATAAATTCAAAAGTCAGATGAAAGATTTGGCGGCCGATTTAAAATTTGAACAGGCACAGCGCGTAAAGGAAAAGATTGATATTTTGGAGAATTACCAAAGCAAAAGTACCGTCGTAAATCCGAAGATAAATAATGTGGATGTGTTTACTATAATTTCTGATGAAAGCTATGCATACGTAAACTTTTTGCAGCTTTCGCATGGTTCAATTATACGGTCGCACACTTTGGAATTAAAAAAGAAATTGGATGAAACCGATGAAGAGTTGCTTCAACTTGCCATTGTTGAAATTAGGCAACGGTTCAATTCGCTTTCAAAGGAAATTTATGTGCCTTTTGAAGTTGAGGTTGGGGAAGATATAAAAGTGCACGTGCCAAAATTGGGCGATAAAAAAGCGATTCTTGAACTGTCTGAGCGGAACGCGAAATATTTCCGGATGGAGAAATTTAAACAATCGAAAATCGTGGATCCGGACCGCCATGAAAAACGAATAATGGCGCAAATGAAAAAAGACCTTCGCCTTTCCGAAGAGCCGCGCCATATTGAATGTTTTGACAATAGTAATATTCAAGGAACTAATGCGGTTGCTGCTTGTGTAGTTTTCAAAGATGGGAAACCGAGCAAAAAGGATTATCGTAAATTCAACATTAAAACCGTGGAAGGGCCGGATGATTTTGCTTCGATGGAAGAAGTTGTGTATCGCCGCTACAAAAGATTGCTGGAGGAAGAGCAACCCTTACCGCAACTCATCATCATAGATGGGGGAAAAGGGCAACTTTCCTCGGCGTTGAAAAGTTTGGACATGTTGGAATTGCGCGGAAAAATTGCTATAATAGGAATTGCGAAACGGTTGGAGGAATTGTTTTATCCCAATGATCCCATTCCGCTTTATTTGGATAAAAAGAGTGAAACCTTAAAAATAATCCAACAATTGCGAAACGAGGCGCACCGTTTCGGAATAACTTTTCACCGAAGCAAGCGCAGCAAACAAGCGTTGAACACAGAGATGGAAACCATTCCCGGCATTGGCGAAAAAACCGTTGTTGAATTGTTGAAACATTTTAAAAGTACAAAACGGATTGCTTCCGCTAGTTTTGAGGAACTTTCAAAAGTTGTTGGCGCGAGTAGAGCAAAGAAATTGATTTCGCATTTCAACGAGAATCAATGAATAATTATTAATGAGTAATTAATAATGAATAATGAATAAATCCAATAACGCTTAAATGAAGAAAATACTTTTTATAGTATTCGTTTTAATTTCCATGCTTTCCGTTTCGCAGGAAAAGGCAGAGCAGGATATAAAAGTAGGCATTGTATTAAGCGGTGGTGGGGCCAAAGGTCTTGCACATATTGGCGCTTTAAAAGTGATAGAGGAATCGGGCGTTCGCATAGATTACATTGGCGGCACGAGTATGGGTGCAATTATTGGAGCGCTATATGCTTCGGGATATTCCGCAAAACAGTTGGACAGTATTTTTCAACAAACCGATTTCAGCACATTAATTCAGGATCATATTCCGCGCAGCGCAAAAACGTTTTACGAAAAGCAGGAAGCTGAAAAATATGCTTTGGTATTGCCTTTTGATAAATTTAAGGTTGGTTTTCCCTCGGGGCTTTCAAAAGGGCAGAATGTTTACAACTTACTTTCAAAATTGACCAGCCACGTTAGTACAATTACAGATTTCAGCGAGCTTCCAATTCCTTTTTTCTGTATCGCCACCAATGTTGAAAATGGAAAGGAAGTTATTTTAGACAGAGGCAATCTTCCGCGTGCGGTTACTGCCAGTGGTGCACTGCCGTCCCTTTTTAGTCCGGTAATAATTGACGACATGGTTTTGATTGATGGCGGCGTGGCAAATAATTATCCCGTGAACGAAGTCCGTGCCAAAGGAATGGATATTATTATTGGGGTAGATGTGCAGGATAGCCTTAAAAGCCGCAATGATCTAAAATCTGCTTTTGATGTTTTGGTGCAGATAAACAATTACCGCACCATTCGGGATATGATAGAAAAGCGAAAAAAAACCGACATTTATATCCACCCAAAAATTGAAAATTTTTCGGTAGTTTCTTTTGATGAAGGTAAAGATATTGTGGAATCTGGGGTGGTGGCGGCAGAATCTTTTAGGGAGGAACTTTCTAAAATTGCTTCACAACAAAAGCACATTGAAAAAAAGAAAGTTGAATTTGAATCTCGTGATACTATTTATATAAAAGAAGTGAAAATTGAGGGTATTGAAAAATATACCCGCAGTTATGTATTGGGAAAACTTAAACTTCGAACCCCAGATAAAGTTACGTATAAAGATTTTAGCGAAGGCATTAACAACCTTTCAGCAACGGGAAATTTTCAGGATATTAATTATAAGTTTTTTGAAGATGACAATAATGAAAATACATTGCTTTTGCAATTACGTGAAAGTCATTCGTCCATGATGCTGCGTTTTGCGGCACATTATGACGATCTTTTCCGAACTGGGGCCTTGGTTAACATTACGCGCAAAAGACTTTTCACCAATAACGATATTGCTTCGCTGGACCTGATTGCGGGAGACAACCTGCGCTACAATTTTGAATATTATATAGACAAAGGGTTTTATTGGAGCGTGGGCTTCAATTCAAAATATCACTTTTTTGAAACTGATGTGCCTTTAAGTTTTGTCAGGCCAGATTTTGATGCGGAACTTTCGCTACCAATCAATAGTCTGACCATAAAATATAGCGATTTTACCAATCAGCTATATTTTGAAACACTTTTCCGAAGAACATTTATTTTTGGTTTGGGGGGAGAGCACAAATATCTTCGGTATCTTTCTGAAACCATTGGTACGGATGAAAATAATCTTCCGCGCACTGTTTTTGAAAGTACCAATTATTACAGTGCTTTCGGCTTTTTAAAATATGACAGTTATGACAATAGCTTTTTTCCAAAAAGCGGCGCTTATTTTTCGGGGGATTTTCACTGGTATCTTTTGGCAAATGGCCGAAATAAAGATTTTGAACCATTTCCCATAGCAAAAGCAAAACTGGGGTATGCCCATACTATTTTTAATAAATTTTCTGCACACATGACCGCCGAGGGCGGGTTTAAATTGGGTGGGGCCGAAACCACGTCACTTGACTTTGCGTTGGGGGGTTATGGTTTTAAGGAAATGAACAACATTATTCCGTTTATGGGATATGAGCCCATCTCACTAAGGGGGAATACATATCTTAAATCTACACTGACTTTTGATTATGAAATATTCAGAAAAAACCATGTAAATGTTTCTGCAAATATTGCGAACATCGGCAACGATCTATTTGAAACTGGAGCTTGGATAGAGGGAGTAGATTATTCGAGCTTTTCAGCGGGCTACGGTTTGGAAACGGTTTTGGGGCCGATGGAAATTAAATACTCCTATTCGCCCGAACGGGACGAAAGTGAATGGTATGTAGCCTTGGGGTATCGGTTTTAGGAAAAACTTAAACGCTAAGCTCCAATATTTTTCCGATATTTGTGTGGCTATGCCTGTCCGGGTTATTTTTTGGGCAAGAACAGTTCATAAATCTAAAATCGTTAATCTAAAAATCTAAAATCAATCATGCCTTTCTATCATAAATTGGGCAAAATTCCGCCCAAACGCCATACGCAATTTAGAAAACCAGACGGGAGTCTTTATTCAGAACAGCTTTTTGGTACTGTAGGTTTTGACGGGATGTACAGTAATATTTACCACGAATACAGGCCCACTCAAATAAAGGAAATAAAGAAGCAATACAATGTGGCTCCAAAGATTGCACGCGCCAATAATATGGAATCCCTTCGCCTTAAAGGTTTTGATGTAAAACCTGAAAAAGATTATCTCAACAGCCGGAAAACGGTACTCACAAATAGTGACTGCAGCATCATTCTTGCCGCGCCGCAGGAATCGTTAAAAGATTATTTTTATAAAAATACGGATGCCGATGAATTGATTTTCATTCACAAAGGCAGCGGAAAATTGCGCACTTTTTTAGGGAATCTCGATTTTAAATACGGGGATTATTTGCTGGTACCACGTGGAATTATTTATCAAATAGATTTTGATACCGAAGACAACCGACTTTTTATTGTGGAATCGCGACGCCCAATTTATACTCCCAAACGCTACAGAAATTGGTTTGGCCAACTTTTGGAACATTCGCCCTTTTGCGAGCGCGATATTCTCAAACCACAGGAACTTGAAAGCCATAATGAAAAAGGCGAGTTTTTGGTAAAAGTGAAAAAGCACGATGTTGTTTTTGAAATGGTTTACGCTACGCATCCTTTTGATGTTGTAGGTTATGACGGTTATAACTTTCCGTACGCCTTTTCAATCCACGATTTTGAACCTATTACTGGTCGAATTCACCAACCGCCACCAGTGCACCAAACGTTTGAAACCGATGCCATGGTGATTTGCAGTTTTGTGCCACGTCTTTACGACTATCACCCAGACAGCATTCCCGCGCCCTACAACCACAGCAATATTGACAGCGATGAGGTGTTATATTATGTAGATGGTGATTTTATGAGCCGGAATGATGTTGAAGCAGGCCAAATAACGCTTCACCCGGCTGGAATCCCGCACGGACCACACCCCGGGGCAGCAGAGCGAAGTATTGGCAAAACAGAAACAAAGGAACTAGCTGTGATGGTTGATACTTTTAAACCTTTGCAGGTTACGGAAGATGGATTGAAACTTTCAGACGGAACGTATTATAAAAGTTGGTTGGAACATTAAAAAAAATTGAATACAATTATATTATCAGCAAAGAAGTAAAATCAGTCGATTACGGGCTGAAGAAAATATTTGAACAATGACGGTAAAGCAGCAAATAATAGAACGTGTAAATTCAATAGAAGACGAAAATATTCTTAAGGAAATATTCAGTTTGATTTCTGCCGAAAAAGATTTTGAAACTGTTTACAAATTTTCTTCCTCTGAAATACAACAAGTGAGTGAAGGTATTGAAGATGCAGATAACGGTAGATATTATTCACAGAATGAATCTGAAAAATTAGTCGCGAAATGGCTTCAAGAGAAATCAGATGGACTATAAAGGCAACACAAGATAAATTAGCCATTTATGAATATTGGACTACTAGGAATAAATCTGTTTTATATGCCCAAAAGCTTGAAAAGCTCTTTAATGAAGCTTTAAAAATTATTGCAATTTATCCTTCGGCGGGTATTAATACTGAATTGACTGATGTTAGGATTCAAATTATTAAAGATTTTAAAATAGTTTATAGAATAAAAGAAAATGTACTAGAAGTTCTTACTGTTTGGGACACAAGACAAAACCCAAAGAATTTAAAATTTTAAAGATTAAAATATGAGCAAAGAAGTAAAATCAGTCGATTACGGGCTGGAGAAAATATTTGAAGGCGC
This sequence comes from Aequorivita sp., assembly GCA_030690315.1. Taxonomy (GTDB): domain Bacteria; phylum Bacteroidota; class Bacteroidia; order Flavobacteriales; family Flavobacteriaceae; genus Aequorivita. The sequence continues at coordinate 45,226 of JAUYGY010000046.1, forward strand.
AGCAGATTTTCTGCCTTTATTGGGAACTGATTATGTAGAATTTTATGTGGGCAACGCAAAACAATCTGCCCATTTTTATAAAACTGCTTTCGGCTTTCAATCTTATGCATACAAAGGTTTGGAAACTGGGTCGCGCGATTCTGTGAGTTATGTTTTAAAACAGGACAAAATCAGGCTTGTGCTTACTACGCCTTTAAACAGTAAATCCCCAATAAATGATCATATTGTGAAACACGGGGATGGCGTGAAAGTTATTGCACTTTGGGTTGACGATGCCACGAGCGCTTTTGAAGAAACGACTAAACGAGGCGCCAAACCTTACATGGAACCCACATTAGAAAAAGATGAACACGGCGAAGTAGTGCGCAGCGGAATCTATACCTACGGCGAAACCGTACATCTATTTGTGGAGCGCAAAAACTACAATGGGACATTTTTGCCAGGTTTCCGGGAATGGAAAAGTGATTATAACCCAACTCCCACCGGTCTTAAATATATAGACCATATGGTTGGCAACGTAGGTTGGGGCCAAATGAATACATGGGTAAAATGGTATGAAGACGTTATGGGCTTTGTAAATTTCCTTTCGTTTGATGACAAACAAATCCACACTGAGTATTCAGCGTTGATGAGTAAGGTAATGAGCAATGGGAATGGCCGTATTAAATTCCCAATAAACGAACCCGCGAAGGGAATAAAAAAATCGCAGATTGAAGAATATTTGGATTTTTACGAAGATTCCGGGGTTCAACATTTGGCTGTAGCAACAGACGATATTATAAAAACCGTAAGCCAGCTAAAAGAGCGGGGCATAGAATTTTTGCCACCACCACCACAGTCCTATTACGACGACATTCCGCGCCGTTTGGGTGATCACATGAAAATGATGAAGGAAGACATAAACGAACTAAAAAATCTTTCCATAATGATAGATGCAGATGAAGAAGGCTATCTGCTACAAATTTTTACAAAACCATTGGAAGACAGACCCACGCTTTTTTTTGAGATCATTCAACGAATGGGCGCAAGAGGCTTTGGCGCAGGAAATTTTAAAGCGCTTTTTGAATCTATTGAGCGGGAACAAGCACAACGAGGAACTTTATAATATGTAACAATTAAAAAACCCCATCGTCATATGAAGGTGGGGTTTTATTATTTTTTGGAATGGTAGTTGTAATTTTAAAAACCATAAACCCCCAAAGTCTGTATTTATGAAAAAGCTAATCACGCTTTTATTTCTTTTTTCGAATATATTTTTTCTTTCCGCACAGGAAAGGGCTTACGGTAACGGCGAGTTTTTTAAATTCCGTGTGCATTATGGTTTTGTTACAGCGGGTTATGCCACACTAAATGTGAAAAATGCCACAATAGTAGGAAAAGATGTTTACCACGTTCGGGGCTATGGGGAAACTGTGGGTGTTTCAAAATGGTTTTTCAAGGTACAAGATGATTATCAGTCTTATATTGACAAGGAAAAGGATGTTCCATATCGTTTTATACGGAAAATTGACGAAGGTGGATATACCAAAGATATTCAGATTGATTTCAATCATGCCACAAAAAAAGCAACCGTAAACGATAAAAAAAAGAATAAAACCAATGTCTTTTCGTTCCCTAAGGATACGCAAGATATGATTTCAGCCTTTTATTATCTTCGCAATAAATTGGATACCGAAAACCTCAAAGAAGGCGATGTATTGGAAATGAATATGTTTTTTGACAATGAAAATTACAAATTCAGGTTAAAATTCCTTGGAAAAGAAATTTTAGATACTAATTTTGGGCGCGTTCGCACCTTGATTTTTAGACCTTACGTACAATCTGGACGGGTTTTCAAAGAAAAGGAAAGTCTAACAGTCTGGATTAGTGACGATAATAATAAAATGCCCATGCTCGTAAAAGCAGATTTGGCCGTGGGTTCTTTAAAAGCTACCTTAACCGAATTTAAAGGATTACAACATTCTTTTAAAATATTAGCAGATCAATAAATATAATACCAAAAATTCCCCCGCATTGAAGAATTTAATTTTAGCTGCATTAACACTTATCCTGCTTAGCATTGGGTGTGAAAACAACAAAAAAGAAATAGCTGCCACCAATACAGTTGTAGCAGAACCAATTATAAAACAGTATGGTTACATTCTCAATGACTTTGATGTAATAAGGGATACAATCCGTAAAGGCGATACTTTTGGCGATATTCTTTTTGCAAACGGGGTGTCCCAGGAAAAAATAATGGAAGTTGCCACCAAATTCCGTGATAGTTTTGATGTGCGTAAAATAGGAGTAGGAAAACCTTATGTACTTCTCAATTCCAAGGAATCGCCAAACAAAACCCAAGTTTTTATCTATGAAACAAATACAGTGGATTATGCCGTTGTAGATTTTAGGGATACGCTTTCCATATACAACAGTCAAAAACCAGTTCGGTATGAAGAACGAGAGGCGGCTGGGGTAATCACCAGTTCGTTATCCGCCACTATGGAAGAACAGAATTTAAGTCCGTATATGACAGACCAACTGGCGAATATATATGCTTGGACCGTTAACTTTTTTAAACTGCAGCCTGGGGATCGGTTTAAGGTAATATATACTGAAAAATTCATTGAAGACACTATTCCCGCAGGCCTTCAGGAAATAAAAGCAGCTTATTTCGAGCACAACGGCAAAGAGTTGTATGCATTTAAATTTTCTTCCGATTCTTTGGGAAAAATCTCGGGTTATTATGATGAAAATGCAAATAATTTGAAACGAGCTTTTTTGAAAGCTCCCGTAAAATTCAGCCGAATATCATCTAGATACAACCTAAGCAGACGTATAAAATATTACGGTTTCAAATTACGTCCGCACCGCGGAACAGACTTTGCAGCGCCCGTGGGCACTCCCATTTTGGCAACCGCTGATGGAGTTGTAACCAAATCGGAACGTAGAGGAGGCAATGGAAACTACGTTAAACTACAGCACAACGGGACTTACGAGACCCAATACCTCCACATGAAAGCCAGAAACGTAAAAGCAGGACAGCATGTGAGCCAGGGCGACGTAATTGGCTGGATTGGTATGACCGGAAACACTAGCGGGCCGCACGTTTGTTATCGTTTTTGGAAAAACGGAAAAGAAGTTGATCCTTTTAAAGATGATACCCCATTTTCCCAACCCCTTCCCAAGGAATTACACGAACAATATTTTGCAAATCTGCTTCCAATTAAGGAAGAATTGGACTGCATCTCCTTCTAAACTTTTCCTTAATTTAACATGTTAATAATATTGTTATTAACTAACTATTAAGTTATCAGGGTTTTACGACTAAAATTTTATCTTTAGTATTAAATATTTTTCTTAAACATTTCTTAATCCTATTTGTTGGTAAGAACCTATTTAAGATTGTACTTTTGCCGAAATTTTAAACCAAAACTCAAACTCATGAGAAAACTATTACTTCTTATTTTACTATTAGGTGGCTTTTCTGCCTTCGCACAAGGAACGGTTACTGGATCAGTAATTGATTCCGAATCTCAAATGCCTTTGGCAGGAGCCAATGTTATAGAAGCCGGCACTACAAATGGTGCAATCACTGATTTTGATGGAAATTTTACCTTGAAGGTTACCAAAAACTCTGGAAATGTTTCAATTTCTTTCGTTGGGTATGATGCTAAAACAATTTCTTACACGTTACAAAATAATACCATGAATATGGGAAAAATTATTTTGTTGCCAGACGCAGATGCATTGCAAGAAGTTGTTATTACTGCTTCTGGAGTAGTTGATATTGCAAAGGATCGTCAAACTCCTGTTGCCGTTTCGACCATTCGTGCTGCAGAAATTCAGGAAAAACTTGGATCACAGGAATTCCCTGAGATTTTAAGTAATACGCCTTCTATCTATGCTACCAAGCAAGGAGGTGGTTATGGAGATGCACGTATAAACATTCGTGGTTTCGACACTCAAAATTCTGCTGTCCTTATTAATGGTATTCCAGTTAATGATATGGAAAATGGAATTGTTTATTGGAGCAACTGGGCTGGTCTTTCAGATGTTGCCTCTGCTATTCAAGTACAGCGTGGTTTAGGTTCTTCAAAACTTACAGTTTCATCTGTTGGTGGAACTATAAACGTAGTAACCCGCAGTGCTGATAGAAAGCAAGGCGGATTTTTTTCAGGAAGTGTTGGTAATAACGATTATTTAAAAAATGTAGTCTCTTATTCAACCGGTCTTTCAGAAAACGGCTGGTCTGGCTCTTTCCTATTCAGTAGAACTGAAGGAGACGGATATGTTGATGGTACACAGTTTGAAGGGTACAACTATTATATGGGCGTTGGTTTCAAACCGAATGATAAGCACCAATTTGAATTTACGCTTACGGGAGCACCACAGCAACACAACCAACGTGGTTTTGCACCAACACTAAATGACTACATAAAATACGGTAACGATGGGGAACCACGGATTAAATACAACAGTGATTGGGGGTTTCGCAATGGTAAGGAATTTACTTTCGGCGGAAACTTTTACCATAAACCATTAGCATCCTTAAACTGGGATTGGACTATTGGTGAAAAATCAAAACTTAGCACTTCTGCATATGCCTCCTTTGGCCGTGGTGGATCTGTTGGATCCATTGGTAGAATTAATGGACAACAATCTTTTTCAGGTGTTTTCAAAGACGAGAGAGGACTCATTAGAGTTGATGACATTATTGCGTGGAACAACGGAGCCAACATTCCAGACTTTGGTGGTCCAAGACAAGGATATACAGGTGGAGGCGGTGCCTTCCAAGGTGGTTTTGTAAATGGAAACGGAAGTGGTTCTGCTTTTGTTGATGACAATAGTTTTGTTAGAGGCCCTCAAAATGGTATCTCACAAAGATCATCTGTGAACTCACACAACTGGTTTGGTTTAATATCCAGCTTTGAAACAAAATTGAGCGAAACCCTAACAATGGATTTGGGGGTTGATTTACGTTCCTACACTGGATACCACTATAGAAGATTGGTAGATCTTTTAGGTGGTGATACATATGTGGACAACGATAACATAAACGCTCCTTACAGATTTTTGAATGAAACTTACAAGCCTACCGCAGGCAACACGTTGAATGTTTTCAGTAGCATTGATGATGAGGAAAAAATTGATTATTACAATGACGGTAAGGTAAGTTGGCTGGGAGCTTTTGGACAATTGGAATATTCACAAGATGCTATTTCAGCATTTTTACAAGGGGCAGTTTCAAACCAAGGATTCCAGAGAATCGATTATTTCAACTATTTAGATACAGATCCTGAACAAGAATCGGATGTTGAAAATATTTTGGGAGGAAATGTGAAAGCAGGAGTTAACTATAATATTGATGAAAAGAACAACATCTTTGTGAATGCTGGTTACTATTCTAAGCAACCTTTATTTGATGCGGTTTTCCCAAGTTTTGTTTCCAATGAAGTGAATACTGATCTTAAAAACGAAAAAATTATTGGTACTGAAATAGGATACGGATTTAGAACAAAGGGTTTCCGCGCAAATGTGAATTTGTACAGAACCAGCTGGGATGATAGATTTACCACCATTTCAGAAAACATAGATGTTAACAATACTCCAGATGATAATGATGACGATGTTCGCGGAACGGCAAACATAGAAGGTATAAAACAAGTGCACATGGGTGCTGAGTTTGATTTTACCGCCCGTTTAAACTCAGTGATTGAGTTAATGGGTATGGTTTCTTACGGAGATTGGCGCTATAATGGCGATGTGTCTGCCTCATTTTTTGATGAAAGCAACCAACCCATTATTGTGAACGGACAAGAGAGCGTTGGAACATTATATTTGGATGACATTAAAGTAGGTGATGCCGCACAATTTACGGCTAGCTTGGGAACAGCTGTTCATATTTTGGAAAATCTTAAAATTGACGCCAACTACCGTTATGCAGACAAACTTTACGCTTCAATAAACGCTTCTGATTTTGAAAGTGCCGATAATGATGGGTCTTTGGAACTTCCAAGTTATGGTTTGTTGGATGCAGGCTTAACGTGGAGTGTGCCTTTTATCAATAATCAGGATTTGATTTTTCGTTTAAACGTTAATAACGTTTTGGATAAAACCTATATCTCTGAATCTGAAACCAATATTTTTGCAGATGCGGGCGATACTACGTATGATGGTATTTCTACTCAAAACCGTGTTTACTTCGGTTTTGGAACTACTTGGAATACAAGCATCCGCTTTAATTTCTAAAATTTAGATTCATAATAATTTAAGCAGTCCCGGAAGAAAATTCCGGGACTGCTTTTTTGTATAAATACCCTATCTTTGAAAGACCTAAAAAAATATTTATGTACACAACCATTCAATTCATCCATTCTTATTGGGCATATTTAGTGCTACTCATTATTTTGCTCGCAACCTTCAATGCACTGGCAGGATTCTTTTCAAAAAGGGAATACGGCGCGAAAGATTTTAGAATTTCCCTCTTCGCGCTAATTGTTACGCATATTCAACTACTAATTGGCTTGGTGTTGTATTTTGTTTCTCCGTTGGGTTTACAGAATATTTCAACTGTGGGAATGGGCGCTGTCATGAAGGATTCTAATTTTAGACTTTATGCGGTAGAGCATCCTTTGGTGATGATTTTGACAGTTGTGTTTATAACAATTGGCTATTCAAAACACAAAAAGAAACTGCTTTCCAGCGGAAAATTTAAAACGTTGGCAATATTTTACACCATTGCATTGATTTTAATGCTGAGTAGAATTCCGTGGAGCCAGTGGTTTCAAGTTTAAAATTTAATTTTCTGGAATTTTTTCCTTGATAAGATAAATGTACACAGGGAAATGATCACTGTAACCACCAGTGAAACCATTTACAAAACTTCGAAAAGGATAGCCTTTGTATTGTCCGCTTGGAGTGGCTAAATAATTCTTGTTGAAAATCCCAGCCTTGTAAAAACGATAGGATGAATAATCGTTTTTGGCCAGTTCAGTAGAAATTATTATTTGGTCAAAAAGATTCCATGCATCGCGATAAGCAAGTGTGCCCATCCCTTTTTTGAACATATCCTCCATTGGGTTGTAAAGTTCTTTTAGTTTTAAATCTTCTTTTTCACTTTTGGTTTTCAGTACCTCCTTTACGCTTGCATTTTTTGGGTCGTCATTAAAATCGCCCATGGTTATGATCTTTGCATACGGCTCATCGCTAAACACGGAATCCATTATCTGTTTGTTGAGTTGTGCAGCTTTCAGGCGTTTGGGACGACTTATGGCTTCGCCCCCACTTCGGGATGGCCAATGATTTACTATAATATGTATTTTTTCGCCATCAAGCATGCCGCTCACTAAAAGTTGGTCCCGGGTATAAACCCGCTTTGTCTTGTCATTGTTATCATACAGAAACAATTCAAAAGCTTTATAGCCCGTGGGAACGAATAGTTTTTTTTGATATAGCAACGCCACATCAATGCCCCGACGATCTGGGCTATCAAAATGAACGATGCCGTAGTTTTTTTCTACTAAGCCCTTTTGATTTAAAAGGTCTTCCAGCACACGGCGGTTTTCAATTTCACTCACTCCAATAATTGCGGGGGAAGTCCCTGTAACGTCCTCACCTATTTCAGAAATTACCCTTGCCATATTTAACAGCTTTGCCTCATAAATTTCTTGGGTCCAATGGTCTGCGCCTTCAGGAGTGCGATCGTTATCAAAAGTTATTGGATCATCTTCATAATCAAAGAGGTTTTCAACATTATAGAAAGCGATGGTATTTATTTTGTATTCTTTTTCAGATTGTGAAAAGGAAAAAGTAGCGCACAAAAAACACAGAAGAAATTGATAAGCAAATACATTTTTCATAACAACATAATATTATTAAAAATAAAAAAAGTTAACTAAATATATATTTATCTACTATTTTTTTTCTTAAATTTATATTCTTCCCAGAAACATTCTCCCCTTAATTTTAAATCACATTTAAAGATGAAACACTTCATTTTTATTAGCTGTGTGGTTTTTTTGGGCAGTTCTTCATTAGCCCAAGAGGCCATTGTAAAAGGGCGAGTGCTGGAAAGTAATTCTTATGAGCCCCTTCCGAATGTTGAAATTGACATTCAGGCAAGTATTTATAAAACTTCCACCAATGCTTTGGGCGAGTTTTATTTCCTTGAAGAAAATCTTCCACAGGGCGAGCAGATATTGATCATTTCAAAACCGGGCAATATCACTTTAAAGCTTCCAATTATTATTCGGAACGATAGCCCGATCAATCTTGACCCTATTTTAATGGAAATTGACCTTCAGGAAGTGGAGCAGCAAATTGGAGTTATCAGTCTTTCCGATACTGAATTGAATGACGACGAAGGAACGTCTTATAATGTTTCCGGCCTATTGCAAGCCACTGATGATGTTTTTCTAAATGCTGCCGCTTATGATTTTAGCGCTACTTTTTTCAATCCGCGCGGATTTGACAATGCCTATGGAAAAGTGCTTGTAAACGGGCTTGAGATGAATAAACAGTTTGACGGCCGGCCACAGTGGGCAGATTGGGGCGGGTTGAACGATGCACAACGCAATCAGGAATTTTCAATGGGGTTGCGGGCTAACGATTTTACTTTTGGAGATGTTGCCGGAACCACAAATATAATTATGCGCGCTTCCCAATACCGTAAAGGCGGAAGGGTTTCCTATGCATCTTCAAACAGAAGTTATCGCGGCCGTGTGATGGGTTCCTACAATAGTGGGCAGGGCAAAAACGGCTGGGCATATTCGGTATTACTTTCCCGCCGTTTTGGCGATGGTGGTTTTCAGGAAGGAACTGTTTATGACGCAAATTCTTTTTTTGCTTCAGTGGAAAAAAAATTATCCGAAAACAGCAGCCTTAATATTACGGCATTGTACACCCCTAACCTCCGTGGAAAATCTGCACCCATGACCGCTGAGGTTGAAAATTTAAAAGGAATTGATTACAACCCAAATTGGGGCTATCAAAATGGTGATGTGCGGAATTCAAAAATGAAAAGCGTGGAAGAACCTATACTAATGCTCAACCATTTTTGGAATTTAAGCGATAAAACTTCATTGAATACAAATATTGGGTATCAGTTTGGAAAAATAGGAAACACCCGAATTGATTACGGTGGAACCCGTTTGATTGATGTGGACGGACAGCAGGCCTATATTGGCGGTGCGCGTAATCCATACCCCAATTATTACCAACGTTTGCCAAGTTATTTTCTTCGTTTTGAAAACCCAACGTCCTATGACTATGAGCTGGCTTATTTGGCGGAACAGGAGTTAATAGGTAATGGGCAGCTGGATTGGAGCTCGCTTTACGAAGCCAATAAAATTGCAAAGGATAGTGGCGGAAATTCAATTTATGCCATACAGGAAGATAGACAGGACGACACCCAATTAATGGCAAACACAATTTTAAACAGCCGCATTAACGAGAATATTACCTTAAACGGAAGCATAAGTTATCGTAATTTAAAAAGCGAAAACTTCGCAGAACTAAACGATCTTTTGGGGGGAACGGGATATTTAGACATAGATTATTTTGCCGAAGGCGCAAACAATACGATAATTGGCGATGTGGCCCAAAGCGATTTGCAAAACAGAAATCGGATTGTCACCGAAGGCGATCGTTACAAATATAATTATGAATTGAACGCTGGCGTTATTTCAGGATTTGCACAGGGGCAGTTTAAATATAACCGCACAGATTTGTATGTTGCCGCTACTGCTTCGCAGACCAGTTACGAACGCAATGGACTTTTCGAAAATGGCAATTTTCCGGGTAGTCTCTCTTTCGGGAAAAGTGAAAAACTAAGCTTTACTGATTTTGGGGGCAAGGCCGGCGTGCTCTATAAAATCACCGGACGCCATTTAGTTGATCTTAACGCCGGCTATTTCACCAAAGCGCCCACACTTCGTAACGCGTTCAGCAATTCGCGGCAGAGCAATGCAACCGTAATCGGGCTGGAATCTGAAAAGTTACAGAACGTGGATTTAAGTTATATTTTCCGTTCACCCATTGTGAAAGCTAGACTTACGGGATATTACAATACAATCCAAAACCAAACGGACATCAATTTCTTTTTTACGGAATCAGCCCAAGGTTATAAAGATGGATATGCCTTTGTGCAGGAAGTGATAACTGGAATTGATGCCAGAAAAATGGGCGCGGAATTGGGCATTGAAGCACAACTAACCCCAACTTTCAAATTGAAGGCCGCCGCTGCTTTTGGCGAAAATGTTTACACAAACAATCCGAATCAATATTTAACGAGCGATGATTTTGACCTACTTACTTTTGGAGACAAAACCACTAAACTCGAAAATTATCACGTGGCGGGCGGTCCCGAAAGGGCTTACCAATTTGGGATTGAATACCGTGATCCAGATTATTGGTGGGTTGGGGTTACTGGCAATTATTTCTCAAACGCCTATATTGATGTAAGTACGCTGCGAAGGTCTGATGCTTTCACTTTTGATGGCGACGGACAAACGTTTAGCAATTATGATCCCGAAGTAGCCAAAACCCTTTTAAAGCAGGAGGATTTTGGGGAGTATATGCTCATAAATGTTGTTGGCGGAAAATCGTGGAGAATCAAAAGTTATTACGTTGGTTTTTTTGCAACGGTTAGCAATATGCTGGACCAACACTACAAAACGGGTGGATTTGAAGATTCCCGATTGGCAGATTATGAAAAAGTACAGGAAGACCAAAACAGAAATACACCCATTTTTGGCAATCGCTATTTCTTCGGTTATGGAACTACCTATTATGCAAATGTTTATGTAAGATTTTAATAATTAAATATTTAAGTGATGAAAACTAGAAAATTCTACCAACCATTTACGCTATTCTTGGCTTTAATAACAATATTTTCTTGTGTGAAAAGCGACGATTTTAAAGTGCCGAATACCGAAATAATCGCACCCAATATTGATCCAAACAGCGTTATTGAAATTTCGTCATTAAGAAGTTTATTGGAACAGGAACAAACAAATACAGAAAATCCGGAGGCCATTTTAACTTTGGAAGGCACCAATAAATATATTACCGGATATGTAATTTCCAGCGATGAGGGCGGAAACTTTTTTGAAGAACTAATTATGCAGAACAGTGCGTCTACCCCCAATGCCGGCGTGAAAATATTAATTGACGCAAACCCACTTTTCACCACTTTTGAATTGGGAAGAAAAGTGCACGTAAAATTGGATGGCTTGACGGTTGGTTTAAACAGTGGGGTTTTAACTTTGGGAATTCGCAACGGAACAAATATTGAGAAAATTTCAGAGGCAGCTATGTTCAATTTTCTAATCCGCGATGTTGAAGTGGCAAGTATAGAAGCACTTCCCATTACTATTCTGGATTTTTCTGATGAGAAAACAAACCTCTTCGTTCGTTTGAACGATGTACAGTTTAACCGAAACGATGCCATTGGCGACAACCACAAAACTTTTGCTGCCGAAGCTGGGGATGAATTTGACGCAGAGCGGAAGCTTGAAAGTTGTATTTCAGGATATACTGCAATTTTTAGCACCAGCACTTTTGCCGATTATAAAGCTGTGTTGCTTCCTACGGGAAGAGGTTATTTGGATGCAATTTTGACCTATGATTTCTTTGGTGAAAACTTCAATATTACTGTCAGTGATCCCTCTACAATTTATTTTGACAGCGATGACCGTTGCGACCCCGCAGAAATTGATTGTGGCATTGCAACCACTACGGGAAGTAATGTGCTTTTCAGTGATTTCTTTGAAAACCAATCGCCGGGAGATCCTATTATCGGAAACGGTTGGACCAATTATATTGAAGCTGGTTCTGAACAATGGGAAGCTTATACCGCCACCGGAAACAATCCATCAATTGGTATTTCGGCCAAAATGCAAGCCTTTGGCTCGGGAGATTCCAGCAACATTGCTTGGCTCATCACGCCCCAAATAAATTTTGATGCTCAAGAAGGCGAAACGCTGAACTTCAAAACATCAAACAGTTTTGCAGATGGAAGCACTCTGGAATTATTTATTTCAACTGATTGGGACGGAAACCCAGACAATATTCTTTCAGCTACTTGGGGCATCCTTTCGGCAGCATACATAACGCAGGATGATGATGCTTTTGGCAGTTGGTTTCCTTCGGGAAATGTTGACTTGGGCTGTATTACAGGAAGTGGATACATCGCCTTAAAATATGTGGGCAGTGGGGAGGAAGCTTTTGATGGCACTTATGAATTTGATGAAATAGTGATAAATTCCAACTAGTTTATTTTCGGATGGGTTTGTGAATAGCTTCTAAAACCTTAATTATTTATGGATGCTGAAAGATTTTTTTGGCCATTGATTATAAGATTAAAATCATTAAAAACTAAAACCCCTATAACATTCAAAATTGAATGCGCAAGGGGTTTTCTCTGGTTGGTTGCCAGTTATATTTAGTAAAAACCTTATTTCTTAACCACAATAAAGTCTGATCGTCTGTTTTGTTGGTGCTGGGCTTCAGTACAATTATCGCCACAGGTTACAGCAGGTCTGCTTTCTCCAAAACCTTGTCCGCTAATTCTGTTCTTTGCAATTCCTTTTGAAATAACGTATTGCACTGTATTTTTGGCGCGTCTGTCAGAAAGATCCATATTGTAGGCATCTGTGCCACGATTGTCTGTATGACCTTCCACTTTAATGACCATTTCTGGGTTTTTATTCATCAGTTGCACCAATTTGTCAAGCTCAAAAGCTGCTTGTGGCTTGATGTTGTGTTTATCAAAGTCGAAAAGGATTGGGTTCAATTTTACCATTTCTCCTTCCACAATTTGGTCAATTGGCCGAAGTGCGATACGAATACTCTTTTCACCTTCCTTAAAAGAAGCAACGGTTTCTGCATTGCTTTCATAACCTTCCTTGAAAGCCTGCACAACGTGGTTTTGGTTGCAAGCTGCAGTTATACTGCCAATGCCATTTGCGCCCGTGGTTTGGCTTTTCAGTTTGTTTTCGAGATTGTCAAACAAATCTAATTGTACATTGGCAATGGGCTCGTCATTGCTAGCATCAACCACAATAACATTAATTATAACATCGCAGATATCAAGTTTTTTGATTTTGTAGATATCATCACTTCCCTTTCCGCCTTTTCTGTTTGAAGAAACATAGCCTTCCATCGTGGTTGGGTTGTATGAATATGCAAAATCGTCTTCACTACTATTCACGCCAAGGCCAAGGTTTTTGGGTTTTTTGAAATTGTCTCCATTTGCTTCGGCAGCAAAAATATCCAATCCGCCCATTCCCAAATGTGCATCGCTACTGAAATAGAGGGTTCCGTTTGAATCGATAAATGGGAAGCCTTCCTTTCCTTCGGTATTGATGTTTTCGCCCAAATTCACTGGAGTTCCGAAAGAACCATCTGCAGCAATTGACACTTTATAGATGTCTGCCTTGCCTTTTCCGCCGGGACGGTCGCTGGTAAAGTACAGCGTATTTCCGTCTGCACTCAAGGCTGGATGGCTTGAGGAGTATTGATGGTCGTTGAAGGGAACGGGTTTAATGTCTTTCCATTGGCCATCAACGTTTTCAGCGTAATAAATGTTCAATTCGTTGATGCCTTCTTCGCTCTTTTTGTATTTTCCGTTGTAATAATCGTTGCGATCAAAATACATGCGTTTGCCGTCTGCCGTGATTGCGACAGTGCTTTCGTGGTATTTTGTGTTTACATCACCATTTAAAAGTGATTCATTTTTTTCCACCCCACCAACGAGGGAAGCTTTGTAAATGTCCAAAAATGGTTCTTCGTTCCAGCCGTATTTTTTGCGGGTTGTATTTCGGGCAGAAGTGAAATAGAATTCATTTCCCACAACCATTCCGCCAAAATCGGAATATTTTGAATTCAATTCAAGATTGGAAGCGGTATATTTCTGCATGCTTTCGTCAACAATTTTGGGAAGATAATCAGGGTTTTTCATAAATTCCACGGCACGGGAATCGCTCGGGTTCATTTGTGCGAATTGCTTCATATAAGTATTATGCTCTTCAAATTTGCCGTTGGACTTTAAGGATTGTGCATAATTATAAACTGTTTCTGGCTCAACATCCTTCTTTTTTATAACTCTTTTATAGTAGGTTTCGGCTTTTTTGGTATCGTTTATAAAGTAGTAACTGTTTCCCAAACGTTCAAAAACGTAGGTACTGCCTTCGCCCTTTTTAAGTAGTTTTTCGTAAGCTTCGGCGGCATCGGTATATTGAAGTCTGTCGTAATATTGGTCGGCCTTTTTTGTTTTACTGTTTTGGGCGGTAGCCATTGTAGTGCTAACTGCTATGAGTAAAAGGATTGTATATATCTTGTTCATTTTAAATGAATTTGTTTTGTTATTAGAAGAATCTTGGTGAACGTAAAACACGTGGTTTAAAGAACAGATCGAAAGTCAGCACCACTTCGTGTGAAGCTGGCCCCACAGTTTTAATGTCTGAAGTTACGTGATCATAAGCATAGCCTACGCGAATGTTTGGGGTAAATTGAAACCCAACCAAACCGCTAAAGGAATCGTCCACACGGTAGGATGCTCCAAGTTCAAACTTATCATAAAAAAGTGCGTTCAGGTTCGCATCATAAGAAACTGGTGCATCGAAAGCAGATTTCACCATTACGGATGGTTTCAGCTTAAAGTTTTCTGCCAGTTGGAAAACGTATCCCGCTGTTGCGAAATAATGATTTGTTTCAGAACCGTACTTGATTCCATTTTCATCCAAATGAACTGATTTCAGCATATTCGGAACTGATACTCCCAAATAAAACTTTTCGCCATAAAGAAAAGCACCGGCACCAATGTTTGGGTAGGTTTGGTTTATGTCTTCGGAAAAGAAGGGGTCATTGGGATCCTGCAATTCCAAATCGGAAAGGCCCACGTCGTGAAAGGTTGCGCCGGCTTTAAGACCCAAGGCAAGTTTTACGGTGCTTCCCATTTGAAGGGTATAGGAGAAATCTGCAAAAACATTGGTTTCCTTTACGGGTCCCAATTCGTCTTTGATGGCAGAAAGCCCGAGCCCTATTTTATCACTAATTGGTGAATGGGCAGCGAAGGTGAAAGTCACGGGACTGCCTTCTAAGCCGCCCCACTGGTTTCTGTAAAGTGCGGTTAATGATAGGCTTTCCTTTGAACCCGCATAGGCCGGGTTCACCACATTCATGTTGTACATGTACTGTGTATATTGTGGATCTTGCTGCGCCTGAGTTTCCTGAAAGAGCAGCACTGCCATCAATAGTATTATAATATATATATGTTTTTTCATCTGTATAAAATATTTGATAAAGTGGAATGCTTCGACTGTGCTCTGCACAGGGTTGGAATGTCCAAATGATTCATTTTTATCTGTTTTGATAGTTGATATTGAGCATTTCATTTTTATCTATTTGGTAGTTAAAAATTAATGGAGTTTAGTTAGCTTCTTGGTTAAGATAAATCCAACCAGTGGCTTGTGAGCCATAGTAGGCGTCATTACCTTCAAGGTCAATTACATAGAAATAGGTTCCCGTGGGAAGGTCGTTACCATCTTTGGTTTGACCGTACCATTCATTGGTGTAATTGTTTCTTTCAAAAACCAAAGCGCCCAATCTATTAAAAATCTGAAGCTTTAAATTTCCACTTCGATCGTTCAGAAAGGTAAGGTCCAGCGAATCATTATAACCATCTCCATTTGGCGAAAGCCCTTCAGAAATTACACAGTTATCAATGGCGTATAAACTAACATCTATAGAATCGGTCCCAGAACATCCGCCAACTGAAATTATAACAGAATAGGTTTGTGTGCCCATCGTTCCCGGTTCAACCATAAAATTCAGCGTACCGTTTGTTTCTCCAGTCAATAAAGTTCCGTTTAAGAACCATTGATAGGTTGCGCCTTCTTCAAGTGTAGTTGCGGTTAGTGTTTGTGGCTCGTTTGGACAGGTTAGGAAATCGGCGCCCAGCGAAACTTCAAGATCGTCTCTGAAGGATACCATAACACTGTCTGATGCCGAACAACTACCAACAGTTGCTGTAACGGTATAAGTTCCAATTTCAGTAATTAATAATGTGGAATTAATTTCGCCTGTAATAATAGTTCCGTCAAGGCTCCACTCATAAGTTGCTGCAGGATTTTGAACGGAAAGTTCAGCTTCCAAAACAACGGGAGATTCAAAACAGGTTTGAAAATCATTGTCCAGCGTTACTTCTATATTCCCTAAGCCCACTACTACACTGTCTGTTCCTATACAGGAGTCAACCGTGGCATTTACTGAATAAGTTCCGGGCTCTGTAATAAGAAGTGTTTGATTTGTTTCGCCTGGCAATACTATTCCATTTAGCAACCACTCATAAGTTGCGGTTTGAGGATTGCCCTCTAAATTAGCGGTGAGAACGGTATCGGTATCAAAACAGCTTGAAAAATCTTCCCCCAAATCTACAATAACAGGATCTGAAATTATGATGTCAATGCTATCTGAAGCAGTACAAGGCCCAACGGTTACTTCTAAGGAGTAGGTTCCACTTTCAGTTACCGTAATAGTTGGCGTTGTTTCACCTGTGCTCCATAAATAGGTAATTCCTGTAGTATCTCCAGTAATTTCGGGGATTATTTCAAAAGTAGAGCCATTGCAAAGAATTTCATCTTCGCCTAAATCTACAATGGGTGGGTCGTTCACTATAATTTCAACAGAGAATGTTTGCTCACTACAAGGAGGGTAGGTTATTGTAACGCTGTATGTGCCCGCCGCTGTTGGCAAATAAGTTGCGTCTGTTGAAACTACTGTTCCGCTACCATCGGTCCATTCGTAAGTAACTATGGTTAAATCGATATCGGGGTTTGAAGGTGTAGCATCAAGAAGCGGAAAATCGTCACCCAAACAGAGTATAACTTCAGCAGGAAGATTTCCTGAAAGATCTTCAAGGTCACTCACTATAAGCTGGAAAAAAACGGTATTGAAACAGGTTGGTTCTGCAGCTTTTTCTACCCGTACATAAATTGTTTCGGGGTTTGTGGTATTTGTATATGCATCCGGATTTACAATCGGATTTTGATTTGCATCGGCATCAAACTGACTTAGGTGGAACGACGTATTAAAAAGTGTAGGATCTTGGCCATTCAAAATGGTTGCTATTTGATCTTCCAAGTTAAAGATTTCGGTTCCGTTCCCGTCAACATCACAGGCGCTGATATCTGGTGGGGTTACAATTTCGGGTTGTTGATTTTGCAGACTTAAAGTAATATCGTCTAGTGCTAAATCATTCCCACATCCACCAATGGAATTATTAATTAATACCAATTGCACATCTGTATTTGCTCCTGTGTTGAAAACAATTGCAAATTCCTGCCAGTTCGGGTCTGGTCCATTGGGAATATCGCCCGTATTTGTTTCGGCAATAAGATTCCCCGAGGGGTCTTCAATCCTAAAGATTACGTTTGAAGGGATACTGTTTCCACCACAAATATTGGTGTCTGTATCATAAACTGTAGTTATCCATGCATTGAATGTATATTCGATGTTTTGGTCAAGACTAATGGTTCTTCTGTAAAATTCATCGGGAGCAAAGGAAGCATTAACGAAAAGCATTCTTCCATCCACATCGCCTTCGGTGTGGTCTTCCATGTCTGTAAACCATCCCGTATTTAATCCGGCAGAAGTATTTGAAATTGTATATTCCCCATCTTCCACTTGTGTTGTACCATTGAAAACGTAGTTGGTGAAAGGTGTAGAAACGCGTCCTGTTCCAGTGCCGAAGTTTTCTTCAAAATCGACTCCTTCGCAGATGGGCTCGATAGTACAGTCTGGACTGGTTAAAAATAAAATGTTTACACTATCTGAAATTACACAAAGACCTTGGGTAATTTCGAGTGTATAGGTATCTGAAGATGTTACAGTAATAGTGGGGGTGGTTTCTCCTCCAGGACTCCATAAGTAGGTAGCCCCAGTGGGATCACCGGTAATTTCTGGGATTATTTCATAGGAAGGAGTATCGCATAAAGCCAAATCTGGGCCCAATTCCATGCTTAGATCTGATTTTGTTACTAATATTTCATCCGTAAGTACAACTACATCACCATTACAGTTTGTATAAGTTGCGCGAGCGGTATATGTGGAACCGCCACTATCAGGGCATACATTTATGGTTGGGTCGGTGCCAATCACGTTACCGCCAGAATCAAGCCAGGCAAATTCATAGGTTGGAGCACCTGCTGGAGAAAAGCTCCAAGCTTCATTGGTTGTTGTCCAAGGAGAATCGGATGTATTTCTTCCCGGAGGCACAAATGCTATGTTGCCATCGTTATTTTGAATTCCTAATGCCGCATTTCCAAAATTCCAACCGGGGCAAGAAGGCTTGTCTTGCATATAAATTTCAATAACGTTGGAAAATTCATAAAAAACGACCATTTGGGTTGCCAATAAACTGTTGCAACTTAAGGAATACATAGGAACTTCATAATATGAAACTACTAAAACTCGGTTTGGAAATGTACCAAGCACTTCATAACCTATCTCTTCAGTAGAAGATACCGATGGATCTATATCGTGACCTGGCAAAAAAACATTTGCTTCAGCCAAAGCTTCTTCAACATTGTTTGGGATATCAGAATCAAAACTATAAGCATTTGAGCCGCCACCAGTATCGCCGGGATCAACATCAAAACGTATTACTCCGTTTGAACCCACCTGAAATTCTGTTTCTATATTTCCGAAATAACAAAAATCAAAAGGAAGATTATCAACAGGTGACCATGCATCATCAATATCTGGGTTTAAGGAGTTTGCCAAGCCATTAAAAGGGAAGGGCGGATTGTAAGGAATAGATGTAACCGTGTAGTTGCTGCTCGACGTATCAAAGGTTTGCAGAAAGTTTGCTGTAATATCAGTACACGGATCTTGACCGCATTCAATATTAATGTCTGTTCCTGCATCTACAAAAAGTGAGCCTGGCCCCTGAGCAAATGCACTAAGAGAAAATAAACATAGAATCACAATTTGAATGGAGAAACTTCTTTTAAAGTTATCTTTAAAATAATGCTGATAACTTTGTAAATAGAGGGGTAATTTTTTATTCATAAAGTTTTTGTTGGGAATTATTAAAGTTTATTGTTTGTTAACTATTTTTTAACAGCGAAATATATGAAAATTTATAGGTTATTTAAAATCTTATGGGATTAGTTTGTAATTAAAAAAAACGGGGGAAACGAGGAAAACAGAAATATTGCCGCTCGCCCTTTCCGAATAATTTGGCTATTCATTGAGGCTGAATGTTTTGTCATTAGAAGTTTCCTTAAAGTTCTTTCGCTTTTTAATTTTAAAAATTTTACCCTTTTCAAATTTGAAATCAATTTAATACAGGTGAGAAAATAGATACTAAACGTGTTTGAATTGTTTTCGCTGAAAAATATTTTCCAGATTGTAAAGAGCTCTGGCGTAAAGATTTTTCCTTTTTAAGTATGAAATGATGTTAATTGCTTGTAAACTACAAAAAACACTTGCTAGGTGTTTTGTACATTTGCCATATTCAGTTCACTAGTGGGTAGTGAGTAGTGAGTAGTGAGTAGTGAGTAGTGAGTAGTGAATAAAGTAATCAGTATTTATAGTATCACAAGCATTAATAATTTCAACAGCACCAACAAACATATATGATAGAGCAAGCAGATATTTCATACGAAAAAACAGTATTGATCGGGTTAATTACCCAAAATCAAGACGAAACAAAATCACAAGAATATCTGGATGAGCTTGAATTTTTGGCTTACACTGCTGGGGGCGAAGTGCTAAAACGCTTCACCCAAAAAATGGATGTTCCCAATCCCAAAACATTCATTGGCACTGGAAAGTTAGAGGAAGTGAAAAATTTTGTGGAAGAAAATGAGGTGGGTGTAGTTATTTTTGATGATGAACTTTCGCCCGGCCAACAAAAAAACATTCAAAAGGAATTGGACTGTAAAGTGCTGGACCGAACCAATTTGATTCTGGATATTTTTGCACAGCGCGCACAAACAAGTTATGCGCGAACCCAAGTTGAACTTGCCCAATATCAATATTTGTTGCCGCGTCTTGCCGGAATGTGGACTCACTTAGAGCGGCAGCGTGGTGGTATCGGGATGCGCGGCCCGGGGGAAACGGAAATTGAAACAGATAGAAGGATAGTTCGTGACCGAATTTCTCTGCTAAAAGAAAAACTGAAAAAAATTGACCGCCAAATGGAAGTGCAACGCGGAAATCGTGGCGCTTTGGTGCGTGTGGCTTTGGTGGGTTATACCAATGTGGGAAAATCTACTTTGATGAACGTGATTAGCAAAAGTGACGTTTTTGCCGAAAATAAATTATTTGCAACGCTGGATACAACGGTTAGGAAAGTTGTTATTGGAAATCTTCCGTTTTTGCTTACCGATACAGTTGGTTTTATTAGAAAACTGCCAACTCAGCTTGTTGAATCTTTTAAGGGAACCCTTGATGAGGTGCGCGAAGCCGATTTGCTTTTGCATGTTGTGGATATTAGCCATGCTTCATTTGAGCAGCATATAGATTCGGTAAATAAAACTCTCGAGGAAATAGGAAGCGCCGATAAACCAACTATTATGGTTTTTAACAAAATTGACGCGTACCATCCCGAGGAAATTGAGGAAGACGATTTAATGACCGAAAAAACCAAAGCACATTACACTTTGGAAGAATGGAAACAAACGTGGATGGCAAAATTGAATGGTGATGCCATTTTCATTTCGGCCTTAAATAAAGAAAACTTCAGCGAATTCCGTAAACTTGTTTATGATAAAGTGAAGGAAATACACACCACCCGCTTTCCCTACAATAGCTTTCTGTATGAAGAATATACTGAGGAAGAATAAGCCTTTCTGGAAGATATAAACAATAAAAAGCCGATTCAAAATGTTTGAATCGGCTTTTTATTTATTGAAATTTCTATTAAAATCCGTAAGTCAAACCAACCCCCAAAGTCTCACGAATTTGGAAACCCTGCACGGCATTGTCATCATAAATAGCCTGAAAAGTAACGTTTGAAGTGATGTATCTGTTTACCCTCATCACAAGATTAAAAGTATAATCAACGTCAACATTTTGTGGATCTTCGAGATAATTTGAATAAAGATTCAAAATGTTTTCTGCGGAAATGTTCGCCATAATATTGAACTTTGCATACGCCGAAACGGAAGCTCCAAATTCAAAACGACTGGTTTCATTGGCGTCAACCCCGAAGTATTTGTTTTCATTATAAGCATCCAAAGCCCCAGGAACACTTTCATTTACTGTTGTAAAATCTTTATCAACCAATATAAATTTTGCAGTTGCGGGTGAAATGTTTACGAACAGATTGTCGCTTTTTTTCCAAAGCATCCCAGGACCAAACTGAATATAAGCAGGTGACAGAATATGGGTAGTTTCGGTACGGTATCCTTCGTCATCGGAATTCAGGTCTTCATTAAACTCATACCCTTTCGCAAATTGAGTTTTGAAGTTTAAAAACAACGAATAGTACCAATTGCTTTCTTTTATTTGTCGTCCCAAAATGGAATTGAATTCCAAACGGTCATTGGTCTTGCGGGAGTATTTATCATCCTTGTTTTTGGTGATGCCATATTCGCCGGTCAAACGATTGTTCCAAGAAATTTTATCGTACTTATAATTAAAATCATAAGTAAGGGAAAGGTTCCCGGAGTAATTTGAGGTTCCTCCACCCGTCCATTCGTGGTTGAATGCCGCTTGGTTGAAAAGTAGCGAAATATTGCCGGCACGCGTCCAGCCATTGGGAACCGTATCTTTTGGGGTTTCCTCCTGAGAGAAGATAGTTAAAGGAATAGTGAAAAGGACTGTGAGGAGTAAAAGTTTTTTCATGTTGTAAAGATTTTATTCTTTGCAAAAATAACAACTCTTTTTTTAGGGAAAGGCAAACAAATAGTAAAAATGGGTCTTTAAGATTGACGTTGATTCTGTGGACCTTCTATCTTTTTTTATAAAGCGGTACTGAAGAGCAAGCCTCCCCATACATAATGCTTTTTGCAACTGGCTGAAGTTTTTGTGCCAAAAGTACATACGCGTTTTGCGGAATTGGTTTATGGGCGCAACCTTTGATGATTACGGGTTTGTCTGTGTATTCGGAAACATCAATATTTTGAAGCAATTCAGCAAAAAGAATGCTTTCCAATTCTTCCAAATTTCCAACAGTAACTTTCTTGGCATAGGGAGCCAAATGAAGCGATAAAAGTATGTATGCCCAGCCGGGTATTATTGCATCAGTACTACAAAAAAGCGCCACATATTTATTTTCATATTGGTTCCAATTGTGTTCTTTCGCCTTTTCACGGAATTCACTTTCGCGAAGCACAATACCTTCCATTAACCACTGTGAAATATCAAAAGAAACTCGTTCTCCTTTAGGGTATATTTCCTCAAGATCAAAGGTTAAAAGTTTGCTGTTCGCTACGCGGTTTATGATTTCGTCAGACACACTAAAAGTTATTGAGTTACTGTGGTATTAAGTTATAAATTACTGCCAACTGTGACTGAATACTGCTAACTAAATTAAAGCATTCCCAATTCCAACTTCGCCTCTTCGCTCATCAAATCTTGGGTCCATGGCGGGTCGAAGGTTATTTCTACTTCGGCGTCTTTTATCATTTTCATTGATTTCACTTTATCTTCCACTTCCATCGGTAAACTTTCTGCTACCGGGCAATTTGGGGTGGTGAGGGTCATCAATATTTTTACTTCCATATCCTCATTTACAAAAACGTCGTAAATAAGTCCGAGTTCATAAATATCAACCGGAATTTCGGGGTCGTAAATGGTTTTCAGGACGGCTACTATTTTTTCGCCCAATTCAGCCATGTCTATTTCTGCTTCCATCTTCTTAATTTTTTAATTGTGTTTGGTATGCCAAGGCATACATTTTCATTTGCTTGATCATTGAGACCAACCCATTGGCACGGGTTGGCGAAAGGTGTTCTTTCAGCCCAATTTCATCAATAAAATTGGTATTTGCATCCAGTATTGCTTGCGGGTTTTGGTTTGAAAAAACCCGCACCAAAACAGCGATTATTCCTTTTGTAATTATGGCGTCGCTATCTGCAGTAAAAATGATTTTTCCATCTTTCATTTCAGAATTTAGCCATACTTTGCTTTGGCAACCTTTTATCAGTTTGTCGTCGTTCTTCAGGTTTTCATTAATAAGCGGAAGCGATTTGCCAAGATCTATCATATATTCATAGCGCTGCATCCAATCTTCAAACATGGAGAACTCATCGATCAATTCTTCCTGTATCTCTTCAATCGTCATATTTTTCTTTTAATTATTTGCGCCTTTTGAAGCACTGAGCAAAACACTTCTATCTGTTTTTGAATAAAATGTTAGCGTTCCGTTATCCAAAGTGTATGACCCCGTATTGTTTAGCGCATCCAAAAAATCCCGCTCAGATTTCATCAAATTTTTGTCCATACACGCTTTTTCGCTCACGGCAAGATCAGTAAAACTGATGGCGTAAAGATCAAGGGTGTAATTTCCGAAAATGGAATTGCATCCAGTAGTTCCTCTTACGGAATTATCTATAGCAGAAAGTGTAAATGTTGGATTTGTAGTATTGGTAAGTTTCTTTCCATTAATGGCAGTAACCGTGTAACTGCCCGTTAACTGTACGCTTTCGGCAACGCCAATTACTCTTTTAGTTTCATCGCAACTGGTGAATATTATTGTAAATATCAATAG
Organism: Aequorivita sp.; assembly: GCA_030690315.1. Classification (GTDB taxonomy): domain Bacteria; phylum Bacteroidota; class Bacteroidia; order Flavobacteriales; family Flavobacteriaceae; genus Aequorivita. Next base: position 68,930 of record JAUYGY010000046.1, read on the forward strand.
TGATAATGTGGCAAGTGTTTTCATATTAGTTTTGTTTAAAAATTGAAAATCAAAGTTCAAGTTTTAACTTTTAGTGATGGGTTAACTTAACATCATTTTAGCTTTTTTTACGGCGTTTACCAAAGCATCCACTTCTTCCAAAGTATTGTAAAATGCGAAGGAAGCCCGCACCGTACCGGGTATTTTATAAAAATCCATAATCGGTTGGGCGCAGTGGTGGCCGGTTCTCACGGCAATACCAAGTTTGTCAACGATCGTTCCAATATCGTATGGATGAATTCCTTCAATATTAAAGGAAACTACCGAGGTTTTATCGGGGCCAGTACCGTAAATTTTTAAACCTTCAATTTCCAAAAGCTTTTCGGTGGCGTATTTCAAAAGTTCATTTTCGTGCTTTTCAATCGCCTCAAAACCGATGGCGTTTAAATAATCAATCGCCACTCCAAATGCAATTCCGCCACAAATATTGGGCGTTCCAGCTTCAAATTTATGCGGAAGCCCCGCGTAAGTGGTTTTTTCAAAGGTAACTTCTGCAATCATCTCACCACCGCCTTGGTAGGGCGCAAGTTTGTTGCCCCATTCTTCTTTCATATAAAGAATGCCAACGCCAGTTGGGCCACACATTTTATGGGCTGAGGTTACGTAGAAATCTACATCCAGTTTTTGAAGATCGGGTTTTATATGGGAGCAGGATTGTGCGCCGTCAATAAGCACGGCAGCTCCAACTTGGTGTGCTTTTTCAATAATTTTTGCGATAGGATTTATGGTTCCCAATGCGTTCGAAATATGGTTTACAAAAACCAGTTTCGTTTTTTCGGAAAGCAATTTTTCATATTCCGAAAAAATTAGAATGCCCTCTTCGTTCATCGGAATTACTTTCAAAATGGCGCCAGTCTTTTCACAAAGCATCTGCCACGGCACGATATTGCTGTGATGCTCCATTGCGGAAACGATTATTTCATCGCCCTTTTTTAGAATATCCGAAAACCCGTTTGCAACAAGATTTATTCCGTGGGTTGTTCCCGCGGTGAAAATGATTTCGTAGGCTTCTTTCGCATTAAAATGGGTTTGTATTTTTTTTCGCGCAGCTTCGTAAGCATCCGTAGCTTCCTGCGAAAGTGTGTGTACGCCACGGTGAATGTTTGCGTTGTAATTGCTGTAATAATCAACAATAGCATCAATAACCTGCTGCGGTTTTTGAGAAGTAGCGGCATTGTCCAAATACACCAACGGATAGCCGTTTACCTTCCTTTTGAGGATTGGGAAATCGTTGCGTATTTTTTGGATATTGAATGGCATTTTTAAAATTTATGAATTTGTAATTGGGAGTTGGTTTTTGCCACGAATACACGAATAAAAATATAATTACTCGTGTATTCGCGGTTATTTAAATTACAGATCAAACCCCAAACTAACCCCAATTTTATTGGCAATAAGTTTGTTTATCCGCATCTTCAATTCGGGGATTTTTACGCTTTCCAAAACGGTGTTTGCAAAAGCATACATCAATAAAGCGCGTGCTTCCTTCAATCCAATTCCGCGGCTGCGCAAGTAAAACAAAGCATCTTCATCAAACTGGCCAATGGTGCATCCGTGTGAACATTTCACATCGTCCGCAAAAATCTCCAATTGTGGTTTGGCGTTGATTGTTGCTTTATCGTCAATTAAAATGTTGTTGTTTTGTTGAAAAGCATCGGTTTTCTGGGCATCCTTTTCAACAATAATTTTTCCGTTGAAAACCCCTGTGGACGATTCCGCAAACAGCCCTTTGTAGTCTTGGTGGCTTTCGCAATTTGGCGCAATGTGATGAACCAAAGTATTATGATCTACGTGTTGGTTGGCTTTCAAAATAGTAATTCCTTTTAATGTGGAATCACAACGTTCTCCTTTTTGATAAAAGTTGAGGTTGTTTCGAACCAGATTTCCGCCAAAGGCAAATGTATGTACGTTGCAAACGGTTTCGCGTTGCTGTGATATATAAGTATTGTCTATTAACGAAGCGGTTGCTTCATCATTTTGAATTTTATAATAATCAACATAAGCGCGCTTTTCAGCGAAAATTTCTGTTACGGAATTGGTCAAAACTTCGTTGCGGGAAAGGCTTTGGTGGCGCTCAATAATTTGAACGTGCGCATTTTCACCAACCACAATCAAGTTTCTTGGCTGAAGAAACATTGCAGCTTCATTGCCGGTAGAAAAATTGATTATTTCGATGGGCTTTTCAACTTCTTTGTGTGCTGGAATATTTATGTAGGCCCCTTCTTTTGTGAAAGCTGTATTGAGTGCTGTTAAGCTATCACTTTTTGCCGCTTTGTTGAAATAAGCCTCAATTACAGGCTTGTATTTGCTTTTGTTTAAAGCTGCAGACATCAAACAAACATCCAGCGAATCGTGCGTTGTTTCTGAAAGGAAAGAGTTGTAAACCCCATCCACAAAAACAAGTTTGTAAGTGTCTATTTCGTGAAGGAAATATTTGCGAACATCGTGTAGTTCTACATTGCGTTCCTTGTTTGAATAAATGCTATAATTAGTTTTCAGCAGTGAATTGAGCGATGTATATTTCCAAGCTTCCTCTTTTTTGGTGGGGAAACCTTTTTCCTCGAAGATTTTAATGGCGTTGTTCCGAAGGTCATGCAACGGCGAATCAAACTCTAAATAATCTTCGAGAGCAATGTATGATGATAATAATTTGTCTTTAAAACTCATCTTTTTCAGTTATGAGTTATGAGTTATGGGTTATAAAAAAATATAAGCCATATACTATAACTAAATTTTAAACTAATTCTTCCTTTATCCAGTCGTACCCTTTTTCTTCAAGCTCGTAGGCAAGTTCTTTGGTGCCAGATTTTACTATCTTTCCGTTCATCAGTACATGTACAAAATCTGGAACTATATAGTCCAACAGTCGCTGATAGTGGGTAATTACCAATACGGCATTGTCGTTGCTTTTAAGTTTGTTCACCCCATTGGCTACAACTTTCAGTGCATCAATGTCCAGCCCGGAATCTGTTTCATCAAGAATGGCAAGCTTTGGCTCCAACATTGCCATTTGGAAGATTTCGTTTCGTTTTTTTTCACCTCCGGAAAAACCTTCGTTTAGGGAACGTGAAAGAAATTTACGGTCAATTTCAAGCATATCTGCCTTTTCCTTTATCATTTTTAGCATTTCGGAGGCTGGCATGTCTGGTTTTCCTTTGGCTTTTCGGGTTTCGTTGATTGCCGTTTTTATAAAGTTGGTAACCGAAACTCCAGGGATTTCAATTGGATATTGGAACGAAAGGAAGATGCCTCTGTGGGCTCTTTCCTCAGGATTTAATTCTGAAATATCCTCGTTCTCAAAAGTGATGTAACCTCTTGTAACATCAAATTCTTCTTTGCCTGCAACTACCGAAGCCAACGTGCTTTTTCCGGAACCGTTAGGGCCCATTATTGCATGAACTTCGCCTGCTTTTACTTCAAGGTTGATGCCTTGCAGTATGTCTTTTCCTTCCAGTCCGGCGTATAAATCTTTTATTTTTAACATTTTTACTTTTTCTTAGCTGTTTCTTCTAATTTTATATCTACTTCCGAAGGCGTATCGTTAACCCTCATAATTTCTTTAATTGTAATAACTTCTTCCCATTCGCTATCGCTATCCGTATTTTTCGAAACCACTCCGCGAACGATGACGCCAACCATATCAAAATCGTTCTTTTTTACTTTTGCAACTTGTTTTGAAAGATCTTCGGAAAGCACATCCTTTTTAACACCATAAATAAAATTGGTTCCCATCAATACAAGCGCACCGTTTGAATCGATAAAATCTCCTTTATAGGCTTTTAAATTTTCTGTGTTTTCCAGATTTTCAGTGGTGGTTTCTTCAACATTTTTTTCTTCGGAATTTTTACAAGAAAAAACCGCTGCAGAAAGCATTAACAACAAAATGATTTTTTTCATAATAAAATGATAGTTTAGTTTTTAAAATTTTGAGATTTCCGCCTTCGCGGGAATTTTATCCAACTGAGCCTTCAAGGCTTATTTCCAATAATTTTTGTGCTTCCACTGCAAATTCCATTGGCAATTTATTCAACACTTCTTTGCTAAAACCGTTTACTATCAACGCGATTGCCTTTTCCGTATTTATACCTCTTTGGTTGCAATAGAAAATTTGGTCTTCCCCAATTTTGCTGGTGGTAGCTTCGTGTTCTATTTGGGCGGTTTTATTTTTTACTTCAATATATGGGAAGGTGTGCGCACCACAACTGTTGCCCATCAACAAAGAATCACACTGCGAAAAATTACGCGCGTTGTCTGCATTTGGCATAATTTTCACCAAGCCCCGATAACTGTTTTGCGATTTTCCTGCTGAAATACCTTTGGAAATAATGGTGCTTCGGGTGTTTTTTCCAATGTGGATCATTTTCGTTCCAGTATCTGCTTGCTGAAAATCATTCGTCACGGCAATGGAATAAAACTCACCTATTGAATTATCCCCTTTTAAAATACAGCTTGGGTATTTCCACGTTACGGCGCTTCCCGTTTCAACCTGCGTCCAAGAAATTTTTGCGCTTTTTTCACAAATACCTCTTTTAGTCACAAAATTATAGACGCCACCTTTTCCGGTTTTATCTCCCGGGTACCAGTTTTGTACTGTTGAATATTTAATTTCGGAATTGTCTAGTGCTATTATTTCCACTACTGCCGCATGCAGTTGATTTTCGTCTCGGCTTGGGGCAGTGCACCCTTCAAGATAACTTACATAGCTTCCTTCGTCAGCTATCAACAATGTTCTTTCAAATTGCCCAGTCCCTCCTTGGTTTATTCTGAAATATGTGGAAAGTTCCATCGGGCAACGAACGCCTTTCGGGATGTAACAAAAAGAACCATCACTGAAAACGGCACTGTTCAATGCGGCGTAAAAATTGTCGCGTTGCGGAACCACGGTTCCCAAATATTTTTTTACCAGCTCGGGATGTTCTCGTATCGCTTCGGAAATGGAGCAGAAAATAATTCCCTTTTCACCCAAAGTTTTTTTGAAAGTAGTTGCAACGGAAACAGAATCCATCACAATATCAACCGCAACACCGGCGAGTTTTTTTTGTTCGTCAAGCGAAATTCCGAGTCTTTTGAAAGTGTCCAAAAGTTCGGGATCTACTTCATCAATACTGTCGTATTTTGGTTTTTTTGTGGGGGCGGAATAATAGGAAATATTTTGAAAATCTGGTTTTACGTAGTGCACATTTGCCCAATCTGGCTCCTCCATTGTCTGCCAATGGCGGAAAGCTTCCAAGCGCCAAGCCGTCATCCACTCCGGTTCTTCTTTTTTTAGGGAAATAGCTTTCACTATTTCTTCGTTCAATCCAACAGGAAAAGTGTCAGATTCTATATCTGTATAAAAACCGTATTCGTATTCTTTGGTTTCTAGTTCTTTTTTTAAGTCGTCTTCTGTATACTTGCTCATCGTCATTAATTTTTAAAGTGAAAAAGATTCTCCGCAGCCACAAGTTCTGTTTGCATTGGGGTTGTTAAAAACAAATCCCTTTCCATTAAGCCCGCCGCTATATTCGAGTGTGGTTCCCACTAAATAAAGAAAGCTTTTTTTATCGACGGCAATTTTTACGTTTTCCTCTTCAAAAAGTTTATCGTTTTCGCCCAAGCTGTGGTCAAATTTAAGTTCGTAGCTTAAACCAGAACAGCCGCCGCTTTTAACGCCAACACGAACAAAATCAATCGCCATGTTAAAACCTTCTTCAGCCATCAATTGTGCTATTTTGGTTTTGGCATTTTCACTTATTTTAATCATATTAGACTAATTCTAAATTAGAGAGCAAATATACATCAAATAGTACTTTTAAACCATAAAGAAGCTGGATTTTAAAACTATGGCATAATAGTCTCAGACAATAACCGAAGGGGCTATTTTATTAAGGAATTGATTTTTTTGGGAAAAGGGAAGAATACTAATTTGGATCCTGAAAATCTGGATTGTTTATAAAGGAAGGATCTGAAAGTGAAAGTAGAAATGCTTTTAAATCTGCTTTGTCCGGTTCGGTTAAATGAACGCCGCCGCTTGAAACAGCTTTCATCAATGGGTCTATAGTTTCTGAATAGACCAAGCCTTCACTGTAGTGGTTTATTACTTCATCTAAAGTTGCAAAACGGCCATCGTGCATATAGGGCGCAGTATAAGCAAGATTTCTTAGGGATGGGGATTTAAACCATCCGTCTTGGCTTGGATCGCCGGTAACATTGCCGAGACCCTTGTCTGTTATAACTGCATCCAATCCGTTATTGTGAAAAATATTATCGGTCCACAAGGGATTGAATTCGCTTCCATGGCAATGGAAACAATCTCCACGTGATTCGTCCATAAAAATAGCGAACCCATTTATTTCTTGAGGCGTTAATGAATTTTCGCCCAACAAATATTGGTCAAAAGGGGAATTGGCTGAAATAAGAGTTCGCTCAAATTGAGCGATTGCCTTTGCGGTTAATTCTTTGGTAATGATGGTGGCTCCAAATGCTTTATTGAAAAGTTCGGGATATTCGTTATTGCTTTGTAAGCTGCCAACGGCATTTTCCCATGTATTGTGCATTTCTATTGGGTTTTCTACTGGGCCAAGAGCTTGTTCTTCAATACTGGCCGCTCTGCCGTCCCAGAAAAATTTACTGTTATTGTTCCAAGCCATATTGTAGAGCGGCATCGAATTGCGAGTGCCTTCAAAACCATCAATACCTATACTGAATTGATTTTCGTCAGAAAAAGCAGTACTAGGCTTATGGCAGGAAGCACAGGCTTGTGTTCCGTCGCCGGAAAGGATTGGGTCGTAAAATAATTTTCTTCCCAACGCTATTCCTTCCACGGTTTGTGGATTATTGGCTGGAATGATTGGTGGGGGAAGCAAGCGTTGAAAAATGGGAGGAACGGTCAAAGGTTGTGGCGTTGCTACATAGCCATCATCGGTTTCGTCTGGTTCAGGGTCGTTTGAAGAACAGGCAACCATAATGCTAAGGGCAAATACCCCCAACATTAATCTAAATGCTTTTCTTGACCGTTCCTTCATTTTTTAAATTATTGTGTTATAGCACCAATGCTGAAAACGGTTTTTCCATTTCTGTTCATATCTTTTTGAGCTAGATAATCCATCATAAGATCAACACTTCTTTCATTAAGATCCCAAGTCAATGGATTTTTATACCATTCTGAAATGTCCATTTTTATCTCGATGGTTGCATCATTCGTAATGGTAAAATCCATATCAAAATTGAACTCAATGTGGTTTGCCTCAAAAACTCCATTATTTGCTGCCGTGCCGTTGTGGAAGTTATATGGCTGTGTTTCGCCATTTTCATCTATAAAGGTTCCGTCCATTTGCATAAAATGGTATCCGCCACCAATCATTTCGGGCCAGCCCCAATCCGCAACGTTCAAATCCTCGTATTCACCACTTATGTTGTCTTCTTCATTGAAACCATATATGAATGATATTCCCGTGTAGTCACCAGTGGTTGCAGTTAAAGCAGGGTTTAACGTTAATGTAGTTGCATCGGCAAGATCCACCAATTGATATTCATCAAAAGCCACGGTGGTGCCATCATTTTTGTGAAGCTCAATGCGGGAAATTAAATAGCGAAGTCGGGTAATATGCGCAAGATTTCTAGCATCATTTATATAAAGGTTTGTGTTGAAATTTAAAGGTGTTACATCAGTCGAATCTGCCCAAGTTTGGGTGAATGCAATGGTAATATTTCTTTCAAAAATACAAGAACCATCATCTGTATTGGCATCGGGATTGTAATTCAATGAAGCGGGATCGGTACATCCCAAAACTTCTGGTTCAGAATCATCATCACTATTACAGCCAATGGCAATAAATGCCATAATAAGTAAAAAAGCTATTTTTTTCATAGGTTAAATTTCTGGGTTTTAGGTATTGAATTATTTTATTTTAATTATCAAAAAGTCTTTAGACCCTTGGTTTAGAGGAATATCTATATCGTTACTTTCACTGTCACCAACTGCAAGTATATTACCGTCTGATGTTTCAATGGCTTCAGATGCAAAATCAAGTCCTGAGCCGCCAATACTTTTTTCAAATTTCAAACCTCCGTTCTTGTCAACCACAAGTATCCAAGCATCGTTCACGCCGTTATTGACTGTTAAATCTCCATCTGAACTTCTGCTATGTCCGGAAAGGATGTAGTCGCCATTTGAACGTTGCACAATGCTATGTGTTGTGTCAAACTGTGAACCTCCGAACGATTTTTGCCAGATTTTAGTGCCGTTATCGTCAAATTTTATCATCCATGCATCTGCGTTTCCTCTTGGGGAAGTAACATCTTGATCAGAGCTTCGCGAATCGCCAACCATAATATAATTGCCGTCATTGGTTTTCATGGAAGCATAAGAGTTGTCTATTTCTGCACCTCCGAAGGATTTGGTCCAAACCAAATCGCCAGCGGGAGTTAAGCGCACAGCCCAATAATCATAACTTCCTTTGGGGTCTGTTTTATCAAAATCAACACTTTCTGAAGTGCCGGTCATCAAAAACCCGCCATCATCAGTTTCCACAGCATCATAGCTTCGGTCGTTGTTGGAGCCTCCAAAATAGCGTCTCCATTGTTTGGTGCCGTCAGCCGCCAGTTTTATTCCCCAAAATTCCCCCACGCCATGAAGCGTGCCTTTTTGCATATCATTTCCGGCTCCACCACTTGCTGAAACATCAAAAAATCCTGTAATGAAATAACCGCCATCTGAGGTTTCAAATGCTTTATAAGCTTGGTCACTTCCAGTAAAACCGAAGTTTTTGTCCCATACTTTATTTCCGGCTGCATCAACTTTAAGAATCCAGTAATCCTGAAAGCCCTCATTTCCGGAAACGTCGCCATCTGAACTAGTGGTATAACCACTTAAAAGATACCCGCCATCATTGGTTTTTGTAATGCGGGTTGCGCTTTCGTCATTGCTTCCTCCAAAGGTTTTGCTCCAAACTATTTCTCCAGCTTTGGTGATTTTTAGCAGCCAATAATCGCTGTCGTTTCCTGATCTGTCTGTTATATCGCCGTTGGAGCTTCGTGTTGTTCCTAAAATAACAAACCCTCCGTCTGCTGCTTCTACTACAGATACTGCTTCGTCACTTTCGCTTCCGCCAAAAGTTTTCACAAATTCTACTTCGCCGATTATTTCTTCATCGGGGCCATCATCGCCTCCCCCATCGTCATTTCCGCAGGAAGCAATTAATAAAGTGAAAGAAAGCAGGATTGGGAATGCTTTTAATTTATGTTTTTTTAAAGATAGCATAAGGGAATAAGTAGGTTATATTTAATCTATTAACAATCTTTTTGTTGTTGCTGAATTTATTTTCATCACATACATTCCAGCTTGTAGATTTGAAACATTTATGTTTTCTGATAGGGTTTCCTTAAAATTTTGATCCATTACTTTTTGACCTAAAACGTTGTATATTTCAACTTGTGAAATAGGTTCTGTCTTTGAACTTATTGTAACGAATTCTTTTGCCGGGTTTGGATAGACTGCAAAATTTGAAGCTTCATTATCGTTCACTCCTAAAAGTTGGTCTCTCACTATAAATAAGCCTCTGTCTATATCACTGATTACAATGCTTCCGCTGGCAAAATAGGGATATACGCTCCAAGCTCCATCATAATTGGCAGAGTCGTTACTTGGATAGGTATCAAAATATTTAGTTTCTACCATATTACCACTTTCTATATCGCTAATGTCAAAAACGCGTAATCCTGCACGATAGCTCGAAAGATAAAATGTGTCTCCTAAAACATAACCATTATGGTCAATTGCAGCTATATTATCAGCTTCATAATAAAAGGCAACCACTGGATTGTCAAGATCGCTAACATCAAAAATGATTGTTCGTGTGTTAAATCCAAAATCAGATTCGTCTATTTCATCGCCTAAAATAAAATAACGTTGATCCTCAGTAAGCCAACCTTGATGGGTATATGACCAGTTTGAATAAAATCCATTCGAAATTCCTGCCGGGTTGGCTTTGTCGGTTACATCTACAATGGAAAGTTTGTCTGTATTACTTCCGAATAATATTTCTCGCCCCGTATAATCGGCATCTGGCCCGTCATAAATAACTACTTGCGCATCATGGCAATAATTGTCATCACTAAAACCTCCTGCTGCCACTGGGTTTAATGGATCCTGAATATTTACAAAATGCGGACCTCCACCAAAATCGCTGGTGCCAACTGCATAGGCATATCCGGAGTCTTCATTGATAACTATATTGTGGCAATGCCCGAAGCCATCATAGTGTGCATCTTCTGAAAATGTTGCGGGTGGGTTTGCCACACTGCGCAGTCTTGTTAGATCAAAAACCTGCATTCCATGACCGCTAGCTTCACTAACAATAAATGCATAATTGTTATATACTTTAATATCTCTCCATGTGCTAGAATCTGTGTGGGTTGGTAGTTTTCCAAGATATATTGGGTTTACTGGATCTGAAATATCAACAAAGGCGGCTCCGTTATCCAATCCCATAATCGCATATTCTTTCCCATCCTGCGGATCGGTCCAGCCCCATGAATCATTTCCTGAACCTGCGTTCAAGTCATTAAGACTTAAACGAGATAAAAGATCCATTCCGCTGCAAGGAAAAGCACCGGCCATACCATTTACACATGGAGTTTGAGCGAAAGTAAACGCACTAATAAATAAAGCTAAAAAAGGTAAAATTTTCATCATAATTTATGGGATAAGGTTTAAAAGGGGCTAAATGTAAGTATAAAATTATCTTTTCTACAAACGCAAAAGGTTAAATATTAGTGTCCTATAATTCTACATTTAATTTAATTTTTTCAAAAACGAAATTTCTTATTATTTATAAGAGGTTTCGTTTATTGTTTTTCGATGGCGTACTTTTGTCAAAACTAGAAATAGACCCAATATTATGTTTGAAAACAAAGAAAATTCCGGCACCAGTATTGAAAATTTAGGAGAATTTGGACTCATTGACCACCTCACGAAAAACTTCAAAATAAAGCAAAAATCAACCGTTAAAGGCATAGGCGATGATGCGGCTGTGATTTCCTGTGATGAAAAAAAGGAACTGGTTGTTTCCACAGATTTTCTTTTGGAAGGGGTGCATTTTGATTTAAGCTACATGCCTCTGAAACATTTGGGCTATAAAGCGGTAGTTGTAAACCTGTCTGATATTTACGCCATGAATGCCGACCCAACTCAGATCACGGTTTCTATTGCGGTTTCAAATAGATTTCCCATTGAAGCTTTGGAAGAATTATATGCAGGTATTGAAGCCGCCGCAAAAGTTTATAATGTGGATGTTATTGGTGGCGATACTACTTCTTCAACAACGGGCTTATTGATAAGTATTACTGCTTTAGGAACGGTAAATAAAGGCGAATCGGTTTACAGAAGCGGTGCCAAGGAAAATGATTTACTGGTTGTAACCGGCGATCTTGGCGCGGCATATATGGGCCTTCAGATTTTGGAGCGTGAAAAGGAAGTTTTTAAAGTAAACCCAAATTCGCAACCAGATTTAGAGCCTTATTCTTATTTGATAGAAAGGCAATTGAAACCCGAAGCGCGAAAAGATATTTCAGGTTTATTGAAAGAACTAGACGTGAAACCTACCGCAATGATTGATATTAGCGATGGGCTTTCCTCAGAAATCATTCATATCTGCAAAAATTCAAACGTTGGTTGTAATTTATTTGAAGATAAAATTCCGCTGGATCCACAGGTTATCTCCACTTGTGAGGAATTCAATTTGGACAGTACCACCATTGCTTTAAGTGGCGGCGAAGATTATGAATTGCTCTTTACAGTTAAAACGGAGGACTATCCAAAAATTAAAGCAAATCCAAATTTTACCGTTATTGGCCATATGACCCATGAAAAGGAAGGAGTGCATTTAATAAGCCGTGCTGGGACAAAAATTCCTTTAATTGCAAGAGGTTGGAATGCTTTGAAAAATAACGGATAGGTTTTTGTAAAGCCCAAAAAAATCCAAGTTCCTAATTAAAGGAAGAATATTCTTAATGAAATTTGTAACTTTCTAATGGATGGAAAGTCTTTTCTTTTTTTTGAAGAAAGAAGACAAGCACTCATTCACTTCACGTTGTTTTCGGGTAAGCAGTTCAAAATTACCGGAATAGCTGTTTGAAACCTCTTTGCCACAACAAGTACATTTATATTCATTAATGTGATTAGTAATTTTGCGCGTAATGATGTAATTATGGCCAAATGCAGTGCATATTAGGCTCAAAATTGGAAGTCGGTTTTGGGGCGTGACATTATCCATTTTTGTTAATTTTATTGTGAGTAATTTATCAATATTAGCAATTTATTAGATGAAAAGCAAACTTTATCCGATAAAATGCAAGTATTTTTTCACGGAGTCCAGATTTTCAATAATACTCATGTGCCCTCCTTTAATTATTTTTAGCGATACCATGCAATGATCTGCTAATTCTTTTGTTTCTAAAAGAGGTAAAATAGGATCCTCTTCCGCTAAAACCATAAATTTCTCCTTTTTGAATTGCCTTAAAACCTCCGTTCGGTCCTTTCGGTCGCGCATTCCTTTTATTGCTGCCTTTATACCTTCCACCGAAAAGGAATAAGCCTCTGTTTTTAAAACTTCAATTTCCACGGCAAATTTTTCTCGGGAAGTTTCTGCGAATAGATTTCCAATAGCCATACCAATGTAGGCCTTCGCATTTTGATCAATAACTTTTAAAGCCCTGCCGCGGTTTTCTTTACGTTCTTCGGAATCTGCTTCAGGTGTTGAGTTCAGCAGAATCAATTTTTCAACTTTTTCAGGAAACATTTCGGCGCAGGCCAAAGCTACATAACCTCCCATTGAGTGACCGATAAATGTTGCTGAGGGAATTTGTAAATATTTCAGTATTTCATTTACAACCTCAGCCATCAATTCCATTGAATGAATTTCTGAAATTACACCACTTTTTCCGTGCCCGGGAAAATCAATTTTAAGTAAAAAATTATTTTCGGATAACTGCGGAATCAAGGGTTTCCACATGGTGGAGCTTTCCAAAAAACCGTGCAAAAGTATGATTGCCGAACCCTTTCCAAAGGTTTCGTAATAGATTGGAATATTTTTATAATGATAAATCATATTTTGAAAAAGACCAAACAGGTTTTCCTATTCCTTAGTAGTTTCAACGAAGGGGAAAACCTGCTGGGTCTAAAGTCTTTATTCTTGGCTCTTGACTCTACTTGTTCATTAGTTCCTCAATCTCTTCTGCTTCAATTGGAATATTGCGCATCAAGTTAAAAGGTTCTCCTTTTTTCTGGATAACCACATCGTCTTCCAAACGGATGCCAAAACCTTCCTGCGGAATATAGATTCCAGGTTCAACGGTGAACACCATATTTTCGGTCATCTTTTCCCAAAGAATTCCGTAGTCGTGCGTGTCGAGACCCATGTGGTGACTGGTGCCGTGCATAAAATATTTTTTATAGGCTGGCCAATTTGGGTCTTCGTTTTTCACATCGGCCTTGTCCAAAAGTTTTAGTCCCAAAAGTTCTTTCGTCATAAGTTTGCCCACTTCTTCGTGATATTCCTTCCAATAATTTCCGGGAACCAACATTTTCGTAGCATCGTCTTTCACGCGTTTTACGGCATCATAAACCTCGCGCTGGCGCTTGCTGAACTTTCCGTTTACGGGAATGGTTCTTGTCATATCACTGGAATAATTTGCGTATTCCGCGCCGACGTCCAAAAGAAGCAAATCGCCTTTTTTGCATTGCTGGTTGTTCACGATATAGTGAAGCACGTTTGCATTGTTGCCACTGCCAATAATGGGCGTGTAGGCAAAGCCACGCGAACGGTTTCTTAGAAATTCGTGCATAAATTCTGCTTCAATTTCGTATTCCCAAACGCCGGGTTTTACGAAATTCAGAATTCTTCTAAACCCTTTTTCGGTGATGTTACAGGCGGTTTGAATCAAATCAATTTCAATTGTATCTTTCACGGCACGCAAGCGCTGCAAAATAGGATTGCTCCGCTCCCAACTATGTGCGGGGAATTTTTCTTTTGTGGTTTTGATGAAGCGATCCTCACGGGTTTCGGTTTCCACACTTTGGCGGTAATGTTCATTGGTGTTGAAATAAACACACTCTGCCTGCGTCATTACTTCAAAGAAAATTTTATCGAATTCCTTCAGCCAATAAACCGATTTTATACCGCTTACCTCAAACCCTTTTTCCTTGGTCAGTTTTTCACCTTCCCAAACGGCAATATGGTCATTGGTTTCGCGAACGAAAAGCATCTCGCGATATTCCTTATTTGGGGCATCGGGAAAAAGAACCAATATGGTTTCCTCTTGATCTGCACCGGTTAGATAAAAAATATCTCGCGCCTGCTGAAATGGCATGGTGCTGTCTGCGCCAATGGGGTAAATATCGTTACTGTTAAAAACCGCAACACTTTTCGGCTTCATCTGTGCCATAAAGTTTTTGCGATTTTTGATGTAGAGTTTGCTAGGTATTTGATCGTACTTCATCGTATTGTTTTATGAATTTCCTCAAAATTAATTATTTCAAAGTTAACTGTGGATAAGGAAGGGTTAAAAGTGTATTAATTGTGAAATGTTTCAAATGGTTACAGTACATCTTTTCGGAATGCCCATAAAGAGTAGGAATGTTAAAAAGTTTATTGCTTTTTGATTCAAAATGACGTTTAGTATTTTTTAGAGAAATCCAATTTCAGAATAATACAATCTTTCATCCAATTGTAAAATTCAATAGGATGCTCCAATACATAGTGTCATTCCCAAAATTTTCTGGTTTTTTATAAATTTATCCTATGAAAGTGATCATTATACTTTTTCTTTAACCTTTATTTAGAAAAAAATCTCATTTTCTTACGGATTTCAATAGCATCTTTGTAATATAATTTAGAATTTAAAAATACTGGAAATGATAAACTTAAGAAACAACGAAAATACAATCGCCATTATAATAGTGGCTTCGGTCTTAATATTAGTAGGCCTTCTGTGGTTTGCATTTCAAAACCCCAGTTTGAACCCACGTCTGGAAAAAGAAAACTATACCGTTATTCGGAAGTGGGAAATGCCTAAAGAATTGGATGAAATATCGGGAATTACCTGGGCGGGCGAGAACAAAATTGCCTGTGTTCAGGATGAGGAAGGAATTATATTTATTTATAACCTTTCTTCTAATTTAGTAGAAAAAACCATAAACTTTTCAAAAGCCGGAGATTATGAAGGGCTGGCAATTATTGATAGTACTGCATATGTGTTACGAAGTGATGGGGAATTATTTATAATCGTAAATTATCTAAGCGAGAATTTTGAAGTGAAAACACACGACACGCCTTTCTCCGGGAAAAACAATATGGAATCCTTAACTATAGATAAAAAGAACAATAGATTGTTGTTAATACCGAAAAACAAAGATTTGCAAAGCACAGATTATTTAGGGATTTATGCTTTCAATTTGGAAACACAGCAAGTAGAAAAAAATCCTATCCTGCGAGTAAAATACAGCGATCCAATTTTTGAAAGCAATAGCAAAGACGATGACGCAGAAGTTTCAAATTCCATCAACCCAGCAGATATTGCCATAAATCCATTGGACGGAAATATTTATATCGTGGAAGCCAGAAAACCACAATTGCTCATACTTGATGCTAAAGGAAAAGCCCTAAAGTTGCATAATTTGCTGCCAGAAAGCTTCCCCCAACCTGAAGGAATTATCTTTTCGCCAGAAGGAAAAATGTACATTTCCAACGAAGGTAAAAATGGAACTGCCAACATAATGGAGGTAGAAATTGACGAGTAATTTAGGAAATAAAAAGATGCTGTATTTCCATTTTGAATCTTCTGTTTTTTTGCCAACACGACTTTTAAGGAAATCATAGGAGTTATCCATTTAGCAAAAAGGAGCAGCAAAACACCACTTCACTTTACTAATGAAAATAGAGGAAATCTACTTTCCAGTATATTCAATTCGCCAAATATGGTGGGTTGTATCGTCCGTTACAAGCATAGAGCCATCCTGAAGCACCACCGCTCCCACCGGTCTTCCGCGCACTTCATCTTTGTTTGAATCAATAATGAAACCAGTTAAAAAATCTTCGGGTTTGCCCGCAGGTTTTCCATTTTCAAAAGGAATAAAAACCACGCGGTAGCCAGAAAGAATATCCCTATTCCAAGAACCATGTTGAACTACAAAGGCTCCATTTTTGTATTTCTTCGGAAAAGCGTCGGCTGTATAAAACACCAATCCCAAAGAAGCCGTATGTGAACCCAAATCCACATCGGGCTCAAGCGCTTTTCGTAAACGAACGTGAGGCGGAATAGGGACACGCGGATCGTAATTACTGCCCCAATATGTATAGGGCCAGCCGTAATAACCATCTTCCTGTACGGAAGTTAAATAGTCCGGCACCAAATTATCACCCAATCCATCCCGCTCATTCACCGAGGTCCAAAGGGTTTTAGTGGTGGGCTCCCAATCCATTCCCACGGGATTTCTGAGTCCTGAAGCATAAACTTCAAGATAACTGCCATCGGAATTCATCACAAGAATATTGGCTTTCATCACTTCGTGTTCCATTCCCTTTTCACCAATATTATCGCCGCTGCCCACTGCGATATAAATTTTAGAATTGTCGGCATTGGCAATAATATTACGCGTCCAGTGCTGATTTACCTTTCCCGCGGGAAGTTCGGCAATTTTTTCGCCCATTGTTGTAATTTTTGTCTGTCCCGCTTTGTACGGATAGCGCATCACGGCATCGGTATTTGCAACATACAACCAATCGCCAATAACAAGCATTCCGAAAGGCTGATTAAGGCCTTCTTTTTTAGTAAGCAATGTTTCGCGAACATCTGGCGCCCCGTTATTATCGGTGTCGCGCAAAATCGTGATAACATCTGCGCTGTTTTTTAAATTGTTGGAACCTCCAGCCCCAATTAGTGTAGCGCCAATCTGTTTTGGAATACTGTAATTGCTATTGCTTTGAGCAACCAACACATCGCCGTTTGGCGTAACATACATCCATCGCGGATTTTCAAAACCATCGGCATATTTTGTTACGGTAAATCCTTCGGGAGCTTTTGGCGTTTCACCATCTTTCCAACCTATAACATTGGAGTAATTTGAAACGGGTTTTGTTGCAAATGGCTCGGGCAGCGGCTTATTATCTTTAATTTGCGAAAAAAGCGAAAGAGGGACAGTAATTAAAATTAAAAGCGGGAAATGAATTTTCATGATTAGTACTTTATGGATTACTTAAATATTGAATAGCTTTTCTTATCAATGAATTTATTCATTTGCAGAAGAAAACTATCTTAAGAAACTGTTATACTTTCAAGTTTTCATTTTTATAAATTTGCAATTATGAATACCGAAATAATTAGA
The DNA here is from genome assembly GCA_030690315.1 of Aequorivita sp. GTDB lineage: Bacteria > Bacteroidota > Bacteroidia > Flavobacteriales > Flavobacteriaceae > Aequorivita. The sequence goes on from JAUYGY010000046.1 coordinate 86,331, forward strand.
AATATTCGCGCCGCGTGTCCCGATGATTTCACACAAGTTGCGCCACTCATCGTACAAGCAATGGAAGATTTGGCATGTACCTTTGCAAATACGAATGATCCGCAAAAAACACTACCGTTATTTGAACATTTTTTTCAGCAAAAACAAAATCAATACAGTTTTGAAAATACATTGGTTTATGAAGAAAATGGCGAAATAGCCGGTTCAATAATTGCTTATGATGGCGCTTTACTTCCCCTATATCGCGAACCATTTTTGAAGTATATAGCTACAAATTACAACGTAAAAGATTTGATAATAGAAAACGAAACCTTGAAAGGTGAACTCTATATTGATACGTTAAGTGTTTATCCCAAACATCAGGGAAAGGGAATTGGCCGCCAACTTTTAACAGCTATAAAAGAGCGCGCAGAACGGGAAGGCCATAAAAAATTGGGATTGCTTGTAGATTTTAAAAACCCCAGTGCCAAAAAATTATATTCAGCATTAGGGTATGAAAGTGTGGGTAGAAAACAACTTGGCAATAGTGTTTACGAGCATTTGCAACTTAGTTTGTAATGTTTATGAAAGTATAATTTTGGAGAATCTAATTTCAATTTTAAGAAAACAACTGGTTCAATATTGCAAGCGATTTCGGTTTTTGGTATCCTTCAACGTGAAAACTGTAGTAGCCTAAGATTAATTCAAGAATGTGCTGTCTGGTTGTTTTTGAAAGTTTAATACTGTTCAGTGCATCAATATTAATTTCGAAAAACCGCTTGAATTCTTCAATATACATGCCTTCTATGCAATATTCACTGTCTTTGGTTTCTTGAAAACTTCCTTCCAAAATATTAAAATGGGGAGCCTGAATGTTTGAAGCATCGGGATAAAATCCCAGACGACTGCTTAAATGAAGCAGAAAATAAATATGGAAATTGGCAACTTCATCATTTCGGTCAAGCCACAGAAAAGAGTTTTCCAAAAAATCAAAAAGTTCCGTATTAGCTTCTTCTTCGCGGATACAGTTTTTAAGCATTTCTGAAAGAAACATAACCAAGCCTGATTTTACCATATCGGTATGCAAGGTTTCGTAAGGGCAATGGATTTTAGCTTCTTTAATATATTCCAATTTGCCTCTATTTTTGTGGTCGGCAATAAGTTCCAATTGGGTTAACGGTTGAAAATAGGATGCTTTCAATTTGCCTCTTTTTGATTTGAGAACATTGCGCAGCAAATAGCTTTTTACGCCAGCAATTTCGGTATAACAAGTGACGATGAGATCTGCTTCGGAATACTTTATGGCTGAAAAAACAATGGCTTTGGTAGCAACGACCATTAGCGGATAATCATTATTTTTGAAACTTTGGTTTCTAAATTATCTTCTGTGGTAACGAGAACCAAATAAACCCCAGAGCGGACTTTATATTTTCCAAACGCAGTTGTGTCCCAGAGCACGCTTCCACCTTCAGAAGTTTCTTCAAAAACAAGGTTTCCAGTTATATCGGTTATTTTTACATTGGCCTGTGATGTAAGTCCGTCAATGGTTACATTTCCGTTAAAACCAGGACGTACAGGATTTGGAAATGCATGTACATTCTCAAGATTATCACTTGGCGCGGTGGCTGTACCTTTATAGGCAACCAAACCCTGTGTTGTGGCAAAATAAACCACTCCAGTAAATGGGTCTATGGCCACATCCTGAACGTTGTTTGTGGGCAAAGGCGAGTTATCTTTTGTGAACCTGAGCAAAGTTTCCTGCCCGTTGGGAGATAAGTAGAAAACGCCGGCAGTAGCCGTTGCCACCCATTTGTTGTTGGAGCCATCCACTTCAATATCGGTAATGGATTGTTCAAACAAAAGTTCCTGTGGCACACCGTCTTCAAGTATAATTATAGCATCTGCCTGTGGGGTTGTTCCTTCTTGAAAAAAGCTGCCAGGGCTATATACCACTCGCAGCCCTTTTAAAGTTCCTATCCAAAGTCTATTCTGATTATCAAAAGCGAGGGCGCGCACGCTGGTTGATGGCAAATTACCTTCATTGTCCCCTATTTTATTGAAGGTATTTGTAGTTGCGTTATACCCTATTATACCGTTTTTATAGGTTCCAAAAAAAATATAATTTTCCCGGCTCAGCGCTAATTCGGTTAAAGCCAAATCATCCACAGGAGTAAATATAACCGAAACATCTGTCTTTTGGAACTGTCCGTTAGGGGTTAATTTTATAAGCCCTTCATCCGTTTTACTTTGAAGAAACCAAAAATTTCCCTGATTGTCAAATTGTGAGCCAGCTAGTCTTATTCCGGCATCATCAGAACCGAAAAATATTCTTTCCAATGGGCTGTTTGTTTCATCATAAAGCACCGTAGGAACTTCATCCACAATTTTCAACAATCCTTTTTGAAAAGAACTCATAAAGACTTCATTTGGAGCTTGCGGATTAATGGTCACTTTTATCAAATCGGTTGGTTCCCCACCAACGGCCGAGCTCAAATCTTCGTAGGAAATGTTTGTCCACAGCGTATCCTTAAGATGGCTTACGCCAAAACGGGAGTATGGGTTTGGGTCAAAATCTCTAGTTACTTCCCCAAAAGCCACCCAAAGTTGCCCAGGCAATGCGTCAAGTGCAAACGGTTTGTTTCTGATGGGGCCATTGGGCAAAACTTGTGTGGCTTGCATAGTGCCAAAAGGAACAATTAATAGTCCATCTTCCACGGTTCCCAAATAGAAATTGTTTCCAAAACCATAACCTGAAAACAGGTCTATATCAAAATCGAGCACGTTGTTTACCGCAGCTTCCTGCACAAAACCTTCTGAATAAGCTTGGATCGAGTTTTTAGTAGTAATAGTCAATAAATTATCAGCCAACCTAAATTTTTGTACTTCAGAACTAAAAGTAGTTACCACATTTGTAGTTCCTTGGGGTGTGAAGCGTAAAATCGCGTTGGCTCGGTTTGAGGCGTATAATTCGTTGCCCAATTTTTCCACGGCCCTAAATCCGCCACCAATTATTGTGGTCCAGTTTTGGTAATCAATTAAATTGTCATCCGCCACCATTGCTCTTCGCATTCCATTGGAAGACCCGGCAGCGAAAATATAAGGTTCCTGCACCACGGTTTGCACAATGTCTATCTGGCTACCGCCGTCCCCAATAAAATATGTGTCGCCAAACTCCAAACGTGCAAGATCATAAACCGAAATGCCATATTGTGTGGCAATGTAAATCTTCCCGTTATATTCGTTGAAATTGTTGATGCGTTTTCTATCTGGCGGAATCGTTTGCTTCTCTATAATATCTACAACTTTCAAGATGTTTTCTTCGCCGTTTTTTACAATTTCAATCAGTCCATTTTCATAGCCAATTAATAAAAGTCCAAACGCTTCACTGTAATGAATTGTAGAAATAAAATCTCCCGACAAGCCATTGACTGTTGATAGGGTGTTGATGGCATTTGTAGAAAGGTTATAGGTAAATACCGCATTTTCAGCTCCCACAAAAATTTTATTGTCCCCCTGCGAAATATCCTTAACGGAAACATAAGAGAAATGACCTGTCCAGCTGTTTTCAAAATTCTGGGAAATTGCCAAAATGGGAAATATCATTAAGAAAGCAATGGCGCACCGCTTCATAGAAAAACTGGTTTTGTTTATTAACACGCTAAAATAGTATTTATTGCTGTATATGAATGAAAAAGCCTTTCCATATCTTTTAAATAAAAAAAGATACTCGGAAAGGCTTTTGCCTTTTTTTGAATTTATAATAATTATACTACCCCTTGGGCCAGCATTGCGTCGGCAACTTTTACGAAACCTGCAATGTTTGCTCCCTTAACGTAATCTACATATCCGTCGCCATCTTTTCCGTACTGAACACATGCTGCGTGAATGTCATTCATAATTCCGTGAAGTTTTTCATCAACCTCAGCAGCGGTCCAGCTTAAGCGAAGGGAGTTTTGTGACATTTCCAAACCGGAAGTTGCTACGCCACCTGCGTTTGATGCTTTTCCCGGCGAAAATAAAATCTTTGCTTTCTGGAACTCTGTAATAGCTTCAGGCGTGCAAGGCATATTCGCACCTTCGCCCACGCACATACAACCATTTTTTAATAACATTTTGGCTTCTTCGCCATTAAGCTCGTTTTGTGTAGCACAAGGAAGGGCAATATCACATTTCACTTCCCACGGGCGCTTTCCTTCAACATATTTTGCGCCGGTATATTTCTTCGTGTATTCTGAAATACGGCCTCGTTTTTCGTTTTTCAATTCCATCACAAAGGCAAGCTTCTCTTGGTTGATGCCTTCGGAATCATAAATATAACCCGCAGAATCTGAGAACGTAACTACTTTCCCGCCAAATTCCATTGCTTTTTCAGCAGCATATTGGGCCACGTTTCCTGAACCCGAAACAACTACAGTTTTTCCTTTAAAGCTTTCACCTTTGGTTGCAAGCATGTTTTTTGCAAAATACACATTGCCATATCCGGTAGCTTCGGGACGGATTAGCGACCCGCCATAGGAACGGCCTTTTCCTGTTAATACTCCCGTAAATTCGTTACGGAGGCGCTTGTATTGGCCAAACAGGTAACCAATTTCACGACCGCCAACACCTATATCGCCCGCAGGAACGTCTGTATCTGCACCAATATATTTTGAAAGTTCAGTCATAAAACTTTGGCAGAAACGCATAATTTCAGCATCGCTTTTCCCTTTTGGATCAAAGTTGGAACCTCCTTTTCCACCACCCATTGGCAGTGTAGTCAAGCTATTTTTAAATGTTTGTTCAAATCCTAAAAACTTAAGAATACTTAGGTTTACCGAAGGGTGAAAACGCAGACCGCCTTTGTAAGGCCCAATGGCTGAATTAAATTGAATTCTATAACCCTTGTTTACATGAATTTCGCCTTTGTCATCAGTCCAAGGTACCCTGAAAAGGATAGTACGCTCTGGCTCTACCATTCTTTCCAATAATTTTTTGTTGGCGTACTTTTCGTTCTGTTCTATAAATGGGATAACTGTTTCAGCAACTTCGGTTACTGCCTGAAGAAATTCAGGTTCATTGGGATTTAGTGTTTCCACTTCAGAAATGAAATCTTTTATACTTTGCTTCATTGTTTAAATTTTTATTTTACTTTTAGCGAATTCCTTTGTTATCTGATTATTATAAGTCATTTTATCAAAAATATTTTAGGTTGAAATTGATAAAATTTTACATTAAACAAGTATTTGCATAAGGAAGGCACAAATATAAGCGTTATGATAAAAACTGGAGGTCAAATTTTTACAAATTAGCTAAATAGAATTATTAATTTCACTGTTAAATATGTTTTTATATATTTGCTATGTCTCAATTTAAACCCATATCTATAATGAATACCAGATTTTTGTTATCGGTATTTTTCTTGTTGGTTTTTTCAAAACAGGAAGCTTACAGCCAATTTGGCTTTTCACACGAGGTGGGTTTAATTACTGGACCTGTGGTTTTCTATTCAGATTTTGGTCAGCGCAACAATTTTGAAACCAATGCAAAAAACACCGGTTTTGGAATCGGTCTTATTCACTATCTAAACTTTTCCTATCGTGCGGACTGTAACTGTTATACCCGCGATAGATATTTCAATGACCACTTTAAAGTGCGCAATGAAATAGATTACCACAAAACAAATCTGGAACATTATGGGCGTTGGGTTGAACCAGACGAAACCTCGTTGTTTGCAGATCAACTTCGGGCCATGAGTGGCTCTGTAAGTGTTTTTGAAATTGGATCACAACTTGAATATTTTCCATTGAGCATTCGCGATTTTATGGCCGGCGGCTACAAGATTGCCCCATTCATAAGTTTTGGTGTTCATTATGTGAATTTTGACCCTGAAGTTGAATCATCTTTTGGCCCATTGAATACTCCCGTATCTACCCCTGATAAATATTACAATGCCTTTCAGCAAGAAGCTGGCTCCACTTGGGGTGTAGTTGGCAGTGTTGGAATTCGTTATAAATTGACCCCATTGAGCGATCTTATGTTGGACAGCCGCTGGGAGCATTATTTTTCAGATTGGGTGGATGGTCTAAATCCAACCCTTGAAAATAACGGAGAAGTTCCCGTCCCTGAAAACAAGGCCAATGAATGGATTTATTGGTTGAATATTGGGTATGTTTATTATATTGATTAAAGAATTTATTTCATAAAAAAAGGGATGGATTTCAAAAAATCTGTCCCTTTTTATTTTCTATTAATCTGTTATTATCCTATCGCTTGTTTCAAATCTGCAATCAAATCCGCTACATCTTCAATTCCCACCGAAAGACGAATTAAAGAATCTACAACCCCGGTCTTTTCACGTTCCTCCTTCGGAATACTAGCGTGAGTCATACTCGCAGGATGTCCGGCAAGGCTTTCAACCCCACCCAAACTCTCTGCCAAAGTGAATATTTTTAGGTTTTCAACTATTTTGATGGCTTCTTCGGAATTGTTTCCTTTGGTTACAAATGAAATCATTCCACCAAAATCTTTCATCTGCTCTTTTGCAATTGCGTGGTTTGGATGGCTTTCAAAACCGGGCCAATATACTTTTTCAATTTTTGGATGTTTCGCTAAATATTCCGCAACCGTCTTTCCGTTTTCGCAATGTCGCTGCATACGAATGTGAAGCGTTTTCAAACCCCGTAAAACAAGGAAACTATCCTGTGGCCCACAAACGGCACCACTCGCATTTTGAATGAAATACAATTTGTTTGCAAGCTCTTTGTCTTTTACAACCAAAGCACCCATCACCACATCGCTATGGCCGCCCAGGTATTTTGTGGCACTATGCATCACGATATCGGCGCCCATTTCCAAAGGTTGTTGCAAATATGGAGTGGCAAACGTATTGTCAACCGCCAACAAAACCTTGTGCTTTTTGGCAATGGAAACTGCCTTTTTTATGTCAATAATATTCATCATTGGGTTGGTTGGTGTTTCCACCCAAATCAGTTTGGTTTTATTATTTACATATTCTTCAATTTTATCGGCATTTTCCATACCGATGAAGTGAAACTTAATGCCGAAACCTTCAAATATTTTTGTGAACAAACGGTATGTTCCGCCGTAAAGATCATTGGTTGAGATTACCTCATCGCCAGGTTTTAAAAGCTTCATTACTGCATCAATTGCCGCAAGTCCGCTTCCAAAGGCAAGTCCGAATTCCCCATATTCAATACTGGCAAAGGCACGTTCCAAAGCAGCTCGGGTTGGATTTCCACTTCGCGAATATTCAAAACCTTTGTGGCCTCCGGGAGTTGTTTGGGAATACGTTGAAGTTTGATAGATGGGAGGCATCACAGAACCATAAGCAGGATCTACATTATGTTGGCCTCCGTGTATTGTTTTGGTGTTGAATTTCATAGACTTTTCCTAAAATTCATTGTGATAATCAGCTATTCTGAAACTATATTTTAGGTTTTAATAAAACTTTCACAATAGCTGATTTTAAAGTTATTACTTTTGATCTACAAATGTAAGAGTTTCATTTGTGATAGCTAACCATCCATTCCATTTAACGTATGAATAACAAAATTACGGTCGTAGCCTTAATTGCGCTCATAACCGTGGGTTGCAATCAGGAAAAAAATATTGAGTTTTCTTCGGAAAGTTTTACCGAAAAGGAACTTCCTATTTGTAAAAACAGCAAGTGCCCCGAAGTAACCATTAATTATGTTGAAATTATTGGCGACGAAGAGGTTTCTGAAAAGATTAATATAAAGATTAAAAATTTCATTTATAGTTCGCTGCTAATGGGCGAAGATACTATCCCGACCGCAAAAAGTATTCAAGAAGCAGCTACTGGTTTTATTGAAGTTTATAATGCAGACAAAGTCCAGTTTCCAGATATGGCTGGCGAATATTTTGCAGAAATTTCTGTGACCGAAATCTACACTTCAAAAAAACATCTGTGTTTTGAAATGCGCCAATACCTTTTCACTGGCGGCGCCCACGGTTACGGAACCACTTCATTTTTAAATATTGACCCACAAACTGGGGAAGAGCTTACTTCAAATGAACTTTTTAAAAACAACAAAGAATTCACTGCTTTTGCAGAGAAACAGTTTCGCGCAGAACAAAAAATAACAAAAGATCATTCCATAAATGAAAACGGCTTTTGGTTTGAAAATGATGAATTCTATCTTCCCAAAAGTGTAGGTTTCACGCAGGACAGCGTTATTTTCGTTTACAACCAATACGACATAGCAAGCTATGCCGATGGGCCTATTGAATTAAAAATAGCACTAAAAGAAGTGGAGCCTTTCCTCAGTATTGACTAATTTTGAAGTATGCAAAAAGTATATTATTTATCAAGTTGTGATACCTGTAAACGCGTTATGGACGAAATAGAAATTCCGTCGTCATTTATAAAACAGGATCTAAAAGTGCAAGGAATAACTGAAACGGAACTGGGAGAACTTTTCAACCTTACCGATAGTTATGAGGAACTCTTCAGCCGCAGAGCAAAGCTTTACCAAGAGCGAAATTTAAAAGAAGAAAAACTTTTAGAGGAAGATTACAGAGCGCTCATTTTGGAACATTACACTTTTTTGAAGCGTCCCGTAATTGTAAATAACGACAAAATTTTCATCGGCAGTAGCCCAAAAACTGTTGCCGCGGCTAAAAAGTCCATTCATTCCAGTTAATTATGGATAGGCGTTTGGTTGCCATTCTTGCCGCCACGGCAACCGAAACCATTTACGGAATAAACCACACCGTTGCAAAAGGCTTGATGCCACACGTAATACAACCTTTCGGGTTTATCGTTTTGCGCGTTGGCGGAGCTGCAATTCTTTTTTGGCTTTTAAGTTTATTTACAAAATCAGAGAAAATAGAAACAAAAGATTGGTGGCGCATTTTTGCCTGTGCCCTTTTTGGGATGGTTCTGAATATGCTGATGTTTTTTAAAGGTCTCAGCCTTTCAACCCCAATAAACAGTGCCGTTTCAATGACAATTACGCCTGTTTTGTTATTGTTGCTCACAGCACTTATTCTGCGGGAACGTATAACTTGGATTAAAACTTTGGGTATTATTCTCGGCCTTTCCGGAGCTTTGGTGCTAATTCTTTTTCAGGAAAAAACACAGGGTAACGCACCAAACATCCCATTGGGAAACTTGCTTTTTGTGCTAAATGCTATATCGTATTCCTTCTATCTGATTTTGGTGAAACCGCTGGTTAAAAAATACAAGGCCGTTACCCTTCTTAAATTTTTCTTTCTCATAGCTTTCTGCATAAATCTTCCCATTGGTTATTCGGAATTGACACAAGTGCAATGGACACAACTCACTTTTTCGGAAATTGGACCCATGCTATTCGTTGTGATAGCCACAACATTTCTGACCTATCTCTTCAATATTTTTGCGCTGAAGCAATTAAGCCCTTCCACCGTGGGGGTCTTTATTTACTTGCAGCCGGTCGTGGCAACCATTTTTGCAATCTTGGCCGGGGCAGATACGTTGAATGCCCTTCGCGTTGGGGCAGCATGTTTAATTTTTATGGGGGTCTTTCTATCTACCCGAAAACCGAAAAAAGTAGTACTGCCAAAACAAATTTAAAATAACTATAAATCTTGTGGCCGTTGGCTATACTTGCGGGTGTTTTCTTTAGTTAGAATTCTGAAATCATCCGTCTTATCCATTGCATTGAATTTATCATAAAATTCATTTGGAAGACCTACAAGCTTTCGTTCTTTCAAATCAATCCAACCGCCCATCATCTCGCAACGGGCACAGTTTTTTCCGGTTTCGTCATAAAAATTATGTAAAAATTCAAAGTACATTCCGTCTTCCGACAAGCCTTTCAATTGCAGCGAAACAGTAACCGGTTTCCCCGGAAAAAATTCACGGAAATAATACATATGTTCATAAAAAGCCACCGGACCTAAATTGAATTCGGCCAAATGCAGTTGATCCATCCCGCTTTCCATTAAAAAACCCATGCGGGTGTGGCTCATATAATCTATGTAGGCGCTGTTCCGCAAATGCCGATTGGCATCAACATCACTCCAGCGTATTTCAAATTGTTTTGTGTACATCTTCAAATTTTTATGCAAATTTAAGCTACTTTTGTTATGCAAGCATAGTAAGTGTGTTTAGGTTCTGTTAAATGTTTTGGAAGGATACTATTGATACTATGGTTGCTTTTAATACTATTGTTTTAAATAATTCACTTCTAATTTTTAAACAAACATGCCTTTAGTTTCTACTAATTTTGAACCTCCCATAATTTTTAGAAACGCACATTTCGCTACTATTTATTCCGCTAAACTTCGGCCTTCGCCAAAATTAATACAGCAGCGCGAACGGCTGCAATTGCCCGATGCCGATTTTATGGACATCGATTGGTCTTTTGCCGAAAAGCCTTCCCAAAAAGTTGCAATCCTACTTCACGGTTTGGAAGGGAATGCGCAACGAACCTATATTAAAGGCCAGGCCAAGTTTTTGAACCAAAAAGGTTGGGATGCTGCAGCTGTAAATTTTCGGGGTTGCAGCGGCGAGGCAAATATTTCCTATCAATCCTACAATGCGGGTAAAACCGACGATTTGGAAGCTGTTATAAATTATATTTTGAAAAAAGATACATACAGTGAAATCGCATTGATTGGCTTCAGTTTGGGCGGGAATTTACTTTTGAAATACTTGGGCGAACGCGATTCTTTTCCGAAGCAAATTAAAAAAGCCGTTGCCGTTTCCACGCCGCTAAGTTTGAAAGGCTCTTTGGAATCTTTGAACCAATTTTACAATTGGGTTTATAGAAATTCCTTTTTGATAAATCTTCGGAAAAAATATAAGGCGAAAATGAAGGATTTCCCAGAAAAAATGACCGTTTCAGATTATAAAAAAATCAATTCCCTTTTGGAATTCGACAATCTTTACACCGCTCCCGCCCACGGTTTTAAAGATGCTTTAGAATATTATGAAAAAAACAGCAGCCTGCAATTCCTTCCGAATATTCAAATTCCCGTTTATATTTTAAATGCCGAAAATGACAGTTTTCTTTCTACGGACTGTTATCCAACGGCATTAGCTTCAAAAATGAAAAACCTGCATCTTGAAATTCCAAAATACGGCGGCCACGTGGGTTATCACCAAACCAATAAATTGTATTACAGTGAAATACAGACGCTGCGATTTTTGAGCGAATAAAATCACTCTTACAACAACCCACTACCGACTACCCGCTAAAGACTATTTTACTACCTTTGCCCTTCAATAAAACAGGAATATGATCCAATCCATGACGGGCTACGGCAAAGAAGTTATTCAATTGCCTTCCAAAACCATTACCATTGAAATTAAATCGCTAAACAGCAAAGGGCTTGACCTGAACACGCGTGTGCCTTCGGCTTACCGAGAAAAGGAACTCGAAATCCGGGATTTGTTGGCAAAATCACTGCAGCGCGGAAAAATAGATTTTTCACTTTACATTGAAGTTACGGGCGAAGAAGTTACAACCCACCTCAACGAAAGCGTTGTTAAAGTATATATAAAACAATTGGCAAATGTGGTAAATGGCGATCCTGTGGAGCTATTAAAAATGGCCGTCCGCATGCCAGATGCAATGAAAACCGAGCGCGAGGAAATTGATGAAAAGGAATACAAAACCATTTTAACCGGAATTGACAAAGCGCTGGAAGCCATAAATGAATACAGAACCGACGAAGGTTTGGTATTGGAAAATGATTTTTTGGACCGCTCCAAAACCATATCAAAATTGCTTGAAGACGTTATTGCGTTAGATCCCGAACGGATTGATGGCGTAAAAGAAAAACTTCGGAAAGCAGTTTCAGATTTAAAGGAAAAAGTGGATGAAAACCGATTTGAGCAGGAATTGATTTATTACCTTGAAAAATACGACATCACCGAAGAAAAGGTTCGTCTTAAAAATCATTTGGATTATTTTCAACAATCGCTGAATTCGCACGACTCAAACGGAAAGAAATTAGGTTTTATAACCCAGGAAATCGGTCGTGAAATCAACACAATTGGTAGCAAAGCAAATTATGCGCCCATGCAGCAAGTTGTGGTGCAAATGAAGGACGAACTGGAAAAAATTAAGGAACAAGCCTTAAATGTTTTATAGATGAAAGGTGGAAAATTGATTGTTTTTTCGGCACCTTCGGGCAGTGGCAAAACTACCCTTGTGCAGCATTTGCTGAAACAGGAAGACCTCAATTTGGAATTTTCGGTTTCCTGCACATCGCGAGAACCCCGTGGCGATGAAAGGCACGGCGAGAATTATTATTTCATTTCTCTGCACGACTTTAAGCAGCACATAAAAAATGGCGATTTTTTGGAATGGGAAGAAGTATATCGCGATAATTTTTACGGTACATTGAAGAGTGAAGTGGCCCGCATTTGGAGCCACGGAAAAAACGTGATTTTTGATATTGACGTGGTGGGCGGACTTCGTATTAAAAAAATATACCCCGAAAAAACGCTCGCGGTATTCGTAAAACCCCCGAGTATTGACGAGCTAAAAATTCGATTAAAAAAACGTAAAACTGAAAGTGATGAACGTATAAATATGCGCATTGCAAAAGCTTCGGTTGAATTGGCCACGGCACCACAATTTGACTATATAATCAAAAACCACGATTTGGAAATTGCCTTGAACGAAGCCCATGATTTGGTAAAAGGTTTTATAAAATCGAAATGACGCATGGCGTAGTAGAGATGCACGGCCGTGCATCTCTAAGTGCGAACCAAAAAAATGACAAAAAAAATAGGACTCTATTTCGGCACCTTCAACCCAATCCACGTTGGGCATTTGATTATTGCCAACCACATGGTGGAATTCAGCGATTTGGATGAAGTTTGGTTTGTGGTAACGCCTCACAATCCGTTAAAGAAGAAAAAAACACTTTTGGAAGACCACCATCGGCTAGCCATGGTTCGCATTGCGGTGGAAAATTACCCAAAATTGCAAGCCAGTAATGTGGAGTTTGACCTTCCGCAACCCAATTATACCGTGAACACCTTAGCTTATCTGGAAGAGAAATATCCCGAAAAAAATTTCTGCTTAATTATGGGCGAGGACAATTTGAAAAGCTTCCAAAAGTGGAAAAACTATGATGTCATTTTAGACAGATATTCAATCTATGTTTATCCAAGAATTTCTGAAGGAACTGTAGAAACACAATTCGACAATCACAAAAAGATAAAAACGGTAAACGCCCCAATCATTGAGCTTTCTTCCACGTTCATTCGAAAAGGTATAAAATCTGGAAAAAACATTCGGCCAATGCTTTCGGCTGAGGTTTGGGAATATTTGGATGAGATGAATTTCTACAAATAAAAAAACCGCCCCACCAAATTAGCACTTGGGAAGCGGTTTAAACTAAATAACCAACCAAAATTATTGAAATTAAATCGGTATTGATATTAAATTTCATTTCAATAATCAAACTAAGAACGTTGGAAAACACATTAACATTGCGCATCCGTTCTTAAGCTACTGTTAAATGTTTCAAAAACACTAGAAATGTGTATTTTTGAAGAAATTTAATTCAATTAAATGTCAGAAAAACCAAAATTTGCGGTCTTTGGCGGTGGGAGCTGGGCCACAGCAATCGTGAAAATGCTTTGCGAAAATCTAGATGAAGTTTGCTGGTACATGCGCAGTAAAGAGGCCGTAGATTTTATAAAAAAGAATGGTCACAATCCCAATTATCTAAGTTCCGTTGAGTTTAATTTAAAACAACTAAAACTCAGCAATAACATTAACGAAACCGTTTCGTCCGCCGATTATCTAATCTTCGTTATTCCTTCAGCTTTTCTTCACCAAGAACTTGAAAAACTCACGGTTTCTTTGGAAAATAAAATAATTTTCTCAGCAATAAAAGGGATTGTTCCCGAGACTAGCCTCATTGTTGGCGATCATTTCAACACCCATTATAAAGTTCCTTTCAACAACATTGGCGTAATTTCTGGGCCTTGCCATGCTGAAGAAGTTGCTTTGGAAAGACTTTCCTATTTAACCATTGCAAGTGCAGATGCAGATAAGGCAAAACAACTTGCAGCCGTTTTAAGTAGCGATTATATTAAATGCAACATCAGCGACGATGTTTTGGGAACCGAATATGCTGCGATGCTCAAAAACATATACGCCGTTGCTGCCGGAATTGCCCACGGCCTTGGTTATGGCGACAATTTCCAAAGCGTTTTGATGAGCAATGCCATTCGCGAGATGAAAAAATATGTGAAAAAAGTGCATAAAATGAAACGCGACATTAATGATTCTGCTTATTTGGGCGATTTGTTAGTTACGGGCTATTCATTGTTTAGCAGAAACAGAATGTTCGGAACAATGATCGGGAAAGGCTACACCGTAAAAAGCGCCCAAGTGGAACTAAGCCAAATAGCCGAAGGGTACTACGCCACAAAAAGCGCCTATAACCTCAACCAGCAAAAGGGAAAGAAAAAGGCGAAAACTCCAATAATAGATGCAGTTTACGAAATTCTTTATGAAAACAAAGATCCCAGAAAAACGTTTAAAAAATTAACTGAAAAACTGGATTAAAAAAAGCCCCGCAACTTATTGCGGGGCTTTTTTTATTTTTTAATGTCTTTATTGACCTTCTCCGGTAAATCTTCATAGCCCATATTGAAAAGGGTAAATCCAAAAATATCGGCATATTGCTCAATGGTTTTGCTCACTGGCGTTCCGGCGCCGTGACCGGCATCGGTTTCAATTCTAATTAAAACAGGATTGTTTCCTGTTTGTTTCGACTGAAGTTCAGCGGCGAATTTAAAACTGTGCGCTGGCACTACTCTATCATCGTGATCGCCCGTTGTTATTAAAGTTGCTGGATATTGAACCCCTTCCTTCACATTGTGCAATGGCGAATAGCCTTTTAAATATTCAAACATTTCCTTGCTGTCTTCCGCAGTTCCATAATCATAAGCCCAGCCTGCTCCAGCTGTAAAAGTGTGATAGCGAAGCATATCCAAAACGCCAACCGCGGGTAGCGCTACTTTCATTAAATCAGGTCTTTGTGTCATTGTAGCACCCACGAGCAAACCACCATTGGAACCACCACGAACTGCAAGATAGTCGCTGGAAGTATAGTTGTTTTTGATGAGGTATTCCGCTGCGGCAATAAAATCATCAAACACATTTTGTTTTTTCATCTGCGTTCCGCCGTTGTGCCATTTTTCTCCATATTCACCGCCACCGCGTAAATTCGGTACTGCATAAATTCCGCCCTGTTCCATCCAAACCGCATTGGCAATGCTAAAACTTGGGGTAAGGCTAATATTGAAACCGCCATACCCGTAAAGAATCGTCGGGTTTGTTCCGTCCATTTTCAACCCTTTTTTATGGGTTATGATCATCGGGATTTTTGTTCCATCCTTTGAATTATAGAAAACTTGGTGGCTTTCGTAATTCTCTGGGTTGAAATCAATTTCAGGTTTTATGAATAATTCTGAATTGCCGCTTGCAATGTCATATTTATAAATGCTGCCCGGGGTTACATAATTTGTGAAGGAATAATACAATTCCTTTTCCTCCAATTTTGCTCCAAAACCTCCTGCGGAACCTACGCCCGGAAGCTTTATTTCACGAATCAATTTGCCGTCATAATCATACTGCTTCACTTGTGAAACCGCATCAACCATATAGTTGGCAAAAATAGTCCCTCCGCCTGTACTGGCTGAAAGTACGTTTTCGGTTTCTGGTAGAAAATCCTTCCAATTGTCTGGAGTTGGGTTTGTGGCATCAACAGTAACGATTTTTCGGTTTGGTGCATTTCTGTTGGTAACGATATAAAGTTTTGACCCCACATTTTCAACAACAAAAGTATCTGAGTCTGTATTGTCCAGAATGGTAACAAACTTTGAATCTGGCTTTGAAAGATCTTTTATGTAAAGTTTATTCCCAGTAGTAGAAGTACTTGCACGGATTATTAAATAATTATTGTCTTCAGTAACCGATGCGTTAATATAGCGATGTTTCTGCTCTGGAGTTGCTCCAAAAATCACAGGATCTTCACTTTGCGGTGTTCCCAATTTATGATAATATACTTTGTGTTGATCTGTCTTTGCTGAAAGCTGGCTGCCTTTTGGCTTGTCGTAACTTGAATAGTAAAATCCTTCTTCGGCTTTCCAGGAAAGACCGCTAAATTTTACGTCGTTAAGCGTATCGCCAACCAATTCCTTATTTTCGGTATTCATCACCACCACTTTGCGCCAGTCGCTACCACCTTCAGAAATACTATAGGCAAGTTTGCTGCCGTCTTTGGAAAAACTTGTTTCGCCCAAAGAGATTGTCCCGTCTTCCTTAAAAGTGTTTGGGTCCAAAAATATTTCAGCCGTTGATGGATCTTCCTCCGTTTTATATCTGTAAAGCACATATTGGTTCTGAAGCCCGTCGTTTTTGTAGAAATAGGTATATTTTCCTTCTTTGAAGGGAGCCCCAACTTTTTCATAATTCCAAAGATCGGAAAGACGGTTTTTCAATGCTTCCCGGAAAGGTATTTTGTTCAAATAATCAAAAGTAACTTCGTTTTCAGCTTTAACCCATTCAGCGGTTTCTTCGCTACGGTCATCTTCCAGCCAGCGATATGGGTCTTTCACCTCAACACCAAAATAGGTGTTTACGGTATCTACTTTTTTAGTTTGCGGATAGGTCACGAGAATAGCTTCTTTTTTGGGCTCTTCTTTACAGCCAACAAAGGCTAATAGAGCAATTACAGGAACAATTGGTAATTTCATACAGTCTGATTTTAAAAATGTAAATGTACTGTTTTTAAGTGAAAAGAAAATAGGCTGAAAATGACGAAGGCTTCACATAGGAAGCCTTCGTTAAACAAAATTTATTTCGGTTTAGAGAAATAGTGGTCTGTAAACTTTCCAATGTTTGTAAATAAGTATAGCATTAAATACTACAATCACCAAAGCCACAATTAGGCCCGGTATATCCAAAAAGAGATGGAATAGCAGAATATTCACTGAAATAGGCGCCAATAAAAGCAACGCAAAGGGAACCCATTTGTTGAAAAGCAACAGCATCCCAATTAAGATTTCAAAAATTCCTATAACTTTCAAAATATAGCCCGTATCACTGAGTGAATCTATAAATATTGCAGCCTCGCCCGTGTAAATATGCGTGGGCATAATATTGAAATCAATCAATTTGCTCAGTCCGAAAAAGAGTAATCCCAAGCCTAAAATAATTCTCAGGATTTTGGTAAAAGTTGAATTCATAGGCTTTACGTTTAAAGGTTAATCCTTAAAGATACTGAAAATAAAAAAACGCACCTCGATAGAATGTGCGTTTTTTTAACAAAATTTTAAAAGTATTACTATTTCTTCCCTTAAATATCTAAATCAAATTGTTGTGTATCAAATATTCCGCAATTTGAACGGCATTGGTTGCAGCGCCTTTCCGAAGGTTATCGCTAACAATCCACATATTCAACGTATTTGACTGTGTTTCATCACGACGAATCCTTCCAACAAACACATCATCCTTGTCGTGGGCATACATCGGCATGGGATAGGTATTGGTCTCTGGATTGTCCTGTACCACAATTCCGGGTGTTTCATGCAAAAGTCTTCTAACCTCCCCAAGATCAAAATTATTTTCAAATTGTACGTTTACAGCTTCACTGTGCCCACCTGCTGTTGGAATACGAACGGCCGTTGCAGTTACTGAAAATGTACTGTCATCCAATATTTTTTGTGGCTCGCGGGCCAGTTTCATCTCTTCTTTGGTGTATCCATTTTCCTCAAAAACATCACAATGTGGCAATGCGTTTCTGTGAATTGGGTATGGATAGGCCATTTCGCCTTTTATGCCCGCCATTTCATTTTCCATTTGCTGAACAGCTTTTAGGCCAGTTCCCGAAACAGATTGATAGGTTGAAACCACCACTCTCTTCATTTTATATTTTTTGTGAAGGGGCGCCAAAGCCATCACCAATTGAATTGTGGAACAATTTGGGTTGGCGATTATTTTATCGTCTTTGGTCAACAAATGTGCGTTTATTTCGGGAACGATGAGCTTTTTGTCCGGTTGCATTCGCCAAGCGGAAGAGTTATCAATAACAGTAGTTCCAACCTCGGCAAATTTTGGTGCCCACTCCAGGGAAGTGCTTCCGCCGGCGGAGAAAATAGCGAGGTCTGGTTTTGCGGCAACTGCTTCCATCAAACCAATTACTTTATGGGTTTTTCCTTTGAAAGAAATCTCTTTTCCCACAGATTTTTCTGAAGCTACCAAAAGCAGTTCGTCTATTGGGAAATTACGTTCCTTCAGCACTTTCAACATTACTTCGCCCACCATTCCGGTAGCGCCTATTAAAGCTAATTTCATTTTAGTTGAATTTTAGGCAAAAGTAGTTTATAGTAAGTAATTTTTTTAGAATAAAAAGCAAAAAAGAACCCTCCCGCGCTTGAAACGAAGGAGGGTTTAAGGTTAGAATATATAATGCAGCGGTGGCTGAAAATTATTTTTTACGAAGCTCGTCGCGAATTTCCATCAACAAATCTACTTCTGACGGTCCCGGATCTGGTGCGGGAGCTGCTTCTCTTTTAGCTCTTACTTTTGCGTATGCTTTTACAATCAAAAATAATACAAATCCAACAATTATAAGGTTAATGAGTGTGTTGATCCATTTCCCCCACATTATTGCATTTTCGGGTTTGATTACTGCACCGTCCGCACCAACAACGGCTGGATCCAGCACATATTTCATATCAGCAAAATCGATTCCTCCAGTAAAATGGCCAACGAGTGGCATAATCATATCATTGGTAAATCCTGTAACCACAAGCCCTACGGCTCCTGCCAGAATTACCGCAACGGCCAGATCGACCACATTGCCGGTCAATATAAAATTTCTAAATTCTTTTAACATGTTGATTGGTTTTAGTTGTTTATAGCAACTAATTTACCGAAAAGAATTTATTCTCTTAACTATTTTTTAGAAGAATTTATTTTCTTAAAACACTCCGTTTCACACGTTGGGAAACGGCCGTTATCAGCTCATAAGAAATTGAATTTATGGCAGCCGATAATTCATCTGCAGTTGCCGACGGCCCAAAAACGATGGCTTCATCACCTTCTTCGCATTCAATATTGGTAACATCAACCATAATCATGTCCATACAAACATTGCCCAAAATAGGAGCCTTTTTACCATTAATCGTTACCCAACCTTTTCCTTTTCCGTAAGACCGGGGAATGCCATCCGCATGGCCAATGGGAAGTGTTGCAGAACGTGTAGTTTCTTCAGCGATAAAACCTCGGTTGTATCCCACGCTTTCACTTTTTTGTACTGTGTGAATTTGAGAAATAACGGTTTTTAATGTCCCAACAGGTTTCAAATGTTTGTTCTCCTCTGGATCATTTCCGAAGCCATAAAGACCAATTCCAGTACGCACCATATCAAAATGTGCTTCGGGATAATTGATGATTCCGGAAGTATTTGCACAATGAAGCAAAGGTTTATAGCCAAGCTTGGCAATTAATTGCTCCGAAATTTTTCGAAAGCCTTCAATCTGCCCCAATGTAAACTCCTTTTCCTTCAAATCTTCGCTGGCGCCGAGATGTGAAAAAACAGATTTTACCTTTACGCTTTGGGTTTTGGAAAGTGTTTCGACAATAAAAGACACATCCCCAGCAACAAACCCCAAGCGGTTCAAGCCTGTGTTGAATTTTAAATGGATTGGATAATTGGTTTGCTTTTTTTCTTCCGCGAAAGCGATAAATTCCAGCAAGGTTTTTTGGGAATAAATACTGGGCTCCAAACACCGGTTCACGATAACTTCAAAATTGACGGGAAGCGTATGCAATACTAAAATCGGGGTTTCAATTTTTGCATTTCGAAGTGTTTCGCCTTCATTGGCATAGGCAACCGCGAAATAATCTACGCCCAATTCCACAAGTTCCTTTGCAATAACTACTGAATCGCTGCCATAGCCAAAAGCTTTCACGACGCCCAGCACTTTTGTTCCAGGTTTTATTTTTGAAGTAAGATATTTGTAATTATTGTCGAGCGCGTTCAAGTCAATCTCTAACAACGTTTCGCGGGCTTTGGGCATATTATGCTTGTTTTCCGGTTTTTTCGGAAGTTTTATTATTCAGTTCCTCTGCTTCTTTCACTTCAAGCTTTACTACTTTGTCCCGAAGTTGTGCCTTATAAAATGCCGCTCGGCTCAAAGGTTCATATTCCTCGGTCTCGCCGAGCAAAACGAGGGCTTCACTTTTTGCTTTTCGGTAGCTGTAATTTGCCAGATTTCCGGTGCGGGTGCAGATGGCGTGTACTTTGGTAACATATTCAGCAGTTGCCATTAAAGCTGGCATCGGGCCAAAGGGGTTTCCTTTATAGTCCATATCCAAGCCAGCAACAATCACGCGAACGCCTCGATTGGCGAGGTCATTGCAAACTTTTACTATTTCGTCATCAAAAAATTGGGCTTCGTCAATACCCACCACGTCACAGTTGTCTGCCAAAATGGGAATATTTGCAGCAGCTGGAACCGGAGTTGAACGAATTTTATTACTGTCGTGGCTCGTCACGGAATCTTCGCTATAACGCGTATCTATTGATGGGGTGAAAATCTCCACTTTTTGGCGGGCAAATTGTGCGCGTTTCAGCCTTCTGATAAGCTCTTCGGTCTTTCCTGAAAACATAGAACCCGAGATTACTTCGATCCACCCAAATTGTTCTTTCTGATTTACGGTATTTTCAAGAAACATAGTTTAATTTTACGCGAAACATGTAGCATTAATTCACTTTTCTAACGAATGTTCAACTTCAAGATTGCTTGAACCATCACAAAAAGACGGATTTAAATAAGAAAACAAAAATAGTTGACGTTTACATAAAGGATGCGTAAATTTATAAAAACAAAATAGAAATTCAGTTTAATTTAAAAAGATATGAAGAAGAAACTCCGCGAACAGGTTACAGCGTTGGCAAAGCAATTAATTGAAGAGGAAAAATCGTTCAAAACCGCTTCCGTAAAGGAATTGGTGGGCGAATTATATGAAAAGTTAACTGTTCTAGAATATCTTGAAAAACAATTGGAAGACGATTCTGAAGATCAAATTGCAGATTCGATGGATTCTAAAAGCTTCCGCGAGGAAAATTGGTTTACCGAGCCAGAACCCGTGCCACAGCCTGAGGACAGAGAAGACTTGATTGAGCCTTTGATGGAAAAAATAAAAGACATCGTGGCACAAATGCCCGAAGAAGGTGAACGCATTGATGAGTTGCTGGATGAAATGCTTCCCCAAACCCAGGAAGCAGTTCCCACTGAAGTGCAGGAAAAGCCTTCCGTGAAATACACTAAGAATGATTTGGAGGAATTCGCCTCAAACTACCAGCGAATGCCAGAGTTTGAACGCAAACCAATGGAGCTTTTCCCAAAATCGGTTGAAGGGCAGGAAGCCAGCAAAACCCTTACCGAATCGCGTGCAAAATCCTTAAACGATAGCGTAAACAAAGGTTTGAACATTGGTCTTAATGACCGTTTAGCTTTCATAAAACATCTTTTTGAAGGACAGACGGAAGATTACACGCGGGTGCTTTCTCAAATAAACACTATGGAAAATTTTGAAGAAGCCCAAAGTTTTATAAAAGGAAAAGTAAAGCCCGATTACAACTACTGGCTCCACAAAGATGAATATTCCGAGCGGTTTATGAATATTATTGAAAAGAGTTTTAATTAAAAGCACCGTATCGCCTTATGGCAAAACTCTATTTGGTGCCAACCCCAATCGGCAATCTAAAAGATATGACTTTTCGCGCTGTTGAAGTGCTGAAAGAAGTAGATCTAATTCTCGCCGAAGATACCCGAAACAGTGGGAAACTTTTGAAGCATTTTGACATAGGCACCCAAATGCACTCCCACCACATGCACAACGAGCATAAAACGGTGGAAGGCATCGTAAAACGCATACAAAACGGGGAAAATATTGCTTTAATTAGCGACGCCGGAACCCCTGCCATTAGCGATCCCGGTTTTTTGTTGACCCGCGCCTGTGTGGAAGCTGGAATTGAAGTGGATTGCCTTCCGGGAGCCACGGCTTTTGTGCCCGCACTTGTAAACAGCGGTTTCCCGAACGATAAATTTGTTTTTGAAGGATTTCTGCCCGTGAAAAAAGGCCGACAAACCCGGCTCGAACTTTTAGCCGAAGAAACCCGCACCATCATTTTTTATGAATCGCCACACAAACTGCTGAAAACAATTGCTCAATTTGTGGAATTTTTTGGAGCTGAAAGACAAATTTCCGTGTCGCGAGAAATCTCAAAACTCCATGAAGAAACTGTCCGTGGCACTGCGGAAGAAGTATTGAAACATTTTGAAAACAAACCTCCAAAAGGGGAAATTGTAGTTGTTGTTTCAGGGAAGAAATAAGTTCTACTGCGTCAAACTTTCTGAAGTCTTTTGAATCATGCGAAAATAATAAGCTGCTTTTTGAGGATCCAACGTTACATCCACGGTATCGGTAAGCTGCATATTGGCATCAAAAACATAAAAAATATTTTCCTCACTTGTATCCTTACTTTTCCCGAAAGCGAATTGGATGTTTTCAAAAGCATCGTAATGAACTAACATTTCCAATTGCTTGCCTTGCCATTCCTTTGTAAACTCGGCCATCACTAACTTTCCGTCTTTATAATAGCGATTGTATTCTACACCGTTTTCCGTTTTTTGTTTGGACCTTACTTCCCCCGATTTGTCATAAACAATTTTTTCTCCAACTTTTTCGTCCTTTTCATAATCCGTTTCCGAAAGCAATTCGCCAGTGGGATAAAATTCCTGTTGCTTGCCTTCCTGTAATCCGTTTTTATAATTATATGCTTTTGTAAGTTGAGCGTCGGTATTATAGGATGCATAAATTCCATTTAAATAACCACGTTTAAGTTGGAATTCCTCCGCAGGTTTTCCTTGATAAACAACCACAAAATGACCTGTCATTAATTCCTTATCAGTGTCATAATAAAATTTTATGTCATCATCGTTTAGAATAGCTTCATAGTCATCGTAGCTTATTGTTTGCTTTTTGTTCATCCGCACCTCATCAATGGTATCGATTACTTTATTGCAGGAAAATAGAATTAAAACTGAGGAAAAGTATAGTAGTTTTCTAATCATTATAATCATTTAATTTTTCAACAATCGGAAAACGCCGTTCGAAGTTTTCAAAAAATAAACCCCGCTTTGGGTAGCTGAAAGATCTATTTGGGTTTGCTTATCATTCATTTGGCCATTAGCAATAATTTTTCCTGTTATATCTGTGATTTGATAAGCTTCTTTTTCAGAATAGAAATTGTGTTCAATTGTAAAAATTCCGTTTGAGGGGTTTGGGTAAATGGTTGTTTTTTGGTTTTGGAATTCAGGCGTAGATAATGGTGAATTATTGAATCTTTGAAGAATAATATTAATTGGAGGGCCATTGTACCAAATATCAGTGCCTATAATTAAAAATTTTCCGGTGCTCAATTCTAAAAAATCAGCACTTCCCAGTTCCATATAATTAGAACTAAATTGAAAGCTATTATCCAATATTCCACCCGAAAAGAATCTTGAATAAACAATAGTAATACCGCCTTCAAAGTCATTAAAACTTGAATCCAAAATGACCCGTTGGTTTTCTTGAATATAACTTCCAGTTCCCCCTATTATAGCACCATTGTTTCCAAAGCTTTGATTAAGAGATGCATCTGGGAATAGCTTTATGGTTTTTCTTATATAGATTTCAGAATTATAATCCCAATATAAGCCCCCGACCAAAAAACTTCCATCTTGGAAAATCGAAAAAGATGTAGTGTATTCTTCATCAATAGGAATTGTGGCGATTCCATTATTTCCAAAAGCAATATCTACAGTTCCATTAGCCATTAGTTTTAAAATATTCTTCGACTTAATATTATTTTCAGTGTAATTAATTCCAAGAAATATTCGATCATCTTTTATAATAAAGGAGGATGTTCCAAACTCTACAACATTTCCAAAGGTGTAGGAAACTGTACCATTATTTCCAAAAGTTATATCCGAAGACCCATCGACATCAAATTTTTTAAGAATTATATTGGGTTCATTTATCGCGGCATCTTTTCCTAAAACCAAAAGATTATTATCAGTATCCAATATTAGTTCCCCTCCATAAACTTCCGAAGAAAAAGGCTGAATTTGTCCATTAATTCCAAAGGAAACATCTAAAGTTCCATTTGGCAAAAGTCTTTTAATGGTATATTCATCTTCCAATACACTTTGCAATAATATTTTTTCATCGGGAAGAATATTTATACCCATATAAGATTCATTGTTTCCGTCCGTCCATAAAATTCCATTAATTCCAAAGGAAGTATCAATAGAGCCATCCTCCTGATAAGCTATAATAAAATTGTCATAATCACTTTCATAGTTAGTACCCGCAATAATCACTCTATCATTTGCTCCCCGGCCTATACCAGCTATATATTTATTTCCTTCCATACCAATGTCAGAAACTATCACCCCATTATCACCATAAGATACATCTGGGCGTCCATCTTGCGCCATTAAAGCCATTGAGAAAATTCCAGCAAAAAAAAGTAAAAGTGTTTTCATAATCTTAGAATTTTTAGGTTACGGGGAGCATTAACAAGGTACTGAATTATCTAATACAAAAAATCAGCTTTTCACTAATCCAAATTTCGTAATTTTACAGCTCTCCCCTTTATTTAATAATCACAACCAATCCAAATTTTGGAATTTACAATCAATATGCGCTGGACCCTAAAACCAAAACCCGATCCCGAAAAAGTAAATTCACTTTCAAAAGCATTGAAGGTTGAACCAATAATTGCTTCACTTTTAATTCAGCGCGGGGTCGAAACTTTTGAGGAAGCCGAAATGTTTTTCCGCCCAAGTCTGGAAAACCTGTACGATCCGTTTTTGATGAAGGATATGGATAAAGCCGTTGCAAGAGTTGAAAAAGCAATCGAAAACAACGAAAACATTTTAGTCTTTGGAGATTATGATGTTGACGGAACCACGAGCGTTGCTTTGCTTTCTTCCTATTTAAAAAGTTACTATCCAAATGTTTCAACCTACATCCCCGATAGATATGATGAAGGCTACGGCGTTTCTTATAAAGGAATTGATTTTGCGCACGACAATGATTTTTCATTGATAATCGCTTTGGATTGCGGCATAAAAGCCATCGAAAAAGTGGCGTATGCTTCCGAAAAAAATATAGATTTCATCATTTGCGACCACCACCGTCCGGGAAAGGAAATCCCCAAAGCTATTGCCGTGCTCGATCCAAAACGGGAAGACTGCGAATATCCATACAAAGAACTTTGTGGCTGTGGAGTTGGTTTCAAGCTAATTCAGGCTTTGGCCGAAAAAAGAGGTTTGCAAATTGAAGATTTACTTCTTTATTTAGATCTGGTAGCCACAGCAATTGCGGCCGATATTGTGCCTATCACAGGCGAAAACAGAATTCTTGCGCATTACGGTTTGAAGGTGATAAACAGCAATCCGCGAACGGGAATCCAAGCAATTCTGAAACAGGTGAAAAAAGAAACCCTCACAATTACCGACGTGGTTTTCATCATCGCCCCTCGCATTAACGCCGCCGGCAGAATGAAACACGGCAACCATGCAGTTACATTGCTCACCGAAACCGATTTTGAAAAAGCTGAAACCTATGCTTCGGAAATTGAAACTTTCAATTCTGATAGGCGTGTTGCTGATAAACAAATTACTGAAGAAGCGCTTCAGCAAATAATTCAAAATAAGGAAGAGGAGCGAATGACCACCGTGGTTTATCAAGAAAACTGGCACAAAGGCGTGATCGGTATCGTGGCTTCCCGATTGACGGAAACTTATTATCGCCCCACTTTGGTATTTACGAAAAGTGGCGAAAAGCTCGCCGCATCCGCCCGTTCCGTAAAAGGATTTGATGTTTACAATGCCTTGGAAAGTTGCGCGGAATATATTGAACAATTCGGCGGACATATGTATGCGGCGGGATTAACGCTGTTTGAAAAGGATTTTGAAAACTTCAAAAACGAATTTGAACGCGTGGTTTCAGAAACCATCGACCCAAAGTTGCTAACGCCCGAAATTAGCATAGATGCCGAAATAAATCTGGATGAGATAACTCCAAAATTCTTCAGAATATTAAAACAGTTCGCTCCCTTTGGCCCCGGAAATATGACGCCTACATTTATGACGCAAAACCTAAAAGACACCGGTTGGGGAAAATGTGTGGGTGAAGACCAAACGCATTTGCGTGTTGTAGTGAAACAGGGAAACTCCAATCAATTTACCGGAATTGGTTTTGGAATGGCGGAGAAACAAGATATAGCCTGCAAAGGAAAACCATTTAAAGCTGCTTACTGTATTGATGAAAACGTATGGCAGGGCAATGTGAGTTTGCAACTTCGGTTAAAAGACATAAAAGAATAACAAAAAATGTCCGGTCGAGCGCAGTCGAGACCTCTTCTTAAGAAGATTGAAAAGTTTTCAACTCAAATTTTTCACCATCAAATTCGCCGTATGTATAATGGTTTATCCAATCGCCCAAATTATAATAGGTTGAATTCTCACCAACCTTAATTTCCATTGGTAAATGGCGGTGGCCGAAGATGAAATAATCAAAATGCTTGCTTTCCAGCTTTCGTTTTGAATATTGTGCAAGCCATTCCTGCTCTTCGCCTAAAAACTGTCTGTCTTCATCGCCGGAAATCAATTTGTTTTTTACGGAAAGATGCTGTGCCACGCGTACGCCAATATCGGGATGCAGCCATCGGAAAAGCCATTTTGAGAATGGATTTGTAAAAACCTTTTTCATCCGTTTGTAGCCTTTATCGCCTGGACCTTTCCCGTCACCGTGGCCAATTAAGAAATGTTTGTGGTTGAAAACAAATTCTTTCGGTTTATGGTACACTGGGATATTCAGTTCCTTCTCAAAATAATCGTGCATCCACAGATCGTGGTTTCCCACAAAAAAATGAATTTTTATACCACTATCGCGCAATTCTGCAAGTTTTCCTAAAACACGCACAAACCCTTTTGGCACTACGGTTCTATATTCAAACCAAAAATCAAAAAGATCGCCGAGTAGAAAAATAACTTCCGCATCATGCTTAATACTATCCAACCATTTCACGAAAATTTTTTCTCGAGGCAAGCTTTCTGCCTGTGTGGGCGCGCCAAGATGGTTGTCGCTGGAAAAGTATATTTTTTTGCCCTGTGGGATTTGCATATTCAAAGATAGGAAAGTGATTTGGTTTAATTATCCCCAGCATACCATTCGGCATAGCTACTATCCGTTTCCTGTAATCTTAGGGAATGAAGCTGAATATTTTTGGGTAAACGGTTCTTTATTTTTTCGGAAAAATCAATAACCATCATTTCGCTGGTGGGCTGATAATCCACGAGCAAAACACTGTGCCCGCGGTCGCTGAGTTCCTTTGCCAATTCAACGTGTGGGGTGTTTTTATTGAAAACTGTGGCGTGGTCAAACACATCTACAATTTCTTCTTTCACTATTTTTTTTAGGTCGCTAAAATCTATTACCATCCCGAATTTTACGTTTCCGCTATCTGCAATTGGGTTGCCAATTACAGTCACCGAAAGCTTATAGCTGTGGCCGTGCACATTTCTGCATTTGCCATCGTAGCCGTAAAGGGCGTGGCCGGTTTCAAAAGAAAAAATCTTGGTGATTCGTATCTGTTCCATAACAAAATGTTGGGCACAAAGATACAATTTTCTGCGCCTGCCACTTGATTTACAGCTTTTGAAAAAAAACACGGGTTTCGATCAAAACTAGGTGTAGGTTTCCCAAAAGGAAAGCTATGCTTTTATTTGTGGATGAACGAGCAGATTTCTGCACTATATTTGTCCACTTTTGTAAAAAGCCGAAAATGAACGAAGAACTTTTTGAACAACTGGAATTTGTTGAAAATCCATTGTTTGAAACCATTATTGAAAATTTGTTACAGCAGCAATACAGCGTTGTTAACGATTTTTTTGTTTCGGAAGAAGTTGAGTTTCTTCGCAATTCATTGCTAGCAAAATATGATGCGGATAGGTTCAAAAAATCGGCCATTGGCAACCGGACAAATGAAGAAATAGATAAAACCATCCGTGGCGATTTCATTCTTTGGATGGACGAAAAAAATGCCAATGAAGCCGAACTGCTTTTCTTCAAAAAGATAAATGAATTGGTGAATTATCTAAACAAGACGTGCTTTTTGGGAATTCTTCAAAAGGAATTCCATTATGCAGTATATCCGACCGGAACTTTTTACAAACGGCATTTAGATACATTTCAAAACGATGACCGTAGAAAACTTTCTATAGTTTGCTATTTGAATGAAGATAATTGGAAGCGTGAAAACGGCGGCGAACTTACCATTTATACGGAAAAAGACGAAGTGAATATTTTACCGCTTCCGGGTCGCGTGGTTATTTTTGAAAGTCAGTTGCTAGAGCACGAAGTGAAGGTGGTAAAAGCATCGGAACGTTTGAGCATAACGGGCTGGCTTAAAACACGCTGACGCAATCCTATTTTTTCTTAATTTTTTGATAGGCAACCACGGCAATTACCAAAATTGCCAATATCAAAAAAAGGCCAGGGCCGCCTAGAAATTTAAGTATATCCATAATTCAGTGTTCAGTGTTCAGTGTTCAGTGTTCAGTAAATGTATTTAATTTTTCACTACATCATTACACACTTGTTAGTTTTCATTTTTTTAAAAGTAATATCAGTACAGGATTAGTTAAAAAAATTGGCAGCATTCATTCACAGGTTTTACTGCTTACTGAATACTGCCAACTGAGTACTTAATCTGTGGAGAATATCGGAGTCGAACCGATGACCTCTTGCATGCCATGCAAGCGCTCTAGCCAGCTGAGCTAATCCCCCAAATGCTGATTAGGATGCCAAAAATAGTAAATTTTTCAATACAAGCTTCATTTTAAAAAATCTATTGTCTTTTGCAGAGCACTTTTTAAATTATCCGGCAAACTGGTTTCCTCCCAAGGATGTTTCGCATTAAAAACGTGGTCTGCGCCTTGAATGATTTCCAACACACTCTTTGGATTCCACGAATGGATTGCCATCGCTTCTTTTTGGGAAACCGTGGGGTCTTCGCTACCGTGGACGATAAGCATTGGAATTTGCATATTTTTCACAGCACGCTGAATTGATAAGCGTTCTTGATTTTCCTTAAAATCTTTATAAAATTGAAAATTATGTGGTAGCAACTGTTTCGTTCTGCTATTTTCAACGTGGGTTACGCCCGTTTCTTTCCACGACTTAAATTCCTCTGTTCCTTCTTGAAATCTGGCTTTAAAATCGCTTACGCCTGCCCAGGTTACAACTTTGTGAATGCGGGAATCTTCTTCTGCTTTTATTAAAACAATCCCGCCGCCGCGGCTGTGACCAATTAAGGAAATGGTTGAAATTTTCGAGGGAAAATTTTCATTTCCACTTTCAATTTCATTTAAAACTCTGTCAAGATCATCCAGTTCCAAACTGAAATTATTTTCGGCAAAAGCCTCCAAATCTGGAAAATCAATGGGATTTTCCATTGTGCCGCCATTGTGTGAAAAATTGAATTTTAAGAAACAAAATTCCGCTTTGGCAAAAGCTTCCGCTACTAAATGCCAGGCTCCCCAATCTTTAAAACCTTTATAGCCGTGGCAAAAAATTATGAGGGGTTGCTTCTCATTCGTTTCTTTATAATAAACGTCAAAAAGAATCGGTTTTTTGTTTTTTGATTGGAGTATTTGGTTTTTTCTAATTAGCATCAATCTATTTCTTTTTCAATGAAAGGAATGTTTGGGTCGCAGATTTCCATTATTAATTTCTTTAATTCAATGGTGAAGTTCTCCAAAGTTTCACTTGTAATAATTTGAGATTTATTTCGGCTTCCTGATTTTTCCTTAACCCCAAACTTTAAAAATCCGCTGCTTAAATTTTTAAATGAAATAATCCCCGCTTCGGCATTATTTATTGGAATTTCTTTATTCATCATCAAAGCATAGGTCAATATTTGAAAAGCTTTGCTGAATTTGTAATCCTTCCCCAACTCTTCCCAATCAACCAGCTCTACATCTCCCTGATTTACCAATCCGGTTTTGTAATCAATTATTCTGAGCTGACCATTATATTCATCTACCCTATCCACTTTTCCGTGAATTTTCACTGGAAAATTCAGTTCCGGAATTGGGATTTCCAAGGTAAGGTCAGTCTCAATTTTAATAATTTTTATAGTGTTTCCAGCTTTAATATCGGCAATCTCACGATCTATAAAGTTTGAAATATAGCGCTTTGCAACTTCAAAACTAATCAAGTTCTTCCCTTTGGAAAATGTTCCACCTTTGAAAGTAATCTTAAACTGTTTTGTTACTTCATCGGGAATTAATTCCTTCATTTTCAATAAATTTTCAACGGAAAGAATGCTGTTCTCCAATGGCTGATAAAACGTTTCCAAGGTGTCGTGAACAATAGTTCCCAAGGTATTTGCGGCTACGGTTTCCTCTACTTCCTCAAACTCGCTCAACTTTAAAATTTTCTGAAAATAGAAATCCAAAGGATTGCGGATGTAACTAGTTAATGCAGAAGGAGAAAAACCCTTTTCGGCTATTTCGCGAAGCCGCTGCAAAACAGCTTCCGTTTTATTTACTTGCTTTAAAGACAGCGGTTTTAACTGAACTTTTGGAGAAAGAATGCGCTTATCAATAGTATGGACAGCGTGTTTTTCAATTTCCAATTGTCTTATGAAACGGCTCTTTTCACCTGTACTTATTCCTTCGGAATGATTGTTATAAAGTAATGTTATTCGCTCAGCCCTGTGCAATAATCTATAAAAATGGTAAGTATAAATAGCGTCTTTTTCATTGTAAAGAGGTAATTTAAATTGCTGTTTTAAATCATAGGTAATAAAAGAGGCATTTGATTTTCCGGATGGGAAAATGCCTTCATTAACGGAGGTGATCATTACATTTTCGAAATCTAGCACCCGAGTTTCCAAAACGCCCATAATTTGGAGTCCACTGTATGCATCTCCTTCAAAATCAAGCGATGTGGAAGCCGCGAGTTCTGAGAATAGCGCAAGTGTAGTTTTAATCGATTTGAGATACGGATATTTTTGGGCCAGCGCCTCAATCTTGCTGAAAATAGTGGTTAATTGATATAGAACAGTTCTTTCAACAGAATGATTTATATGAATTTTTTGTAGTTCAGATAGTATTTGCAAAGCATTCCTTACCGCAGTTTTCCCATCATTTTTCCAATCCTCAAAAAGAAGTTGAAGCATAGGGTTTTGCTGATTGCGTGAAAGCTCAAAAAGTTCCTGGGGAGCAATATGGGTGATGTTGTTTTTGGCCAAGTCATCGGCAAGGGAATGCGCCTCGGGCAATAAATCATTGCCCAAAGGATGGTTCAAAATGGAAAGAATATTTTTATAGTAAAGAGTTTCGGAATTGCGAAGATGAATGGCAAAGAGCAATTCAAAAAAAACGACGGCAGGGAAGTTTTTCAACGAAACACCCATGGTAATATTCACGTTTTTTAAGTTGGGAGGGAGCGAGTAAAGCAAGGGAACGAGCAAATTTTCGTCTCCCAATACAATTGCCGTTTTATTGATTTCTTCTTCTGAAAGTTGTGAAAGCAGTTCGCCAACATATTTTGCTTGTCCCACACTTTTTTGAACCTCCACAAATTGAAAATGTTTCGGTTTTTCAAAATTATTTGCAATGAATTTGGGTTCATTGTTTTTAAAATAATTCCATTCGGTAATATAATTTCTTATAAAATAGGAAGCGCTGTGTTTGGCATCTTGAAAAAAATAATTGTCGACATCCCAATAAGCTATTGAATTGCCTGTTTCAAGCAATTCTTGGAGAATGTGTTGCTCTGCGGTATTTAGCGCGTTAAAACCTATAAAAATGTGGGTTTTAGTACCGTTTGCATTTATGTAATATTCAAGGTTGGCAACAGCCTCGCGATAAACCATGCCTTGATAGCCTATACTTTCCTGGAGCAAAAGTGTTTGGATATTTTCATAAAATTCTGGAAGGCTTTTCCAAAAACCCAAATAATTAGTTATTAGTTGCGTCTGTTCGTCATTTACCCCCCATCTTTCCAAAGTTTTAATACTGGCCAGATAGTTAAAGAATGGTTCCGGTTCCACCAAATAGCGATCGATCTCATTAAAATCGTTAAGCAGCGTATTTGCCCAAGTGGAAAATGTTTCGAAATCGTCCTTTTCAATAATGGAGGTTGTTTTTAGGTATGCCTCATAGCTTTTAAAAAGTAACTCGGTATTGTCAATTATGGATACGTTTGAAACTTCTTCAATGAATTCTTCTATACTGATTATTCGCGGTGCAAATTGCGTTTTTGAAGCTTCCTTTTTTAATTCGTGCATCAAAAACCCACCAGCCCTTTTACTGGGAAGAATGAAGGTAATTTCAGAAAGATCTGAATGGTTTTTTTTTATGTCGGCTAATGTTTCTTGAAGGAATGTTACCATAGCCTAAAAATAAGAAACGCCCCCGAAAATCGGAGGCGTTTCAAAATTATTTATTTAAAACTTTCGGGTTGCAACTATTTCACAAGTGAAATCTCAACACGACGGTTTTGTTGTCTTCCAGCTGCTGTATTATTGGTTGCAATTGGTCTTTCTTCACCAAAACCTTGGGAAGTCAATCTACTACCCGCCATACCGATTGTGGTCAAGTACTCTCTTACAGATGCAGCTCTTTCATTAGAAAGCGTCTTATTGTAAGAATCACTACCACGGCTATCTGTGTGTCCTTCGATCAAGAAGTTTGCGTTAGGATATTCTTTCATTATGTCTGCAATGCTCTGAAGTGCAGAATAAGACTCTTTTCTGATAGTTGATTTATCATAATCAAACAAGATAGTTTTAGAGTAATCGTTCAATTGCTTGATGATTTCTACAGAAACTTCTGGACAACCTTTGTTAGCTACAGTACCAGCAACATCTGGACACTGATCATCTTTGTCAAGAACACCGTCACCATCTCTATCTTGGTAAGGACATCCGTTGTTAGCTTTTGGACCAGCTTCGTTTGGACAAGCATCATCTTTATCAGCGATACCATCACCATCTGCATCTGGACAACCGTTAAGTGCAGCTAGACCAGCAACAGTAGGACATTCATCCTGTGGATCAGCAATACCGTCACCGTCAGTGTCAGGACATCCGTTAAATTCAGCTAGACCTGGAGTGTTAGGACATGCATCGTTTCTGTCTTCGATTCCGTCACCATCAGTATCTGGACATCCGTTGAACTCAGCAAGACCTGGAGTTTCTGGACATTCGTCATCTTTGTCGAAGATTCCATCACCGTCAGTATCTTTTCCACCAAATTGGAATACAATACCAGCAGAATGTTGGAAATGAGTAATTCCGTAAGAATCCTCAAATGCATGCTTGTAAGTAGATTGTAAGTTAAGTGCTATATTATCGCTAAACCAGAATTTAACACCCGCAAGCGCGTTAGCTGTACCAAATCCGATGTCATCAACCCAAGTGTAACCTCCACCAATACCAATAGAAGGATCAAACCAGCTTCCGTTCAATGCGCTTCTAAAGCTATATTTAACTTCACCATCTGCACTGTAATAGCTAAGATCATCAACAGCAATATCACCTAATTTATCAATTCGGTTAATAGAACCTGCTCCTGTAAATACAAAACCACTACCAATATATCTGCTGATAGCAAGTCTTGAAACTGAAGGAAGAATGTTCCAGTGGTCATTTGCGTTGAAATACTCGTCAAAGATATCCCCTCTAGCAGCAGCTGGGATACGTACTTGGTCCTCATTGAGTCCTGCTGGATAAACGTCAACAGCGTTTACACCAACCTCAACAGCCCAAGGATTGTTTTCGTCTTGCGCGTTCGCCACCCCGATTCCCATAAAAAGGATAGCAGCAACTAATAATCTGTTAAGATGTTTCATATTCGATTGTTTAATTTTTAAGTGTTAATTAAAAGCAAAAGTAAGTTGTTAAAATTTATAAACAAAAGTAAATCTAATAAAATTTTCCTAAAATCAGTGCTTTCGATACGTAAATAAAGGATTTACTAGCCAATAACCTCCAATTTTTTTCCAATCTTAATAAAAGCACCTATTGCTTTATCCAAGTGAGCTCTATTATGGGCTGCCGAGAGTTGTACACGTATTCGGGCTTTCCCTTTTGGAACCACGGGAAAAAAGAACCCTATTACATATATCCCTTCTTCCAAAAGCATATCTGCCATTTGCTGTGATAGCTTTGCATCATATAGCATTACGGGCACTATAGCAGAATCACCATCAATAATATCAAACCCAGCTTCTTTCATTCCTTTTTTGAAATAGGCCGTATTTTCCGCTAGCTTATCCCTTAACGTAGTATCTTCAGAAAGCATTTCGAACACCTTAATAGATGCGCCTACAATTGCGGGTGCCAAAGAGTTTGAAAATAAATAGGGCCGTGAACGCTGGCGAAGCATTTCAATAATTTCTTTCTTCCCAGTGGTATAACCACCCATAGCACCGCCCAGGGCCTTGCCCAGGGTTCCTGTAATGATATCAATTCTGCCCATAACGCCCTTTTCTTCCAAAGTTCCTCTTCCGGTAGCGCCTATAAAACCAGCGGCGTGGCATTCGTCAATCATTACCATTGCATCATATTTATCTGCCAGGTCGCAAATTTTGTCTAATGGAGCTACCAGTCCATCCATTGAAAAAACTCCGTCGGTAACTATAATTTTAAAGCGGGTTCCTTTTTCATTTGCTGCTATAAGCTGCTTCTCCAAATCTTCCATATTGCTGTTTTCATAGCGGTAGCGCGCCGCTTTGCACAAACGTACGCCATCAATAATAGAAGCATGGTTTAAAGAATCGGAAATAATGGCATCCTCTTCGCCCAACAGGGGTTCAAAAACACCTCCGTTGGCATCAAAAGCCGCGGCATATAATATGGTATCTTCAGTTTGGTAAAAATCCGCAATTTTTTTCTCCAGTTCTTTATGAATATCTTGAGTTCCGCAAATAAAACGAACTGATGACATTCCGAATCCATGTGTGTCCATTGCATCTTTCGCGGCCTGAATAACTTCTTTATTTGAAGAAAGCCCCAAATAATTATTCGCACAAAAATTTATAACCTTTTCACCCGTTGAAATAGTAATTTCAGCATCCTGTGCCGATGTTATAATCCGCTCCTTTTTATAAAGGCCGTTGTCCTTTATTTCTTCTAATTCGTTCTGTAAATGTTCCTTTATTTTTCCGTACATAATTGCTTTATTTAAAGCTTCAAAATTAAACTTTATTTATTAAAATTTCGTCCTCGTTACTATAGATAAGTATTTTTTCTGAAACCGTAAAACCCATATCCTGCAGCGCATTTGCATAATCAATCAATTGATCGGCATGCCAAATTTTGGGGCTTCCGGTTTTATAATCAATTAACGTTGAAACATTTTCTGGACTAATATTAATTCTATCAGGCCGCAAAACAAGACCGTCTTTTGTTAGTATGCTCCGCTCATTAAATACTTTATCCGTTCCGTCAAATTGTTTTTTCAATTCCAAATGTTGAATAATTTGATAAACAGTTCTTTTTAAAACATCAAATTCATCGGCCGGAACAATGGCCCTTTCTTCCAATTCCTCCAAAACCCCTTCAACATCTGCTTCCGAATAAATTTGAGCCATGGTATCGTGCAACAAATTTCCAGCGATAATTGCATCAACGGTTTCTATTTCTAAATAAATTTCTTCGGAAGAAACCATTTTCATGCCGTGTCTATTTGGATTGCTCGCAAAATATTTCGGCTCCATTTGGGAAACGACCTTTTTTTCTTTTGAAATCTTTTCTGAATTTTTTCCGAATTCATAAACCAATTGATCGCCGTCCCACATGCCTTTCTGTTTCAAAAATTCCATAAAAAGATGGTTGTAAGTTGAAGGATTTCCATCTTTCAGTTCGCTCGGCATTTCGGCGAAAACGAAGAGTTTTTCAACAGCGCGCGTTAAGGTTACGTACAGCAAATTAATATTGTCCAACTCCAATTGGCTTCGGTGCTCGTTGTACATTTCTTCCCCCTTCTCTTCATAATTTGCAACTTCTGTTTTATAATTTATTTGGGCTTCCTTAAAGCTAAAATCGTCTGTTTCCAAAGGATACCAAAGTTTGTCATATTTTCCATCATACAGCTGCATATCCGCAAACGGAAAAATTACCACCGGAAATTCCAGCCCCTTTGCTTTGTGAATGGTCATCAATTGCACGGCGTTCGTACCTTCGCTGGCGGGAATTGAAGCGTTGTCCTTTTTTGTTTCCCAAACGTCCAAAAATGATATTTTATCGGCCTGCGGTTGTTGGTCAAACTCATAAACCAAATCCATAAAACCGAAAAGATAAGCATCGGCATAATCGGCAATATTGAACTTTTCAATGCAATATTCAAAAGCTTCGTAAAGCGAAACCGTGCGCATTTGTGCGAAGATAAATTCAACACCGTATTCCTTTAAATTTTCAGTAAATTTTTCTTCGGAAATATTTAGGAATTTTGTGAAAAAAGTATGTTTTTCCTCTGAAATATTTAAGTGATCGTGCAACAAATCCAGTAACTGTATTTTTGCTTCGTCATTGTTTGGATACAAGCAAACCTGTAATGAAAATATAAGGATTTGAACAAACGGTGATGACTGCAAAAGCAAGGTTTCCGAAGAAATTACTTGAACTCCGCGTTCCATTAAAAAAGCTCCAAGCGCAATTCCGTCGGCTTTTTTTCGGGTTAAAATGCAAATATCGCTTTCTGTAAATCTGTTGTTTTTTACGTTGTTGATTGTTTCTAAAACCAAATTTGAATAGGCTTCTTCCTTTTCGGCCTTATTTTGTTTCTCAATAAATTCAAATTTTATGTAGCCATCTTTTTTGTCTGTGCATTTCTGTTGGTTGCCTTCGTGGTATAATTTTGCGTGGCCTTCATTCGCAAAATAGGATGAAACAAAGCTGAAGAATTGATTGTTGAAATCTACTATTTCTTCACAACTGCGGTAATTTGTATCCAAAGGAAACACTTCTTTTTCTCTTTGAAAGGGATTGTTGTTTCCGTACAAGCCCATAAACTGCTCTGGCAAACCACCGCGCCAACGATAGATGGATTGTTTGGCATCGCCCACTAGCAAAAGACTGCCAGAGGTTGGCTCCAATTGTTGCGACAGCGCATTGTCAATCAACGGAATTAAATTTTCCCATTGCAACTTTGAAGTATCCTGAAATTCGTCAATAAAAAAGTGGCGGTATTTTTCGCCCAAACGTTCATAAATAAAAGGCGCTGGCTGGTTTTTAATTTCTTTGTTGATGAGCGAATTGAATTCTGAAATGGGCAGAATGTTCTTTTCTTCCTTTATGATTTCAATTTCTTGATTTACTAAATTTATAACTGAAAGCGGGGTTATGTTTTTCAGCATATTTTCAAGCAAAAGCAACTGGAAAACCAAGGTTTTTGTTTGTTGAAAATTTGTTATGAAAACTGGAGTCAATTCATCAATAATTCCCCCAATTGTAGCTGAAACCCTTAAAGGATATAACGCTTTTTCGCCCATGGTTTCCTGCCATTTTGCGGAAAAATTTATATCATATTTTCCTGCGGAAAGATTTTGAAAATGCTTCGGAAGAAAACTGCCGCTAAAATCGTCATCCTGCAAACCACTTTCCGCAATAAGTTGAAGGGTTTGCGAAGCGATGGTTTCAATTTCAGCCGAAAACTTTTTCTTTTTGAGGACCAACTGTTTTTTGAATTCCAAAAAATCATCCAACGATTTCTGTTTCAAAACCGAAACGTGATCCGATTCATTTTCGTCATAAAGCAATTTTGCAGCATTGGCGATATCTCTGGATATATCCCATGATTTGTCATCGTCCGTTTTTTCCAAAGCAAAATCCAATAACACTTTGGTTATTTCTTTGTTCTCGCCAGCTTTGCTCAGTAGTAAATCCACCGCTTCGCCCAAAAGTTGGTCAATTTCGAGCGTAACTTCAAAATTTGTGGCCAGTTTTAAGTCGCGCGCGAAAGTGCGAATCAACCGATGGTTGAATCTGTCAATAGTTTCAACGCTAAACGCAGCGTAGTTGTGTAATAAATTTTTTAAGATTTTTCGGGATTGGATTTGGATTTCAGGCAAATCTTTACCCGTTTCTTCAGCAATTATCAACATCATTGGCAGCGGTTCCGCAACGCTTTTTTCTTCACTGAAAGCTACCAAAGTTTCCACAATGCGCTGTTTCATTTCTGCGACCGCTTTGTTTGTAAAGGTAATTGCCAAAATATGTTTAAAGTAATCCTCGTTTTTTGAAGAAAGGATTTGTTTCAAATATTCCTTTACGAGCGTAAAAGTTTTCCCGCTTCCCGCGGCGGCATTATAAATTGAAAAGGAGGAATGGTTTTCCAAGGCATTGTGATTTTGCACTAAAATACTGCTTTTATGGCTTTGGAATCAAATTAATCTATGGCTGAATAGAAATCTTATAAAAGCTATAACATTTTAAAGAGGTTAGAATGTTTAAATTTGAGTGAAATTAGTAGTAACCAATAAAAACGATATAATTATGTCTTTCGAATTACCAAAATTACCGTATGCATTTGATGCACTGGAACCAAACATCGATGCAAAAACGATGGAAATACATCACGACAAGCACCACCAAGGTTATACCAACAATTTGAACGATGCCATAAAAGGCACCGATATGGAAGGGAAAACCATCGAAAATATTTTGACCAATCTGGATATGGAAAACAAAGCCGTTAGAAATAATGGTGGGGGTTTTTACAACCACAGTCTATTTTGGAAAGTAATGTCTCCCAATGGCGGAGGAAATCCTTCGGGCGATTTGGCAAAAGCTATTGACAGTGCCTTTGGAAACTTTGATGCTTTTAAGGAGAAATTTTCAAATGCCGCCAAAACGCAGTTTGGATCCGGTTGGGCTTGGCTTTGTGTTCACAAAGGAGGCAAAGTTGAAGTTTGCGCTACTCCAAATCAAGACAATCCGTTAATGCCTAAAGTGGGTTGCGGCGGAACTCCAATTTTAGGATTGGATGTGTGGGAACACGCCTATTATTTGAAATACCAAAACAAGCGCCCGGACTATGTAGAGGCTTTTTGGAATGTAATTAATTGGGAAGAAGTTTCTGCTAATTATGCAAAAAACAAGTAGTAGTATAATAGAATATTGAATTTGATAAATCCGCAGTCATAATAGGGCTGCGGATTTTTTTATATTTTAATTGAAGAGATAGGGTTGCACAATAACTAAAGCCAATACAAAAAAACTAACGAGTGTTTCAGGGAAAAGTTAAACGGCTCGCAATTAAATTCTAATAAAAGAATCACGTTAATTATTGCTCGCCACCCCGAAGATTTGGGACATAAAAAAGGCAAACGAGTGTTTTAGGGGAAAAGGGAAACGGCTCACAATTACATTCTGATAAAGAATGACATTCTTTACCGCTCGCCACCCCGAAGATTTGGGGCATAAAAAAAGGCAAACGAGTGTTTCAGAGAAAAGGGAAACGGCTCGCAATTAAATTCTAATATAAAGAATCGCGTTAATTATTGCTCGCCACCCCAAAGATTTGGGGCATAAAAAAAGGCAAACGAGTGTTTGCCTTTTTTTGCCCCAAATCTACCATGAACTTAACCTACTTATGCTAATGGTATTATCAAATATATGCCAATAAAACATTCAAAATTATGGTTTTAGATGAATTACCTGTTTTCTCGTTAAAAAACATTTTTGTTCTGTTTTCGGCAATAAAATTAGGGTTTAATTTGAAATTTTAACAATGTATTTAACTGGAAATAGCTACCAAATAATTAAAAATAATTCAATATATATTGCTTTCTAGTAATTAAAATGACTCACTAATAATTCTATAATTAATCGAAATTTCTTCGGCGGCTCGCCACCCCAAATTTGGGCATGAAAAAAGGCAGGCTTTCGCCTACCTTTTTTGCCCCAAATCTTACCATAGACCTAACCTACTTACGCCTTATGGTAATGTCAAATATAATTTAAGTTTAGCCACTAAAACAGTGTCAATCAACAATTTCGATTAAGTGGTTTGGGTTTCCGATAAACGGCAGAAGCGTGTTAAAATTAAAAGAAATTTAATATGCGCGTTCTGAGTTTCCTTCGTAAAAGTTGATGTACGCTCGGTTTACAACCCTATTCCCTCCTGCCGTTGGATAGTTTCCAGTGAAATACCAATCGCCAAGATTTTTTGGACAAGCCTTATGTAAATCATCAACAGATTGAAAGATAAGCTTCACTTTGGCCTTTATATTTTCCTGACTGATTATTTCAGCTATTTTGTCTGAAATTTCTTCATTAGTAAAAGGTGCGTACAATTTCTTTACGTGATTGATTACCGAGGCATCCTCCAAGGTGACCTGCTCTTTACATTTATGATAAATTTCTTCAACAATTGAATAAGTTCCTCGGTCTTTGTGAAGTTCCAGAGCTGCTTGAAAAGCCACCAGATGCTCAAGACGCGCCATATCAATTCCGTAACAATCTGGGTAACGAATTTGTGGCGCTGAGGAAACAACAACAATTTGTTTCGGGTGAAGCCTATCCAGCATTTTTAAAATACTCTTTTTTAATGTAGTTCCGCGAACGATGCTATCGTCAATAATAACTAGATTGTCTTCCGGTTTTACTACACCATAAGTTACGTCGTAAACGTGTGCCACCAAATCATCACGGCTACTATCGTCTGTAATAAAGGTTCTGAGTTTTACGTCTTTTATTGCAATTTTCTCCGTGCGTATTTTATGCGCTTGTATTTGCTGAAGTCTTTCCGCTGTCAAACTTTCCTTTTCATTAAGAATTGCTTCGTTTTTCTGTTTGTTAAGTTCGTCCTGTGCTGCTTCCAACATCCCATAAAAGGAGGTTTCGGCTGTGTTCGGAATAAAGGAGAAAACCGAATTTTCAGTATCAAAATTTATGGCTTCCAAAATTTTCGGCATTATCAATTTCCCGAGCATTTTTCGTTCTTGATATATTTCCGCATCGCTTCCGCGGGAAAAATAGATACGTTCAAAGGAACAAGATCTTCGTTCCAGTGGCGCAAGAATTTCAGAAAGATTCATGCTTCCATCTTTCTTTATTATAAGCGCGTTGCCCGGCTCCAACTCTTTAACTTCTTCAAAAGGAACATTAAAAACAGTTTGAATTGCAGGTCTTTCTGAAGCGACCACAATTACTTCATCATCTTGGTAATAATATGCTGGACGAATTCCGGCGGGATCGCGAAGCACGAAGGAATCGCCGTGGCCCAAAAGCCCAGCCATTGCATAACCTCCGTCCCAATTGGCGGCAGATTTCCGTAGAATTTTCGCAAGATTCAAGTGTTCCGCAATATATGGTGAAGCTTCCTGCTTGTTAAGCCCTTTTGCCTTAGCTTTTTTATAAAGTTTTCGAACGGCATCGTCTAAAAAGTGGCCTATTTTTTCCATCACTGTAACGGTATCGGCCTTTTCTTTTGGGTGCATTCCGAGTTTTATAAGATTATCAAAAAGCTCGTTGGTGTTGGTCATATTGAAATTTCCCGCAATAATTAAATTTCGGTGCATCCAATTGTTCTGACGAAGAAAAGGGTGGACGTTTTCAACACTATTGATTCCGAAGGTGCCGTAGCGAACGTGGCCTAGAAGCAATTCGCCTAAATATGGAATGTTTCTTTTTTGGGCAGCAACATCATCTTTGTATTCGGGATGGTTTGTAATTTCAAGATTTATGCGCTCGTTAATCTGTGCAAAAATATCCTGAATGGGCTGCGCCGCATTGGAACGAACACGACTAATGTAGCGCTCTCCCGGATTTACATCCAATTTAATGCTTGCAAAACCAGCACCGTCCTGTCCGCGGTTGTGCTGCTTTTCCATCATTAAATACATTTTGTTAACACCGTAAAAAGCGGTTCCGTATTTTTCCTTGTAATATTCCAAAGGCTTCAACAATCTTACCAGTGCAATTCCACATTCATGTTTTAACGCGTCGCTCATATTTTTTCTGAAACTATATAAATTTACAAAAAACGCCCTGTAATTTCAGGGCGCGTATTTAAGTTAATTTGATGTCAAATTGTGTCAAGCTTTTAAATTGCTGCAAGCGTTTGTAAACTTCAGCATTTGAGAGTTTAAGCAATCTTTCGGGCCCGAACTTTTCTACACAGAACGAAGCAAGTGCAGAACCGTTTATAATGGCATTCTTCATATTTTCATAACTGTAATCTCCGGTTTTTGCCAAATAGCCCGTAAATCCTCCCGCAAATGTATCGCCGGCACCGGTTGGGTCAAAAACTTCTTCCAGCGGAAGTGCGGGCGCAAAGAAAACATCGTCATCGCTAAAGAGCAAAGCCCCGTGTTCGCCTTTCTTTATAACTACATATTCTGGACCCATTTTCATAATTTTGTGGGCTGCTTTCACCAAGGAATATTCGCCCGAAAGCTGTCTGGCTTCTTCATCGTTTATAGTGATTACATCAACCTTTGCAATAACCTGCATTAATTCTTTCAAAGCACTGTCCATCCAGAAATTCATAGTGTCAAGCACGATCAATTTTGGTGAATCCATCTGCGCAATTACACTCAATTGGACGAGCGGATGTAGGTTTCCTAACATTACCACTTCAGCATCGCGATAATTTTCGGGAACTTGCGGATTGAAATCTGCAAGCACATTCAAATCTGTTATTAGTGTGTCGCGCGTATTCATATCGTTGTGATATTTTCCGCTCCAAAAGAAGGTTTTTCCGTTTTCAACCACTTCAAGCCCTGAAATATCCATTCCTTTTTCTTCGAGCATTTTAAGGTCTTCCTTCGGAAAATCACCACCAACTATGGAAACAATGGCGCCATCAACATTAAATTGCGAAGCAGCCAAACCAATGTAAGTAGCTGCGCCACCAAGAATTTTATCGGTTTTCCCGAATGGGGTTTCAATAGCGTCAAAGGCAACGGTACCTACTATTACGAGTTTGCTCATAAAAGGTTTTTGAAATGAGGTGCAAAGATACTGTTTTGGGTTTGGATATGCCAAAAAATAAAACCTTTCAATTTTTAGTTTGAAAGGTTTTGGGATCTTGAATATTAATTATCTATTCTCGCTATTTTTGAATTTTAATAGCGTACTCCTCATAAATGAAATTGGTAGCTTCAGCTTGTTGTTCATTGATAAAAAAAGTGAAAGCTCGATTATAAGGGTTTATGGTCTGTACATCATGAATTCTTAGTGTATCCACATCTTCATTAGTATAACGCAACAACCAAAATTTGTCTTTCTCAAAAGGTACTGGACCATTTACATCAACTCCCTCTGCGCTTGATGCGAATTGAATTGCTTTAAAGTCGGAAACACAATTAGGCCCACCACAAGGTCCGCCATACAATGTTTTCCCACTTCCCTGAGTTTCCCCGGTGTCTATTTTGCCCATTCCAAGAAAAGAATATTGACCATCTGTCAGATCCGTTAACATAGCAATGTATGTATTATTAGTGATTTCCACTTCTCCATCTTCATAGGTACTTCCGTCAGCACGAAATAGTTCAAAATTAAGGTTGTAAATTTCAGGGTATCCGTCAGAAGGCTCGTTACTTTCTTTATTACAACTAATAACCGATAGCCCCATTGCAAATATTAAAATATATGTTTTCATACTATTCTTATTTTATGATTAATTTTTTTATCACGGTATTATCCTCCGTTATTAGATAAATGAAGTAGATTCCCGTTGGGAAATTTTCCAGATTTAAATCAAACTGATTTTCAGT
This sequence comes from Aequorivita sp., assembly GCA_030690315.1. Classification (GTDB taxonomy): domain Bacteria; phylum Bacteroidota; class Bacteroidia; order Flavobacteriales; family Flavobacteriaceae; genus Aequorivita. Next base: position 130,157 of record JAUYGY010000046.1, read on the forward strand.
AATATTATTTTCTTTAAGGAGTATAGTTCCATGCACATCCCTCAAGACCAAACTATACGATTTTTGCAAAGGCCAAAAGATGGTTACGTTTGAACTGGATGGATTGGGATAAAGCATTATTTCTTCTTCATTTAAAATATCTTCCTGATTTTGATTCCCAAGTGGGCGATCCTGTTGAGCAAAACATTGTTCCGCTGGGGGTGGAGGGTCACCGTGAGTAATAATCTTATGCTTATAAACTGTAGATGCACAAACTCCGTTTATATTCAGGGAGAGCCAAGTCTGGTTTGAAGAATTTGGAGACAAACTAATATTAACCGAGGTGGTCCCTTGACCATAATTGATTGTACCGTTTGTGATACTCCAAGAATAACTTGCTCCCGAAAGAGGTGGAATAGTGTAATGGTAGGAAAAACCATTTTGAGCACAGGCTGTATCATAACCGCCAATTTCCAGGTCATAAAATTCACGAATGGGTTTGTTTCTTGAATTGTAGCCACAATCAGGATAAACCTTTACATAACCACTATAGTTATCGGTAGCCAAAACGGTTATACCATTAGTTCCTTGGCCATTGGTAATTTGCAAATTACTAGAAGTTTCCCAAGTATAGCTGGTAACGCCTGGCAGACTGGCTACGGAATAATAAGCCGTTTGTCCATTACATACGTAATTGGAACCATTGATGGAATAAAAAGGATAGCTAATTCCTATTTGAGTATAATAGTAATTCATTTTGCCCACTTGCAATGGGGAGAAAAAATTAAAACAATCCAAATCTGAATAGCTCATTATATTAGAAGTGTTTGGAGTCCACACCTCGCCCCAGTTATCTGTTCCCCCAATAGCACTATTATAAACACAAGGGTCATTTCCTACGGTATGTAATAAGCCGCTTAATTCAGGGTCAGCCGCAGTATCACACAAAAAATCGCCATTTACATTACATTTTAATTCGTTATACGTGCCAATACACCCAGTTTCCTGTCTTTTGGTTCTACTAACGGATTCTTGATGGCAATCCCCACATCCTCCATTATTGGTATGACTCCAACTTCTGCCTGCACTATGCGTATGATATAGCCCTAAAGTATGTCCAATTTCATGAGCTAATATATCTCCCATTTGAGAGATACTATGTTGTGCAACAGCACAATTAAACCTTAATCCCGGGGTATTATCATTGGGAAAATGTGCTTTTCCACCCCATGAAGGGTTTGCATTATCATCAATAACAAAATGTACATTGATTGCTCCCGATACTTTGTTATAAAAACACATGTTATCAAAATATTCATCGCCATTATTTGCAGGATCACTATTATTAATCTCTGTAATATCACAAAGTAAGTAGAACCTTATATTCGTATTGTTCGAAAATAAGTGATTGAGACCGTCTACTACTTGATAAACCTGTGGTTTGCTTATATTTCCACTCCCATTATCATTTCGGTATATCCAAGCCTTAATAGGGATTTCTCTTAATACGGGTGCTGAAGCCTTATTACCATAATTCTTATTTCTTCCTATATAATTACCATATGTATCTAAATTGTCCAAATAATCTTCAGGCATATCATAGCCAGCTTCCCTCAATATGTCCAGAAGTGCCTTGCTGTTTCCGTAAAAAGGATCTCTGAGATATGCGTCTTCAATAGGTAATGTGCCACAGCCAGGCTTACCTTCTTCTTGGGCAAATAAGGAAAAACTAACTAAAAATAAGAAAAACAATAGGTATCGTTTTAAGATACTGCGGGGGGGGGGGATAAAATTGTGTTTCATAACTTTGAAATTTTAATTGGTTAGACTTTCTGGGGAGTTATGAGATTTTAAAAATAGAATAAGATTTTTTAACAACCTAATTTTTTCGATTAAATGCAAATTATCTGCACGGCTTTGAGTTTAATCTATATTTTCTTTAAAAGGTTTGATACTATAAAAATTTGTAAATTCCGAAACTTTTAATTCCCTCTAAATGAAAAACCTATACTTTCCGGTTGTTGCTTTTTTAATTTTTCACATTACATATTCACAAGAAGGTGTTCCCTTTAAAGAAAACAAGCAATTATATGTAAGGGGGAGTTCTATTCTTATTGGGAATAATATTTTGGGGGATCATCCCACGGAATCTTTGATGGATATTAGCATTCCCAACGATGTTGTAAAAATGAAATATATAGATGTTGATGCTGATGAAGCAACATTCAGTTCCAGTGAAGCTACCATAAATAATGCTTCAAAAACATCGAAAATTATGCATGCCGCCCTGTACTGGTGCGGACTTTATCCTTCAGAAAAAAGTGCATTGCGAAAATCTGGCAACAGAATGGTTCACGTTGGTAAGGGCGAGAGAGATGCTACCGTAAATTCAATATTGTTTAAAACACCTAATGGAGCTTATGAAGCCTTAAGCGGAAAAGTAATCTTTGACAGCTACAATACTGAGGTTTTCACCACCAATTCGCCCTATGTTTGCTATGCCGATGTTACAACAAAACTTCAAAATCTTACAACTATCAATGGCGTCTATACCGTTGCAAACATCAAAGCAACCGAAGGTGAAATTTCAGGCGGTGGCTCAGCGGGTTGGCTTTTATATGTTGTTTATGAAGATGCGTCGGAAAGCCCAAAATATTTCACAACCTATAATGGGTTGGTTGAAGTGAACAAAGTAGCTGTGGAGATAATATTTAAAGGTTTTAAAAGCAAAGAAGAGGGCATCGTTAAAACTACAATTGCTCTCGGGGCAATGGAAGGCGACCGAAAAATAAAAACGGATGAATTTTCAATTTTCGATAAAAAAGCAGGAAATTTTAAAATTTTAAGCAGTAAAGTAAGGGAAGAGAAGAACTTTTTCAATAGTTCAATCACGATGGGCGATGTGCTTTTTACTGACAGAAATCCCAACAGCGCCAATACCCTCGGTTTCGATTTGTTGAAAATGGAAATCCCAAACCCGAACAATGATCTTTTAGACAATGCCACAACCCAAGCCAATCTTCAGTTTCAAGCAAAAGCAGATCGCTTTTATCTATTTTTTGTAGCATTTGAAACTGAAATCAATAAAGAATTTTTGGAGGAAAAATCAAATACAATTGCTGACACCATTATCAGCTCTGCTCCAATTGTGGAAATTCAAGATTCAAGGGAAGAAGAACCAATAAATGCAATTGTTTTAACTGAAGAAAAGCAAACCAAACCCATTCAAAAAAATACTTCAGCAATTAAAAAAACGAAAGAAAATGTGGTTCCAAAAAAAACTATTGTGCTATCAGAAGAAGACAAAATAAAAAAAGAAGTTAGAGTTCAATCTATGTCGGTTCCCGGTTTGGCGGCGGGATATTATCTTGTAACAAATGTTTTTTCAGTACCGGGGAATGCAACAAAGTGGTCACAGTTCTTAACTGAAAAAAGCCACAACCCACAAACTTTTGTCAATCCCAGAAACAATTGGAATTACGTTTATGTAGCCAAAAACAATGATTTAAAACCTGTTTTCGAAAAATGGAAAGAATATAAAGGCTTTGAATATTTTAAGGAAATCTGGATTATGAAAATTAATCTTTAATCTCGAAGCTAGAATCTATTTACGCCCATAATCCGAAGGGATTTCAATTCAGATTTTTCTTTCCAATTTCATATCCATATTTTCCAAATTATTATATTTGTCATAATTAAGGACAATAATTTTATAATTATGAACACTATTGAAGTTATAAATGAGTATGACCGTTTGGTAGGGGAATTGGGTGAAACCATAAAAAAAAGCCCCTACAAAACCCAATTTTTTCTTGATCTATTGAATATTAAAAGAGGGTTCTTCTACAAAAAAATCAAGGAAAAACGTTTTACTAGTAAAGAAGTAAAGCTGCTTTCAAAATATCTTTATCCGAATGAATACAATGAACTTGAGGTAAAAGCAATAAAGGAGTTGCTCGAAAAATCAAAAGGAGAAATAAAGGCTGGAAAATATCGGGATTTTGAAGCTGTGCTCAATGAATCCAAAGCGAAATATGGCTTATAAAATAATAATTAGCCAAACTGCTGAAGAAAGCTATTTTAATAATTTGGATTTCCTTTATAAACATTGGACTTTAAAGGAAGTTGAGAATTTTATTAAAAAATACCGAGGAAGTAAAAAATATATTAGAAGAACAAGCCTTTGCATTTCGTGTTTGGGAACATGACAAAACAATACGAATAGTGCCCATTGTGGAGCAGGTAACTCTTTTTTATAGCGTGCATAGCAACTTTATTGAGTTTTTGCTGTTTTGGAACAATTCACAAGACCCAGAAAAGTTGTTTGATTTACTTCAATCTTAAGCTATTACTTCCGTCCAAAATCCGCAGGAATTTCACCCCAGGCTTTGGTTTCCCATTTCACGATGTTGGTTTCGTATTTATTGGTTTTTAGCCAGTTTGGACCTACATAACAAATTCAAAAAAAAACCTTTCAGTTTTTTAGGCTGAAAGGTTTATTTCTTTTAAAAAATTATGTTTTTAAGTTTGCAAGAAATTATTTTTGAATTAATAAAATCCAAGGCTCTTCAGGGTTTTGGCCTTCGTCTGTAATTATAACTTCCTTTTTGGGCTCTTCATCAACAAGAAAATTAAATACCTGACGTCGAGGCTCAACGACAGTATTATCATTGATACGGAGTGTATCAATATCATTCCCTAAATATCTAATTAAATAGTATACGTCACGTTGCCATTCGCTTTGCCCTGAAAAATTCCATTCACTACTCCAAGCAGAAAAAACAATAGGCTCGAATATTGTTCTTTCGAGAGCGTTAGATACGAGCGTATCAAAATTCATTGTATGCCATCGTATTTCATCACCTGGATAAGTAAACTCTCCATCAATCATTTCCAAGGCCTCAGAAATCTCTATGCTTCCCTCTTCAAATGGTGATGAATCACTTTTTAAAACTTCAAAATAAAGGTTGTATGTTTTTGGTTCACCTACACCATCACTTGAATCTTTTTTACTACAACTGATATTTATTAGGATCGCCATACATATTGATAAATAAAATAGTGTTTTCATAATATTACCTTTTTAAGATTAATCTTTTGCTAAATGTTTGATATTTACTTACTAAATGAATAATATACATCCCCTCAGGATAAGATTGCACGTCCAATGTAAAATGACGTTGGAAGCCTTTATCATTTTTATATAAATTACGACCAGTTATATCCAGTAGTGTTACACTAAATTTTTCTTCATTGGGAATTATTATATTTATTGCAGTGCTTGCGGGATTGGGGTATAAAAGTATATCCTTATCGCTTATAAAGGATTTTTGTTTTCCCAAACTACCTCCATTTTTTTCTTGTTGGGAAAAACATTGCTGAGCGGGCGGAGGCGGATCTCCATGAACAACTATTTTTTGACCATACAAGCTATAACTGCAAACATTAGTAAGCTCTAGGTTAATAATTGTTTGTTGGGAAGAGCTTTGAGTTAGGGCTATTTGAACTTGGTTTGTATACTGTCCAGAAACAACATAACCATTCGTAACAGTCCATTCGTAATCGGCATTAGCAATAAATGGGGTTGAATAGGTATAAGTAAATAAAGGACAGGCTTGGTCATATCCTTCAATTGCAGGTTCTTGTATATTTAGAATTATTTTTTTCGCAGTACGGTTTCCACAACTTGGTGTTACTTTGATAGTTCCGCCATAATTCCCAGCAGATTGCACAACCACAGAATTTGTGCCTTGCCCGCTTATTAGATTCATGTTATAAGGCATTTCCCAAAAAAAAGTAACCCCACTTTGATAGGGAACGCTATAGGTAGCTGTATTGCTAGTACATAAATAATTAGGACCAGAAATATTGAGAGTAGGATAATTAATTCCTATATCATTAATATAACCATACATTTTAGCCACTTGTAATGGTGAAAAAACATTTCTACAACTGTATGGCGCGTAATCCATAATATTTTCAATGGTAGGCGTCCAAGTATCTCCCCAATTATCTGTGCCGGCAGATACTTCATCAAACTCGCAATCCGACAAAACATAGGATTGGGGTATTCTAAGAGGATAGAGTAATCCGGGATCAGCTGCGGTATCACACAAAAAATCTCCATTTACCTCACACTTTTTCCTGTCAAAAGTACTTACACAGGCAATCCCTTGCCGCTTAGATCTACTAACTGCTTCTTGGTAACAATCACCGCATTGTTCATTAAGATCGAAATTATTTTCTCGGCGCCCTGGATGATGTGTATGATAGAGCCCTAATGTATGTCCAATTTCATGTGCTGTAGTATTTGCAATTTGCACAAGATTTGTTCCAATAAAACTATATTCAGTTTCTACTGCACATGCAAAATTAGGATTGTCCCACGGCCACGTACCCTTTCCTTTCCAACTGGAATTTATTACGAAATGTACGTTTATTGCACCTTGCACTTTATTATTTGCAACATAATCATTGAAATATAGTTCGCCATTATTTGCATAGGAAGAATTATTAATCAAACTAATATCGCAAAGCAAATAAAAATTTATATTAGTGTTTGAAGCAAATAGATTGTTAAGATAATTAACCACTTGATATACTTGACTCGTAGAAATATTTCCAGTTCCGTTATTATTCCTATAAATCCATGCTTTAATTGGAATATCATAATGCGTGCTTGTATATTTAAACATCTCCTCCTCCATAAAAGGCATAGAGTCCATATTATCTAATTGCTCCAAATAATCTTTATCAATATCAACATTATTTTCCAATAATATATCCACTAATTTGTGATTATCTCCATAAAATTTATCGTATTTATATCCATCCGGCATAGCTTTGGTGCCACAGGCATTAATTTCTTCAGACTGTGAAAAAGTAATAAGAGGAATAATAAATACAAAAACTAGAAAAAATCTTTTTAAAAAAGGAGGGGGGGGGGGGGGGGTAAAATTTAGTTTCAAAACTTTTAAATTTTAA
>JAUYGY010000053.1 GCA_030690315.1 Aequorivita sp.
AATCTTGACAGCGATATCCGCCCTTGGAGCTTTGAGCGGACTTGAAGAGGGGAACGCGCAGCAGTGTTGCTGTCTGGGACACCCATATCCCTCGCAGCAACTCAGGTAACGTGTGAAGGAGACACCTGAGCAAACGACCATCACCTGATTTGCGCGCGTTCGATTTGATTGTACAACCACTCATAGCTGTTCCCTGGGTGGCTGTTTTGAAGATGCAGGTTTTGTTGAATCAACAAAAAGTTCAGGGCGACGTAGCTCCAGATACATTAAGCGCGCTTTGGGAATACCTTTGAGTCTCCATTGAGATATAGCTCCTTTGGTGATCTCGAACATTTCAATAAGCGCGGCTGTGCCTATCTGCTGGATCAACGCCCTGTGTTTTTTAAGCTCCTTTTGGTTCATGCGCAAAGTGTAGAACACTAAACCCGTGCAGGTCAAGCATTCTAAACTTGATTTAATTTATCGTGCCGATATGAAAACAACAATCCCAGAGCGAATAGCCATCGTCAAAGAAGAGCTCGGAATCGTTGAGGACACGGAGTTTGGTAAACTTTGCGGGATGTCCAAGTCGGTAGTTAATCAACTCAAGACGGGACTGATGAAATCTTTCGCCCCTCGATATGCTTACAAGCTTGAGGAAAACACTGGGTTTAGCGCGCGCTGGATGATGCTTGGAGATGGTTCAATGCGGCTCGATCCCAGCATTAGACAGGCTGTAAAGATCATGGAGGCAATGAGTGAAAATAGAAGGAAGGATGCCGTAAAAATCATTACTCCGCTCGCTGAACCAGACGGAGATAGCAACTCCAAGCCCCAACACAAACAAGCAACCCAATAACATCATTCAGCTTCAAATACAGTTGAAGTTATTCTCTTTGGTGTTGCTCCAAAGTTATCACCTATGCAAACCCACCATCAGATTTGCAAACAAACTGGCCATCAAATTAGTGGCCTAAGGTTGCTTCTCGACCTTTTGACACACAACTCACAGATAGGCATACTGCGTGCGTCGGCACATATTGCCGGTCGAGTTTGACAGCTCGGAACCAAACGGATTAGCCGCCTGCAACGCGGCTTTTTTATGTCCACAACACGCCCACGTTTGTGTGGCAGTGGGAGAGTGAAAACTCTGCTGGTTCCTTGGTTCCGGTCCGTCAACCCGTATTGCCGCCCTCCTTATTCCCAGTATTTGACGGCAAAAAGCCAACCAACCCAGGAATACCTTCATGGCTGACGAGCGCCATCATTCGCAGCTCACCCACGACCAGATTAGTCGTATCAACAAACGCGCCAAGAAGTTGGCGCAAGCGGCCTATGAGGAATATCGGAGTCGAATGATGCAAGATCCTCTTGTAACAACCGGCCATACGAGACCTGAAAATTGGTGCCCCATCGAAGCAACCGAGGACGTGCTAGAACTCATCCGCGCCACTGCCACCAGCTTGGCCGCCACGTCCAGAAGTCTGGACCGGCGCGCTGATCAATTAGCTCAATTATCGTTAAAAATGGATTAAGTTTTACGGTAATTGTTTAGCGCTCTTGACTGTTAAAGGTTTAGTGTTCTACACTCAAGGCGTTAATTCTGGAGTAAACGCCATGAAAATCACCCTGCAAGACTGGGGCCGCCGCCACTATACCCCCTCCCCCTCAATCAGAATTTTGCGTTCATGGGCGGCCACCGGACAGATTGCCGGTGCAGAAAAGGTCGGTACTAGCTACATGGTCGAAGAGGATGCTGTGCGCACCCCGGTGGTTGTACAATGCACCAATATGGGAATGTCACCACGCGCACAGCAAATACTCCACGCGGCATGAGGCCACGCCGTCACAATCTGCCAATGAATCTATACCGCTCCGAGGATAAAACCTCGGGCAAGGTGTATTACGCCTATCGCGATCCGCGCACCGGAAAGCGCCACGGCCTCGGATCAAATCGAGAACAAGCCATAGCTGACACTATGGCACTGAACAGCGCCATCTATGCCAGCATCGCTACAACGCGCCTATCTGCCATCGTTGAAAACAAGCCAAGCTCACCCACCTTTGGCCGCGTACTATCGCGCCATCTTGAACTGTGCGAGAAGAAGCGCAAGCTCGCCACGAACACTCTGAAGAACAAGGCTAGCACTGGCCGCGCATGGGAGAAGACATTGGGAGCCAGCACCCATCTTTCCGAAATCACCGTGCGCCAACTGGTAGAGGTGCTGGATAGCTACGAGGATCGTCCTCGCATGGCGCTGGCAATGCGGTCTGCTGCAGTCGATATTTGGAAGGATGCTGTTGAGGAAGGTTGGGCGGAAGACAATCTCGCGGCAAAGACACGCGCGCCCACCGTTGTCGTCAATCGATCCCGCCTTACACTGCCAGACTTCATGCTTATCTACGAACAGGCTATGAAGCTGGATGCCTGGATACCGCGAGCCATGGAGCTGGCCTTGCTCACCTCTCAGCGCAGGGAGGACATCGCCGCCCTCGAATTCAGGCGCGGAAAAGACTCGACCGCATGGGTCGATGACCGGCTTTACGTCATCCAAGGCAAGACGAAAAACAAGGTCAGTATCCCACTCGACACAGGCGTAGCTGGCTTCACCCTGTCGTCCACCATCAAGGCATGCCGGGATAACATCGTCAGCCGCTGGCTGATTCACCACTCCCGCCCGAGGACGCTATCCAAGCCAGGAGATCAAGTGTGGATAGATACCATTACCAAGGGGTTCGCGCGGGCGCGCGACTTAGCAGGCATCAAGGGAGAGAATGGCAAGACGCCCCCCTCTTTCCACGAAATCCGCAGCCTGTCGATCCGGCTCTACACCGAGAGCCAAGGCGGGGATTATGCCCAAGCAATCGCTGGGCACAAGGACTCTGCCACCACCGCAATCTACCGCGACGTGCGTGGCGACGAGTGGGTAAAAGTCGGGTAAGTCTTTACAAGGATTTTACTAAAGTTTTACAAGTCCATTGCCTACGGGCGTTTCAGATATTGCCCATGCACACGAACAGGACTTTGACTTTCATTATTTAAGCATCCCTTGCTACTTCGTCATTCCCGCGCAGGCGGGAATGACGAAACTTATAACGGTGAAATAAACACGCTCTCGCGCAATTTCTTCAACTGGTCGCGCAGTAGCGTGGCTTTTTCGAATTCCAGATTTTTCGCGGCTTGCAGCATCTCTTTTTCCAGGCGTGTAATTTCTTTTGAGACTTGTTTCTCGCTCATCGCCAGATACTTCGCCTGTGTCTGTGCGGCCTTCAACGACTTGCGTTCGGAATCCACATCGTATTCGGTGTCGATGATGTCCTTGATACGCTTGACGATCGACTGCGGCGTGATGCCATGCGCTTCGTTGTAGGCAACTTGTTTGGCACGGCGGCGGTCGGTCTCGTACATCGCTTTGCGCATGGATTCGGTGATGCGGTCGGCATACAGGATGGCGGTGCCATGCAGGTGGCGTGCGGCGCGGCCGATGGTCTGAATCAGCGAACGTTCGGAGCGCAGGAAGCCTTCCTTGTCCGCATCGAGGATCGCGACCAGCGACACTTCCGGAATATCCAGCCCCTCACGCAACAGGTTGATCCCGACCAGTACGTCGAACATGCCGAGGCGCAGATCGCGGATGATCTCGACGCGTTCCACGGTTTCGATGTCGGAGTGCAGGTAGCGCACCTTGATGCCGTGCTCGGAAAAATATTCGGTGAGATCTTCCGCCATGCGCTTGGTCAACGTGGTGACCAGCACGCGTTCGCCCACTTTGGTGCGCAGGCTCACTTCCGACATCAGGTCGTCCACCTGATGGGTGGCGGGACGCACTTCGATCATCGGGTCGATCAGGCCGGTCGGGCGCACCACCTGCTCCACCACCTGCCCGGTGTGCTCGGCTTCATACACCGATGGCGTGGCGGAAACAAAGATGGTCTGGCGCATGATCTTTTCGAACTCGTCGAAACGCAGCGGACGGTTATCCAGCGCGGACGGCAGGCGGAAGCCGTAGTTGACCAGGTTCTCCTTGCGTGCGCGGTCGCCTTTGTACATGCCGCCGATTTGCGGAATGGTGACGTGGCTTTCGTCGATGATCATCAGCGCGTTCGGCGGCAGGTAGTCCATCAGCGTCGGCGGCGCTTCGCCCGCCACCCGCCCCGACAAATGGCGCGAATAGTTCTCGATGCCCTTGGTGAAGCCGATCTCGGTCATCATTTCCAGATCATGCCGCGTGCGCTGCTCGATGCGCTGAGCTTCCACCAGCTTGCTCTCCTGCTGGAAGAAGGCGATGCGCTCGGCCAGTTCGACCTTGATCGTTTCGATGGCGTGCAAGGTGGTCTCGCGCGGCGTCACGTAATGGCTGGAGGGATACACGGTGTAGCGCGGCACGCGGGTCTGGATATGTCCGGTGAGCGGATCGAACAGCGCCAGTGATTCCACCTCGTCATCGAACAATGTCACGCGCAGTGCGTTCTCGCTGCTTTCCGCCGGAAAGATGTCGATCACATCGCCGCGCACACGGAAATTGCCGCGACAGAAGTCGATGTCGTTGCGCTCGTACTGCATCGCGACCAGGCGCTGGATCACATCGCGCTGCGCCATCTTCTCGTGCTCGCGCAAGTGCAAAATCATGCCGTGGTAATCCACCGGATCACCGATGCCGTAGATGGCCGACACGGTGGCGACGATTACACAATCCTGCCGCTCCAGCATCGACTTGGTCGCGGACAGCCGCATCTGCTCGATCTGCTCATTAATGCTGGAGTCCTTCTCGATATACACGTCGCGCGATGGCACGTAGGCCTCGGGCTGGTAATAGTCGTAATAGGAAACGAAATACTCCACCGCATTCTCGGGAAAAAAATCACGCAACTCGGAATATAACTGCGCCGCCAGCGTCTTGTTCGGCGCCATGACGATGGCGGGACGCCCGGTGCGCGCGATGACGTTGGCGATGGTAAAGGTCTTGCCGGAGCCGGTGACACCGAGCAGGGTCTGATACGCCAACCCGTCATTGATGCCTTCCACCAGTTGCGCAATGGCCGCAGGCTGGTCCCCTGCCGGTTCAAATGGCAGGTGCAATTTGTAGGGACTGTCGGGGAAAGTGATGGTGTTCATGGTCAGCCGCGCATTGTACGGGCAACAGAAAAAATACCCAAACCAGACACGCGTCCGCCTGTTCCTGGCCTGCTGTGCTTACCAGTAATTTTCAGCGGTGATCTGGCCATGGTCGAAGCGGCGGTGTTTTTTCAGACCGCGTTCGACCAGTACATTGTTGGTGTCTTTTACCATTTGCGGATTACCGCAGAGCATGATCTGGCTGTTTTCCGTGCTGATCGCTATACCGGCACGTGCTTCCAGTCGACCGTCGGTAATCGCCTGCGGAATGCGGCCGGGCAGCGCGAAATCCGAAGGTTCGCGGCTGAGGAATGGAATGAAGGCAAATTGTCCCGGGTGTTTCGCTGCAATCTGCGCGATGCGCTCCTGATAGCCGAGTTCGGACAAGGTTCGCACCGCATACACCAGCACCACTTGTTCGAAGTGTTGCCAGGGTTGGTCAGTGGCCAGAATCGAGAGAAAAGGCCCGACGCCCGTGCCGGTGGCCATCAGCCACAGATGCCTGGCCGGCGGCACTTCATCGAGAATCATGAAGCCGTGGGCACGCGGTGCAACCAGAATTTTATCACCGGCTGTGAGCTTGGTCAGGCGTGAAGTCAGGGGACCGTCCGGGACTTCAATGCAATAGAACTCCAATGGCCGGCTGACGGGCGGATTAACCAGAGAATAGGGTCGCCCTATCACTTCACCGTCAATCTCCAAGGCTATCTTGATGAACTGGCCGGCCTTGAATGGTTCAATATCAGACTCGACATAAAGCGAAAACAGCTTGTTGCTCCACTGTTTGATTTCCACCACTTTCCCAATATTCCATGCGGCCATTGCGTACTCCTCATGTCTTATGCGCTTTTTAATTACAGACCGCTTCAAAATCAAGGCGGGAGCAAGTCACCGCGATGAATAGGGTTACCGAAGCACGCCCGACGAGCTGCCCGGCATCGTCCGTTTGTGCCTGGATACTATCCACCAACGCGGTTTATCAGTCCCATGACGTGCTGTTCAAATAAATCCAGCGGCATCGGCTTGCCGAACAGATACCCCTGATACGCCCTGCAGCCATTCCGCTTGAGGAAATCCAGTTGCGCTTCGGTCTCCACCCCCTCGGCAATCACGTTCAGGCGGAAGTTGTGCGCGAGGTCGATGATGGTTTGCACCATCACCGCATCGCTCGGGTCGGTTGCGATATCGCGCACGAAACTCTGGTCGATCTTGATCTGGTCGAGCGGCAATTTTTTCAGATAGGACAACGACGAGTAACCCGTACCGAAATCGTCCAGTGCCAATTTAATGCCGAGCGCTTTCAGCGCGTGCATTTTAGTCACCACATCGGTGACATCGCTTAGCACCACACTCTCGGTCAGTTCCAGCTTCAAACGCGCCGGGTCAATCTGATGCACACGGGCAACCGTAGCAACAGTTTCCACAAAGTCATGCTTCCTGAATTGCTGCGCGCTGACGTTAACCGCAAGCTCCAGGTTGCGCATTTGTTCATTTTCATCCCATAGCGCCAGCTGCCGGCAAGCAGTTTCGAGCACCCACAAACCAATATCCAGAATGAGCGAACCTTCCTCGGCAATGGGAATGAATTGCGCCGGGGAAACCATGCCGCGCTGCGGATGAATCCAGCGCAACAGCGCCTCGGCACCCAACGGGCGATTCTCGCTGTCCACCTGCATCTGGTAATACAGATGCAACTCGTGATTGGGCAGGGCGCGGCGCAAGTCCGACTCCAGCGCGGCGTGTGTTTCCACCGCGTGCTGCATCGCGGGGTCAAAAAAGCGCACCGCATTGCGCCCGGAATCCTTGACCTGATACATTGCCAAATCGGCATGTTTAAGCAAAGTATCTATAGATTCCTGATTGCCTTTATACAGGCACACCCCGATGCTCGGCGAGCTGTGATACTCATGCCCCTTCAACAGGTAAGGTGTCGCCAGCGATACGCGTATCTTCTCGGCAATCAGCGCAACCTTTTGCGAAGCCTCTTCTGCGTTCGCATCGACCTCCTCGATCAACACCACGAACTCATCACCCCCCAGACGCGCCACTGTATCCATTTCGCGCAGGCAGGACTGAATCCGCTGCGCCACATCAATCAGCATCAGGTCGCCGTAATCGTGCCCCAGCGTATCGTTGAGCACCTTGAATTTATCCATGTCAAGGAACAGAATCGCGCCGTAATGATGGCTGCGCGCCGATACCGAAAGTGCCAGATGAAGACGGTCGAGCAGCAGGCGTCGATTGGGCAGACTGGTCAGCGCGTCATAGAACGCCAGATTGCGAATCTCCGTCTCGGCCTGTTTGCGCTCGCTGATATCGCTGAAGATTGCGACATACTCGGTCGTTTCTCCCTTCTCATTCTTTACGGCGCTGATGGTCATCCACTTCGGATATACCTGCCCGCCCTTGCGCCGATCCCATATCTCGCCGATCCATGTGTCGGTAGTCAGCAACTGCTGCCACATTGCGGTATAAAACGCCTTACCCTCGCGACCCGAACTGAGGATGCGCGGATTTTTCCCCAACACCTCTTCCGGGGTATAGCCGGTGATGTCCTGGAACGCCCGATTGACGCGAATGATATTCGCGTTGGCATCGGTAATCAGGATGGCTTCATGCGTCTCGAAGGTTGCCGCCGCGACACGCAATTGCTCTTCCGCTAACTTGCGCTCGGTGATGTCATGAATGATAGAAAAAAACAGGCTCTTGCCTTTGTAATTCACCGTTGAAATATGTACTTCAACCGCACGAACGACACCGTTAGCCAAACGATGGTAAAAGCCAAATCTATTCTGTTCTCCAGTAATTGCTTGCTGCCTTTGTTGATGAATTTCTGACTCGGGTTGCGCATTGATGCGACTTACGTTCATGCCACGCAAGATTTCCAGTGGGTAACCATAAAATTGCGCTGCCGCAGGGTTGGCATCAACGATGATGTGGGATTGATGATCAATCAATAACATGACGGCACTATGCCGTTCGAACAACTGGCGAAAAGACGCTTCACTTTCTCGCAATTCACGGGTGCGCTCCTCGACGCGGCCTTCCAGTGAGCGATACAGCGCTTGCAGGTTTCCGGTCATGCGGTTAAAGGAACGTGCCAATACACCGATTTCATCCCTGCCTGATTCGTTTACGCGTTTGCTCAAGTCACCCTGTGCAATTTCATCGGCATTCCGTGCAAAGTTCCTGAGCCGCATGACCATCTGCCGGCCAAAATAGAACGCGACAAATCCGCCCAATATGGCCAATGCCAGCAACGCTTCCAGAAGTTTTTTTCGTTGCTGGCGAAGGGGGGCAAACGCCTCATCGGTGTCCATCTTGACCACCATCCCCCAGCGCAATTCCGGCAGGTAGCGCCATGCGGCAACGACCTGTTTGCCGGCATAATCAATTTCTACGCCTTTGCCACGCTGACCGGCCAATGCGTAGCGCATGGGGACAGCCATCTTTTTCAAATCGATCTTGCGTTGCATGGCGGCCTGCGGGTCATGCCTGAGCGGCGCGACAAACACGGCTTCGCCAGCGCCCGTCAATTTTGCCAGCACAGTTTCACCGGTCGCACCCAAGCCGTTGTTGTCACTCGCCACCCGATAAATGCGCTGCGTATCAAGTTGGAAGGCAACGACCCCCAGCAACACCCCCTCACGGATAATCGGCGCGCTGATAAATGCAGCAGGCACGCCGGAAGGCGCGTAATGTTCGAAGCTGGAAATGCTGCTTCCCAGTGCCATGCATGATTCACGGAATGCCTGAGCCAACTGTGAGTCGCGATAGGGGCCGCTGAGCAGGTTGGTGGCGAAATCCGGCTCATGCTCATGGGTGTAAACAATTTCGCCCTGCGGCGTAATCAGGAATACGTCGTAAAACAGCGTGTCCTTATCCTCGCCAATGTAAGCAGCAAAATTCTTCCTGAACGGTTTTTCCGCACTGCGATATTCCGCCGAATCGACACGATGATGTGTGTAGGCGCGCAACAAATCCGCCATGGCCGCCTCCACTAGGCTGCTGCGTGCCAATAGCTGTACATTCTGCATCCGCTCAGCCAGATAAGTCTGGATTTGCAGCGTCTTCTTATCTGCCAGGTGCGACATCCTGTTCAGCATTTCGCTGCGCAAGGCGGTTTCGTTTTGCTGCAAGCTCAGATAACCGAACGAAGCCAACGGCAGCAGCGCAACGACGATAAACCAAAGCACAAAGCGATAGACGAGCGAGATGTTTTTCATCTTGAAACCCCGGTTCATGGCCCCGCTCCCGGCAACGCTTGCTGCACCTCCAACCATTCCGCACGGCTGCGGTAAAACGGGAAAGGCGCGGGATGAATCGGCTGCGCGGAATGCCAGACAATCTCAAACTGCCCGTCAGTGCGCGCCTTGCCGATATAGGCCTTTTTCCACAGATGCCGGGTGTCATAGTCAACCGCCACGATGCCCTGCGGCGCAAGCAGGGTTTGCTGCGCCAGCGTGGATTTTATCAACGCCATGTCGGTGGAACCTTGACCACGAACAGCATCGGCCCACAGCTTCACCCCGATGTAGGAGGCCTCCATCGGGTCATCCAGCACGCGATCCCTGCCAAAGCGCTGCTGGAAACGCGCGACAAAGGCCTTGTTTTCGTCGCTGTCCACGTTCTGAAAATAATTCCACGCGGCATAATGCCCAGCCACCAGATCGGGGCCGATTGCCGCCAATTCCACTTCGGCAATGCTGGTGGAAAACACCGGTATCTTTTCCGCATCAATACCCGCCGCTTTCAGCGCGCGAAAGAAATGCTGATTGCTATCCCCGTTGAGCGTATTCACCACAAAATCGGGATGCTGTGCGGCAATCTCTTTTATCACCGCCGCCATGTCGCTTGTCCCCAGCGCCACATAGCGCTCGCCAAGCAACTGCCCGCCTTGCGCAAGCAACACGTCCTTGATCATCAGGTTTGCGGTGCGCGGAAAGATGTAATCCGAGCCGATCAGGTAAAAGCGTTTGCCCTGATGCTGCAATGCCCATAATGCCATTGGAATAATTTGCTGGTTGGGTGTCGCGCCGGTATAGAGGATGTCGGGCGATTGCTCCAGCCCTTCGTATTGCAGCGGATAAAACAGCAGATGATGATGCTTCTCGACAACGGTCTTGACCGCCTTGCGGCAGGCCGAGGTCCAGCAGCCGAACAACGTCTGAACGCCATCCTGGGTGATGAGCTTCTCCGCCTGCTGCGCGCAATATGCGGCATCCGAACGGCAGTCGGCAACGATCATCTCGATCTGCTGGCCGTTCAATCCACCCGACTGATTGACCTCTTCCACCGCCAGCCGCAGCGCGTCCACCAGCGGCGCTTCGCTGACTGCCATCGTGCCGCTCAGCGAATGCAGCACACCGATTTTTATGCTCGGCTTGGCGCGCCCATATTGGCTATATATCAGCGCAGCAAACAGCAAAACCACTGCTATCGAGATGGCAAACAACAGACTGATTTTGCCGCGAGACAGGTTTTGCATGATTTGATCTGATGCGCCTTAAAACAATGAACCGGGTTCAAGGCAGGATCAAGCCACTTCCAGCTTCGCCACCGCATCCTGTTTGGTCAGCAGCGTGATCAGTGTGGCCAGTTGGTCGCGCATCCGGCGTCTGTCCACGATCATGTCGATGGCGCCATGTTCAAGCAGGAACTCCGCACGCTGAAAACCTCCCGGCAAAGTCTCGCGCACGGTCTGCTGGATCACGCGCGCGCCGGCGAAACCGATCAGCGCACCGGGTTCGGCGATGACTACATCGCCGAGGAAGGCAAAGCTGGCGGAGACCCCGCCCATGGTCGGGTCGGTCAACACTGAAATGAAAGGCAGTTTGGCTTCGCTCAACTGGGTGAGCGCAGCACTGGTCTTTGCCATTTGCATCAGCGACAGCAATCCTTCCTGCATCCGCGCACCACCACTGGCGGCAAAACAGATGAAAGGACACTGCTGTTCCAGAGCGACTTGCACACCGCGCACGAAACGCTCGCCCACCACCGAGCCCATCGAGCCCCCCATAAAGCCGAACTCGAATGCGGCAGACACCACCGGCACAGCATGAATACTGCCTTGCAGCACGATTAACGCGTCGTCTTCACCGGTGTTCTTTTTTGCTATCGCCAAACGCTCGGTATATTTCTTCTGGTCTTTGAATTTCAGGGTATCAACCGGCAAAATCTCCGCACCGATCTCGAAACGTCCTTCGCCATCCAGCAACCAGTTGAGACGGGTGCGCGCCGTAATGCGATGGTGATGGTTGCATTTCGGGCAGACGCTGAGGTTCTTTTCCAGATCGGCGTGATACAGCACCGCCTGACAATCCGGGCACTTGAACCATAGGCCTTCCGGCACGTTGCGCTTGTCCTCGCCTTCCCGGCGCTTGATCTTTGGCGGCAATAATTTCTGGAACCATCCCATGCTGTTCTCCTCTGAATTCCTAATTCTTTTTTTCTGCGGACACGGTCTGTTGGGGGTTATTGATCGATTGCCAGCTTTAGCTCTCTCACCAACTTACCCACATTGCTAACCACTTCTTGTTCGGTTGAATCCTCGATCTCCTGCACGATACGGCTGCCCACCACCACCCCGTCGCACAACTTCGCCACCGCGCTGGCGGTTGCGCCGTCGCGGATGCCGAAGCCAATGCCGATGGGCAGTTTGATGTGCCGGCGCAGTTGCGGCAATTTCTGTTCGATGGCGGTCAGATCGAGATTGCCCGCACCGGTGACGCCTTTCAGCGAGACGTAATACACATAGCCGCGCGCCAACTTGGCCACCCGCGCAACGCGCTCTTCGCGTGTGGTCGGTGCCAGCAAAAAAATCGGATCGATGCCATGCGCTTCCAGGTGGGCGAACGCCTCGTGGCTTTCCTCCGGTGGAAAATCGACAGTCAGCACACCGTCCACGCCCACTTCGGCGCAGCGCCGCGCAAAAGTCTCCCAGCCCATCGCCTCGATCGGATTTCCGTAGCCCATCAGCACAACCGGCGTGTGCGAATTTTTCTGGCGGAACTCGGCCACCATGTCGAGCACGTGATGCAGGCCAACGTGATGTTTGAGTGCGCGCTCGGAAGCGCGCTGGATGGTTGGGCCATCTGCCATCGGGTCGGAGAATGGCACGCCGAGCTCAAGCACATCCGCGCCTGCCGCGACCAGTTCATGCAGCAGGGGCACGGTGAGTTGCGGCTTGGGGTCACCCGCCGTGATGAACGGGATCAGCGCCTTGCGCTGGTGTAGCTTGAGTTGCTCGAAAGTGGCTTGGATACGGCTCATAGCGTGATTCCCTGCAGTTTGGCCACGGTATTGATGTCCTTGTCGCCGCGCCCGGAAAGATTCACCAGCAATACTTTATCCTTGCTCATGCCCGGTGCGATCTTCATCGCATGCGCCAGTGCGTGGCTCGATTCGAGCGCGGGGATGATGCCCTCGAAGCGGCACAGCGTATTGAATGCCGCCAGTGCCTCATCGTCGTTGATCGCAACGTACTCGGCGCGTCCGCTGTCTTTCAGCCAGCAGTGTTCCGGACCGACGCCGGGATAATCCAGCCCGGCGGAAATGGAATGGGTCTCGATGATCTGGCCATCGGCGTCCTGCATCAGATAGGTCTTGTTGCCGTGGAGTACGCCGACCGGCGCGTTGACTGTGAGCGGCGCGGCATGTTTGCCGGTTTCGATGCCGTAACCGCCCGCTTCAACTCCGATCAGGCGCACCTGCGGCACGTCGATGTAGTGGTAAAACGCACCCATCGCATTGGAGCCGCCGCCGACACAGGCGATCACCGCATCCGGCAATCTGCCGATCATCTCCGGCATCTGCACAATGGATTCGCGGCTGACCACGGCATTGAAATCGCGCACCATCGCCGGATACGGGTGCGGGCCGGCCACCGTGCCGATGATGTAGAACGTGTTTTCGATGTTGGTCACCCAGTCGCGCATCGCCTCGTTCAGCGCGTCCTTGAGCGTCTTCGAACCGCTGTGCACCGGCACCACGGTCGCCCCCAGCAGCTTCATGCGAAACACGTTCGGCGACTGGCGCTGCACATCCTCCGCGCCCATATACACCACGCATTCCATCCCCATCCGCGCCGCCACCGTCGCCGTGGCCACCCCGTGCTGCCCGGCGCCGGTCTCGGCGATGACGCGCTGCTTGCCCATGCGTTTGGCCAGCAGTGCCTGGCCGATGGTGTTGTTGATCTTGTGCGCACCGGTATGGTTGAGGTCTTCGCGCTTGAGATAGATCTGCGCCCCGCCCAGATAGGAGGTCAACCGTTCAGCATGGTAAATCGGGCTGGGACGGCCGACGTAATGCTTCAGATCACGCTCGAACTCGGCGACGAATTGCGGGTCATTGCGATATTTTTCATAGGCCGCATTGAGCTCCTCCAGCGCGCCCATCAGCGTCTCGGCGACATAGATGCCGCCGTAGGGGCCAAAGTGGCCGTGTGCGTCAGGATAGTTGTACATCGATTTTATTGACCTCTTTGACGAATGCCGCGATCTTCGCCGCATCCTTGATTCCTTTTGCAGCCTCCACGCCGCTGGACACATCCACCGCGTAAGGGCGCACCTGTTTGATTGCCTCTGCCACATTGCCTGCATGCAAACCGCCGGACAAAATCAGCGGCAACGGCAGGCCGTGCGGAATCAGCTTCCAATCGAACGTCTCGCCGCTACCGCCCTGCACCCCCTCGGCGTGGGCATCGAGCAACAAGCCCTGGGCGCCGGCATAACGGGCTGCGCATTCTACCAAATCCACCCCGGCTTTGACCCGGATCGCTTTCAGGTAGGGCTTGCCGAATTGTGCGCAGAACTGTGCCGATTCTTCACCGTGAAACTGCAATACATCCAGCGGCAGTTGTGCCAATACCTCACGCACGTAATCCACTGGCGGATTGACGAACAGCCCCACCACGGTCAGGAAAGGCGGTACCGCACGTGCCAACTGTGCCGCCTGTGCCAGGTCAAGGTGACGCGGGCTGGGTGCGTAGAAAACGAAGCCGAGCGCATCCGCGCCGCTGGCCGCCACAGACTGGATATCCTGCTCACGGGTGATGCCACAGATCTTGATTCGGGTCATGCGCGCATTGTAACGGTTATTCGAAGCGTAATTGCGGCAGCCCCCAGTGGGGCGCGTAATGAATACGCTGCAGATATAAACCGTCCGGCGCAAAGGTCGGTGCAGCTTGACTGCGTTCGCACCCTTCCATTACTTCGCGTAGCCACTGCGGCGGATGCTTGCCCTTGCCCACATAGACCAGGCAACCGACGATGTTGCGCACCATGTGGTGCAAAAAGGCACTCGCAGTAAGTTCGATAATAAGCGTGTCGCCCTGCTGCCGGATGTCGAGTCGGGTCAAATGCTTGACCGGAGATTTGGCCTGGCATTGCGCGGCGCGGAATGCGCTGAAATCGTGTTCGCCCAGTAAATATTCGGCTGCCTGCCGCATCGCGGCCACATCCAGCGGCGCATGGAACCAGCCGACTTTGCCGTGATGCACGCCGCTGCGCTGCGGCCGGTTGAGCAGTACATACTGATAACTGCGCGCCTCGGCCGAGAAGCGCGCATGAAACGATTCCGGCACCGACTGCGCCCAGAGCACGGCGATATCCTTCGGCAACAAGGCATTCGTCCCGCGCACCCAGGCCGAGAGCGGCCGCGCCGCACTCGTGTCGAAATGCACGACCTGCTCCAGCGCATGGACGCCGGTATCGGTGCGGCCGGCGGCGTGCACCGCGATCGGTTCGCCACTGATCTGGCACAGGGCCGCGGCCAACGTATCCTGCACGTTCGGCACGTCAGGCTGGCTCTGCCAGCCATTGTAGGCGCTGCCGTCATATTCCACCCCCAGCGCAATTCTCATCGCACCCCCAGCAAAATGATTGCCAGACTGAACAGCAAGCACACAACATCAATGTTCTGCCATGCCGGCCGCTGCAATTCGATCTGCCCCGCTTGTGTAACCGGGCGCGCCAGGGCATGCCGGATCGCGCCGCGCCAGTCCGCTGCCGTGTCGCCCATGGTCGGCTCGGCATATTGCAGGGTCAGTGCCAGACGCACCGCAGCGCGCTCACGCGAGATACCGATCCAGCGCAAGGGATAAGCCAGCACGTAGATGCCGCCGATGAATTGTTCGCGGTTAAGCAGGGACAAAAGAATCGCCAGGCCGGACAACATCGCCAGCAAGCGCCCAAGCTGCAACGCCCCCTCCAGCAATCCTTCCCGCGTCGGTGCATAGACGCCCCAAGTCGCTATCAGCGCCGCGCCGGGAGTCGAATAGGCATAAATCAACAACAGCGAAAGCATTATCCAGCGCGTGCGCTTGAGCAATTTCAGCAATTGTCTTGCGCACAGGCGCATGGCAATTGCCAGCAGCAGCAAACTGAAGAGCGACAGATACAAAGGCAGCAATCGTTGCGCCAGAAAGGCCAGTGATAACCAAACGAGGATTTGTGCAGCCGGATGCGGCATCTTGTGCTTACTCAAAAGAAAACGGCAGCCGATCGGCTGCCGTTGCGATCACATTCATGCTTCAGAGTTGATCGAGCATGGCTTTGGCACTCGCACGCTGCGACTCGTCGCCATCGCGCATCACCTCGTCCAGAATCTCGCGCGCGCCGGCCGCATCACCCATTTCCTGATAGGCCTTCGCCAGATCGAGCTTGGTGGCGACTTCCTGCCACTGCTCATCCTTGGCGCCTGCTGCGCTTTCATTGCTGGTTGGGGCAAGCCCGCCCAGGTTCAGACTGATGTCGCCCAAACCAATATCGAGCGGCGCTTCAGTCTTGGCCTCCACACCCTGTTTGAAGTCATCCGGAATGTCCAGTGTGAAAGCAAGCGACTCGTCCGCCGCCGGCTGCACCACGTTCCCCATTGCCGCGATGCCGGGATGCGTCGCAGTCACATCGAAAATCAGGTCATCTGCATCCTGTTTTGCCACACCGGATGTTGCCGCGCCTGTCATGCTCGTCGCAAGACTGGGGTGGGTCGAGGTTACATCAAATATCAGGTCATCCGATGCAGGTTCTGCCGGGGACGCGGCAATAGCCCCACTGGGTGGCCGTGTCCCGGTGATGTCAAAATCCATCGGCGCTTCCTGCGCGGCACGCATATCCTCTGCAGAAAGAATGGTGGTCGATTCCTGTGTCGGCGTTTCCACGGTCATCGAGTCCAGCAAGTTCGATGATTCCACGCGAGGCGTCCGCGCTGGCGGCGCCGGTCTATCCATCACCAGCGTACTCATCATGTCGTCCGCATGCGCATCAGCTGATCCACCAAAACCAAGATCAAAATCCACAGCAGGCTCGGCGGTATTTTCCGCCACAACAGTCTGTGTGGTCGCGGACTTACCTTCACCACCGTACAGCGGATTATTCGGCTCCAGCTCGCGCCCCATCGCAGCGGCTTGAGCCCATGCCGGATCATCCCCGCTCTCGTTGACCTGACGCGCATAGGTGAGGAATGCGTTGGCATCCTTGCGGTTCGCATAGATCGTAAGCAGCTTGAGAAGGATGGGCAAGTTGCCCGGCTTGGCTGACAGCGCGTCCTTGAGTACTTCTTCGGCTTGAGTGTCGCGCCCGAATGACAGGAACAGATCTGCCTCGGCGAGAGGATCTACTTCTTCGGAAGGCTTTTCTTCTGCACTTTCCGCAGCGGCAACCTGCGTAAAGTCACCGGTTTCCGGGGAAGGTATCACTGGTGCGGTAATCTGTCCGCTCGCACTCCCCGCATCACCTGCCAACGCGGTTTTGGCCGGTCGGATCGTGCGCCGACGAGACAACCAGAATCCACCACCCAGCAGCAATATCGCCGCACCAGCGCCCAGCACTAGCGGATTGTCCAGAAGCTCATCGAGGAAAGAAGGTGTTGCCGGTTCAGGCACAGGAATCGGGGCCGGTACTTGGGGCTTCGCGGCAGGCTTGGCCGCAGCAGAAGCGGCTATCCCTGATGTCGCTGCTTCCTCTTGCTGTTTCTTGAGTTCAGCCAGATGTTGCAGATCCTTGACATTTTTTTCCAGCAAGGCAGTGCGCTCCTGCGCATCCTGCAGCGACTTCTTGCTGGCAATTGCATCTTCTTCCATGCTGCTCGATTTGCCGCCGACCTCCTTGCCTCCCGGAACTTCACCCTTGGAGAGTTTCAATATCTCTTTCGCTGTTTCTTTTGCAGCAGGCGCGGTCTCCGCGACGGAAGCAGTCACCTTGCCAGATGCGGATTGTTGCGCTGCCTGCTCGGCGGATTGCGCACGCGCGGCAGCCAGTTGCTGGCGATAAGCATTCCAATCCGTGACCTGGGCGCGGTACTCCTGCACCGCCTCTTTCTGGCTGATGGCCTTGATCTCTGCCGCATCCGGCAGACGAATCACCTTGCCCGCCTGCAGGCGATTCATGTTTTTGCCCATGAAGGCACCCGTGTTGGCGCGATACAGTGCGAGCAGCATGCGCTCCAGACTGACGTCAACCGGTTTGGCTTTCAGCGCGATCTTGCTCAAAGTGTCGCCGCGCACGACTGCGATGGGCGCCCTTTGTGCTTCCCCCAAGGGGGTTGGTCCCTCTTCAATTGATATATCCTCTTTGGCCGCTTTGACCGACACAGACTCTGCGGGCGAGGCTTCCACCTTGCCTAGGCTGACTTCACCTGGAGTCCCGGGTTGTTTTTCGGAAGTCGTTGCGCTTGATTCTTCGGCAGGAACGATGGGGGCAGGCGCCGTTCCAGCGACAGGCGCGCTTGGCGCGACAGGAATGGCGGGCGCAACCATTTTCTGCGCAGGAACGGCCGCTGGCGCGGCAGGTACGACCGGTGCAATTGGACTGACGACTGCGGCAGCTTGCGCGGGAACGTTAAACCCGACCGGATCGAGCAAGAAGGTGTATTCGCGCAGCAACTTGCCGGATGACCAAACCACTTCAACCAGCAAGGTGACGAAAGGTTCGTTGATGGGTTGCGTGGAAGTAATGCGGATGCGCGGTTGATCGGTATCCCGCGCAACGATATCGAACTTGAGCCGGGGCAGCGCGTAAGGATACTCGATCCCGGCACGCTTGAAGGCATCCGCCGCCGCCAGCTTCGCCAAGATACTGGAACGGTCAGCCTTGTCCACCGAGACCAATTCGATCTCTGCCCGCAACGGTTGTCCAAGATTGGAAGAGACTTCTATCCCGCCCAGCCCCGTCGCATTTGCCGCACAAAATGCCAGCAGACAGGCCATCAAGCCCGATGTTTTCAAGATCGTTTTCAGCACGCTGCCACCCTTTTCTTTCCCTGACAATAATCAGACTAACATCAGAGGGTTAGTGATGCAAGCTCATGCACCCTCTAGGTTCCGGCACTAAACAGCGGCAAGCAACCGCTGCCCGTATTACTTGCCCAGTAAAATGCGCAGCATGCGCCGTAACGGCTCCGCCGCGCCCCACAACAACTGGTCGCCGCATACAAATGCACTGACGTATTCCGCGCCCATCTCCATTTTGCGCACACGACCGACGGCGATGTCCAGTTTGCCGGCCACCGCCACCGGATTCAATTCGCGCACGCTCAGTTCGCGCTGGTTGGGTACGAACTTGACCCAGGGGTTGCCGCCCTGGATCAGTGACTCAATCTCCGCCAGCGGCAGGTCACGCCTGAGCTTGAGGGTCAACGCCAGGCTGTGGCAACGCATCGCACCGATGCGCACGCACAGGCCGTCCACCGGAATGACATGCTCCGTGCCGAGGATCTTGTTGACTTCGGCACACCCCTTCCACTCTTCCTTGGACTGGCCGTTGTCGAGTTGCTTGTCGATCCACGGAATCAGGCTGCCGGCCAGGACGGCGCCAAAATGCTCGGTCGGCATGGCGGAAGAACGCATGGCTGCGGTCAAGCGACGATCGATCTCGAGGATCGGGGAGTTCGCCTCGGCCAGCATGTCTGCCACCGAAGCATGCGCCACGCCCATCTGTTGCAGCAGTTCGCGCATGTTCTGTGCGCCCGCGCCACTCGCCGCCTGATAAGTCATCGATGACACCCACTCCACCAACCCCGCCTGGAACAATCCGCCCAGGCCCATCAGCAGAATGCTGTTGGTACAGTTGCCACCGATAAAATTTTTGCCGCCGTTCGCCCGCGATCTCTGGATGAGATCGAGGTTGACCGGATCGAGGATGATGACTGCATCTTTTTCCATGCGCAGGGTGGAAGCGGCATCGATCCAGTAGCCGTTCCAGCCTGAGGCACGCAGCCTGGGAAATATCTCGGTGGTGTAATCACCACCCTGGCAGGAGATGATGACATCCATCGCCTTCAACTCCCCGGGGTTGCGCGCATCTTTCAAAGGCACTCCGCGACCTTCGTCCGGCGCTTCTCCACCGACATTCGAGGTGGTGAAGAACACAGCCTCGATCAGGTCGAAATCTTTTTCCTCGCGCATGCGCTGCATGAGCACCGAGCCCACCATCCCGCGCCAACCGATCAAACCGACTTTCATTTCAATACTCCAAAAAATCGTGAAAAGTGAAAAGTGAAAAGTGAAAAGAGAAAAGAGAAAAGTGAAAAGCGAAAAGCGAAAAGTGAAAAGTGAAAAGTGAAAAGTGAAAAGCGACGAACGACGAACGACGAGCGACGAATGACGAGCGACGAACGACGAGCGATGAACACTCCCAAAAAGGCAATAACAATTAGCAATTAATAATTAGCAATTAATAATTAGCAATTAACAATAGCAATTCGTGTATTCGTGGTGATAACTTGACCCGAGCAAAGCGAACTGGCTAAGTAAACCTGAATTAGAAACCGACAACCAACAATAAACTATTCGTGTATTCGTGGTAAAACTTGAAACTTGACCCGAGCGAAGCGAATTGGCGCAGCAAACCAGAAACCTGACCCGAGCGAAGCGAACTGGCGAAGCAAACCAGACCCGAGCGAAGCGAATTGGCGCAGCAAACCTGAATTAGAAACCGACAAGCAACAATAAACAATTCGTGTATTCCTGGCAAAACTTGAAACTTGGAACTTGAAACCTGAAACCTGAAACCAGAAACCAAAAACCAAAAACCAAAAACCAGAAACCAATGTCTAAAAACAACATCCATTTCGACATCTCCGAACGCAAGATACTACTCCGTATTCTGGATATAGTTTGCGTACTGGTGTTGCTTTATCTGGTGGGAATTGTTTTTGACTTCGATTATTTCAAGATAAATTCCGAACACTGGATGTGGTCTATCGTTTTGGCGGTATATCTAACCATTTTTGCTACCATCTTTGAACTTTATAACCTCCAAAAGGCAAGTAAGTTTGATGTTGTGGTTAAGAACGTCATTATTACCTCTTCGGTTACGGTGCTTTTCTATTTGTTGACGCCCTTTTACACTCCTATGCTGCCTTCCAACCGTTTGCAGATAGTGTATTTCTTTTTGGCTATTAATGTTGCAATGCTCCTTTGGCGCTATGCCTATATCGTTCTTGTTTCGGCACCCCGTTTTAATAAACGCGTACTGCTGATTGCAAATTCACAGGATGTGGATGCAATTGTGGAATCGCTACAGAAATCGGATCCCAATTATAGGGTGATTGGCTATTTTAATACGGGACGTAGTGATGGCACTGTAGTCAACAATCTTGAAATTGATGCCATAGGTATTCACGATATTGCTTTATTGTCTGAAGAAACGACCATTTCAGAAATTGTTGTTGGCACACCTCTTTCTGAAGGGATGACCATAGAACTCAACAATCAGTTGATAAAACTACTGGAGAAGGGAATACCCATCCGGGAATACACCCAGGTTTATGAGGAATTAACGTACCGAATCCCAGTGCAGCATGTGGAAAAGGATTTTTACCGCTATTTCCCCTTTAGCCGAAGCAACCAAAACAAACTCTATTTATTTTTTAATAGGATATTGGACTTGTTTTTGTCAATCCTAGGACTTCTTTTCGGACTCGTTCTTTCCCCTTTTCTAATAGTTGGAAATAGTATAGGAAACAGGGGCCCAATGTTTTACAGCCAAACGAGGGTTGGGAAAAACGGCAATCACTTCAAACTTTATAAGTTGCGAAGTATGATTATTAACGCAGAAAAACACGGCGCCCAATTTGCTAAAACCAAAGATATACGCGTCACAAAATTCGGGCGTTTCCTCAGAAAATCCCGTTTTGATGAAATTCCACAGTTCATCAATGTAATAAAAGGCGAAATGAGCGTAATAGGTCCAAGGCCCGAGCGCCCTGAATTTGTGGAAGACCTAATAGAAAAAATTCCTTTTTATGAAGTGCGCCACCTCGTAAAACCCGGAGTTACGGGCTGGGCACAAGTAAATGCAAAATACGGCTCCAGCCAAGAAGATTCCCTAGAAAAACTTCAATACGATCTTTACTATATAAAACACCGCAGCCTTTTTCTGGATATTACCATCATCATCAAAACTTTAAGTACAATTATTTTCTTTAGAGGGCAGTAGTTAGTGGGTAGTGGGTAGTAATGAGTAATTAATAATTAATAATTAGTAATGAATAATTAGTAATACTTCGTGCTTTCTTTCCCCCTTTAGGGGGCCAGGGGGTTACTCCGTGCCCTCTGTGCCTCTGTGGTTAAAAATAAAACACTATTCAGGGAAGTTCATTTTTTATAAACAATTCGTGTATTCGTGGCGATATAAACACCAAAGTAGGCAGTAGCAGCAGTATGCATGCTCATACCCACACCTGACAACGGAGAACAGACAACCGAGTACCGAGAACCAAAAAATAAACAATTCGTGTATTCGTGGCGGAAGAGTCTATTCGAACTTCAGTCATACCTCATACTTCGTGCTTCCTTTCCCCTTTAGGGGGCCAGGAGGTTGCTCCGTGCCCTCTGTGCTTCTGTGGTTAAAAATCCCATTTCCCATTTCCAACTTCTCATTTCGTTCGTCGTTCGTCGCTCGTCACTCGTCGCTCGTCACTCGTCGTTCGTCACTCGTCGTTCATCACTCGTCGTTCATCGCTCGTCGTTCATCGCTCGTCGCTCGTCGCTCGTCACTCGTCGTTCATTTCCCCCTTTGGGGTCAGTGGGCTTATCCCAAACTCGTTTCGGAAGAGGCTGGGGGGATGGATGAAATATAATACATCAAATAAATATAGCGAACCGCCAATGCCACTAACAATGGCAAAAGACCAATCGCAAAAACCTGTACCCCCGTGATCCAATGAATCGTCAAAAGAATCAAAAGGAGGAGTAGCAATAAAGCGTATCTTTTTAGTTTTGGGGATACCTTCTTTTTTGAAATAGCAAAGACCACTAAAATTGAAATAGGGAAGGCCCATAACAAATTATAGTTATTTGCCGTTGCTGTATGGTCCGTAGCAAACCATAGTAATAGTAGAAATACACCAATAAGCCCAGTAACAAAGAAAATTGCGGTATCCAAATAACGGCTTCGCATCTTTCTTTTATAATCCCGGTAGCTAACAAAAACAATCAATACCCCCAAAAGCCCAAAAATAAATAGCGGACTTAAAAAGAAATTGCCCGTTGCTGTGGAAGGAGTATTTTCAAACAGAACAGAAGTAGATTTCACCAGATCTTCGGTTTCTCCATTTCTGTGTATCACTGCATTTGCGGCGCCTTTGTAAACATAATCTGGCAAAAATTGGTATTCAATAGGTTTTGCTTTTGTGTCTATTACTGCACCTAAGCCAATGTCTATCCCCAAACTACCCCAAGAATTCGCTTGCAGATTTTGCTGGATAAGCTGCCGAAAAGTAAGTTCATCCTTAATGTGGTCTTCCTTAAATTCCAGCTTGTCGCCAAGTACTATTTGTATAACATCACGAATCTTGGTGGCGCAATTGTCAAAAAAGAAATCGTATTTGTATTTTTTGTTTTCGGGTTTTGCATTGTTCCACAGAAAATCTGAAACCGCCTGTTTTTCAGTGGAGTTGATGTTTAAAGTTTGTTCTTTAACCCAACGGTTTTGCGCTACATAACTTTCAAAGAATGGTTGATAATAACTTACGCCTAACTGATAAAGTAGTTTTCCTTGGGCGAATTTTGTGTAGAAATTAGGCGTATTAAAATCGTAAACGCCATAATTGAAAATCACATCAACCCCGCTAAGGGTGTCTTTAATTCTAAAAGCGCTATGCCCAAACTTATCGTATAGTTCCGCCCCTGGGCCAATAGTGATAATACTAATTTCAGCTGCATTTGACAAAGATCCGTATTGTGCTTTTGCTGAAACACTTAAAAAGAATAGTAGGAGTATAATGTAATTTTTTACCACGATTATCAGTTTTCGGTTGTCAGTTGTCGGTTCTCACTCGGTCCCTGAGCGGAGTCGAAGGGTTGTCGGTTTTCGGTTGTCGGTTTATTTCACCACGAATACACGAATTGTTTATTATTCTCTATTCTCTATTCTCTATTCTCTATTCTTGGCTATTGGCTTTTGCTCTTCGCTATTCGCTATTCGCTTATCGCTTAAAGCCTACTGCAACTGAACACTGAACACTGAAATGTTGTCGGTTGTCAGTTATGATTTGTAATTTATTTCACCACTAATACACAAATTGTTTATTATTCACTATTCTTACCTATTAATATTTCCCTCTTCCCTCTTCCCTCTTCCCTCTTCCCTCTTCGCTCTTCGCTCTTCGCTCTTCGCTCTTCGCTCTTCGCTCTTCGCTTTTCGCTCTTCGCTTTTCGCTCTTCGCTTTTCGCTCTTCGCTTTTCGCTCATTTTCCCCCTTCGGGGGCCAGGGGGACTATCTAAAAATCTCCCAATCCAGTTTCAACGAAAACACATTGGAATACAGCGCCGCACTCTGGTCGCCAATATCGGTCAAGGCGTAATCCACTTGAATGCCTTTGTATTTAAAGCCCACCCCAATATTCGGCTGAAAGCCTACGGAATCTGTACCGTCCAGTTGTTGTATATTTTGGAAATTGCCAACCCCACCCCGAACGTAAACCATATCGATATAGGCAAATTCAAGCCCTAGGGAAGGGGTAATACTTGCAAAGGAAGTGGAAATAACATCGTTGGTTTCCGCAAAACGGAAGTTTAGGTCAACTTCTGCCAAAAGTGAAAAGTCATATTGGTAAACAAATTTGCGCGCCATCCCCAATTGCAACTTAGGAATAGTGATTTCAGTAGTTTCGGGCAATTCCTGGTTTTGGCCTTCGACGGCACCTTGAATTTCAGCAAACTTTTCCTCATCAATACTCCAAGCGTTGAAGGTAGTAGTAATGTCCCTTGCCATTAGCCCGAACATCCATTTGTCGCTTTTAAATTGTATTGCAGCATCCAGTCCAAATCCCCAAGAAGATGCAAATTCGCCAATAACACGACGGATTACTTTCGCATTTACGCCATAATTTAACCCATCCAACGGCAATCTCCGCGCATAGGAAAACGTAAATCCATAGTCTGCAGTTGAAAATTTACTGATACGATCATAAGAAATATTTCCTTCGTCATCTATCAACTGAGTAGTATTCAAAATATCATCAACCCCAAAACGTATCACTGAAAGTCCCACGGCACTTTTGTCGTCCAACGGCATGGCAAAAGCGGCGTAATCATAGTTTGCAATGTTTGCAAAATAGGATGCGTGCATCACGGAAATTTGTTTGTCCTCAATATTAACCAAGCCAGCAGGGTTCCAATAGCCTGAATTTACATCACTTGAGGAAGCAACCACGGCATTGCTCATCCCGAAGGCGGCGGCGTCAACACCAATGTTCATAAATTCGTTGGAATATTTACGGACGGTCTGCGCCCCCAGCGTAACCGATACAAGAAGTAAAAGGAGTAAAATTTTCTCTTTCAAGCTTAAAAGTTTGGACAAATATGACACTATTTTACAGAATACTAAACTATAAATTTATGCACATATTGTGTTTTGATAGCTTTGGACGGAAATACTTTGTTATTTTTACAGTGAAGTTTATTAATCCACCAAAATAGACAAGGATTCTTGTCTGGTCGAGTGCAGCCGAGACCTCTTTTTTATATGCTAAAACAAGTCCCAAACATCATCACCTCCCTAAACATCCTTTGTGGCTGTGTGGCTATTCTTTTTGCAATTTCGGGCGATTTGATAACCGCTTCCTTCTTTGTTTTCCTCGGAATATTTTTCGACTTTTTTGATGGGCTTGCCGCAAGGCTTTTGAAGGCGCAGAGCGAAATTGGGCTGCAGCTGGATTCGTTGGCCGATGTTATAACAAGCGGCGTAGCGCCGGGAGTGGTAATGTACCAATTGTTGAATTTGAGCTATTTCCACCAAATGCAAACCCTAACCGATACCTTTTCATTGGATGGCTGGAATGTTGGGTTTAAAAATTATATGCCCCTCATTGGCTTATTGATTGTAATCGCATCTGCCTATCGTTTGGCAAAATTTAATGTTGATACGCGCCAAACTTCTGGTTTCATCGGTTTGCCAACGCCGGCAAATGCGCTCTTAATTTTAAGCCTTCCCCTTATTTTGCAGTTTCAATATTCTGAATTTGCGGATAGCATTATTCTGAACCAATGGTTTTTGATAGGAATGACGCTGTTGAGCTGTATCTTGCTGAATGCCGAAATCCCGCTCTTCGCCTTAAAATTTAAAACCTGGGATTTTAAAAGCAACGCGGTTCGGTATGTATTTTTGATTCTTTGCGTGGTGCTTTTGGTACTGCTGAAGTTTCTGGCAATCCCATTTATAATCCTGCTTTATATATTGCTTTCATTCTTTTGGAAGGTGGAGAAATAAAATAACCACGAATACACGAATGTTTTTTTATTTACTCTGCTTAAAAAATGTGACCACGAATACACGAATGTTTTTCTAGTACTAAGATTTAAATGTATTTCGCAGAAATACCTCAAGCAAAAAACAAAATTATTCGTGTATTCGTGGTAAAAAAACACGGATTCATGAATGATTTTCTAATATACAAGGACTTAAAAATATTTCGAAGAAATACAACAAACCAAAAACACAATTATTCGTGTATTCGTGGTAAAAAATTTTAGAACTCCAATTTCTTCTTCCGAAGCTCAAAATTCTGGCCTAAATATACTTTCCGAACCATTTCGTCTGCGGCTAGTTCCTCTGGAACGCCGTGTTTTAGGATACTTCCTTCAAACATTAAATAGGTTCTATCTGTAATCGCCAACGTTTCCTGTACGTTGTGGTCGGTAATAAGAATACCGATATTTTTGTTTTTAAGCTGTGCCACAATGCGTTGAATGTCTTCAACCGCCACGGGGTCAACCCCCGCAAAAGGTTCATCGAGAAGAATAAAATGGGGGTCGGTTGCCAAGGCACGGGCTATTTCCGTTCTCCGGCGTTCCCCACCGCTTAATAGATCGCCCCTGCTTTTACGGATATGGCCCAAACCGAATTCCTCAAGAAGCAGTTCCATTTTGGCGCGCTGTTCTTTTTTTGAAAGCTTGGTGAGCTGCAAAACACTTAAAATATTGTCCTCAACGCTCAATTTCCGAAAAACGGAAGCTTCCTGCGCCAAATACCCAATCCCGTTCTGTGCGCGTTTGTACATTGGGTATTTGGTAATCTCGGTGCCTTCCAAATAGATTTTGCCGCCGTTGGGCTTTATCAATCCAACAATCATATAAAAGGAGGTAGTTTTTCCAGCACCATTAGGCCCGAGCAAACCCACGATCTCGCCTTGGTTTACTTCTACAGTTATTCCCTTTACAACCTTTCGGCCTTTATAGGATTTCATTAAGTTTTCAGCTTTTAGCTTCATTTAGTAGGGAAATTTTGACCACGAATACACGAATATATTAATTATTCGTGTATTCGTGGTTGTAAATGTTTTCAGCAATATATTCAATATCTTATTTTATGAATAACTATTATTTTTGAGCTTCCAAAGCTTCCCAATATTCAAAAGCCCTGCGCAAATGCGGAACAACAATGGTGCCGCCAATAAGCAACGAAATGCTCATTGCTTCAACTACTTCTTCTTTAGTCAATCCAAGTTTGTGGCACTCTTCCAAATGGTAGCGCACGCAATCATCACAACGAAGCACCAATGAATTGCCCAACCCCAAAAGTTCTTTTGTTTTCTTCGGAAGCACGCCTTCCATGTAGGCGTTGGTATCCAGATTAAAAATGCGCTTGATGATCTTGTTATTATCCTCAAGCATTTTCCCGTTCATCTTTTCCCGATAGGCATTGAACTCTTCAACTATATTGTTTTCCATAACTTTAAACTTTAAATTTTTTTGTCCGGTCGAGCGCAGTCGAGACCTAATGCTTAATTGTAAATTGATAGTACTCGACACTTCGGCAAGCTCAGTGCAACGCTGCGATCGAACAGCTAGGCGTAAAATCGTCTCTATTCTTGACTAATTCCTCATCCCTCATCCCTCAATACTCAATACTCAATACTCATTACTAATTATTCATTACTCATTACTCATTACTAATTATTCATTACTAATTATTCATTACTAATTATTCATTACTCATTATTCATTACTAATTATTCATTACTAATTATTCATTACTAATTATTCATTACTAATTATTCATTACTCATTACTAATTATTCATTACTCATTCCTCTTCATCCTCTTCTCCTCCCTCAACTGGTTTCTAATAACAATTTTTGAAATATAGATGCTCACTTCATAAAGAATAAGTATCGGGATAGCAACGATAATTTGGCTAACAACATCGGGTGGGGTTATTATTGCCGAAAGAATCAAAACGATAATCAACGCGAATTTTCGGTACTTCGTAAGAATCTCTGGCGTTACCAAACCAATCTTGGTCAATATATACATCAGAATTGGCAGTTCAAAAACTATTCCGCAGGCCAGAACCGAGGTCCGCACTAATGAAATATAGCTGTCCAGATCAAACTGGTTTATAACCTCCTCACTTACTTGATAACTCCCCAAAAAGTTGATGGAGAGTGGCGTGATAAGATAATACCCAAACAAAACCCCAAGAAAGAAAAGCACGGAAGCAATCCCAATAAAACCGCGACTTGAACTGCGTTCTTTCTCCTTTAAACCAGGGCTGATGAATTTCCAAAATTCATATAGAATATAAGGAAATGCAACAATAATTCCGGCATAGATGGACGTCCACATATGTGCCGAAAACTGCCCCGCCATGGTTCTACTTTGAATTTTAAAAGGCATTTCCTGAAAACAAAACGTATCCATTCCCAAATAGCGGGATATATCACAGAACGTGGCATAGGTTGGAAAGTCTGGTTTTGAGGGGCCAAAAATGAGGACATCAAAAACAAATCTTTTGAAAATAAAAGCTATAACGGCCAACACTAACACTGCAATGGTGGAGCGTACTAAGTGCCAGCGCAGCTCTTCCAAATGGTCCAAAAAGGACATTTCTTTTTCGGGGGAAGCTTTTTTCTTCATTAAATTATACCCTCTTTGGTAAGATTATGAATATGTACCACGCCGCTGTATTTGCCATTTTCCTCTGCAAGAATCTGCGTAATGCCGAAGGTATCCATCATTTCCATTGCCTCAACGGCCATAGCATCGTTGGCTATTCTTTTTGGGTTGCTTGTCATAATATCTTTGGCTGTCAATCCAGCAAAACTATCGGTTCTTGTTAGCATCCTTCGCAAGTCGCCATCTGTAATGATGCCCACAATTTCATCATTCTCAACCACCGCGGTAACGCCCAGCATCTTTTCAGAAATTTCAACTATCACTTTTTTCACATCGGTATCAGGGCTCACTTGTGGCTTTGCATTAAGCGAGGTAAGATTGCTGACGCGTAAATATAATTTTTTTCCCAAGGAACCCCCAGGGTGGAATTTAGCAAAATCCTTGCTGGAAAATCCACGAAGGTCCAAAAGGCACATTGCCAAAGCATCTCCAATCACCAATTGTGCAGTGGTGCTGGTGGTTGGCGCAAGATTGTTGGGGCAGGCTTCTTTTTCAACGTAGGCGTTCAGCACAAAATCTGCCTGTTGGCCCAAAAAGGAATCCCGGGTTCCGGTAATAGCTATCAATTTGTTGTCAATGGCTTTTATAAGTGGCACGAGCACTTTTATTTCGGGGGTATTTCCGCTTTTTGAAATGCAGATAACCGTATCGTTTTCTTGAATGGTTCCCAAATCGCCGTGAATTGCATCGGCGGCGTGCATAAAGATTGCAGGGGTGCCTGTGGAGTTTAAAGTTGCAACAATTTTGGTCGCAATATTGGCACTTTTGCCTATTCCGGTAACAATTACCCTTCCCCTTGAATTGTAAATATAATTAACTGCCCCCGCAAACTCACTATCCACCAAATGGGCGAGGTTTGCAATGGCTTTACTTTCAGTTTCTATGGTGTTTTTTGCTACGGAAATGATTCTATCTTGATTGTTCAAAATTTTAATGCTTTTGAATGTTTGTTACTGTTTCAGAAATTAGTATATTTAAAATAGAATATAATTCAATTCAGTTATCTTAATAGAAGCTTTTCTTTTTAAGATGTAGTCAACTCAATAAGGTTGCAAAATTACAATTGTTAATCTGTAAAACAATGTATTGTTGGCTAAAACTGAATTATCCCTAAAAAATACATTAGCGTGGCAGAGATTGACATATACGCAGCCCTGAAAAAATATTTTGGTTTTACCCGATTTAAAGGCTTGCAAGAGGAAGTTGTAAAAAGCATCCTAAACGGCAACAATACCTTCGTGGTTATGCCCACGGGTGGCGGAAAATCTCTTTGCTACCAGCTTCCGGCACTTATGCAGGAAGGCACGGCAATCGTGGTTTCGCCGCTTATTGCATTGATGAAAAACCAAGTGGATGTCCTGCGGGCCCTTTCTTCGGAAGAGGGAATTGCACACGTGCTGAATTCTTCCCTAAACAAAACAGAAGTTAAAAAGGTAAAAAGCGATATTGCCAGCGGAATAACAAAACTGCTATACGTGGCCCCCGAATCCCTTACCAAGGAAGAATATGTAGATTTTCTGCAAACCCAGCAAATATCTTTCATGGCAATAGATGAAGCCCACTGTATCAGCGAGTGGGGGCACGATTTTAGGCCCGAATACCGAAATCTTAAAAGCATCATTCAGCGAATAGGCGATAATATTCCAATAATAGGACTTACCGCCACTGCAACCCCAAAGGTGCAGGAGGATATTCTGAAGAACCTCAATATGCAAGACGCTGCTACCTTTAAAGCGTCCTTCAACCGCCCGAATCTTTATTATGAAATAAGGCCGAAAACAAAAAATGTTGATTCGGATATTATCCGTTTTGTGAAGCAATTTGAAGGCAAAAGCGGTATTGTTTACTGCTTAAGCCGAAAAAGAGTAGAGGAACTGGCGCAGGCATTGCAGGTAAACGGTATAAAAGCTGTACCCTATCACGCTGGACTCGATGGAAAAACCCGCGTGAAACACCAAGACATGTTTTTGATGGAAGATGTGGATGTGGTTGTAGCAACCATAGCCTTCGGAATGGGGATCGACAAACCCGATGTTCGTTTTGTGATCCACAACGATATTCCAAAAAGTATAGAAAGCTACTATCAAGAAACCGGACGCGCCGGCAGGGACGGGGGAGAAGGCCATTGCCTCGCTTTTTACAGTTATAAGGACATAGAAAAACTTGAAAAATTTATGAGCGGCAAGCCCGTTGCCGAACAGGAAATTGGGCACGCCCTTTTGCAGGAAGTGGTTGGTTTTGCCGAAACTTCCATTTCGCGAAGAAAATTCATCCTTCATTATTTTGGGGAAGAATTTAACAATGAAACCGGCGATGGCGGCATGATGGACGATAATATGCGCTTTCCCAAAAAGAAGCACGAAGCAAAAGAAGATGCAAAGCAAGTTTTAGAAGTAGTTTACAAAACAAATGAACAATACAAGAGCAAGGAAATTGTAAATGTTTTGGTGGGGAAAGTAAACGCTCTCATAAAATCACATAGAACCGATGCCCAGGAATATTTTGGCTCTGGCGCAGACCACGATGCACCCTATTGGATGGCATTGTTGCGCCAACTCTTGGTTGCGGGATATTTAAGGAAAGACATTGAAACCTATGGAGTAATACATTTAACCGATTTGGGAAAAGAATTCATAAAATCGCCCACTTCCTTTATGATGACCGAAGACCATTCGTTTAAAGATGCCAATGACGACGTAGTAGTAGCGACCAATAAAGGGGGTGATGTTGCAGACGAAATTCTTTTCAAACTTCTAAAAGCCGAACTTAAAAAAGTAGCGCATGATTTAGATTTGCCGCCATTCGTAATTTTTCAGGAACCTTCCTTGGAAGACATGGCCCTTAAATATCCCGTAACAATGGATGAACTTGCCAATGTTCACGGGGTGGGAGAAGGAAAGGCGAAAAAATACGGAAAATCCTTTTTAAAACTTATTCAAAATTACGTTGAGGAAAACGATGTAATAAGGCCCGAAGATTTCGTTGTAAAATCCACAGGAACCAATAGCTCTCTAAAATTATACATCATTCAAAACGTGGACCGAAAGCTTGCCCTAACAGATATAGCCAGCGCCAAAGGATTGGAAATGCGCGAGTTTATAAAGGAAATGGAAGCCATTGTTTACAGCGGTACCAAGCTCAATATAAATTATTGGATAGATGAAGTATTGGACGAAGACCAACAGGAAGAAATACACGAATATTTCCTCGAAGCCAAAACAGATAAAATTGAAGAGGCCATGGACGAATTTGACGGCGATTATGATGAAGAGGAATTGCGCTTGTATCGAATCAAGTTTATTAGCGAGGTTGGGAATTAGTTTTCAGTGGTAAGTATTGAGTATTGAGTATTGAGTATTCGTTAAACTGTAACTCAATAACTCAGTTGAACACCTGACCATTGCGAAGCGAACTGGCGTAGCAAACCCAACCGACATCTGTCAACGGACAACCGTCAACAGACCACTAGCTCTTCTCTTCCTTATTAAAATAAACCAAATAATAATACATCTGCTTTTCCTCATCCCAGCCTTTTTCCACAAATTTCTCTGCACTTTCGGGATTGATGAAATCTAACCGTATCTGAATGTTTGTATCGAGATTGATAACGTTTTTTATTTTTTTCCGGGCAGCGGTAACCGCAGTATTGGCAATGGGAAAAGTGGTTAAATCCTCAATGCTGTATTTGGGTCCCTTTTCACTTTTGTAATGACGGAACTCTGGCAACAAATCTGGATTGTCAATCACGTCGTTCATAAAAGCCGTTTCCTCAAAGTTGTCATTTTTGGCGAAATGGTTTACAGCTCGGTTCATAAACATCACTTCCTGCTTTTTGTCCTCGGCTGGTAAAACCACATCCTTGGCAAAATCCTGACAGAACTTTAAATATTTTTTTGTGTAGAAATTATCGTCCTCAAAGGCTTCAACCGCCAAAAAACTTTCCAACCAGTAGCGTGCGTCGTAACGATTGCTATCTACGGAAAGAATTTTATAACCCTCCTCTTTTTTTGAATTGAAAATAATACATCCTTTGTCCAATTTGTTCAAATTTACGCCGTGCTGCAACATTGCCTCCAACTGGTTTCCATCTTCAGAAAACTGTAGAAAATCCTGTTTCAATTCACTTTTGAAAATTCCGATGGCATCCATTTTCACGTTGTCCAACTGTACGTTTTCAAGATAGGCAACATAAACCTCCCCGCTTTTAATGTGCGGATGTTCAGATTGGCTGTATAAATGGGAGGTGATTTTACGGCTCTCTTCATGTATGTTTTGCGGATTGTCAAAAATCTTCGAAGCACTATTAAAAAGCTCGTGGAATTCCAAATCGGTTTCATGTGAAAACTGAAAGTAGTTTTCTTCTTTATCGCGAAATGGTTTTAGAAAGAATTCTTTTAATAAGGGCGTAATTTCATCGTCCATTTTATAAGGTTCCGCAGAAAGAAAAATAGCTTCATTTCTGCTTTTGTTACCCACTCGGTGTATGGAAAGGGAGGCAATGTGGGTATTGAAAAGGTTGATCATTTATTTTAGTTATGAGTTATGAGTTATGAGTTATGAGTTATGAGTTATGAGTTATGAGTTATGGGTTATGGGTTATGAGTTATGGGTTATGAGTTATGAGTTATGGGTTATGGGTTAGGAGTTATGGGTTAGGAGTTATGGGTTAGGAGTTATGGTTTATGAGTTAGGATTATTTTTCTCTATTCTCTATTCTTTGTTCTTACTTATCTCTCTTCGCTCTTCGCTCTTCGCTTATCGCTTATAGCTACTGCAACTGACTACTGACCACTGACTACTGACTAATGAATTAGTTCCAGTTTTCGTCAAAATCCAGATTGTCGTAATCTTCGGGATCGAGGTCGAATTCTTCTTCGAAATCGTCATCCTCAATTTCTTCGGCGATGAATTCCTTCTCGGGGGCTTCCTCTGGAATTTGTCCGTGCGAGTACATTAAATTGGGATAGGTTGTTCCGGCTTCCGCCTCGGCAATATCAGCCAATTCCACCATAAACGTCCACATATTCAGAAAATCGTAAACATACAGCAAACGTGTTTTTTCTTCGTCCACTATATCTTCCAAATAAGTTTCGCTCATAATTCGAACGCCGTCCGGCTCATCGCTCACGTCAAAAAGGCAAATTTCCTCGCCTTCTTCCCACAAATCGTTAGTGGTGTAAAAGGAAGCCATTTCCTGCCCATCAAACCCAAAGGATTGGGTAATGGCATTGTGAAAATCTTCCAAAGTGTTCGAAGCTTCTATTTCGATGTCGCGGAAAACATCATCGTCTGTGTCGAGGATTATTCTGAAACGGTAAATCATTTTTCTAAAAATTTAGGATTGCAAAGTTATTGAAAAGTATGCATTATTACAGTGCAGTTTCTAAATTGGTTTGGTTTTATTTCGAAAATCTATGTAACACAAAAGTCATAGCCGCCAATAGGAAAAATGCTGTTACCTGATGCAAAACTCCCAAAACAACTGGCACTTGCAGGATTAGCGTAAAAACCCCCAGAGCGAACTGAACCAAAACCAAAAGCAACAAAATAGTGATTCCATTTCTTTGCGGCAGGGTTCGCTGCACTTTTCGGGTTTCATACCAAATGAAAAGTATTATTGCTACCACCACATAAGCCATATATCTGTGCACAAACTGTACCCCGCTTTTGCCTTCCACGAAGTTTTTCCACACAGGGACTTGTTCTGTGGTAACGGTTTCGTGCATCAATTGGCCATCGTTCATCAATGGCCAAAAGTTGTGGATCCAGCCTGCATCAAGGCCCGCCACGAAGGCGCCCCAAATAATTTGAAGCAGGAGGATTGCCATTCCAAAGCGAATGATATTACGAATGTGAAAATTGATTTCCTTTTTAACCGGATACCACAAATCCAGCGCAACCCAGAAGGTGTATGCAAAGGTTATAAATGCAGTGGTGAGATGCATTGCAAGCCTGTAATGACTCACGCTTGGCCTATCAATAAGTCCACTTTTTACCATATACCAGCCTAAAAACCCTTGAAAACCACCCAGGAAAAGTAGAATTATTGACTTTTTGATCGTAGGCTTGCTCAATTGTTTCTTAAAAAGGAAATACAAAAAGGGAATAATGAATACTATCCCCAACAATCTACCAAGCACGCGGTGAATGTATTCCCAAAAATAAATATCCTTAAAATCTTCCAGGTCAAAATGGGTATGCAGTTTTTGATATTCCGGGAATTGCTGATAATGTTCAAATTCGGCTATCCATTCCGCCTCGTTCAAGGGCGGGATAGTACCCGAAATTAGTTTATAGCTGGAAATTGATAGCCCAGAGTGGGTGAGCCGCGTGATTCCACCAACTACCACCATTACAAAAATCAGGAAACATCCTGTGAGGAGCCAGTAGATTACTTTTTTGTTGTCTTTGTTTGCCAAGGTTTTTCCATTTTTTATTCGTGTATTCGTGGTGGTTTTCTTTACCACGAATACACGAATTATTTTTTTATTTTTAATTACTGAAAACTGCCACTGCCACTGCAACGCCCCCTATTTTTTATTTGACTACTTTCAGGCCAATCGACTCTCCTTTTTTCAGCATATATTTCTTTGCCGCTTCATATTCATTCGGAATTTCTCCTTCCAGAATTGCTTCTTTTATGGCGTCTTTAATAATTCCTATTTCCCGTGACGGTTTCAAGTTGAAGGTTTCCATAATTTCTTCCCCTGTAACCGGAGGTTGAAAATTCCGCACTTGATCGCGTGCTTCCACCTCCACGATTTTATTGCGGACCAACTGGAAATTATCGTGGTATTTCCTAAATTTCTTCGAATTTTTTGTAGTAATATCCGCTTCGCAGAGTGTCATTAAATCATCTACGTATTCGCCGGCGTCAAAAATCAAACGGCGCACGGCGCTATCAGTAACCTCACTTGCCAAAACGATAGGGCGGGAGCTCATCAACACCATTTTTTGGACGAATTTCATCTTTTCATTCAGAGGCATTTTCAGGCGTTTGAAAAGTTTATACACCATTTTTGCACCTACAAATTCGTGTGTGTGAAAGGTCCATCCCAGTTTTTGATCAAACTTTTTTGTGGGTGCTTTCCCAATATCGTGCAGCAATGCGGCCCATCGCAACCAAAGATCGTCTGTGGTTTTTGAAATATTGTCCACCACCTCCAGCGTGTGCCAAAAGTTGTCTTTATGGGTTTGGCCTTCTTTTTCATCGATGCCCTCTAAAGCTATCAGTTCCGGTAAAATGAATGGAAGTAATCCCGTTTTGTGCAAGAGTGTGAAGCCTTTTGATGGCGTATCGGAAAGTAGGATTTTATTCAGTTCGTCAACAATTCGTTCCGTTGAAATTATTTTTATTCTTTTTGAATTTCTTGTAATCGCTTCCAATGAATTTTTTTCGATAGTGAATTCCAATTGGGAAGCAAAACGAATGGCGCGAAGCATCCGCAAAGGATCGTCGCTGTAAGTAATATCTGGGTTTAGCGGGGTGCGAATTATTTTGTTTTTGAGATCCTCAATCCCGTTGAACGGATCGAGCAGTTCTCCAAAATTTCCTTCATTTAAACTGAGTGCCAAAGCGTTTATGGTAAAATCCCTTCTGTTTTGGTCGTCTTCCAAAGTGCCATTTTCCACTTCGGGATTTCGGCTTTCTTCGGAATAGGATTCTTTACGGGCCCCCACAAACTCAAGTTCAATACCGCCACTTTTAAGCATTGCGGTGCCATAGGTTTTGAATACGGAAACTTTCGGTTTTCCGGGCAGCAATTTTGAAACTTCTTCGGCCAGATCGATTCCACTGCCAACGGCAACAATATCAATGTCTTTAGCTTCGCCGCGATTCAAAATATAATCCCGCACATAACCCCCAATTACATAACTTTCCAAATTTAAGTTTTCGGAAGCTTTGGAAATAGTTCTAAAGACTGGGTTTTTTAAAGCGGATATATAGGCTGATTTGACCACGAATACACGAATGTTTTTTTATGTTTGTGTGTTATATTTTCTGACCACGAATAAACGAATGTTTTTTTATGTTTATGTGTTATATTCTCGACCAAGAAATGGAAACATCCAGTGAGGAACCAGTAGATTCCTTTTTTGTCGTCTTTATTTGCCATAGTTTATTCATTTTTATTCGTGTATTCGTGGTGGTTTTTTACCATGAATACACGAATTGTTTTTATAGAACTACTCTTTTATATTCCAAGCCTTCTCCTTTATAATTTGCCAAAATAGCCAATTTATTTTTTGAGACTTTTAAATAATTTATACACTGTCCCAAATGTTGATCAGTCAGTATTTCAACAGTTTTTATCTCCAAAATAATCTTATCATACAACACAAAATCGGCATAAAACTTATGTTTAAGAACGATGTCTTTGTAAGAAACAGCGAATTCTTTTTCTCTTTCGAAAGGTATATTTCTTAGATTAAATTCATATTCTAAAGCATCTTTATAAACAATTTCCGAAAGACCATTTCCTAAGCAATTAAATACTTCATAAAGACAGCCAACAATGTCATAACTCTCTTGTCTATATATTATGTTGGTCATTGTTTCCAAAAGAATATAAAATATTCGTGTATTCGTGGTGAGAATTATTTTATTGCCGAATTACTTTTACAGAACCATCATTTTTCAACTTGATAATCGCTGAAGGTTTTGCTGATTTTTTTTCGTGGTGCAAATTTACAACATAGTCCACGCGTTCCAAAATAACAGGGTCTATTTCCTTAAAACTTTGCGGGGTTTTTTCACCGCCCAAATTCGCCGATGTTGAAACAAGGGGTCTGCGCAATTTCTGTATCAACGTTTTACAAAATTCATCTTTGGTTACCCGAATCGCCAGCGAATTGTCCTCAGCAATAAGGTTTTCTGCCACGTGAAGTGGACGGTCATAAATTATTGTAGTGGGCTTTTTCGCGAACTTCAGAATATCGTAAGCCACTTCCGGGACACTTTCAATATATTGGTTGAGCATTTTAAAATCGCTCATTAAGCAAATCATCGACTTGTTTTCGTCGCGTTTCTTTAGTTGAAATATTTTTTCAATTGCCAGATGGTTTGTGGCATCGCAGCCTATTCCCCAAACGGTATCGGTGGGATAGAGGATGATACCTCCTTTTTTTAGAACGATTAGGGTATTCTCAATTTCAGTTTTCATCACATTGCTTTTATGCAAAAATAGTCCTTCAAAGGTTTTGAAATAACTTATTTTTAAATTTTATTTTGAATTATTCAAGCTGTTTCTGCTTATAC
The DNA here is from genome assembly GCA_030690315.1 of Aequorivita sp. Taxonomy (GTDB): domain Bacteria; phylum Bacteroidota; class Bacteroidia; order Flavobacteriales; family Flavobacteriaceae; genus Aequorivita. The sequence continues at coordinate 37,753 of JAUYGY010000053.1, forward strand.
CGCAGGGAATGTGATAAACCTTTACCTGGTAAAAGTAGAAATTTGAAAAGCGGACGATACTTTGGTTTAAAAATGGCTTTAAAAAAATAAGTAATCAATAAATAGTTTTTGATAATCCAAAGCTTAGAAAAACTAAAGTTTTTTCGAATAACATATAAATAGGAGAGCAAGTGTTCTTTCTTTTTCAATATATTGAATCCACCGCTTTGCCCTTCTAAATGGATGTAACAGATGTTTGGCAAAAAAACAGTTTTGTAGCCCATCTTTTTAATCCGATAGCAAATGTCAAATTCTTCATAATAGAGAAAAATATTTGGGTCGAAACCACCACAATCGCGATAAGCTTTTGCATTGAAGAACATAAAACTGCCAATCACAAAATCAACTTGTGTGGGCGTTTTTAATTCCGCATTGATTTTAGGAATTTTTGAGTTGGTACTATAAAGAAATTTTTTCCCCAAGAGTTTATAGCGAACTCCTTCAAACGGCCGATGCGAAATGGTTTTTTCACCTTCGCCATTCAGGATTTGAACACCACAAACTCCAATATCATTATTGTTTTCCATAAAAGAGACCATTTCTGAAAAGCAATCTTCATTAAAAAGCACGTCACTGTTTATGAAAGCATAATAACGTCCTTTAGCTTGTTGAGCACCCAATACATTTCCGGCCCCGAAACCAACATTGATTTGGCTTTGAAGCACCTTACAGCCTTCTTTATCTTTAAATATATTATTAAGTAAATAACCTTCGTTGTTAGCAGAAGCATTGTCCACAATGATATATTCCACTGCAATGTTTTTTGAAGTATATTTTTTAATGGAAGCCACACAATCCAATGTTAATTGTAAGGTATTATAGTTTAGAATAATGACGGAAATGAGCGGTTGTTTGAAAGTGTTTTTTATCAAAATTATTTTTTTTGGTTTGCCCAATGCTTTAAAAATAAGCTATTTTTGTGAAACGTCTAACCATTGCAAAAGTATGTCTAAAAAAATTCACGTCGGTTTTTTGTTGTCCTATGACTATGAAAATTTAAAAAAAGCCATTCCACCAGTCTACAGACAATCTGATGCCATATTTATTGCTGAAGACAAGGAATACCGAACATGGTCTGGTGAGAGGTTTGAGGTTTCACCATCATTTTACCAATGGTTGAAGGAATTCGACACTGAGAATAAAATACAGATTTATAAGGATAATTTCTACCTACCCGAACTATCCGCTATTGAAAATGACACCCGCGAACGCACTTTGCTTTCTGAAAAAATGGGTATAGGAAATTGGTTGGTACAAGTAGATGCCGACGAATATTTTATAAATTTTGAAAGTTTTGTAAAATCACTTCGCAAATACGACAGTTTTCTAAAAAACCCAAAAAAAACACCTGTCCAGATTGCTGGGTTTCTTATAAATATGTACAAATATACGGATGATGGATTACTGTATGTTGACAATCCTACCAAAGTTTTACTGGCCACTAATTACCCAAAATATACCCTTGCGCGCCAAAACCGGAAACGTATTATTTATACAGATAATCTTTTAATGCATGAATGTATTTCGCGCAGCGAAAAAGATTTGATGACCAAACTAACTAATTGGGGCCACTCCAAGGATTTTGATATTGAACAATATATTAAGAAATGGCGTTCAGTGAACAAAGACAACTATAAAAAAATGCAGGATTTTTTCTATCTACAGCCCGAAGGTTGGAAAACGTTGGATTATATCGGTTCAAAAGATATTGAAGAAATTAAAGAACAATTAAATGCAAAACGGAAACTTCACCCGTCGCCATTCTTTCTTTTTAAAAAGAATTTTGGGCAGTATTTTAAACATCTTTTTAAATGAAAACCTCTTTATTGATTTCAACATATAATTGGCCCCAAGCTTTGGAACTCGTGCTTTTGAGCGCCAATAATCAAACCGAACAACCTGACGAAATACTAATTGCTGATGATGGATCTTCAGAAGAGACAACAAAATTAATCAAAGATTTTCAGAAGAAATTGATTATTCCAATTCATCATTTTTGGCATGAGGATAAAGGTTTTCGAAAGTCGATTATATTGAACAAAGCCATTGCAGCTGCAGGTGGTGACTATATTATTCAAGTAGATGGAGACTGCATTATGCACAAGGATTTTGTTTTTGACCACAAAGCTTTTGCGCAACCCAATATTTATCTTTTCGGAAGCCGGGTGAATATTCAGGAGAAATTTCTTCCAAAGTTGTTTGCGTCGCAAAAAATAAAATTTGGTTTTTTTGACAAAGGCATAAAGAAACGTACTCGAAACCTGCGAGTTCCTGCTTTAAGCAATCTTTACAAAACTACCGATCAGGTTTCGGACAAAATGCGCGGTTGCAATGTTTCATTTTGGAAAAAGGATGTAATTGCCGTAAATGGCTACAACGAGGAATTTGAAGGTTGGGGCAGGGAAGATTCCGAATTGATTATACGAATGATGCACAATGGGGTGTTGGGCAGAAGACTACGATATCGTGGAATTATCTATCATATATGGCATAAGGTGAAAGACCAAAGTCGTTTTGCAGCCAACGATTTATTGCAGGAAAAAGCAATTACTGAAAATAGCAAATGGAGCGAAAAGGGAATTGATAAATATTTGTAAAAATACAATCTATTACAAAGCAAAGAGAATCATCTAAAGGAGACTTTAATCAATTTTCCGATACATAAGCCAAAGATTCACATATCTTTTAAACACTGAAAAAGCGCTCACATAAGCTAGAATAAATCCTTCTTTTCCATCCAAAATGCCCAAACGGAAAATAAACTGGTTCCAAAACCTATAAAACGGACGGAACAGAAAATGGCAATAATTTGGTTTCTTTCCTTTTTTATAGAGCATTTTGGCCTGCAGCGCACTGTATCGGCGCATTTTTGCGGTGTAATCGTCAAAAGATTTATAGGTGTGGTGGGGCAAAGTGTTCTTGAAATTTTCTGTTTTGCCCTCAGTTTCCAAAGTTTCGTGTACCAAATTTGCGTTATAGTTGCAATGGTTTTTATTGAAAAACCGCACTATGTAATCATTCTGCAAGCCGCTGTATTTTATGCGTTTCCCCATAAAATAAAAATCCCTTTTCACAAAATACGCAATGGCAGTTGGGTTTTTGAACCTTTCTAAAATTTCATTTGCGAGTTCGGGGGTTACTTCCTCATCCAGATCAAAAAAGGTTACCCAAGTGTTTTTTGCTTTTGAAATGGCGAAATTTTTCTGTGCCGAAAAATTATCAAAAACGCGTTGGTGCACCCTCACCTTTTCGTGGGTTGAAGCCAACGCCACCGTTTCATCGCTGCTGAAAGAATCTACAATCACAATTTCATCTGCAAACCAAAGGCTTTTTATGTAGCCTTCAATATTGTGCGCTTCGTTGAGCGTGATGGCAAGGGCGGTAATTTTTACGGGGGTTTCCAAAAACAGGGTTTACTTTTGGTAAAAGTAATGATTTTGGGAATTGTGTTTTTTATTTTTTTTCAATGCCTTTATTGAGCAACATCAATTTCACATATCTTTCAAAAACACCGTATGCATTTACGGCGGCAACGGTGAGTCCCGGAACGCCATCCCGGAACCCGCCTTTTAAAATAAACGAGCGAAAAAACCGATAGGCAGGTTTAAAAAACAAATGGAACCAAGTTGTTTTTTTTCCTTTTTTAAACTCCTGTTCCGCTTGAAACCATGCGTAGGATTCTTTTTTTGAAATATAACTGTCCAAACTTTTATAGGTAAAATGGAGCATTTTGTTCTTCAGTTTGCCAACGCTCCTGTCGCAGTTTAATTTTTCGTGCACCAAGCCCGAAAAACTTGCACTCTCCCGTTTCACCAGCCGAAGCACGTCATCACTGTGATGATACAGAAAGCGGTTCATATAAAAATGTGGAAAATTTATTTTGTACCCCTTGTGCTTCGGATTTTGTATCGTCGCCTTTATTTCAGCTTCCAAGGAATGGGTAACGCGCTCGTCCGCATCAACAAACAAAACCCAATCGCCGGTTGCTTCCTTTAATGCGAAATTTTTTTGATTGGAAAAATTATCAAATTTTCGCTGCAGAAATTTTGTGGCGAATTTCTTCGCGATTTCTGGGGTAGCATCGGTACTGAAGGAATCGATCACTATTATTTCATCGGCAAAGGCAACCGAAAACAGGGCGTCTTCCAGATAGGCTTCTTCGTTGAAAGTGGGAATGATTACTGTTAGTTTCGGCATATTTTTTTACCACGAATACACGAATATTTATATATAAATATTCGTGTATTCGTGGTTATTTAATTTGTATCGTTCAACCATTTTATTTGAACCATTGTTTCATATCATTTTCCAATTTCTGTTCGCTTACTACATCATTTTCATTAGATTTTTGAATTCTTTTTTCCAATTTCTCGATAAAGAGAATTCGCTCAATCAGTTCATCGATTGTGAATTCCTCCGGAAAATTTTCAATATGTTTTTTCAAAGCGGCCTTGGTTATCATCTTCCATATTTTTTTCTAAATTACAACTTTTTGTTTCCTGAGCCAACTTGATAAATAACTTTATCTTTGCAACGATGAAGCAACTTGACACTTCCATAATTGTAAGCACCTTTAACTCCACCGAATGGTTGGAAAAAGTGCTGTACGGTTATAATAATCAAACGTATAGGCAATTTGAGTTAATAATTGCCGATGATGGCTCCAATGACGAAACACGGCAGTTGCTGAAAAGGATGGAAGCGGAAGCTTTTTATCCTATAATCCACGTTTGGCATGAGGACAAGGGTTTCCAGAAATCGCAGATCCTCAATAAAGCCATACAACAGTGCAATACCGAATATATTATAATGAGCGATGGCGACTGTATTCCGCGGAAGGATTTTGTGGAACAGCACGTAAAACATCGAGAGGAAGGGTACTTTCTTTCGGGGGGTTATTTTATGCTACCGTTGGATATATCGCAACAGATAACAAAAGAAGATATTTATACGGAAAAATGTTTTGATGTTTCATGGCTGAAAAAACACGGTTTAACGTCTTCCTTTAAAAATAATAAACTGTACTCTGGGGTTTTAAAGGCTTCGCTTTTAAATGCACTTACGCCAACAAATGCCAGTTGGAACGGCCACAATGCTTCAGGTTGGAAAAAGGATATTATAGCCATCAACGGGTTTGATGAACGGATGCAATATGGCGGACAGGACCGCGAACTCGGCGAGCGTTTGACCAATTTTAACATAAAAAGTAAGCAGATTCGCTATAATGCGGTAGTGCTGCATTTGGACCATCCACGGGGTTATAAAAATGAGGAATCCATAAAAAAGAACCTCGCAATCCGCAGGCTCACCCGGGAGCAGAAAAAAAAGTGGACACCCTACGGAATATTGAAAGATGCCAATGCCGCTCCCTTTGTTTCTGTAATTGTAAGTACCTATAACCAACCCGAATGGCTTCAAAAGGCACTTTGGGGCTTTGAGCAACAACTTGAAAAGAATTTTGAAATTATAATTGCCGACGACGGTTCAAAGGAAGAAACAACAGAATTGATACGCTCTTTTGAAAAAAATTCCCCATTAAGAATCAAACACGTTTGGCAGGAAGACCATGGTTTTCAGAAAACAAAAATTCTCAATAAAGCGATTGTTGCGTCAAAAGGAGAATATTTAATTTTTACCGATGGCGATTGCATTCCGCGGAATGATTTGGTTTCAACACATTTGGGGCTTAGCCGTCCCGGATGTTTTCTTTCCGCAGGCTATTTTAAGTTATCGATGAAAATTTCAAAACAAATCACAAAAAATGATATTGAAACCCAGCGCTGTTTCAATGCAAAATGGCTTTTGAAGCACGGATTGAAAAAATCCTTTAAAATAAACAAACTCACCAGTTACGGTTTAAAGGAAGATATTTTAAACACATTCACTCCCACCAGTGCAACTTGGGACGGCAACAATGCTTCGGGCTGGCGCAAAGATATAATCGCAGTAAATGGGTTTGATGAGCGAATGCAGTATGGAGGTGAGGACCGTGAAATGGGAGAGCGGTTGATGAACTACGGAATAAAACCGCTACAAATTCGCTACAGTACCGTTACTTTACATTTGGACCACGAACGTGGATATGTCACCAAGGAAATGTTTGTGAAAAATAAAGCGATTAGAAGGATTACCAAAAAAGAAAAAAGAGTTTGGAGTGATTACGGCATAGAAAAAAAGGTATTGCAAAACGAATTACACTCCCAATAATTTTTTTAAGAAGAAGTCTTAGCGAAGGATTTCAGGTGATGCTCCAAAAAAGGTTTCAATTTTGAAAGAATCATTGCGGGCGTTAACTTCAAATAAAGCGAATCTGGGTTTGCTTCAATTTTTTTTCTTTCCTCTGGCGAAAAACTACTGAATAGATCAGGATTTTCTTCCAAAAGATGAATGGACTGATGTAGTTTTCCATCCTCAAAACTATTCCACGCATCTTTATCAATATAGGGGGAATAAATCGTGAACGTTGGTTTTTTCAGCGCTTTGGCTATATGCACACTTCCTCCCTCATTGCTTACCAATAGGTCGCATTGATTCATCAAAACCGCAAACCCACGGATGGATGAAGCATAAATATCGAGATTTATCTGCGCTTTAAATGAACACATTTCATAAATCTTCAACGCCTCGCTTTTTTGGTTCGGGGCGTAATTAAAGAGAATGGTGGCGTTGTAATTTTCGGTTATAAAATCTATAATTTCCGCAATGAATTCATACGGCATGGACTTTTGTGGGGTGCTTCCCAATACGCCCAGCATAATTACGGGCTGTTGTATTGCGTCAAGTTCGTTGGAATTTTTCTCCTCTTTAGTTAAAAATATTTTAGGCTCATAATCTATATTTTCAAGAGGAAAGACTGATTGAATCAAATTTATTCTATCCTCAATTCCGCGGCCGCAGGGTAAGGTGGCTTTTTTCTTAAAGTTTATGGGATGGGTATAAAAAGGAAGTTTCAGCTTTTTGTGCTCTCGCTTAAATCCAATTCTATATTTTGCGCTACTGCCCAAGCAGATCATCCTACTTTGGAATTTTGCATAGGGGTCAAAAATTATATCGAAATTTTCACGGCGCATCTTTAGTATTGTGTTGAAAAGATGCGGCAGTCGTTTCAGTTTTTTTTCGTTTACGGCAATTATTCGATCTATATTTGGATTATTTTCTAGTACGCCAGTGGTGTAATTGTAGGCAAAAAAAGTAATTTCACTGTCGGGAAAGACTTTTTTTAAATTGTTGGCAATAACCGAGCTCAACAGCACGTCGCCAATTCTTTTGTTCTGAATTACAAGTATTTTCTTCATAAGGTTTACCTTCGCAAAATACTTTTTTTAGAACTATAATTGATTATAAATGCACGACAATTTTATAGTACATCCCAACTATTCACCCATTGCCGAAAAACTCCGCAACGTTTTAAGCAACTTTGCTGAAGTGGGCGAAAACGTTACCCAAGGTGAGCGCAATTTGATAAAAAAAGCGACTATTGACGGGGTTGTTGTGAACATAAAAAAATTTAAGGAACCTAATTTTTTCCAATCGTTCGTATATCAATTTCTACGGAAAAGCAAAGCGAAACGATCTTTCGAATACGCTTTAAAATTGATTGATTGCGAAATAAACACACCTTTTCCCATTGCTTATTTTGAAAATTTTTCCTTCGGACTAAAGCAAAGTTTCTATGTAAGTGAACATGTTAGCTATGATTTTGATTTCCGAAAATTGATACACAAGCCCCAGTTTCAAAACCGGGAGGAAATTTTGAGGCAGTTCACACAATTTACCTTCAAACTTCACGAAAACAATGTGAACTTTTTGGACCATTCCCCGGGAAATACGCTTATTATTGATAAAGGCAAAAACAATTATAAATACGATTTTTATTTGATAGACCTAAACCGTATGCGGTTTGAGAAGATGGACTTTAAAAAACGGATGAAGAATTTCCGCAGACTTTGGCTCTCTAAAACAATGCTGAAAATTATGGCCGAGGAATATGCAGAACTTTACGGAAAAACATATTCTGTAACCCATGAACTTATGAGTACGTATAGCAGGAAGTTTCAAAAAGCCAAGAACAGCAAAAAACTACGAAAGCGCAGAAAATTTTAAACATCAAAAGTTCAGTGTTCAGTAATCAGTATTCATTACTAATTATTCATTACTAATTATTAATTACTCATTACTAATTACCCATCAAACAGCAACCCCATATTCCCGCAGCGCATCATTCAAGGACGTTTTTAGATTGGTACTTTCCTTTCTCGTCCCAATTATTAGCGCACAAGGCACTTGGTATTCTCCAGCTGGAAATTTTTTGGTGTAACTTCCAGGGATAACCACGGATCGTTCCGGAACGTAACCTTTTATTTCTATTGGGTTTTCACCGGTTACATCTATTATTTTTGTGGAAGCAGTTAGCACCACGTTGGCGCCCAAAACGGCTTCTTTGTCCACGCGAACACCTTCAACCACAATACAGCGCGAACCTATAAAAGCTCCATCTTCAATAATTACTGGCGCAGCTTGCAGGGGTTCCAATACCCCACCAATACCAACGCCCCCACTAAGGTGAACGTTTTTGCCAATCTGTGCACAACTGCCCACAGTTGCCCAAGTATCTACCATTGTGCCTTCGTCAACATAAGCGCCAATATTCACATAGCTAGGCATAAGAATTACCCCTTTGGAAATATATGCGCCGTGACGCGCTACGGCATTTGGCACAACACGAATTCCCTTAGCTTCATAACCCGATTTGAGCGGAATTTTATCGTGATACTCAAAAATTCCAGCTTCCAAAGTGCGCATTTTTTGAATGGGGAAGTAGAGCACGATTGCTTTTTTCACCCATTCATTTACTTGCCAGCCATCAGCGGATGGTTCTGCACAGCGCAGTTTGCCTTCGTCACAAAGACTTACCACTTCGCGAATGGCGACGATGGTTTCGGTTTCGGAAAGTAGGGAACGGTCTTCCCAAGCGTTTTCTATGGTTTGTTTTAATTCTGTCATTTTCTATTGATGCTATGGATTCTGTGGATACTATTGTTACTGTTGATGCTATTGTTACTGTGGATGCTGTGGATACTATTGTTTTTTTCTTACCGTCATCCGTCACCCGTCATCCGTCACCCAGCACCCAGCTTCCTTTTCACAAATATAAAGCCTCCATTTCAAATAACTGTCCAATTGTAGCATACTATTTCCGAAACCCTTATTTTTGCAATCTTTATGGGACGGATTTTAGCATTGGATTACGGCAGCAAGCGCACGGGCGTTGCTATTACTGACGAGCTGCAGTTAATTGCTTCAGGCTTGACTACGGTTGCTACCTTTGAATTAATGGAATTTCTGAAGAAATATATTGCTTCGGAAAAAGTGGAATTGGTTTTGGTGGGCGAACCCAAACAGAAAGACGGCACTCATTCCAATATTGAAGAAGAAATCCAAAAGTTTTTAATGAAATTTTCTAAAGTTTTTCCCGACTTAGCTGTGAAGCGCGTTGATGAACGTTACACCAGCAAAATGGCGTTCCGAACCATGATTGACAGCGGGCTTAAAAAGAAGCAACGGCAAAACAAAGCGCTGGTTGATGAAATTAGCGCGACGATTATTTTACAAGAGTTTTTGTATAATAAATAGAGAATAAAAAGTATTCAGACGCAGTTAACAGTAACAATAGTATCGATAGTAACAATAGTATCAATAAAAAATAACAATATACAATAAGAATGATTCTCCCAATTGTAGCCTACGGCGATCCCGTTTTAAGAAAAGAAACCGAAGAAATAACCAAGGATTATCCGAACTTGGATGCCGTACTTGAAAATATGTTTGAAACCATGTATGAAGCCCGTGGCATCGGGCTTGCTGCACCTCAGGTAAATCTGCCCATCCGTCTGTTTATAGTGGATGCCAGCCCATTTGGCGATGATGAAGATCTTTCGGAAGAAGAGCAGAAGTTTGTTTCAACTTTTAAAAGAGTTTTTATGAATGCGCGAATTCTTGAGGAATCTGGTGATGAATGGGCTTTCAATGAAGGTTGCTTGAGCATTCCCGACGTGCGGGAGGACGTTTTCCGCAAACCGGATATAGTGATGGAATATCAAGATGAAAATTTTAAAAAACACAAAGAAACTTTCAGCGGAATGGTAGCGCGCATCATTCAACATGAGTATGACCACATTGAGGGTATTCTCTTCACAGACAAGCTTTCGCCATTGAAAAAACGATTGATAAAAGGCAAGTTGGCAAACATTTCAAAAGGGAACGTAAGCATAGATTACCGGATGAAATTCCCCAATGCAAAAAAGAAACGTTAACACGCTTGTTTATATTAATCAAACCAAAGATATTTGCAATTGTTAAAACATTTTAAAAGTATTCTATGAGCTTAGAAAAAGTGCTTTCCATTACCGGCAAACCCGGACTTTATAAATTAAAAACCCAGACCCGAGCAGGCTTTCTTGCCGAATCGCTTGTGGATGGAAAAACCATAAACGTAAGCGGCCGCCACAACGTGAGCTTGCTTTCTGAAATAGCAATTTACACCCTGACGGAAGAAGTTCCGCTTCGTAAAGTGTTCGAAAAGATTGCTGAAAAGGAAGGTGGAAAAGAAACAATTAGCCATAAGGCTGCAAAAGAGCAACTGGAGGAATATTTCTTTGGCATAATGCCAGATTATGATGAAGACCGTGTGTATTCCAGTGATATTAAAAAAGTGCTTCAATGGTATAATTTGCTTGTTAAAAATGGCATGACCGACTTTTCTGAAGCAAAAGAAGAAACAAAGGAAGAAGAAAAAGAGGCTGGGGAAAAGACTAAAAAAGTTACTGCCAAGAAAGCAACCGCTCCAAAAGCTGCTGCTCCAAAATCGGCAAATCCTAAAGCTTCCTCAACCAAAAAAGGAGGGGCAACAAAAAATGCAGCTTCCCGCAAAACCTAAAATTGAATGATTAGTTTATAAGTTAAATCCCGTAAGTTTATACTTTCGGGATTTTTTTTGTTATTTCCGTTGAAAAGCGAAAAGCGAAAAGCGAAACCAGAAACCAGAAACCTGAAACAATGAAAAATTCCAGAAAAGACCAACTACAAGCTTTTGACAGATTATTGACAATCATGGATGAACTGCGTGCTGAATGCCCGTGGGACAAAAAGCAGACTATGGAAACGCTGCGCCATCTCACCATTGAGGAAACCTATGAATTGGGCGATGCTATTCTTGAAAATGATTTAGACGAAGTAAAAAATGAATTGGGCGATGTGCTGTTACACATTGTTTTTTATGCGAAGATTGGCAGCGAAACCAACAATTTTGATATTGCTGATGTTTGCCATAATATTTGCGATAAATTGATTTCGCGTCACCCCCATATTTACGGCGACGTAAAAGTTGCAGATGAGGAAGAAGTAAAGCGTAACTGGGAAAATTTAAAGTTGAAAGAAGGTAAAAAAAGCGTTTTGGAAGGTGTGCCAAAATCATTGCCAGCTTTGGTGAAAGCAAGCAGAATACAGGATAAAGTTGCTGGCGTTGGTTTCGATTGGGAAGAACCGCAGCAGGTTTTTGAAAAATTACAGGAAGAATTAGGCGAACTGCAGCACGAAATAAATGAAAATAACCAAGAAAAAATTGAGGCCGAATTTGGCGATGTGCTTTTCTCAATGATAAACTATGCAAGATTCCTTAAAGTGAATCCCGAAAACGCCCTGGAACGCACCAATAAAAAATTCATTAAGCGGTTTCAGTATTTGGAAGGGAAGGCCAAGGAAATGGACAAATCATTAAAAGATATGACTTTGGCAGAGATGGATGTTTTTTGGAACGAAGCTAAACTTCAGTAGGCAGTATTCAGTGGCAGTTTACAGAAAAAAGATATTTCTCTCTAAGTTTTTGTAGAATTTACTTCACCATTAACCCCCAAAATATGTCCAGAAAGTTTAAGAGAAACAAATAAGAAAATTGAAAGAATAAGGATAGAAATTATGTTCCCAATTCTTTCAATTAACATACTGCCTCAGCTTAAAATCATAAATCAAAAATCGTCAATCTAATATCGGTAATCAATTAATCTTCTCTAACCTCTTTAATTTTAGTGAGCTTTGCTTTCCAAACTTCAAGTTGCTCTTTGTGTCGTTCAATGTTTTTGTGCACTTCCCTTACCATAGGATTGTTTTCATCAACGTGGTGGAAAAAGCCTAAATTGTTCTCCAATTGGCGGATTTCGTCTTTGGTTTCATCAATCTTTTTCGAAATAAAGAAATGCTCGTTCTGTAATTTTCGATCATCCTCGCGGTTTACAAGGGTGTTCAATTTATTGTCGAATTTGATAAGCTCGGTTTCTTTTTTGCCTAAATCGAGTTTTGAGAAAATACCATCCAACGTCTTGTTGAATTTCTGCTCAATTTGACGCTTGTTGTAAGGCACTCGGCCAATTTCTTTCCAAGCAGTAATATTTTCCTTTATAGATTTAACATCGGCTTTGTGATCGCCGCTCAATTCAAAGGCAGCTAGTTTATCCAGCAATTCCTGTTTAGCTTCATAATGAACCATTTCTTCTTTATTGGCTTCATTTTTCTGCGCGTGCAGTCGGTCAAAGTAATGGTTACAAGCTTTTTTAAACTGCTTCCAAATCTTGTCGCTATCTTTTCTGGGCACATGGCCAATGTTCTTCCAATCGTCTTGAACTTTTTTCATCAAAGCAGTTGTAGCATCAAAATCTTCACTGTCTTTACTTTCCTCAGCAATTTTGATAAGCGCTCTTTTCTTTTCAAGATTGGTATATTGCTCCTTTTTTTGATCCTTGTAAAAGCTATTTTTTTGATGGTTGAAGTTACCCGTCGCATCTTTAAAAGCTTTCCAGATTTCTTTATTGTTGTTTCGTGGAACTCGGCCCGTACTAAAAAACGCATCCCGAAGTTCTTGAATTTGTTTAATAGCATTTTGCCAGCCTTGGTGGCTAGGTTTTGCTTCTTCGGTTGTTTTTTTTATTTCTTCAACTAACTGTTTTTTTATTTCATAATTGGTTTCAAAATCCTTTTCCAGTTCCTGTAATTGTCCTTGACGCTTGTCGTGGATTATTTTGGTGGCTTCACTGAATTTGTCCCAAACCTCATCCCGATATTCTTTTGCAACAGGCCCAATATCTTCTTTCCACATTTTGTGAAGCATTTGCAATTCTCGAAACGCTTTGTTAATGTCTTTTTCCTGCGCAAGCTCTTCGGCGCGGGTAATTAGTTTAATTTTTGAGTCTAGATTATGTTTAAAATCAAGATCGCGGAACTCACGGTTTAGGTGAAGAAAATCGTAAAAATTCTCAACATGGTGATGATATGTATTCCAAACGGTGTTGTATTTATCACGCGGAATTGCTCCGGAAACGTGCCATTTTTCCTGAATATCCTTGAAATGTTTGTAGGTTGTGTTTATGTTTTCCTCTGCGCTCAGAAGCCCCTTCAATTCCTCAATCAGTTCCCAACGTCTGTCAAGATTGGATTGTAGATCTTTTTTAAGGGTTTTATAATGGTTGTTTCGCTTCTCTTTATAATCAAAATAAAGTGAATTGAAATCTTTTTTTAGGGGAGTGGTGTAATGGAAATCGATGATATTTCCGCCCTCGGCAAGAAATTCCTCCTTTTTATGCTCTAGCTCTTCATTGAATTTGTTGTTGAATTCTGCACGGATTTCTTCAACATCATGCTTTAATTCCTGAATTTTCTTCGTTTTCAAAAGTCTATCAAGTTCCGCGACTAATTCCTTTTCTGAAAGCGAGCTGTAATCTTTTTGGGCCTTTTCATCATGTTCTTCTTCGGCCTCCTCGTCTTCAGACGATGCTACTTCTTCCTCATCCTCCTCTTCGTCCTCTGAAGTATTGATTAAAGCTGAATCCTTCAACGTTTCAATTTCTTCATTAGAAGTGGCTTCATTTACTTCTCTTTCCTCAACAGATTCCTTTTCGGCAAGCATTGCTTTTTCTACCCCGTTTTCATCATCACTTTCTTCAGCAACTGAACTGTGTTCTGAATTTTCTTCCGAAGCAATTGGCGCTACTTTAATTTCGTCAACATCAGTTTCGGGTGTGTTTTCACTGGCCGTTGTTTCTGTAGTTTCCGAAGTAGGGCTTGTTTCTTCCGTAGGTTGGTTTGTTGGAATTTCCTTTTCGTTTTCTTCCTGAGGTACTTTTTCGTCAGACATTTGTTTCAATGTTAAGGTTCATTTTCTTGGAGGGTCAAGATACTAACAACTGTGCAACTGGCAAAGCACACAGCGTTTTTTTGACTTTTTTTTTGTAAAATTTAAGAATTCCAAATTTCCCAAGCTTTATCAGCCTGCATTTCTAACATTTTCAATCCGTTAGTTGTTTTTGCACCTTTGGCTTTTCCTTGGTTTAAAAATTTGGTTTCGGAAGGATTGTAGATTAAGTCGAAAAGCAAGTGGTTTTCGGTTAAAAACTGATAGAGAATAGGGGGACAATCAGCAATATTTGGGAAAGTGCCCACGGGTGTGCAGTTGATCAGCAGCAAATGGTTTTCAATAGTAGTTTGGTTTAATGAAGAATACTGAAGCGTATTCAAACTTTCTTTACGGCTCACAAATTGAAATTGAAACCCCAACTTTTCCAAAGCATAAGCCACAGCTTTTGAAGCGCCACCCGTGCCTAAAATGAGGGCGGTTTTATGTTGAAGCGGTAAAAAAGCCTCCAGTGATTTTTGGAATCCAAAATGGTCTGTATTATACCCTGTGAGTTTTTTATCGTCAGAAATTTTAATTGTATTTACCGCCCCTATTTTTCTGGCATCTTCATCAAGATTATCAAGTAGCGGGATTATTTCTTCTTTATAGGGAATGGTTACATTAAGCCCTTTTAAATGGGGTGTTTTGGAAATAATATTCTGAAAATCTGCAATGGAATATATATCGAAATTTTCATAGGAATGTGGCAGATTTTCCCTTTCAAATTTTTCCGAAAAATATTTTTTTGAAAAGGAATAGTCTATATTTTTTCCGATCAATCCAAATTTAGACATGCTTGCTTTTTTTATAATTATCGTACCAATCTAAGCTCAGGACAACGATTACACCAATAACTACAAACACAATGGCCCAAATTGTTTCGGTGCTAAATTCTGTTGGGAAATAGCGGTCATACCCCGTAATAATTTCCCTTCCGTTGGCGTCGATCCTGATTTCACCCAACGCATTAACGTCATAATTCTTTTCTTTCCATGGCCAAACAACGCCCAATGAACCAGCGATAAACCCAATAATTACGGCATAGGTTGCTTTTTTGAATCGTTTCAAAACATAGGCCAAAAGATGTGAAAATGAAACGAGACCCACTAATGAACCCAATGAAAAAACAGATAAAACTTTAAGTAGTTCAATACGTTCGGGGTCATGTACCCAACTGAAATCCCATTCAAAAATATTTGCAAAAGTGTCAAAAAGCGCATTTACCGAATCTACCAAAAGCAGCACATAATTTCCGAAAAGAATAAGAATAAACGAACCCGAAAGTCCGGGGAGGGTCATTCCTGAAACGCTTATAATTCCGCAGAAAAAGACAAAAAACAGGTTGCTGTTTTCCTTGGCGGGTTCCAAAAAACTGATGGCAATACCAGCAATAATTCCGGAAAGCAGATAAGCCACATATTTTCGGTTCCATTCGCCAAAATCTTTTGCTATAAAATAAATAGAGCCCATTATCATTCCGAAAAAGGCACTCCAAACGTAAAGTTCATAATGCACAATAAGATAATCGAGCAATTTTGAAACACTGAAATAACTGATCACCATTCCTAATATCAACAGGCTTAAAAATTGGCCATTGGTGTATTTGTAAAAACTTTTGAAACGCCCACCGAGAATGAGTTTAAAGGCTTTACGGTTTACTTTTTGGAGTGAATAAATAAATTCTTCATAAAAACCCGCAACAAAAGCAACAACACCTCCAGAAACCCCCGGCACTTTATTTGCCGCACCCATTGCTAGCCCTTTTAGGACCAGCCAGGATTTATCGGAAAATGAGCGATTCTCGTACATGTTTCAATGCAATGTTTAGGTCTTTCAGAATAACTATTATATTATTAAAGTTTTGTTGGAGGAGTACTTTCAAGTTTTACCGAACCTTTCTTTACAGCGATTCTTTCCAATAAAAAAATGGTAAGAAAACCAATGATTGCAAATAATACAGCATAAAGTATTTGGGGATCTGCGCTGTAATTTGATGGTAAAATGCTCCTTTCAATAAAAGGAATTTCTTCACCCGCATGATTTGTTCGGTACTCAAGCACTTCTTTCCAAGGCCATATTTTGTTAAGCGCACCCACCATAAAGCCCGTGAGCACGGCAAGTGTCATATTTTTGTGATGTTTGAACATCCAATTCAGCACTCGCGAGAACATTTTTAACCCCACAATTGCACCGATTCCAAATACCAAAAGCTTTCCAAATGCAGCTAAAAAAAGTGAACCATTTAGGGTTGTAATTCCTTCGGTTAATTGCGTCACAAACCCAATTATAGTTGTGTATGCCCCCAAAAGCAAAAGGATAAAAGCTCCCGAAATTCCGGGGAGTATCATGGCAATAATCGCCACAAAGCCAGCGAGAAATAAAAACCATATGCTATCGGGTGAACCAATCGGGTCTGCAATTGTTATAAAATAGGAGAGGGTAGATGCAAAAACCAATACAATAATTAAAGAAAGTCGCCAATTGATGATTTGTTGCCCAACATAAACAATACTGGCCACGACCAAGCCGAAGAAAAAAGACCAAACCATTATTGGGTAATCCTGGAGCAACCAAGTAATAAGTTTGGCAAAAGATAAAATACTGATGAAGACTCCGCTAAAAAGAGCCAATAAAAAGGAAAGGTTATAGTGTCTCCACGCACTAAGGAAACCTTCTTTTTTCCAAATTTTAAAGAAACCCAAATCGATGTTGTGAATGGTCTCTATCAATTCTTCGTAAATACCGGAAATGAATGCTATTGTTCCGCCGGAAACGCCTGGAACCACATCGGCAGCGCCCATTGCGAGACCTTTTGCGGTTACTAATAAATGTTGTAGAATATTTCTTTGAGGCATAGGTTTAGTTTGCTAAAACCCCAAAAATACACAAATTAAAGTGAAGGATTTTTGTGCTGCCCTATTATTTCCTTTACGTTTTTCATTTCAAAAACCGAAGGAAAAAGTTCCTCGATGATCATAACATATTCCGGTTCAGATTTTAGTGCATTTTTTAAATGGAAGATTCCTTTATCGGTTTCACTTAATGTGAAATATAGCCCAGATAAACGGTATTCTACTTCGGCGTGCTCGGGGTAAAATTCCAAGGCTTGGTTAAAGTTGTTCACCGCAGCTTCGTATTCTCCCAAATTGATAAGAATATCGCCACGGGTGAGCCAAGATTCCAATTCATAATTCCCCAATTCCAAGGCTTTGCGAAAACCTACTTCAGCTTCCTCAAAAAGATTCAGTTTGTTGTTTATTTTGGCGTAGCGTTTCCAATAAAAGACGTTTTCAGCGTCAATATTTATTGCCTTTTCAATGTAATAAAGCGCTTTTTGGTATTGTTTGTTTTTGTAATAAAAATCTGTAATTGCAATCCATCCTTTGTCCAGCAAGGAATCTTCCTCTACACATTTTGTATAGAATTGAAGTGCCATTTCGGCATTTTTAAGTTTCTCGTAACATTTTCCAATTCGCAACAGGGCATAGGAAGTTGGATCATCCAATCCCAAAGTGATAGAGTAGCTTTCAATAGCTTCTTCATATCTCTTCATTTTTTCCAGCACCTTCCCTTTTTCAAGATATGCTCCTATAAAACTATCGTCACTTATTATGGCGAAATCAAATGCCGCAAGTGCTTTTTTGTAGTCTTTAAGTTCGTAGTATTGTTTGCCCACTTGGTGCCAGGCAACTTCGCAATAGGGGTTTTTATTTAGAAAATCATTCAAATAATCAATTGCCGCTTCATATTCGTCAAGATACTCGAAGCAATAAATAATGTTATAAAGTGCGGAATAATCCTCTTCATCTTCCTCCAAACACTTCATAAAATAGTATTTGGCATGAACGTAATCTTCCATAAAAAGATACTCCATCCCCAATAATGACAGTACGTCTGCTTCGTCGTCGGTTATTTCCAAAGCCTGTTCCAAAAGGGTGATGGCTTCTTTGTGCTTATCGCGACGCGAAAAGATGTTTGCTTTCTGAATGTAAATTTCCTCGTTGCTCTGTTCCAATTGGTACAATTCGTCCAAAAGTTCATCAGCGATGTCTAATTGGTTTTCAAAAATGTACATTTCTATTTGGAAAAGTTTCAGACTTGTAGATGAAGGATGTTGCTCAAGCCCTAGTTTAGTGGCTTTTTTGGCAAGTGCAATCTTTCCGTTTTCAAGGTAATGATGCACTATTTCTTCAAATTCCTCTGAGTCGAAAAATAGAACGCTGTTGGTTTTCAGCATAGATTCAAATTTTTCCAGCGAGAAGTTGTTATGCTCGTTTGAACTTAATTGCATACGCACGGTTTAACGGTTTCTTCTATTTTAAAGATAATAATGTAATAATAAGTTCAATAGTTATGCCGTCTTTCTTGTTAACGGACTTATCAACATAGAGTGAGTCCGTAAAGTCCTATAAATAAGCACTCTAAAGTATTTTTATTGCTCTTGGAAGGTGTTTAGAACTGCTGTCAGTATTTTGCAGCCTTCCTCAATTTCGTCATTGCTGATTGTGAGCGGGGGCGTTATGCGCAACGCGCGACCTTCAAAAAGAAGCCAAAATAGTATCAATCCGCGATCTTTGCAGGCTAAAATTACTTCGGTAGCAAGTTCGGGGGTTTCCAACATTGCTGCTAGCATCAAACCTCTTCCGCGCACTTCCTTTATCAATGGATGTTTCAGGAGTTTTCTGAAAAGCTTTTCCTTTTCCAAAGTTTGTGGAATAATATCTGTTTCCGTCAATTCCTGAAGCGTTGCCAAAGCGGCAGCCGCAATCACCGGATTTCCACCAAAAGTGGTAATGTGGCCAAGTTTCGGATTGTCCTGCAACAAAGCCATCACTTCATGTGAAGCCGTAAATGCACCAATTGGTAGTCCGCCACCCATTCCTTTTCCCATCACCAAAATATCCGGCACTATATCGAAATGTTCAAAAGCGAAGAGCTTCCCCGTGCGGCCAAAGCCTGGTTGAATTTCATCCAAAATTAAAAGCGTTCCGGTTTCATCGCAGCGTTGGCGCACTTTTTTAAAATAATTATTTTCTGGTTGAACAAAACCAGCCCCACCCTGAATAGTTTCCAGAATAATAGCCGCCGTTTCCGAAGTTATTTTTTGAAGATCGTCTTCACAATTGAATGTTACTGGAAAACAATCTGGAACCAAAGGTTTGAACGCGTTTTTGCGCTCCTCAAATCCCATCACGCTCATGGAGCCCATTGTATTG
Organism: Aequorivita sp.; assembly: GCA_030690315.1. Classification (GTDB taxonomy): domain Bacteria; phylum Bacteroidota; class Bacteroidia; order Flavobacteriales; family Flavobacteriaceae; genus Aequorivita. The sequence continues at coordinate 57,229 of JAUYGY010000053.1, forward strand.
CCGTGATAAGCGTTATGTGCGTATAAAAGCTGGGTGCGTCCAGTTGCTCGGCGGGCGAGCTTTAATGCACCTTCAATAGCTTCAGTGCCACTGTTCACTAAATAGGTCGTGGTTAAATTCTTCGGCAGATTTTCAGCAAGCAATTTTGCCAGCTCCACGGCAGGTTCTTGGATGTATTCGCCATAAACCATAACGTGCAAATATTTGTCAACCTGCTTTTTTATTGCCGAAACCACGCGCGGATGACAATGCCCAAGCGTGCACGCAGAAACTCCCGCCACAAAATCGAGATGTTTATTTCCCGAAGTGTTATAAATATAACTTCCGCTGGCGTGTGAAATTTCCAACGCCAAGGGATGTGGGGTTGTTTGCGCTTGATATTTGAAAAAATCGTTCTTCATTTATTTTCGATGACAACAAGTCCGGCGCCATCAACACGACCGAACATTATTGAGTATTATTCGGAATGGAATCATTCACTTTTTGAATAGATTCATTCATTTTCTGCTGAATGGAATCCCGCTTGGCCTCGCTTTCCTGCGTTTCGGGTTGCGGATCGTCCGGTCTATTTTGAAGATCTTTCGGGCTGAGTTTTGATTCTTCCGGCAATTGAATTTCATCTTCGGGAAGATCCTCAAAAAATTGTCCTACGTCTTTGGGAAGTGGAATCCCCGTTATTTTGGGCAGTATCGGTACAGGTTTTCCTTTGAATAAATCTTCTACTGAATATAATCGCTCCTCTCCGCGCCATTGAAAACCTGGGAGAATTCTGGCGTTTTTGGGAAGCATAGAAGGAGGATATACTTTGCCCGAAGCCTGTTTTATAAACCGTATTCCAGTGATTTGTTGCTCTTCCAAATACATTTGAATGGAACTGGAAACCGTATTGTTAATCCCCACCAATTCCCCGGAATCATTGCGTGGATAGTAAATTACCTGTGCATTTTTGTTGATGTTTACTGTGTCCAGTTCATTATTGGTGAAAAGGCCGATGAGCCGTTCGCCCTTCACCTGATTGAAACCCATACTGTCTTTTTGGACCAAAAAAGCGTTATTGAAAACTTTGAGCGTGTCCAGTTTATCAGTAATTGTATCTGAAAGAAGATGAATCGTGTCACCAATCATTTGGTTTTCGCCGCTCCAAAGTACGGGATTTCGAAGAAGTTTGGTGATTCCCTTTTTCTCGTTCACATAAATTGAATCACATTTTCCGCTGGTGGGATCGTCCCCAACTTTTCCGGGCTTAAAAAGTCTTGCCTGGTAAAAACCTTTCATAATTCTATTTTCAGGTTTTCCAGTTACTTGCAGTGTATCGGCATGGACATAAATGGAATCGTTCTCGCGAACAGTAATGGCAACCGCGCGTTTCGTTATAAATACGGAATCCTTTTCACGGAAAACTTCGGCATAATGGCCGCGGATAACACTTTTATTAATTGTGTCCAAAACCCGAATATTATTGGTGGCCGAAGCAAAACTCTTGTTTCGGTCAAAATAAATACTGTCGCCGTAAAGCGTCCGATTTTCATAATCTATTTTTGAATTTTTCACGAAATAGCCCGTATCGCCACGGGTGTCGTAATATCCGCGTTCACAATAAACCGTGCTGGTTTCACTAACAATCGTGGATGGCCCATAAAGATAGGCAGCTCCGGTTTCTGAATAGAAATCCAGCTGGTTGCTGTTTACGGTATATTTTGGATTTACAATTTTTACGTCGGAAAGAAACTGGTATTTTTTGCTTTCGGCGAAATATCTGCCCGAACGGCTGGTCAAAACACTTGCGGTGTCGCGAACGGTCCCGCCGGTTCTGTAATAGGCTTGCTGTTTTATTCTATCGAAGTATAACGAATCGGTAGTGAGCGTGGTTTTTGGCTCTGTTAAAACCACATCGCCACTGGCAAAAGCAAATTGGGTATTGCCGTTGTATTCGGCATATTTGCTATCCATTGAAACTGTGTCGCCTTGGGTAATCCTCACTTTTCCGTAGGCTTTCACAAAATTGCTTTTCAAATACACAAAGGCTTGGTCACACCACATTTCTATGCCTTCGTGAATAATATAAACCTGTCCGGTTTCGTCTTTTGTGTAAATGGCGGCGTCGGGAAATTCGGGTCGCAATTCAAGATAACCCGATTGTATATCAACCTTTTGCTTTTCCTGCGCCGAAAGATTTATTTCGAAGAAAAGCAGTGAAACAACAACTATGAATTGTGATATTTTCAAAAAGGATTTGTTTGTCATTATGAACGAAAATATCAGCAAAAAATTGATTAACGATGAATAGTTTGCTTTCTATCCGGCCCAACCGAAACGATTTTAATGGGCACTTCAAGTTCTTTTTCCAGAAATTCGATATAATCATTTAACGCCTGTGGTAACTGTGAAGCTTCGCCCATTTTGGTCAAATCGGCTTTCCAACCTTTCATTTCTGAATAAACGGGAGTTACATTTTCTGCTTCAATATTATACGGAAAATGATGAATTGTTTTGCCTTTGTAATTATATGCAGTACAAACTTTCAGCATTTCAAATCCACTCAAAACATCGGCTTTCATCATTATTAATTGTGTAACTCCGTTCACTTGAACAGCATATCTCAACGCAACCAAATCTAGCCAACCACAACGACGCGGACGGCCAGTAACGGCACCAAATTCGTTTCCAATTTTTGCCATTTTTATACCAACTTCATCAAAAAGTTCGGTAGGGAATGGGCCACTGCCCACGCGGGTAGTGTAGGCCTTAAAAATTCCGTAAACATCTTTCACTTTATTCGGAGGAATACCCAAACCGGTACAAGCCCCGGCTGCAGTAGTGTTTGATGATGTTACAAAAGGATAGGTGCCGAAATCAATATCGAGTAAAGAACCCTGTGCGCCTTCTGCCAAAATGGTTTTTCCATCTTTCTGCGCTTGGTGCAAATATTCTTCACTATCAATAAAAGTTAGGGTTTTTAAGGTTTCAACAGCAGCAAAAAATTCGGCTTCAAGATCTGCCAAATCATATTGAACTTCAACATTGTAAAATGCTATCATTGCCTCGTGCTTGTCGGCCAACGCACGATATTTATCTTGCCAGTTTTCCAGCTCCAAATCGCCGATGCGGATTCCATTTCTTCCGGTTTTGTCCATATATGTTGGGCCAATTCCTTTTAAGGTAGAACCAATTTTTGCTTTTCCTTTAGATGCTTCCGAAGCTGCATCCAGCAAACGATGTGTGGGTAAAATAACGTGTGCTTTTCTGGAAACAATCAAGTTTTTCTTGAAATCAATATTGTATTTTTCCAGTGCTTCCAGTTCTTTCACAAAAACTACTGGATCTATCACAACACCGTTTCCGATAACATTCATGGAATCTTTGTGGAAAATTCCGGAGGGAATGGTTCGTAAAACGTGTTTTATCCCGTCGAATTCCAAAGTGTGGCCAGCGTTTGGCCCACCCTGAAAACGTGCAATAATGTCATAATTTTTAGTGAGCACGTCAACAATTTTTCCTTTGCCTTCGTCGCCCCATTGCAATCCAAGTAGTAAGTCTACTGCCATAATTTTTTATTGATTGTTCCCGCCCTCTGTAGTGGTGGGTGTTTTTTTATTTCCGTAGAAATAAAGTGAATGATTGGTTATTTCAATATCAAAAACCTCTTCGATGGTTTTTTTAATGGTGTGAATTCGGGGGTCGCAAAACTCAATCACTTCGCCATCTGAAAGGATTACGTGATCGTGATTGCGGTCAAAATATGATTTTTCGTAATGCGCTTGGTTTTGCCCAAATTGGTGTTTGCGCACCAAACCACATTCCAAGAGCAATTCAATAGTGTTGTAAAGGGTGGCACGGCTAACGCGATAGTTTTTGTTCTTCATATTTATGTACAGCGACTCAATATCAAAATGGTCGTCGTGGTCATAAATTTCTTGAAGAATTGCATAGCGTTCCGGCGTTTTACGGTGTCCTTTTTGCTCAAGAAAACCGGTGAAAACGTTCTTTACAATTGCCTGATTGGTTATGTCTGTTTTTGAACTCATATTTAAGGAGGCAAAGTTACTCAAATTTTACACTCTAGTAACTTTATCAATTCCGTTTATTTTTTTGATGTTATCTACCAGATTATTGAGAATGGTTTTATTCTTTACAACAACAACGATTTTTCCGGTGAAAACCCCATCATTACTATCAAAGTGAACGCTTTTCATATCTATATGAAGGTTATTCGAAATTACTTTTGTCACTTCGTTTACCAACCCAATGGTATCAATCCCTGAAATTTCCAGATTCGATTTAAATTCCCTTTGGGTAGAATCAATCCATTTGGCGGGCATAATGCGGTAACTGTAGTTGCTCTGAAGTTGAAGCGCGTTCGGACAATTGGTTTTATGAACCTTTATCCCTTCGTTTACTGTGACAAACCCGAAAACTTCATCGCCGGGAATAGGATTGCAGCAATGTGACATTTTATAGTCCAACTTATCTTCATTTCTTCCAAAAACAAGCTGATCAAACTTTTCGGTAATTTCATCTTTGTTAACATCTTCAGGTTTATCTGGCTTTCTGATTCTATTTTTGAAGAAACTAATGAAAGCATTGCTTCGCGAAGCTGCAAAATCCTTCAGCTTTGGGTTGTCAATAATTCCAGCGCCCACGCGGTAATACAAATCAAGACTCGTTTTCACTTTAAAGAACACAACTAGCTGATTGATCATGCTCTCGTCCAGATTGAGTTTTAAAGACTTTAATTTTCGAGCTAAAATTACTTTTCCTTCTTCGGCAAGTTGTTTTTTTTCATCTTTCAAAGACGATTTAATCTTTGAACGCGCTCGGCCAGTGGTTGCATAATTTAGCCAGTTTGCCGTTGGTTTGGCGTTTTCTGAGGTAATTATTTCCACTTGGTCGCCACTTTTTATTTCGTGGCTGAGCGGCACCAATTTGCCATTCACTTTGGTGCCACGGGTGTGCATCCCAATCTCGGTGTGGATGTGAAAAGCAAAATCCAAAGCAGTAGCGCCTTTCGGAAGCGAATACAGATCGCCTTTTGGGGTGAATACGAAAATTTCCTTCGCGTACAGATTTAGTTTGAATTCCTCCACAAAATCAACCGCACTAATGTCAGAATTTTCAAGCGTATCCTGCAGTTTGTTCAACCAATTTTCAAGTCCGCCATCGTCTGTTTCCTTGTTTTTATATTTGTAATGTGCGGCAAAGCCTTTTTCGGCAATCTCGTTCATCCGTTCGCTGCGAATTTGTACTTCCACCCAACGACCTTTTGGTCCCATTACGGTAATGTGCAGGGCTTCATAGCCAGTAGATTTTGGCGAAGAAATCCAATCGCGCAACCTAATTGGGTTCGGGCGAAAATGATCGGTAACAATGGAATATATTTTCCAGGCGAAGAATTTTTCGTTTTCGGGCGCACTTTTATAAATTATTCGTACAGCAAATTTGTCGTAAACCTCGTCGAAGCTCACGTTTTGTGTGAGCATTTTCCTTCGGATGGAGAAGATGGATTTTGGGCGGCCCTTTATTTCATAATTTAAATCCTCCGCATCCAACGAGTCTTTTATCACTTTGTTGAAAGCATCAATGTATGCATCCTGTTCTTCCTTGCTTTCCTTTATTCGCCCCAAAATATCTGCATATACTTCGGGTTCGGTGAATTTTAGGCCTAAATCCTCAAGCTCGCTTTTAATGTTGTATAGCCCAATTCGATGGGCGAGGGGTGCGTAAATGTAAAGTGTTTCCGAAGCGATTTTCCGTTGTTTATCGGGCGGCATGGAATCCATCGTTTGCATATTGTGCAACCTGTCAGCAATTTTTATTATGATTACACGAATGTCTTCATTAAGGGTAAGCAACATTTTTCGGAAGTTTTCCGCCTGCATGGAAACATCTTCAGACATAGAGATGTGTGCAATCTTTGTAAGGCCATCCACGATTCGCGCCACGGTAGTTCCGAAAAGACGTTCCACATCCTCAAGCGTGTATTGGGTGTCTTCAACAACATCGTGCAAAAGGGCGGCAGCGATGGAGGTTGCATCTAAACCAATTTCTGAAGCTACAATTTTCGCAACGGCAATTGGGTGAAAAATATAAGCCTCACCACTTTTGCGGCGCTGCTCTTTATGGGCATCCACGGCAAGGTCAAAGGCACTGCGAATCAATTTTTTATCTTCCTTGGTAAGGGTGCGATAGCTAATTTTTAGCAACTGTTTGTATTGCTTGGCAAGTTCTTTATTCTCTTTTTCTAGGGCGGCTTCTGTCATAAATTAAAAGTACTGATAAGTAATTTAATTGGCAAGAAAATTAACGGATCGGGCGATTCAAAGTATATGTAGTATAAACTAAATCATTTCCTTTAAACTCTATTGAAAACTTTTATTTGTAACAATTTAAATAACTTAATGTCTATTAAGTGAAGTAATTTCTATTTTTTAACGAAAAACCACCAACTATGAAAAACAAACTGCTGCTGCTTTTGTTTTTGGCAACCGGAATTGTAGGATTTGGCCAAAACGATGATGCGCAAAAAAAGAAATCGACGGAATTTAATGTTCCGGTGGAATACTACAAATTAAACAATGGACTAAAGGTAACCCTATCGCAGGATAAGTCTTCGCCCACGGTTATTGTTGCCGTTTACTACAACATTGGCTTTCGCATTGAACCTAAGGACCGCACAGGTTTTGCCCATTTATTTGAACATATGATGTTTCAGGGTTCACAAAATTTAGGTAAGATGGAATTCATAAAGTTGGTACAGCAAAACGGAGGCGTGCTGAACGGCTCTACCCGTTTTGATTTTACAAATTATTTTGAAATAGTGCCTTCAAATAAATTGGAAACCATGCTCTGGGCGGAAGCGGACCGAATGAAAGGGCTGGATATTACACAGGAAAACCTCACCAACCAACAAGGCGTAGTGAAAAATGAAGTGAAAGTGAATGTATTAAACCAACCCTACGGCGGTTTTCCGTGGTTGGATATGCCACAATACGCAAACACAAATTGGTATAACGCCCACAATTTTTACGGCGATTTAAAAGATCTGGATGCGGCGAACCTTGAAGATGTAGAGAGTTTCTTTAAAACCTATTACGCGCCCAATAATGCAGCTATTTCGGTAGTTGGCGATTTTGAAATAGCCGAGGCAAAAGCTTGGATCGAAAAATATTTTGGCGGTATACCTTCAGTGGAAATTCCTGCAAAACCGGATATTTCCGAACCGAGACAGGAAACGGAAAAGGAATTCACAAAAAATGATTCCTTGGCAAACAAACCTGCGCTGGCAGTGGCGTATCATATGCCAAAAAGAAATACTCCGGAATATTACGCAATGGGCCTTTTGGACCAGATTTTAATCCAGGGCGATAATGCCTTGCTTCAGAAAAAATTGGTGGATGAAACGGGTTATACTTCCTACGTTAGCGGTGGTATCAATTATTTGGGAAATATGTTCAATTACAATGGCCCCATGCAGATAATGTTTGATGTTACCTATGATACTGAAACATCAAAAAAACAAGTAATGGATGCTGTTGATGAAGTTATTGATGGCCTTGCCAGCAAAGTAAACCAAGAAATGATTGATAACGCCATTGTGAAAATGCGCTCCCAATTATATGATGATCTGGGTGGAACTTTTGGTTTTGGCCGCGCCGATCTACTTAGCAGTTTTGCGCTCTTTGACGATGACCCTGCACGTATAAATACGTTGGAAGACGAATTCAAAAAAGTGACACCGGAAATTGTGAAAAAGACTATTTCTGAATATTTGAGAAAGACAAACCGTACCATTTTGGAAGTAAACCCACTTTTGGCAAACAACGAAAAAACAAACTAAATGAAAACTTCAATATATACATTTTTGATAGCCTTGTTCCTCGCTGTGCCAAGCATCGCGCAGAAACAAACCCCGCCAAAAGGAGCGGAACCAAAAGATTTTACGCTTCCCAAAAAGGAAGTGATAAATCTGGATAATGGCCTGCAATTGGTAATGGTACCTTACGGAAGCATTCCAAAAGCGACCATCAGTATCACATTAAAAACTGGAAATATCAACGAAACCAAAGACCAAATTTGGCTAGCAGATTTGTTGGGAGATTTAATGAAAGAGGGCAGTACTGCTGATTATTCTGTGAAGGACAAGCTTGCCGGAATGGGTGGCAACCTTAATATTGGTGTGGGTGCGCACAATACATCCTTAAGCACTAACGTGCTTTCGGAATTTGCACCCGATGCCCTGAAAATACTTGCCGATGTTTTGGAAAATCCAAAACTGCCGCAGAGCGAATTGGATCGCCTTAAAAATAATATGAAACGAAACTTGACCGTTTCCCTTTCAACTCCCGGGGCACAGGCCCGCAAGGATTTTTTCGCGGAAATGTATCCCAACCATCCTTACGGAAGAATTTACCCAACTTCGGAACAGGTAGATTCATACACATTAAACGATGTGAAATCCTTTTACGACGCTAATTTTGGCGCACAACGCACCACTATTTATGTAGTGGGAAATTTTGATGCCGAAAAAGTGAAGGAAGTTGTGAAAAACCAATTGGGAGACTGGCGCAAAGGTGCAAAGGAAAATTATCCCGTAGCACAAGCCCAATCCAGCGGTAAAGTTCAAATAATTGATCGACCAGGCGCACCGCAATCCACCATTTACTATGGGCTTCCGGTGGCTGACCCTTCAAACAAGGATTATACTGCGCTGGATGTTATGAACACGCTTTTGGGCGGTTCGTTTGGGTCGCGGATTACCAGTAATATCCGTGAGGACAAGGGATATACCTATTCTCCCAGCAGTGCGTTGGTGGCCAATTACAAAAGCGGACTTTGGTATGAAAGTGCCGATGTAACCACTGAATTTACGGGTGCCTCGGTAGATGAGATTAAAAAGGAAATAGTGCGTTTGCAGACCGAAGCGCCAAGCAAAGCTGAATTGGACGGGATGAAGAGTTACAAATCCGGACTTTACGTTTTACAGAATTCATCACCCAATGGAATTATTGGGCAGCTGAATTTTTTGGATGTCCACAATCTGGACGAATCGTTTTTGGTGAACCAAGTGAAAAACATAAACGCCGTAACCCCACAGCAAGTGCAGGAAATGGCGAAAAAATATATCACCCCTGAAAAAATGACGCTGATAGTAGTGGGCGATAAGGAAAAAATTAAAGACCAAGTAAAGGAAACTATTGCACAACCCGCAAAAAAAGAACAGTAATAGGTTAGTTTGATTTATTTGAAAATGAAAAGCCCAGTGAAAGTTGGGCTTTTTTTATTTTCCAATTTAAAATTAATTTGGGATGAATGTTGTTTATTTAGCTCAGATCCCCCTTATCCAAAGTAGTATTTTTGGCTAAAAGCTTATTTGAAACTTTATAGGTAGCAGAATATAAAAGTCCAGACTGACGGGATTTGAACGTCAAAAATGCTTTTTTATACCATTTTGGGTCCGTGGCTTTCTTTTTAAAATCATCGTGTGCGGCAACCTCAAAGGCTTCACCATTTAACCAAGACTCGATACTATAAACTCCAATTCCGAAATGTTCAACCCTTTGAAGAACGATTTCAAAATCCGACTCAGAAAAATATGGAATGGTTTCTTTGTTTAAGCCGTCATTCAAGTTTTTCAAATCAGTAAATACATTTTTTTCTAAGAATTCAGTTTGTTCCATGTTGTGTTGTAAAGTTATGTGCAGGGGTTGTTGTATTTACGCACGAGCCTTCAAAAGTACAAAACTTTGCAGGAATGATTGTATGGACTTGGACAAGAGTTGCAAACTCGGATTAGCACTTAACCCAATTTACAATCTTACTTTTTTCTTTTGAAGATTCAATTTATTCGGATTCCAAATATTTTACTTTTGGATAGTTTACTTTTCCATACCAACGCATCACATAAAAGGTAAGGATTAATATTGGAATTATCCATAAACTTCCTTCTGGGCCAAACTCACCTCCAGTTAAATAATCCTGGTTTGAGGTAATTGTCTGGTTTATAAGTGTTGCTTTTTTATGGCCACTTGCGGCAAACCCAAAGATGGGGCCTTGAAAGAAATTCCATCCAATATGCATCCCAATGGATAACCATAACATTTTTGTAGCCAAGTATCCAAAAATGCGTAAAAATCCAAATAAAACGATAATGGAAGATGACAATAGACTTGCGTTCGGATTAGTGTAGTGAATTAACCCGTAAATAACGCAAGAGATGACTATAGCAGTTATTATACCCAATCCGTCCGATAGATTTTGCAAAAGATACCCTCTGAAAACAAGTTCTTCCCAATATCCAACTAATATATGTTCCAAAAGAAGCAATAACATGGAGCCTATGGAAATAACGCTCATAAATTGAACAAAATTAAAAGAGGATTCTGTTACTCCATTTGAATTGTCAAAATTAAAACCATTAAACTCAACATATCCTAAACCAATCATTAATGTAAAAAATACTGCAGCCATTAAACCACTTAAAAAAAAGCCAAATAGGATATCTTGAAAACTTTTTTTATTTGCTTTCAGACCCAGAGAAACAAAAGAACGCTTGTCTAATATTTTTCTTGCCAATGGAACGGCAATGGAAGCCCCAAGGGTTAATATTGAAACAATAATTAAGCTATAATTTTGAAGGTACTCTCTTTTTGTAATGTCGCCTAAAAGAGGTTTAATTAAGAATATGAGCGATGCAAATGCCCAAAAAATGAAAATAAAAATCAAGATTCTCCATCCAGTACGAAGTCTTTGCTCTGTTGAATTGACAAAAATATTTTTCATTGTTCCAAATTGGTTGGTGATGGTAATAGGACGATAAAGAAAAGAAAATGTTACCATTTTCTAAATTTTTATCAACATTTTAAACACTCCAAGACAATCATTATGAGATAATTAGAATAAAAATTTTCTTTTTAGAGAACGGGATTAGTGCTTTTCATAGGAAACGGTGTTGTGCTTTCGTTTTATTCCAGATCAAAGTTTAAAGTTTTGACATTAACACGTGCTAAATCAATCTGACTAATATTGGAGCTCTCCTTGATTTTATCAAAACATCGCGAAATAATTGATTCAATTTGGTTTGTATAATCATCTTCTAAAGTGCAATTGACGCATCTCAAGTTGTCAATAGAAACCTTAGTTAGTTCACCGTCTTTAGTCCTCATATAGGATATTAAGACGCTTATTTGTTTTTTACTCAAACTAGAATCTATAGTTTTAGAAAATTTTAAAGGTTGTATTTCAATATACTCTAGCTCGCCAGCTTCTCTATCGTCATGATTCTTAAAAATAACAAAATGCCAATTCTTAGGTTTGAATTCTGCAGTGAAAATCTCTCCTTTCTTATGATTTTTTACTGCATCTTCAAAGGGTCGAACCATCCGACCCTCTGGAAACCAACCAAGATCTCCTCCATTTTTTCTAGGATCCATAGAATATTTATCCGCTATTTGGGCAAATGGAATGTCTGCATAATATTCCTTATTGATTTGTGCTTTTAATTCATTTAATTCAGATAAATCAAGCTTATCACCATCAATAAAAATATATTTAACCTTAAATTCCTTCGTCTCAGATTTAGATAATAGCCTATAATATTTACCGTCGCCTGAATCCAATATATCCCCTATTTTTACAGTTAATAATTTAGTTGGAAAGTCTTTATTATCTGGAGTCTGAGATATCCTTCTTATCGATAAATTTTTAAATTTAGATTGCGCAATATCAGTATCAATTTGGGAATTGATACTGCCAATCAGTACTTTTAAATCCATTTCTTCTTGACTCTGGACCGTGTTTGCAGTTAAAAAAATAATCAGTAGAAAAACCTTTTTCATAAGCAAGTGGGTTTATATCAAAATGAAGCACAACGTTTAGTGCATGGCCCGTTTCGGAAAATATCCGAAGGACTTTTCCGCCGTAGCCGAAAGATAGCAAACCCGCGGGACTTTTCGGCAGAAGATTTACCAGCAATGGGCTTTACACCTTGGCGTCCAACAGTTTATTCTCCTCTTCCAGTGTGGCTATACGCTCTTGTAGCGACAATGTAGGGTCTGGGGCGTTGGTGGTAAAATCTGTTGGTAGCTGGGCATTTTTATTTGTGGAAAAACCTAATGCAGGATCAATTTTTTTACAACGGAAGTTTCATCATTCTTAATAATACAATAATAAATTCCTTTATTTAAAAAACCCAAATCCAGCAAATTTTCTCCACTAGCTAGAAAAGTGGTATACACAACCTTTCCCAAAGCATCAGTTACCGTTATATTAAAAGAGGAAGTTGAGTTAAACTCAATATTCACTTTTCCGGTGGAAGGATTGGGATAAAGAACGATTGTTGAGGCAAGACTGTTTTCAGAAATGCCTAAAGTTTCCTTCGCAACTGCAAAATGCAATGCCGAGCCCAAAGCTCCTTTTGTCACTTCAAAAACATATCCTGGGTCCATGTTTTCAATAATATCGTCTGGGGAGTGGGTATAAGGCGATTCGTTTTTTTCATACAGGCCTGTAATCACTTCGCCATTGTTTTCAAATGGAACATAATCTGAAGCATAGGCAAAGGAAATCTCGGTCTGTAGGTTAGAATACAGCCCAAAACAGTTTGCCATTTCCTGTGTGGCCTGAGCTGATGCGGCGTTGTTTGAGTTGGGTGAAGATTCATCGCGCTCGCAAGTAATGGTATTGTTGTTCATTCCGGCAACGCCGCCCACTTCGTCTATATTAAAAACCAATTTAATATCCAGATTTTGAGGAATTACGGTATTGTCAACATAATATTCGCTGCCAATCAGCCCTTCTTCCTCGCCACTAAAATGAATGAACTTGATGGAATATTCGGTATCTACGTCTTTCAGCAGTCGTGCCAGTTCAAGAATCAATGCCGTTCCGCTACCATTATCGTTGGCACCGGGACCGTTCACGGTATCGTAATGCCCGTCAATTATCAAAAAAGTATTTGGGTAAACACTTCCTGTTTTGGTGACAATAATGTTTGTGGTGGTTTGCCCAAAAACATTAAAATCCTGCGTTTCAATAGCGGCATATCCCAAGGTTTGGTAGCGCTCAAGTATCCAGTTTTTCGCATCTTCAATTGCGCCGGTTCCGGGTTCTTTTACGCCAAAATCTACAAATGTTTCAAGATCATCGAGAATGTTTGAAGCGGAAACATTCTCAACAACACTGCTGTAATAAGGGTTGAAGACCTGCGCGCTTGTGTTTAAAGCTGTGAATAGACAAAGTAAAACTGCTAATTGGGGAAATGATTTCATTGATAGAATTAAAATTTTTGGTGAAAGTATTGTATTTTTTATTATTAAAGCTAAAGCAAGATGTGTCACTTCACATAAAATTTCAACTAATCTTTTTAAGTACTAAAAAATAGTTATTCAGAAATTAAAAAGCGTTTTTGGGCAACTGCATGATTATTATTTATGGACATAAAGTACATTCCTACGGGAAGTTTCTCAATTTGAAAGTCGGCTAAATTAATTTTATTAACCCCTTCATTAACTTGAATTTGCTTTGAAGCTAGTATTGCGCCATTCACATTAAATATCGAAAACAGGGTTAAACCGCTTGTTTTGCTATTTATTTCAATAATACTTTGGTTGGTGATGGGATTTGGATAAATAGTGTATGTAGATTCGTTCGTGTTAAAATCATTTACAGCGAGCGGTTGTGTAACCCTAACCATATTCATAACTACAGGAGTTATGGGTCTGTCATTTCCATCAACGGGAACGTTTTCAATCAATTCAACAATATCCCAACCTGTAATTACTTCGCCAAATACAGGATGTGCAGATGAAAGTGGCGGTTTATCAAAATCTAAAAAAATGTTATCATTAAGATTAATAAAGAATTGACTTCCACCAGAATTTGGTTGTCCAGTATTTGCCATAGAAAGTGTTCTTTCAACATTTGAGAGGCCTGTAACAAATTCATCTGGAATGGTATATCCGGGGCCGCCGCTGCCGGTTCCTGTAGGGTCTCCACCTTGAACTACAAAATTTGAAATCACGCGATGAAAAATAATACCATCATAAAATTCCTGTTCCACTAAGCTTAAGAAATTACCCACAGTTATAGGCATTTGGCTATCATAAAGTTCCACTTCAAAATCGCCCAATGTTGTGTAAAAAGTAACGACTGTTTGTGATTTTGCAGTTCCATAAGTACAAATGATAAAAAGGAAATAAAGTAATGTTTTTTTCATGATGTTTAAGTTTGGTTTATTTTTTTAAATATATGCGATTTATTTGTGATAAGGTAACGATGCCACAACAAATTAAAATATACAAGATGGTATTTAAATTATTCAATCAGCAGATATTGGCAAAAGATAAAAGGTTTTTGGATTCAAGAATTAAGAAATATAATTCCAAATATTCCGATACTTCACCAGCTGTGCATACGTATTTTTAATGGGCAGATTTTCTTCGGATGCTAGGTTGGGGTCGGCTTTTAGGGTTTGCATTGCATAGCTTCGGGCAATCTTTAATATTTCGGAATCCTTTATTATATCAGCAATGCGAAGGTTTAACACCCCGCTTTGTTGGGTGCCCATCATATCGCCCGGGCCGCGCAGTTTTAGATCAACTTCGGCAATTTCAAAACCGTCGCTGGTGCGCACCATGGTTTCCAAACGCATCTTGGCATCTGCGGAAAGTTTGTGGCCGGTCATTAAAATACAATAGCTCTGCTCTGCACCACGGCCAACCCTTCCGCGCAATTGGTGCAACTGTGAAAGGCCGAAGCGTTCCGCACTTTCAATAATCATTACACTTGCATTGGGGACATCAACCCCCACTTCTATTACGGTGGTGGCGACCATTATTTGTGTTTCGCCTTTTATGAAGCGGTTCATTTCATACTCTTTGTCGGCCGATTTCATTTGCCCATGCACTATGGAAACTTGATACTCGGGTAGGGGAAATTCGCGTACAATACTTTCATATCCATCCTTCAAATCCTTGTAATCCATCGTCTCACTTTCCTGTATCAAAGGGTACACGATATACACCTGCCTGCCCTTTGCAATTTCGTCTCTAATAAAGCGAAAAACCTTGAGTCTATTTGCATCAAAACGGTGCACGGTTTTGATGTCTTTTCTACCCGGTGGAAGCTCATCAATTACACTAATATCGAGGTCGCCATAAACGCTCATGGCAAGGGTGCGGGGGATGGGGGTGGCGGTCATTACAAGCACGTGTGGCGGGTACTCATTTTTATGCCATAATTTGCTGCGTTGCTCCACTCCAAAACGGTGTTGCTCGTCCACAATTGCAAGCCCTAAATTTTTAAATTTTACCTTATCTTCGAGTAGGGCATGGGTACCAATTAAGATATCCAATTCACCATTTTCAAGTTTTTCGTGAATCTCTCGTCTCTTTGAAGTTTTGGTTGATCCAGTTAATATTTCAATACTGGTGTTCAGTCTTTTACATAGGCCAACTAAACCATTATAGTGTTGGACTGACAAAATTTCAGTCGGAGCCATTAAACAGGCTTGAAAACCGTTGTCAATAGCTATTAACATTGACATTAGCGCCACTATGGTCTTCCCCGAACCTACATCGCCCTGCAAAAGCCGGTTCATCTGTGCGTTGCTCCCCAAATCGTTACGGATTTCCTTGATTACCCGCTTCTGCGCTTCGGTCAATTCAAAGGGTAAATGCTCCGAAAAAAAGGTGTTGAAATTGTGCCCAATTTTATCAAAAGTATAGCCCTTAATTTTCGATTTATGGATGAGGTTTTTCCGAATTAATTGCAGTTGGATATAGAACAATTCCTCAAACTTTAATCGGTATTGTGCCCGTGCCAAATGTGCTTGACTTATCGGAAAATGGATGTTGAAAAGTGCCTCCTTTTTTGAGGCCAATTTCAGCTGTTCCAAAAGCGGTTTTGAGAGAGTCTCGGCGAAGGCGTTTTTGCTCTCCAAAAACAGTTGTTGCATCAGCCCATTTATCACCCTATTTGTGATCCCGCTGTTTCCCAATTTTTCGGTGGAAGGATAGACCGGTTGCATGGCAGAGCGGATGCTTTTTTCATGTGCTTCCAACAATTCCATTTCAGGATGCGGCATCGAGAAACTGTTGTTGAAATAATTCGTTTTTCCGAAGATTACATACGGAACATTCAATTTCAAATTTTCCCGAATCCACTTTTGCCCGCGAAACCAAACCAACTCCATTGTGCCTGTTTCATCAATAAATGTGGCGACCAAACGTTTTCCGCGCTTTTGTTCAACTGTTTTTATGTGTGTTATTTTTCCAATTATCTGAACTTCTGCATTGGTTTGCTGTAATTGGGCTATTTTGTAATACTGCGTTCTATCGAGATAACGATTTGGAAAAAGGTTCAGCAAATCCTGAAAGGTGTGGATGCCCAGCTCCTTTTTCAGCAAATCAGCCCGGTTGGGGCCGACGCCTTTAAGATAGTCTATTGGAGTTTGCAGAAAATTGGCATTCATAAAACGAAAATACTAATTCCCGCGAAGGCAGGAATCACAACCAAGAATTATTATCTTTAACCTATGGAAATTAAATTTACTACAAAGGAAGAGAGTAAAAAGCTACAAGAGGCTGAATTTTTGGCACTTTCCGGCGCTGAACGGGTTTTTGCTTTTTTTAAGCTTTGCTATGAAATGCGGGATTTTCCTTCAAAAGAATCTTCAGAAAAAAAAGATAATTTTATCATTGAATTTAAAAATAGATGATAGAAACCTGGGATAAAAACATTCGGGATTTCATTAAAGGCAGCCATAAGCACGAAGTGAGAATGATTATGGTGGGCGGTGGTGCCGTAAACTTCCATGGCTACCAAAGACATTCTGCCGATGTTGATTTTTGGCTTGAACCTGTAGCTGAAAACTTCAAAAAATTGATCGCTGTCTTTCGGGAAATGGGGCATGATATTGATGATTTTCCAGAAGAGATAAAAAATCAAAAACAAAATATTTCCATTAAGTTCAGTCCGAGTATTTTGAATATAGAAATTATAACAAGGTTCTCTGTAAATAGGCCTTTTGCCGAAGCTTATGAGCAGGCTGTAATTGTTAACAGGGATGGGATGGAATGGCGTGTATTGTCTTTTGAAGATTTAATAACGAGTAAGATTAAAGCTGGACGTCCAAAGGATTTATTGGATATTCAAGAACTGCAACGCACCAAAAATAATTTAGATACAGCATAATGGTCAAATATTTTTTAGCGTTTTCCTTTTTTTTGTTTTCGATACAATTATTTGCACAGCAGACGGATGTTGTGGATTTTTTAACCATCAAAGCATCAATAACGCCCAATATAAAAGAAAAGACCGTTAACGGAGGACTTTGGGTTACTTTCAAAATTTTAAAAGATGCAGATTCCATTTATTTGGATGGAAAGAATATGAAAATCATTCAACATCACATAAACTACGATTTTTATATAACCTCTACGGAAGATAAAATATGGTTTAAGAGAAGAGGAATGAAGGCTGGCGATATATTTTCAACACAATTTATGTTTGAAGTAGCGCCAAAGCAAACATTATATTTTTATGAAGATCAAATTTGGACGCAGGGGCAGGGAAAATACACATCTCATTGGCTGCCGAGCATAGATGATGTAAATGATAAAATTGAATTTGATATTTCTTTATTTGCACCGGGAAATAAAACTGTAATTGCGAATGGGAAATTGACTGATATTGAAAATGATTCGCACGGGCAGATTTGGCGTTTTGATATGAAAGAGCCAATGTCCAGCTATTTGGTAGCCTTCGCCATTGGAGATTTTAGAAAAAAAGACCTCATTTCAAATTCTGGAATTCCAATAGAATTGTATTACAAACCTTCAGATTCACTAAAAGTAGAACCCACATACCGCTACAGCAAACAGATTTTCGATTTTTTGGAAACTGAAATCGGCGTGCCCTATCCGTGGCAAAATTACAAGCAAGTTCCCGTTCGGGATTTTCTGTATGCTGGTATGGAAAACACCACCGCCACCTTTTTTTCCGAAGCGTTTGTGGTCGATTCCACAGGGTTTAACGATAGAAACTACATAAACGTAAACGCCCACGAGCTTGCCCACCAATGGTTTGGCAATTTGGTAACCGAAAAGGCAGGCGAGGACCATTGGCTGCAGGAAGGTTTTGCAACCTATTACGCGCTGCTTGCGGAAAGAGATATTTTTGGAGAGGATTATTATTATTGGCAACTGTACCAAACCGCAGAGCAATTAAAGGCAATGAGCGATGAAGGTAAAGGCGAATCATTGCTGAATCCGAAGGCAAGTTCGCTAACTTTTTATCAAAAAGGAGCTTGGGCACTTCATATTTTAAAGGAATTGATTGGAGAAGATTCATTCAAATTGGCTGTTGAGAATTATCTTTTAAAGTATCAGTTTTATAATGTTAATACAGAAGATTTTTTGGAAGAAGTACGAGCTGTTACTTATGTTGAAATTACTCAATGGGAAGAAGATTGGTTGTATCAATCGGCTTTTAAAGCCGAACAAGCCTATCAATCATTGTTGAAATCTTCTTTCATCAACAAATATTTTGAAGTTTCGTCGCTTAGGGCACTTCCATTTTCAGATAAAAAACTTCAGTTGAAAACCGCACTCACTTTTCCAAATGATTTTATTGGGCAAGAAGCAGTGTATCAATTGGTTGATGAACCTATTTCTGAAACACTTCCCTTGTATAAAAATGCTTTTGAAAGCAACAATCTATATGTTCGGCAGGCGGTGGCGCTTTCGCTGCAAACCATTCCAAAGGAACTTCAAAGTGAATATGAAAGTTTACTGAACGATGATTCATACGTTACTTTGGAAACAGCGCTGTATCAATTATGGATGCAATTCCCGGAGAAAAGAGTGGAATATCTCAACAAAACAAAAGGAGTTGACGGATTTCAAAATAAAAACATCCGGCAATTGTGGCTTACCTTGTCTTTAATTACGGAAGGTTATGAAAATGCCGAAAAGGAAAATTATTTAAAGGAATTGAAAAATTATACAGCAACGGAATACAGTTTTGAAATCCGCGAAAAGGCGTTTGAATATATAAACGAGCTTCAGCTTTGGGATATTGAAACGCTTAAGAATCTTGCTGAGGCGACGGTTCACCCTACGTGGCGTTTCGCAAAAACTTCAAAGGAGCTTTTGAATAATGTAATTCAGAATAAAAAATATCACGAACAAATAAAAATTTTAGGAAGGCAGGTTTCTGAAAAAGCCGCTTTTTATTTAAATTCAATCATAAAGGAATGAGGGCATTGGTAATTTCGGGTGGTGGCAGTAAAGGTGCGTTTGCGGGCGGCGTGGCGCAATATTTAATTGATGAACTTCACCATAATTACGACCTTTTTGTAGGTACTTCCACGGGCAGCTTGCTCATTTCGCATTTAGCGTTGAATAGGGTTGAAAAAATTAAAGAGGTTTTTACTTCGGTGAACCAAGACAGTATTTTCAGCAGTTGTCCTTTTATTATTAAAGAAGATAAATTCGGCGGAAAGCAAATCGCGATAAATCATTTCACCGTACTTAAAAATTTCATGAAGGGAAAAAAAACTTTTGGGGAAAGTTTGAACCTTCGGAAACTGATTGAAAAAACGCTCACCGAGGAAGAATTCAACAATCTGAAAGCTTCCGAAAAAGAAGTGGTGGTAACGGTTTCAAATCTTTCGCTTAACCAAGTGGAATACAAATCTGTCAATGATTTTGAATACCAGGATTTTTGCGATTGGATCTGGATTTCTTCAAATTTTACACCTTTTATGAGTTTGATGAAAAAAGACGGATGTGAATATGCCGATGGGGGTTTCGGAAGCATGGTGCCAATTGAGGAAGCCATAAACCGAGGCGCCACAACCGTTGATGTGATTGTTTTGGAAACAGAGGTTACCTATTACAATCGGCTTCCCTCAAAAAATGTGTTTTCATTGCTCACAAATATGCACAGGTATATGGCAGACCGAATTGAAAAACAGAATATTAGAATTGGGAAATTTGTAGCTGCCAATAAGGATGTAATTATCAATTTGTATTACACGCCTACGGTTTTAACCACCAATTCGTTGATTTTTGATAAGGAAATGATGGGCAAATGGTGGGAGCGAGGTTATGTATATGCCGATCAAAAAAACAATGAATTGAACGAAATTCGCACAGAAGCTGATTAAATTTTCCTTCAAATCATAAAGGGATTTCCCCCTTTTTTTAAGTGTTTTCCCTGTTTTTTATGAATTATTTTTACATAAACGCGTAATTATCAGTACATTAAAACTATTTCCGTACTTTATGTTTAATAGCATAGTTTTAAATTTCTGCAATTGTAACTACATTTATACCACAACCATAAAAACCAATTCTTATGAAATCACAAAACTTGAACCGTATTTTAATATTGATGTGTATCAATTTATTTCTTTTTAGCTGCCAAGACGCCGGTACCCATTCGGAACCTCCGTACGAAGGCCCACCAAAAGAACATATAATTTCAGTAGAACGTGCCCAGGAAATGTATAATGTTTATACAGATAGACGTGTTCCGATTATTCAAAAATATGAGGACAGTGTTAAAGCAGATTCATTTAAGCCTACTCGTTACGCTGAATATGATTTGGGTGTTGTAAAGCAATATATAGCTTATATAGAGCATGAAGCCAAGCAAGCCAATGTAGATATTAAAACACTGCGCTTTTATCTTTCCAATTATCCCAATAGCGATAAATTTAAAAATGGAGATCCTGTAAAATATCCACGGAAAAATAGCTTTTTTGTAGTACCAACGATGGATGTTTCAGGAGAAAATGTAGGTTTTTCAATTGAAGAAACTGGAGGAAAATATACCGCTGTGCCTATAAATAGACATCCTACAACACAGGAAATAAATCAGGATGAAAACCAAAAGGATTCTACCGGACAAATAAATGAAGCAGGCTTTTTTATGCCAAACAATTCAACTTTACAGGGAGGCACTACAAGTTTAATTTTAAATGAATCCCATTTATCACCACCTCCCGGTAATAATGATTTTGGAAACGATAATTAGATCCTTCAGGACATTTGGAGACATTAGTTGAGAATTTAAATTATACAATTTTGGCACTTTATGTCATTGTATTTGTAATCTCTCTTTTTAAATATCCATCCTATAAAAATACTTCATTACGACTTTTGCCAGTAATATTGTCACTTACAATGGCTACTGAATTTTTGGGAAAATTAATACGTGATGTTTACGAATTGCCTAATGCGATAATTTATAATTTATATTATTTTTTCTATTTTTCTTTTTTCCTTTATATTTTCTTAAAAGCAATTGAAGAATATAAATTCAAAAATTATATTAAAATAGGTGTTGGAATTTTTTGGTTATTCTATTTAAGAGATTTCTTTTTTACTGATATTTTGAATGAATCATTTACAATATCTTATATAGTTGGTGCAGGAGTGTTGATTTATTGTATCATTCTTTATTATATAAGTATTTTGCAATCTACCAAAGTCCTAGTTGTAAAAAACGATTTGTTGTTCTGGATAAGCGTGGGTCTATTTTTGTTTTATATTGGGTATCTTCCCATAAAAATAATACGTACCTGGTTCTATAAAGAGAACAGTTTTTTTTGGATTTTGTTGATAATCCAGTTTTCACTTATTATCATTATGTATTTGTGCTTTCTGACAGGATTTTTATGGATGAAAAAGAGATCATAATAATAGCGGCAATAGCAATTCCGGTAACATTAGTTATTGTTGTTATTGTGTTGTTTAGCGTGTTTGCCCGCAGAAAGAATCGGCTGTTGCAACAACAGGAAGAGGCGAAAAAAAATTTTGAGCGCGAACTGGCAGAATCGCAGATAGAAATTAGGGAAGAAACCCTGCGCAACATAAGCTGGGAACTGCACGACAACATTGGGCAATTAATGACGCTGGCAAAAATACAAGCCCAAATGGCAAAAGACAAACCAGAAATGATGGCCGAGGTTTCAGAAACTATTGGAACCGGAATTGACGAACTGCGTGCACTTTCAAAATTGATAAACCCCGAAGCGTTGAAAAGCCTTAGTTTGAAGGAAGCCGTCAGTTTGGAAATTGATCGGTTCAATAGATTGAAATTTATTGAGGCTCAATTAACCATAAACGGAACAGTGGTGCCAATTGAAGCAAATACCCAAATTATTCTTTTTAGAATTTTACAGGAATTTTTCTCGAATACCATAAAACATTCCAAGGCATCTTCACTAAATGTAGTCCTCAATTATTCAGAGAAGGAATTGGCCATTACTGCCGAAGACGATGGAGTAGGGTTTGAAAAAAGTGATACTTTTTTGGGAATTGGATTGAAAAATATGACAACACGCGCAAAACTTATCAATTCAACCCTAACAATAAATTCGGCAAAAAATGAAGGCACGGCCTTGCATTTAAAGTACAAATTTGCCTAAAAACAATTTTAAAATTGATTTTATAATGAATTATTCAGTAGTTGTTGTTGATGACCATTTATTGCTTTCCCAAGCCATTGGGGGATTGGTTCAGGACTTCAAAAATTTCAGGGTTTTGTATTTGTGCAAAAATGGGCAGGAATTATTGGAGAAACTAAAAACCCCAAAAAATATTCCCGATTTGGTTTTGATGGACATAAAAATGCCAATCCTGAATGGAATAGAAACAACTGAAAAGCTTAGAAAAATTCATCCCAATATAAAAGTGCTGGCCCTTTCAATTGAAGAAGACGAATTCACAATTTTGAAAATGCTTCGCGCTGGCGCCAAAGGCTATTTGATGAAAGACACTAAAAAAGAAATTCTCGAAGAAGCGCTATTGCAAGTTATGGATAGCGGGCATTATTATACAAATACAGTTTCGCAAATACTTATGGAATCTTTGGAAAAAGATATTGATACTGAGCTTAAGGAAAAAGAAATTGAATTCATTAAACTTGCCTGTACCGATATGAATTACAAACAAATTTCAGAAGCGATGTGCTGCAGTTATAAAACTGTTGAGGGCTACAGGGATTCACTATATAAAAAACTAGGGATAAAAAATAGAATTGGGCTTGTGCTTTTTGCCATCCACCATAATATGTTTACGCCCTAAAAAATTTAAAAAAGCTCGCTAACTTCATTTTTCACATAAGCCATTGCTTTTTGCGAAGGTGAAATTTCTTCCATAAAATTCTGCAAAAGCCATGCTCTCATTTTGTCCACATCTCCATCTTTTTCATGCATTGCGCCTTGGCGAATAATATGAATAGTGGCATTTTTGGCGGCATTAACCAAATTCCAACATTCAGGGGTAACATAGATTTGTTGTGTAAGATTGTGTTCATATTCCTGCTCAATGTTTTTCACCAGCAAATTTTCATAATCGTCTTTGGAGTCTGAAAATGGTTTTACCCGAACCAATAACTTATTGGGATCAATTCTTTCTAAAAAAAGAACAATGCGCTCATACGCCTGCAAACGTAGCGGAAGCATCTGTTTCTGCGCTTCTTTTTGCACCAAGTATCTTCTTCTTCCTTCTTCATTGGCGGTATGGCCCTTAAAGAAAAAATATGCAATTACACCCACAACTATTGCGGGCAAAAGATAGGCTACATAACTAATAATTTGGGTTGCTTCTTCCATATATTTTTTTATCGCTGAACAAACTTAAGGTGTTTTTGAATGTTGTACAAATATTCGTTAGTTGAATGAAACCCTTGTTTTGTCCATTGAAACCCATTTGCAATCAAATAGGGGTTGTTAAAAATAGAAATGTCCCTGAACTTAGACAAAACAAATCCGCACTAATATTTGCAAAATAGACAATCTGTAACCAAATAAATACTTTAAACCATGAAAACAAAATTATTCACTCTATTTTTTCTATTGTCACTTTCGGGACCTGCTTGGTGCCAATTTCAAACAAACATTTCTGTAAGTGGTATGGTCTATCACGATGTATGTATAGAGCCACTTTCCTTTAATGTCCCACAAACCACGGATTATCTAGTGGCAGGAAATCTTTTTGATCCGGCACTTCAAAGCGAACGTATGTTTATTAAAAAGGTGGACGAAAACGGAAGTGTAATCTGGAACAAAACATACCATGAAACAACTTCGCCACACTTACGAGTTCTAGATATAGTTAGTCATCTAGATTTGATATTTGCTACAGGTTATATAGATATAGCGGGAGTTAGAAAAGTTTTTCTTGCACAATTTGATGCTCTCAACGGTAATTTTCTTCAATCGAAATATTACGATATTTTAGGGCCTAATGTAAACAGTACTGGTTTGCATATTAGCTTTTCCAATAGTGATGCCAATGGGGATAGTACCCCAGACCCAGGATTCATCATCGCGGGTTATTGGAGTCAATGTTATAATGTTGACGTAAATTGTCCTTTAAACATTGGGTTTGTATTGCGTACCGATTTTGCTTTGAATGTTCTTTGGACGGTCGAAACAGATGCGCCAAATAATGTAAATTCATTGGACTACGATTTTGTAAACAGTATAACCGAAACAAATGATGGATTTTTTCTAACGGGCAGTGCTACTTGGGCAAATGTGTCAAATAACACAGCTCAGCAAGTTGTACTCGCTCACAAATTGGACTTTCAGGGCAATATGTTGTGGGATCGCAGCTACGTTTTTGGCAATGGCAGCGATGTAAGCGCTGATGCCTACTATGACGCCGCAACCAATAAAATATACATGTTGTCAAATTACTCGTTTAGCCATTATTTTGCAATAACAGTATTTGACAATAACGGAACTTATGACAGTGTCCGCTCTTGGTATGCCAACGATCCAAACAATTTGAATATGTATGGTTTTACGTTGATGCCATCTTTCAACAGCCCCAACAATCTCGTTATTTCTGGATATGACAGAGATGAAAACT
The DNA here is from genome assembly GCA_030690315.1 of Aequorivita sp. Lineage (GTDB taxonomy): Bacteria > Bacteroidota > Bacteroidia > Flavobacteriales > Flavobacteriaceae > Aequorivita. The sequence continues at coordinate 82,113 of JAUYGY010000053.1, forward strand.
GGAATATAGGCTCAAATTCATTTTATGGCGAAAGTAATGTTTTTATGTATGAGTTTGATAAAAACACAGGTACTCCCGTGGGATTAAACTATCAATACCTCGTTCCGAATGTTGAGCCAGGTTCTGAAGATTTCAATCTTTGGGATTTCCAAATGCCAATAATGTACTATCCAGATATGAGTTTTCCAAAAACGGACAACAGCGTTAACAACCATTATTATTTGGCAGGTTATCGTGTTATTGACCCTGCTATTGTTGATGTAAGTTTGGAACTTTTTAAAGTAGATCCCGCAAAACGAAATACTTGCGACAGTAGGCTTATTGCACCCAACCATACACCATTAACAAAACAGAACACTCCAGTTACATCAGGGCATGTCGCAACAACATCAATAGCTATAACCATTTCTGCAACAGCGTTGCCTTACGTTGAAGATTTCTGTACACGCCAACTTGCGATTGAAGAAAACAATATTGAAAAAATACAAATGTATCCCAACCCTGCAGGGGAAATGGTTTTTTTCAGTGGAAAAGAATTATTTAATTTTAATATAACGGAAGCTTCCGGAAAAATAATAGCAAAAGGAAGCCTAAACAATCTGAGACAAATAGATATTTCAAACCTTGCTGTAGGACTGTATTTTATTGAAATATTTAACAGTCAAAATAAGCGCTCATTCAAACTAATCAAAGAATAACGAAAGTGTGTTTCAGCTATTTTTTGTTTACATTTAGTTTCAAAATAGACCGACCAAATTCCTTGTAAATGTTCAAAAAAAAATTCCATATCATTCTCTTAATGTTGATATGGAATTTTTCTTTGGCACAGGAATTTATCAATTACAGAATAAAAGACGGCCTTCCAAGCAATCGCGTTTATCGCTTAACACAAGACAATGAAGGCTTTATATGGGCCATTACAGACAAGGGAATGGCAAAGTTTAATGGCAGGGAATTTAAAGTTTTCAATACGCGAAACGGCCTACCCACAAATGATATTTGGGATATTCGAGTAGATAAAAAAAACAGGGTTTGGTTCTTTTCAAAAGCATCAATATTGGGATATATTGAAAACGAGAGAGTACATACATTTCTGAACTGTGAATCTGAAGTAGTTATGTTTCCCTCATCTACCAACCGCTACGGCGACACCATGGTTTTTGGCAATGCCAACAATTGGTTTTATTTAGAAAAAGATTGTTGGAAAATAATGTCGCTTACCAATATGGAACAACCTGAAAACAATTATTTTAAAACCCTCCATAAAAGTGCACTTCACTTGGCAAAGGATACGGCATTTCAGCAAAAGACCTTTTTGAGGTTTAGAAATCAAGATTCCATCATGGTAATGCTCTATAACGAAGGATTCAGCGTTGTCAACCTTCTTACCGACCAAATTTATCCAAGAGAATTTAAACAATACGCCAGTAATTTGAATCCAAATTTTATAAGAAATCATTTTGTAAATAATCAAATCCAAATTACCGGCTTCGATTTTGTTGGAATATTGGACGAGAATTATGAAATGGACCAGGTAGTTAAAATCCCCTCTGATTTAAATGCGTATTTTTCAATGGTTGACAAAACCGGAAATGTTTGGTGTGCCACTTTTTCGCGTGGTATATTTATGCTACCGCAAGTGAAAAGAAACTGTTCGTATGGGCTCGAGCACCAAAAAGTGGATCAAATAAAAAAAGTGGGTAATAGGGTTTTCGCCAATGTCTATAACAAAGGTTTCTATGAGTATGATTCACTTCAAAAGAGTTTTAAACCGTTTATTTTAGATAAAAGTTTTGTTTTTAATGCAGTGTATATTGATTCGCTTAAAAGTGCTTTTTTTTCTTCTGAAATGAAAAGCATACAGATAATTAATAATGATGGCAACCATAGGAAACTGGACTATTTTACAAAAATAGGCGGTGTTAGAAGTCTGGTTTATCACAACGGATTTCTATATGGAAATGTGTCTGCCGGAGTAATGAAAATTGATACTGAAACGTTTGAAGAAACGAAAATGTATGATCATTATGGGGTTTTGGATCTTTTGGTATTCAACGATTCGTTGTTTTTGGCAACCTCAGATGGTTTAAAGAAACTATTTAATGATTCCATAAGTTCAGTGGATATTGGAGCTGGCCTTTCAAAAAAACCTGTATTGAGTCTCGCAAAAGTTACAGATACTTTGCTACTGGTAAATACTGATGGTCACGGTGCCTACCTCACAGACCTGAAAACCGCAAAACTACTACCAAAATCCGAATTTTTGAGTGTTGAAAGTGCGTATGTGAGTAAAAACGTTATTTGGTTAGCCACTGAAAAAGGAATTCTGAAATATGAAAAAGCGGGAAGTGAATATAGGTATTTGGGTATTCTTAACGAAAACGACGGACTGCCTTCCAAAAAGGTAAATTCCGTTATTGAGGTGGGTAAGGATCTTCTTGTTTCCACCGATGATGGTGTTGTTATTCTTCCAATTGCACTTGAAAAAAAAATACAATTTTTAAAAATTTATATAGAAAATGCCCAGTTCAACCAAACGGATATGTCTGCTGTGGACCCCTCAGTGCGCTATACCACAAATAACAGTATTGATTTTTCAATATCAGCAATAGATTTTTCTACAAGCTTAGGGGAGTTGCAGTATTCATACCGTTTACTCCCGTTACAAAAAAAATGGACTCAAACTACTGCTAGAAGCCTTAATTTCTCAAGTCTTCCGCCGAATCAGTATATACTTGAACTTAGGGCGGGTAGCTTGGCTCATGCAACCCATTTCAACATATTACCCTTGTGGTGGCAACGGCCGTTGGCAAAAGGAATGTTTTGGTTGGTTGGTTTTTTGTTTGTGGGTTTCATTCTTTATTATCTTAGAAATAGAGAAATTTCAAAAAAAACGGCCAAGCTCTCTGCACAGAAAAAAATGGCCGAATATGAATTGTATGCCCTTCGCACACAGATGAACCCACATTTTGTGTTCAATTCGCTCGCCGCAATTCAGTATTACATCAACAATAACGATTTTGAGACTTCTGAAAAATATTTGGTAAAATTTTCAAAGTTGATACGCCAGTTCTTTGAACTTTCAAAAGAAAGTGAAATTCCACTTGAAACTGAAATCAAACTTCTGAAAAATTATTTAGACATTGAAATACTGCGTTTTAAGGAAAAATTGGATTACAAAGTAAAGATTGACCCTGCTTTAGATTTACAAAAAACAACAATTCCCACTATGCTACTGCAGCCCATTGTTGAAAACGCCGTGAACCACGGTATTTTCAATAAAGAAAAAAATGGCCGTATAAATTTGAATTTTACTAAAAAAGATGAAAAAGAAATTTTAGTGGAAATTTTGGACAACGGCGTGGGTTTCAAAAATTCAAAACAGAAGGTGAACGGCAAGGTCAGTTCGTCTGCAGTATTAAAAAATAGGATAGAGGTTTTAAATAGTTCCAAACAATGGGAAATACAATATTACAACGCCGAAGTATTTCCAGAGAAAACAGACGTAGGCAACATTGCAACATTCAAAATAAAAAAAATACAATGACAGAGATAACGGCCATACTGGTGGACGATGAATTTTCTGCACTAAAGGGGTTGCAGCAAAAAGTGGAAAAGTTATTTCCTGAAATCTCCATTCTTGCTACGTTCCAAAAACCCGAAGATGCTATAGACTTCATAAAAAATAACCCACCCCACATACTTTTTTTGGATATCCAAATGCCGCGCATCGACGGTTTTGAACTTCTTTCAGAATTGGATGGATTAAATTTTCAAGTCATTTTTGTTACTGCCTATAATGAATATGCTTTGACCGCACTTAAAAAATCGGCAATCGGTTATGTTATGAAACCAGTAGATGATGAAGAACTAAAGGAAACTGTTGCAAAGGCAATCGCTGCAATCAAGGAGAAGCAGCAGTTGGAAAGCAACAACAAGCTCATTGAAATCTTGACCGAAACTATTTCAAACAAAAACAAGATTATTGTACCTACGGCAAAGGGACTGTCGTTCATTCCCCAAGTAGAGGTACTACATTTGGAAGGGTATGAAGGCTACACTAAGTTTCATTTGAGCAATCAAACCGAGCTATTGAGCAGTTATAATCTTGGAAAATTTGAACCTTCATTGGGAAAGACTTTTTTCAAATGCCATAAATCGCACATAGTGAACCTTGAAAAAGTTCGAGGTTTTGAAAATGAAGGGTATCTTGTTTTGGAAAATGACAACCGCGTCCCCATTTCAAAAACTAACAAAAAAGTATTTTTAAAAATGTTCCTTTAAATCGATCTCCTGTTTTAACAAGCGTTATTTTCGCTAATACCTAACCATATTTTCTTTTTTCATTGCTTTCACTACCTTCTTGGCCTCTTTTTCGTGAAAATTGCCACCCAGATTCGGGCACTCGGAAAGGAACTTTACACTTTCAAAAGGCACGGCGCATTTGTGGTACATAAAAGATTGGGCCAATGTTTTAATAAGATTCTTGTCGCCCACGGTTAAATCTACATCGTCCATTGTAAATTGGCAGGGATGCTCATAACCACAGGCGTGGGTCATTTCCAATAATTCTTTGCTGAAATTTTTGAAATAAAAATGTGCTCGAACCGATTTTTCCTCAATATTTATTCCTCGTTGCAGCCATTTATTTTGCGTGGCAACTCCGCTTGGACATTTATTGGTATGGCATTGTTGCGCCTGTATGCAGCCAATGCTCATCATAGCCTCACGGGCCACATTAATCAAGTCTGCGCCCATGGAAAAAGCCATCACGGCCTTTGCCGGAAAACCGAGTTTACCGCTTCCTATAAAAACAATCTGGTCGCAGATGTCATGCTTTTTGAATATTTTATATACTTCGGCAAAACCATAAAGCCACGGTAACGAAACGTGATCCGCAAAACTTGGGGGAGATGCCCCCGTTCCGCCCTCGCCACCGTCTATTGTTATAAAATCTGGACCCTTGCCGGTTTCCTTCATTATCTTCGCCATTTGCTCCCATTCGCCCAAACGGCCCACTGCCGATTTTATTCCCACCGGCAATCCGGTAGCTTCTGCAATGTTTTCCACAAATTCAATTAATCCCTTTACACCTTCAAAAGCCGAATGGTTTGGGGGCGAAAGCACATCTTTGCCCAAAGGAACATGTCTTATTTCTGCAATCTCCTCGGTTATTTTTGCTCCGGGCAGAACTCCGCCTTTTCCAGGTTTTGCACCTTGGGAAAGTTTCACTTCAATGGCCCGTACCTGTGGATTGTCGTTTACAAGTTTTACAATTTTTTCCATGGAAAACTCGCCGTTATCATCGCGAACCCCAAAATATCCTGTTCCAAAGTGAAAAACCACGTCGGCACCCGTTTTATGATAGGGCGAAAGTCCGCCCTCACCTGTATTATGGTAGCAATAGGCAAGTCCACATCCCCTGTTTAACGACTCGATAGCTCGTGCGGAAAGTGACCCGAAACTCATTGCCGAAACATTGATAACTGAAGCGGGACGATAGGGACGGCGACGGTTATGGAATTCGCCCATCACTTTTGCACAAGGCACAAAATAAGGATTTTTGTAATTGGGATTATCTTTTTCAACCTTATATGGAAGAAGTGAATTATTGATGAAAATATAGTTCGGTTCATAAATATCGCGATCCGTTCCAAACCCTTCGTAATTGTTTTCATTTTTGGCCGATGCGTAAATCCAGCCGCGTTCAATTCTGTTGAAAGGAAGTTCTTCCCGGTTGTTTGCCACAATATATTGCCGAAGTTCCGGCCCAATACTTTCCAGCATATACCGAATATGGCCAACTATGGGAAAGTTATGGCTTATAGTGTGGCGTTTGTTAAAAAAAATATCGCGAATGGCAACAATTAAAAGGAAGAAAAGAATCCAAGCCCACCAAGGAATTTGGGAAAGGAAAGACAAAATTGAATCCATAAAGAGTTTTTTATAAAGGTATTCAAAATAAACGCTTTTTAAAAATAGTTTTCTTGGATAAGACACGAACGAAGAAGTTTTTTGTTTATAATTTATAGCGAATCATTTTAGATAAAAGTTTCATAATGGCTATTTTCACAACTTGAAGAAAATGAAGTTTTGGAAAAATATTTAGAACAACTTAACGAGGCCCAACGTGCGCCAGTGCTGCAAAAGGACGGTGCAATGATTGTAATTGCAGGTGCGGGTTCCGGCAAGACCCGGGTGCTTACATTTCGTATTGCGTACTTAATGTCGCTGGGCGTGGACCCATTTAATATTTTGGCGCTGACGTTTACAAACAAAGCCGCACGCGAAATGAAAGGCCGTATCTCAAAAATTGTTGGCGCCAGTGAAGGGAAAAATCTTTGGATGGGAACCTTCCACAGTATTTTCGCAAAAATACTTCGGTTTGAAGCCGATAAATTGGGCTATCCTTCCAACTTCACTATTTATGACACCCAGGATTCGCAAAGTGTGATCCGCTCAGTGATAAAGGAAATGAACCTCGATAAGGAAATTTATAAATACAAACAGGTTTATTCCCGGATTTCTTCCTATAAAAATAGCTTGATTACCGTAAAGGCATATTTCAACAACCCCGAGTTGATGGAAGCTGATGCCATGGCAAAAATGCCGCGTTTGGGCGATATTTACAAAGCATACGTTGACAAATGCTTTAAAGCTGGTGCGATGGATTTTGACGATCTTTTGCTGAAGACGAATGAACTTTTAACGCGTTTTCCAGAAGTTTTGGCGAAATACCAAAACCGTTTCCGCTACATTTTGGTGGACGAGTACCAAGATACAAACCACAGCCAGTATTTGATTGTCCGTGCGCTTTCTGATAAATTTCAGAATATATGCGTGGTGGGCGATGATGCACAGAGTATTTACGCTTTTCGAGGCGCAAACATCAACAACATTCTTAATTTTCAAAAGGATTATGATGAAGTGAAAGTTTTCCGTTTGGAACAAAATTACCGTTCCACAAAAAACATTGTAAATGCGGCAAACAACATCATCGAAAAGAATAAAACAAGGCTGGAAAAAGTAGTTTGGACGGCAAATGATGAAGGCAATAAAATCCTAGTAAACCGAACAATGACCGATGGTGACGAGGGACGATTTGTAGCGAGTTCAATTTTTGAGAATAAAATGAACCATCAATTGAAAGATGGCGATTTTGCTATTTTATACAGAACAAATGCACAGAGCCGAGCCATTGAGGATGCGCTCAGAAAGAAAGATATTCCATATAGAATTTATGGAGGGCTCAGTTTTTATCAGCGAAAAGAGATAAAAGATGTTTTGGCTTATTTGCGGTTGGTTTTAAACCCAAAGGATGAAGAAGCGCTGAAACGCGTTATTAATTATCCCGCTCGCGGAATTGGTGAAACCACAATTGAAAGAATGATTGTTGCCGCAAACCACTACAACCGCTCCATTTTTGAGGTGATGAAGAATATCGATAAAATCGATTTAAAGATCAATTCAGGTACAAAAAACAAGTTACAGGATTTTGTAACGATGATTGAAAGTTTCCAGGTTTTGAACACTAATTATGATGCTTTCACCATTACCGAACACGTTGCCAAAAAAACTGGGTTAATTCAGGAACTTAAAAAAGACGGTACCCCCGAAGGAATTGCACGAATAGAAAATATTGAGGAATTGCTGAACGGGATGCGTGATTTTGTGGAAGAACAAAAGGAAATTGTGGATGCAACAGGCTCCCTTTCAGAATTTATGGAAGATGTAGCGCTGGCAACAGATTTAGACAACGATAAAGGAGATGATGATCGTGTGGCCTTGATGACAGTACATTTGGCAAAAGGTTTGGAATTCCCGTACGTATATATTGTGGGGATGGAGGAAGATCTTTTCCCCAGCGGAATGAATATGAATTCCCGAAGCGAGTTAGAAGAAGAACGAAGACTATTTTACGTGGCTTTAACACGGGCAGAAAAGCAGGCATATTTAACTTATACCCAATCCCGCTATCGCTGGGGAAAATTGATTGACGCTGAACCCAGCCGTTTTATTGAGGAAATAGATGAAAGTTTTTTGGAGTATTTAACCCCAATAACAGAAAACCGTTACAAACCTTTGCTCGATTCAGATATTTTTGATGAAGTAGACCACAGCAAATTAAGGTTGAAAAAGCCAATTGCCAGTAGGGCACCCACGGGCCCAACCGAAGATCAGCTTCGGAAATTGCGAAGATTGAGACCGGTTTCCAGTGAAACCGATAAAAATTTCAGTGCGGAAGACGCTAATCTAAAGGAGGGAACGATGGTGGAACACGTTCGCTTCGGAAAAGGTAAAATCCTTAAAATTGAAGGCGTGGGGGCAGACACAAAAGCAGAAATAGATTTTGAAAATGGCGGAATCAAAAAGTTGTTGCTGCGTTTTGCAAAATTGAAGGTGATTAATTAGCGAATTCTTCAATTAGCGAATTCTTCAATTAGCGAATTGGTCAATTAGCGTATTAGCGAATTATCGAATTCGCTAATTGATAACTTCTAAATAGGTATCAACATACGTGCTTATTTGCGCCTTTAAATCTTCAATATCATTTGGCGCCCAATCGCCATGGCCTCCTTCATAAACTGTAAAGCTATGGTCTATTTGGGCAGTGTTAAGCGCAGAATTCAAAGTAGTTGCATTGGAAAGTGGTACCAACGGATCTGCATTTCCATAGAAAAGTAGGGTAGGGCTACTTGCGTTTGAAACCTGAAGCGCTGGACTCAAAACTTCAGCATAATTTGTTCCTGGAGGATATGCGTTTTCATCAACCAAGGCAGCCATTAAAAATTGAAAATCTGGATTATCACTATAAAAAGGATCAGTGAAGTCTGAGGAGCCCACAATATCCCCAACCATTTTTACTTGGTCGTCCGGGTCATAAGCATAATCATACATCAATGAAATATGTGCGCCAGCACTTGCGCCAATTAGTGCAAACTCAGGCAAAATATGCAAATCATTTTTTTCGGTTGTAATCTTGTTGATTACCGCGTCCAAATCTAAAAATTGATTTGGAAAAGCTGGCGTATTTATATCTGCAAGCACGTAATTTATATTCACGATTGCATGGTCTGGATGTCTAAGTTTTATGTAGGGAACCAGAAAATCCATATCTGCCTTGTCGCCGCCGGTCCAACCGCCGCCGTGAACAAGCACTATTATTTTGGTTTTTTCTGAAGAGCGGTCTGCGGGTAAATAAAGATCGTATTTTTCCTGGGCATTGCTTCCGTAGGAAACGTTCATAAAAGTTTCGGCAGCCAATGGTTGTTCGGGATTATTTTCATTGTCTTTAGAACAGGAAACGAAAGAGAATTGAATCCCGAAGAATAGTATTAAAATGAGGAATTTTTTCATAAACAAGGTTTGTTAAATGCAGTAACGAAGAATTAAAGTTTTTATGTTATGCTGGTATAACAGAAGTTGTTATTTTTTATAAAATACCTTATATTTAAAACAAAAAAAGTGTCGCTATGGCTGAATTTATAAAGATTTACGAAGAAAACCCGAACCCAAAGGAAATTAAACGTGTTGTGAAAATTCTTCGCGATGGCGGGGTAATTATTTATCCCAGCGATACTGTTTATGCCTTGGGCTGCGACATAAAAAATACCCGTGCTATGGAACGCGTGGCGCAGTTGCGTGGTGTGAAATTGGAAAAAGCTAATTTTTCATTTGTTTGTGAGGATTTAAGCAATCTTAGCGATTATGTGAAACAAATTGACACCCCTACTTTTAAGTTATTGAAACGAAACTTGCCAGGTCCCTATACCTTCATTCTTCCCGGAAACAATAATCTTCCTTCTGTTTTCAAAAAGAAAAAAGAAGTGGGAATTCGTGTGCCAGACAATTCCATAACACACGCTATTGTGCAGGAATTGGGAAATCCAATTATTTCTACATCCATAAAAGATGAAGATGAGGTTATTGAATATACAACCGATCCCGAATTAATTCTAGAAAAATGGGACAATTTGGTTGACCTTGTTATTGACGGTGGTTATGGGGGAAATATTCCTTCAACGGTAATTGATCTTACGGGAGACGAACCTGTGGTTCTGCGGGAAGGAAAGGGAAGTTTGGAACTTTAAACGTTTTTGATTTGTTTTTTCTGAAATTCTGAAAGCAAAAATCTTGTTTGATTGTTTAGTTTTTTTCTGAAAAATGGTGTCCAACCCATCAGAATTCCCTTTAGTCCCATTGTTTGTTTGGACCATTTGTAAAGGTTAAATCTGTCCTCGTGGTTTATGATTTTTCCATCCTTCAATTTGAAAGTGGCATGAATAACATTGTGTACTTTTCTGCCTGTTTTGCTGAAAGTGTAGAAAGCTTCCCAACGGGCTTTTCCGGCTTCAGGCGTGTATTCTATGTTTGAAGTTATTACTTTAAATTCTTTTCCTCGTTGGGTCTGGCAAAGCATTCGCCACATGTTTTTGGCATCTTCGCCATGTAAAACCCCGAATGCGGGATCTTCAAATGTAATATTGTCATGGTAGCATTCCAGCATTCGCTCTGCATCCAACTCAGCAAAGGCTTTGTAGAATTTTTCGATGATATTTAATTCTTTCTGCGGAATGATTTCAGGATTGGGATAAATTATTTTAATAAATGTTGCAAGCCGCGATATATATTTTCTTCAAGAATATCAACGGGGCCGTCTGTAAGAAACATTTTCTTTATGTTTTCAAATAGTCTATCAATTTCACTTTTTGAATAATTGTATTGGGCTACGGTTGCTTGAATTTTCTGAATGCGTTGGTAATCGTTGTCATCGTCAAACTCTTTGTGTATCTTATTATACTTTTCCTCTCCCACTTTAGATTTTATATATTCTTTTTCGGCTTCCGTTTCAATGAAATCTGCATAAGCACAGTATAACAAAATATATACTTTAAGCTCTTCGCGACTCCATGAGGTATTGATTTCTTCCATTTTTGTAAGTTTTATATGGGATATTAATCTTATCGAAGATAGAAAAAACCTACCAAAGTTTTCCGTAATTTAAAATAAAAAACCCGGTCTTTTTGGACCGGGTTTTTTAAAATTAGAACTGTTGAAAATTAGTTTCCTCCAGCTTCTAGGTTTTTCATTTCTTTTTCAATCATATCATAAAATTGATCGATTTTTGGAAGTACCAGAATACGAGTACGTCTATTTGTAGCTCTGTTTTCAGCTGTAGTGTTTGGCACCAATGGTATGTAATCTGCACGACCAGCAGCAACCAAACGTGATGGCGCTACACCAAGTTTCTGAAGTTCACGAACAATAGCAGTAGCTCTTTTTACACTCAAATCCCAGTTGTCCAGTAACACACCACTACTGTATGGAACATTGTCTGTATGACCTTCAACCATTGCTTCAAAATCTGGTTTTCCGTTGATTACAGTGGCAACTTTCCCTAAGATTTCAGTAGCTCTGCTGGATATTTGATAGCTTCCGCTTTTGAAGATTACTTTATCGGATAGTGATATGTAAACAACTCCTTTTTCAACATTTATTTCAACGTCTGGATCATTCATACCAACTTCACGCTTTAAACTAGTAACAAGAGCAAGTGTAACACTGTCTTTTTTGGTAAGAGCATCCTGCAAACGTGTGATTTTTAAATCTTTTTCCTTTAAACTTTCCAATGATTTTTCAAGATTGGTAGCACCTTTTGAAGTTAGCATTGTAAGATCTTTGGAACTTTGAATAAGATCTGCATTGGTTTTTTTCATATCAGCCAAACGCTCTTCAAGCTCTTTGGCACGAGCTGTAGATGCGGCTCTTTCGGCAAGACAGTCATTTAATTTAACTGTTGCTGTGTTAAGCAAATCTTGCGTGTTCTTTTGTTTTGCCTCAAGCTCAGCATATTTCTTGCTTGAAACACAAGAGGTAAACGCCAAACTTGAACATACTGCTAGAATCAATAGTTTCTTCATAATTTGTAAGTGTTATATTAGATTGTTGGTTCAATAATTCTGAACCAAAATTATTAAAATACCCTTCAGTCTAAAAGCGATTAACAATACTTTAAGTTATAGTTGCCCAAAATGTTTCTTTTTCAATATAAAATACTGGAAAACAACAGATTTGATTTTGAAATATATTACAGGAGAAGCATATATTTTCCGTTTTTTAAGAAATTTTGGAATAAACCCGTAAAAGCTAATTTGCGCTTTTAGTACAGCAAGGAAATGCTTTGGCCTTCCCTGCAACAAAAACTGAAATGCCGCAAGCCCGTCCAACAACATTCGCATTAAAATGGAAACGAACGCTTGACTTCCATTTGCATTTTTGAGCAAGTTTAAAAGCGAATTGCGAAAATTGTAAAAGGTTTTTTTAGGGTTTAAAACCGCTAAAGTAGCACCACCAACGTGGAAAACTTGAGAGCTGCCCACACAAAGTATTTTTCCACCATTTGAATGCAGGCGCCAGCAAAGATCAATTTCCTCTTGGTGCGCAAAATAGTCTTCATCAAATCTGCCAGCTTGCCTGAAAGCATCGGCCTTTAAAAACAAACAAGCGCCGGAGGCCCAAAATATTTGTGAAACATCGTTGTATTGCCCCAAATCTTTTTCCAAGGAATTAAATATTCTGCCTCGGCAAAACGGGTAGCCATACTTATCGATAAAGCCACCGGCCGCCCCGGCATATTCAAAGTATTCCGTGTTTTTATAATCCAGTATTTTCGGTTGTGCGGCAACAACGGAAGCATCTTTTTCAAATTCTGAAATTACGGGCTGCAACCAATTTTCGGTTACTTCCACATCACTGTTCAACAACACAAAAATATCTTCGGAAAGATTTTTTAATGCATCATTGTAGCCTTTTGCGTAACCGCCATTTACTTTATTTTGAATAATTTTTACGGTTGGAAAAAATTCGGAAACATAGGAAACAGAAGCATCCGTTGAAGCATTGTCTGCAATATACACAGTGGCTTGGGTGGAAAACTTCACTACAGAGGGAAGAAATTTTTCCAACAAATCTTTTCCATTCCAATTGAGTATAACTATGGCTACTTTCACAGGCGTAAAGATAGATTTTTGAAATGTTTTTCAGAACTTATTTATAGTTGGGAATTTCTTTCAAAAAAACATACCGTTCATTTTCAAAATCCATTTGGCAATAAAAATGTTCCAAACCATTGGTCACCATTAAATATTGTGCTTCCAACGCCAAATTATACCGCGCAATTTGGTCAAAAGTAAGTTGGTTGATTGGAACGAATGGCGCCTTGCATTCCACAATCAAAAAAATACTGCCGTCAGTATTGAAAACCACAATATCGTATCGTTTTACAGTGTTGTTAAGTTTCAACTGTTTTTCAACATTTATAAGGCTTTTGGGATATTTTTTTTCTTTCAAAAGAAATTGTACGGTATTGATACGAACCCATTCCTCCGGTGTTAGCATCACGAATTTTTTTCTTATTTCATCAAAAACCAACGTTTTATTTTCGCTACTTTTGAAGCGGAAGGTATATTTTGGGAAATTCAGTTTTTGCATTTACAAATATTCAAAATTTAATATTCAAAATTAGTACTGATGCGTTAATTTTTGTTGTTAAATAAGTCCAGTTGTTCTTTGTCATTTTGATTTGTTTGATATTCGGTTAAGATTTCGTTTAAAGGAGTTTTATCGAATACTGAGATCCCTAATATTTGTACGATTTCAT
>JAUYGY010000054.1 GCA_030690315.1 Aequorivita sp.
TAATGCCTGCAAGTCCACTAAGAGCTCTTACCGTAACCTTGGTGGCTCCTTTCTTACCACTTTTGGTGGTGATAAGCACCACCCCATTCGCTCCACGGGACCCATAAATGGCGGTGGCATCGGCATCCTTAAGGACCTCTATACTCTCTATATTGTTGGGGTCTATACTATTTAAAGGGTTAATGTCGGAAAGCGCAATAATAGAACTCGCGACCGTGCTTGCCCCTAGCGTGTTGATACTATAAGGTACACCATCCACCACATAAAGCGGATTATTCCCCGCAGCAATGCTGTTTCTGCCACGGATGCGTACCTCAAAGCCCCCACCGGGTACTCCGCTGTTTTGTGTAATCTGTATCCCAGGCATGCGTCCCTGCATTGCGGCCAAAGGATTTTGAACGGGTTGGTTTTCAATCTCCTCCGCAGTGACCCGCGAAATACTCCCCGTTTTCTCCCTATCCGTAACCTTATAATACCCTGCATTAATAACCACAGCATCCAAAGCAGTAGCGTCAGCCTGCATATTAATATTCAAAACACTGCGACTGAGACTGCGAACTGAGACTTCCTGTGTCTTATAACCCAGATAGCTAAATACTATTGTATCTGAACTTTGAACCACAATTTCATAATGCCCCTCCAGGTCGCTAATGCTCCCCCGGGCGCTGTTCTTTACCAAGACGTTTACCCCAATAAGAGGGTCCGCGCCTGAGGTAATAATGCCACTAATTGTTTTTTGTGGCTGGTTCTGTGAAAAAATAGGGGAGTTATAGGTTAAAAAAAGGGCAAAAGATAGTGCATAGGCATAGCTTCGCCTGTAATTATTTTTCATAATTTCGCATCAGTTAAGTTTATACTATTTTAACTACTGGCCTGCTCCAACGGTCTGCAAAAACTAGGAGCGGGTCATTTTTTTTGTCATTGCGAGCGCAGCGCGGCAATCCCATGATTACCACCTTGCAGCCGCTATGAAGTCATTCCATAAGCAATAACATTTTATTACTTGCGAAACCGTCTAAACAAAACTGAAAAAACGCTTTAAAAGAAAGTTGAGAAGAAAAAACCGACCAAGCCCAATACAAAAGGGCGCGGAACTCAACTTACCGGATTGGGGTACTGGTATACCTGACAACGATAAGAGAGGCCGCGCCCGGGACGCAAGCCAATCTGCTTATCCTCTCGTTGTCTAAAAATTACCAGTTTTCAATCCGAGATTCAAAGCGAGGCTTCTAATTTTTTGCTTTTAGAAGATTCGCAAATATATATTATAAACACAAATATAATAAAAAATTGTTTACACATGTGTAATTGTATTGCTTATTTTTTATTACTCCATTTGTTTTGATGAGAAAACAAATTAAAATACCGGAGCTGACTGAGGCAATTACAATTGTCTTAAGTAAACTATATAAAGAAAAAGGCTCAAAGGTACTTTTGAAATTAAATAACGACTATTATAGTGAAATAGGCAAAAGTTTAGGATTAGAAAGGTATACATCTGCTGACCATAATGTGACCTGCAGTAAATTGTTTGCAATATGTGATTTTCTAGAAATTTCCCTTTCCGATTTCTTCAAATTGGTTGAAGCAGAAAATGAGTTTCTTAAATTCAATAAGAATAGAAAGGGCGCATTAGTTAAGAATGCTTATGAAAATCAAAACAAAAAATAAAATTTCCTTCTGATTTTTCAAAAGATAGGATTCTAATCTTATTTTATATTTATTATTCTCCCCAATTAAAAATGCAGTTAAGGTTTTGCGTAATACAGTAAGGATGTATTAACTTATATTTGAAATAATATAAACTAATGGCATATATGTGCGATAGATACGCAGTATGCATGTTGTATATATACATATTAGGCACAATTAAAAGAAATCAATATGAGTAAGTATGATGGAGAAATATCCATGGTTGATGTATCAGATGCTATTAAAGAAATAGTACAAGAACCATTAAATACTGACTTTAAAACTTTGACAAGGAATTTCTTAAATTATTTTATAGAAGATAATTGTGTTACTTTAACTTTTCAGGAATTACGGGAAAAATATGTAACCAGATTTGATGCTGAGGACTCAGAATTCTTTACTGTTCCAGAAGACGAAGATGAGTTCTATAAAGAGATTTGTAAAACCTATTTATTTATAGAACCTAATGACCCATCGAACTTGAAGCAAAAAGTTCAATCTATTGTAGGTGACCTTAGAAAAATAGAAGAAGATAAATCTAAATACATAACTCAACTCGAGGACTTAAAGAATAAAGAATTTGAAGAAGGAAAAAACTACAAAGAAAAGCTACTGATTCATTTCATAAAAAAACAAGAAGAAGCAGAAGCTCAAATCTTATCTTACATTAAGAAGAACCTGTCAACTGAAATAAACCTAAATAAGTATCGCTCTTTAAATTCATTTCAATTATACCCTGATTTTACCTATCACTACAATTTTTCTCCACACATCTACAAACTAGAATACCTATCAGATATAAGAAACAAATTGGGGAATGTTGTATTGGGTAGATATTATGAATTGGAGAAATTATTTCGAACTGATAAAACTAAATTTTTAGAAGAATTAAAAAAGGATTTTGACCTTGAAGATACGATCAATTCAATAAAGGATACCGTCACTAAAAACAAAAGGTTGTCTCAAAGAAAAGAACTAATTGATGATATATTGGAATTACTAAAAGACAGCAAGACACAACTATTCTGTAATGTGGTTCCGCAGCAAATAGAAGGCATTTTGTATGATTATTGCCTTGAATTTGGAATTGAAGAGAATTCACTAAAAAACTCTTCCCTTGGTGATAAGATTAATCTTTTGATGGAAAAAGGTAATTCAGATGTAGATTATGAATATTTTGCTTTTACATTTCCCTTAATTAGAAACCGTGTCGCTCACGGAAAGCTAATCGAACAGAATCTGGATTTAAACTCTTGGCTATTGCTTCTTGATTTAAAGTCATCTTGTGAATGGCTACTTTCTGACAAACTACCAACCAATAAGAATATTCATTTCATCAATAATCTAAGCGATACTATAAGTCTTGTAGAATTTATAAAAATAGCCCCGATTATACAGTCAGGTATTGATGAATTCTATTCTGACACCAGAGGAAAATTAGGCAATCAAAAAGAAGCTTTGAGGACTAGATTACTTGAAACGGATTTCCCTTACAAGGAGGTTAAATTGGAAAATAAAGAAACTGTATTAGAAAATCTTCGTGTTTTAAAAAAAATTGGACTTAATGATCAAGAGTGTAAGAAAATAATTGATAAAATAAACTGTGCCTAACAAAGAAGTGTATAGCGCATACCCTATAATTTTTAAAAACCGACCTGATTTAACCCGCTTTGAGCGGCTTTGTTTTTTATATTAGTAAAAGAACGATAGCTTAAACTATAACAAATAATCTTTATATTTGATATTCTCCCCAGTTAAATAGCTACCTGTTACGGTTTTCCGTAATGTTTGGGGTTTGCGTTTATTTTATGTTTAAAAAGATAATGTCTCATGAGCAAGTTAAAAGCACGTAAAGGAAACTAGCGCTTAGCTGCCAATGTGAGAATATAAATGAAATAAAGTAGCCGATATAAACAAGTTGTGCACAAACTAAAAAAAAACCAAACTACAATATGACAGTTGAAAAAGTAGAAAAAGCAATTGCGCTATTAGAAGCAATTAATCCCAAAAATGAATATGCTTATGAAAAAGCCGTTCTAGCGTATTTAACAATCGGTAATCTTCCAATTTTACAATACGATATTCCTGAAAAATCAATTTTTTTTAGAACACGAACTCACGAAACGAATGATTTTTTTCCATTAATATCTGATATTTCAATTACACCAAATCAATTTGTGAAAAATTTTGCAAGATGTAATCGTCCAAACCAATCAAAATTCTACTGTTCTGAAAATAGACCAACTTCATTTGCGGAATTAGTAGAATATTGGTCTGACACGAAAACTTTTGGAGATAAGGTTTATGTTACAATTGGAAGATGGCAGTTGAAAAAACCTCTTACTGGAATTATTATAACAACCCCAGACAAGGAAAACAGAGTTTCAGAATATGACAAAGAACACGGCGCAGTAATGGAAACTTTTATTGAACAGACCGACCCAGAAATTAGAGAAGCAACAATTTTATTCTATAGATTTTTATTTGATAAGTTTAGAAAATCAGCAAAAAACGATCCCAAAACTTATATTATAACAACTGCATATTGTAATGTTGCTCTTGCTCATTCAGAGGGCAAAGTAGGCGGAATTTACTATCCAAGTGTTCCATTTGGTGGTCAAGGGATTAACTTTGCAATTAATTCAGATTATGTTGAAAGTAACAATCTTGAACTTACTCATATATTGAGAAATGAATTGACTGTGTCCAAAAATGAAAATGGACAACACGGCTTTACTGAAACTGGAAAAGTCGAGGCCACTGCATTTGATATTGAACAAAACTTGATTAATTGGTAATTACAAATAAAGATGAGATACTCGAAACTACAAGTTGAAATGTCTAATATAACTGCACTTCTATTCACGCAACCAAAAGCGCAAGATTACAGGGCAACAGAAATTTGGATTAAATTTAGAAATAGTGGTTACTACGTTTACATAAACTTTGAGCAACCATTTCCGAAAATTATTGAAAAACAAAAATTAGTTGGAGCTGGGAATTCTTTGAATTGTAGTGATTACAAAAAAGACAATGAATTAATACAATACGCAAAGAAAAGTGAAGTGATTGATATTCTCGACAATTCTATCAGCTTTAGAGGGAATTTTAATGACACAATAGAAAAAACGAAAAAATTATTTGATTTATTTACAGAACCATATTTGTATTATTAATAGGAGAAAAGCCTGCGCAAACAAATTAGATAAGCTATGGTTTGGTCAGTCCTCCCTTCGAAAATCCGCAGGATTTCCAAAGTCAGTTTGTATTTAGAGAGATTCGTGCCGAGAAATGCCATAGATATACATAAACGTTGTGTGAACTGAACACAAACGTTTTGATATTATTAAAAATTGGAAATCAAAATAATAAATGACCGAATTTTATAAACTACTATCGAACAGAGAAATTTCCATACTGATTTGGTCTTTCGTGATTTTCACAGTTTTAATTATAAGCTCAAAAGGTAGTTTCGGAAAATTATTAGATGTAATCAAAGCCTTATTTTCCAAGAAATTTATTCCTTTTTACATCATATTCCTCGTTTACTTTTTCTTAATCATTTTCCTACTAAATAAATTGTCGATATGGGAATTGGAGCTTTATAAAGATTTTATTTATTGGTTTTTAACGACTGGAATAGTACTCTTTTTCAATTCCAATAATTTGAATACCATTAAAGATTTTGTCAAAGTTATATTGACTGCCACCTCATTAACCATTATACTTGAATTTATTGTTGGATTTTATAACTTATCGCTCATTTGGGAACTGATATTAATTCCTATTGTAACTTTAATTTCTCTATTATCATTAGTTGCGGAAATGAAAAAGGATGACCCAAATACAAAAGTTGTGGCAAACATTTTAAAAGGCATACTTACAATTATAGGATTTGGTATTTTATTTTATGGCATTTATCAGTTGATAACCCAATATACTGATTTCCTTACATTAAGCAATTTAAAGTCTTTTCTACTTCCACCAATTTTCACACTTCTATTTCTCCCGCTGATTTATTTCACAGTTCTTTATATTAAATATGAAAGAGCTTTTATGAACTTGAAACGTTATAAATTTATTTCAGAAGACAGAAAAAAGAAAATTAGGATTTCAATTTTAAAATATGCTAACATTAATTTCGTCTATATTGAAAACGCTAATAAAATTATCGTCTTTAAAAAAAGTGAATTACAAAACGAAGCCGACATTCAATCATACTTGCGAAAAAACGTTAAACTGAAACAAAGTGCATAAATCACTGCACACATCACTGGTAACCGTTGCACAACCCCATAATTTTTAAAACCAAACCAATATAAGCCGTTTTGAGCGGCTTTGTTTTTTGGGTATTTTCTAAAAATGAAGTAGATAGCGGTGCTATTTAACAAAAAACTTTATATTTGGCATTCTTTAAGTTAAAATGCCTCCGTTACGGTTTTCCAACTTGCAGCCAATTCTCTCAATTAAAATCAGTTTATTACCAACAATTTTATAGCCTATATATAGGATCTTGCGAGGTCTATTAGTAGGTTGAGTCCATACAAATTTGTGTATTTTAAGATGAGACAAAGCAGAAAATAACTATTTCAACTTTTATATTCATCCTTATATTACTGTTATAAAAAAATTAATATGCCTTATGCCATACTTTATAGAAGATTTAATTGAATTAGATATTACCGTAAAACTAAACCTAGGGCGTAACCTTATTATTAGAGTGGCATCCATTGAAGAAATAGATGTGATAAAATCTCTAATACCAAAATTTGGTTATTCTGATAAAAGTGGCCCATTTGCATATCGATACCACGAAAGTAAAATTATTCACAGAACCCCACAGGGAGGAACAAAACTTAAACAAAGGCTAAAGGATGATTTTCGCTACTTTGTATTAGATGAAATAAACTATACTGGAATCTATAATCAATCTTATGCTAAGGCATTTTTACTATCAGATACAGAATTTTTTATTCCTTTTGGATTTTCGGCAATGACTTTACCAGAAAAGGGAATATCAATTAAATATTCTTTTGATTCTGAATTAAGCACATATTCATATTTCAATGATCTGAGTATTAGTTTTCCTTTGGAGGAAAGGAAAATTGAAACCCCAAAATCATTTACCAATGATGATAAATCACAGATAATAAATATTTTACTTCTTATTGAAAATTTCGAAAAAATTAAAAATAATTACCCTATAATAAATAAGGCCTATAATGATTTCTTTAAAATATCTGAACTGTCAGATTTTTCTGTTTTTAAAGTTGTGAGTTATTTTGCCTGTTTAGAATTACTTTTAGTGGATAATAAGTTAGATAAACTAAAATCCATAAGTTCTCAGCTAGAATCAAAGTTAGATTTATTGAACAACAGAATGAATAGCCCAATCAAGGTTTCTGATTTCATTAAAGGTCCAGACACACTGACCCTTGGAAAATCAATATCTATTTTATATGGTTATCGTAGTTCAATAGCCCACGGGGATTTTGTTGATTTCGAGAAAAAGCTCCAAATATTAAACAAAATTTCTAAGTCAGATATTTTAAATTTTTTACGAACTGTTCTTAAACGGATTTTATTAATTTCTTTAGAAGAACCTCAATTAATATCAGACTTAAAAAACTGTTAGTAATTATTTTTATAGGCACTAATAAGAATAAATTATAATATTCACGAAGAGGAAAAAAGAATTAAATAGAAGAAAATTCCTAGGTCTATAACACCTATCAAGACTAAGCTAAAAACAATGAGTTCTATTGTTTTCGATAAATTATAACCATTTTTATTTAAAGGTATTTCGTGTAATTTAGTTTCCTCATTTTTTTGCAAAGAAACTTTCCGCTTATGAATTTCTGCACTCAACCTGCGACCAATTTTTGAAATCTCTTCAATCTCTGATTGTACAATTTTAGGTAGGATAAGATTTAGAAGTAATGCAATACTAAATATAACTAAACTGGAAAAGAGGGTTATTTTTATAAAAAGTGAAATCTCCTTTTCTATAACTTCTTTGAGAATTTGAAAAATCAAAATTAATGCACCACTACAAATTGCAGTAAGAAGAATATTGTATCTTTTCTCATACTCTAAAGTTAAATTATAAGTTAAGGATTCGAGTGATTTGGTTTCCTTTTCAATTTTATCTAATTCCTCTAAATTATTATACTTATCCATATTAGTTATATAAATGGTTTACTACTAAATTAACCCATTTATCTATACATCAATAATTATTTATAAACATCTTAATTATTTGCTAATTGCGCTTTTAAAAAGAATATATTTATTTCTGCATTTGTAATGCCTTCATAGGTTTTTGAACCCAACAAATTCTTTATATTTGGTATTCTCCCGGTTAAAATGCACGCAGTTACGGTTTTCTGTAATGGGTGGGTTTGTGTTTGTTGTATGTTTGCAACTAAATGAACATTTTTATTATCTTGAACATAGCGAGTTCTATTTCAGAGATAAACCTAGTAAAGTTAGTGTTATAAACAAGTTGCAAGCAATGTGAAAAAATACCTATGTCCGAACAAAAAACTTTATTCATTTCATATTCTTGGCAAACAAAAGAAATAGCCGATAAAATCGCTTCAGATTTGAGTATGTCTTTAATTACAGTTATCAAAGACAATCAAGAATTAGGTTACACAAATAGTATAACTGATTTTATGAAACGTATAAGAACTAGTGATTACGCGCTTTTGCTTATTTCAGATTTCTATTTAAAATCTAAAAATTGTCTTTATGAGGTTTTAGAACTCATCAAAGATGATAATTATTGGAATAAAGTACTGCCAATTGTTCTTGAAGAAACGAAAATATATTCAGCACTTGACAGACTACATTATATTAAGTTTTGGGAAGAAAAATCAAACGAACTTGAATCTGCATTAACGAATGTCAAGCCAATAAATTCAATCGAACTATTTAAAGAATTAAAATTATTCCAAGATATAAGTTTCAATATAGATATATTTATTAAAAAGGTTGTTGATTCTATACATCTTACCCCAACAGAATTAATTGAAAAAAAATATAAACCAATCATTGATAAGCTCGGATTAGAAATTGATACAGAACCACTAATAAAATTATTGGACATAGCATTAATTCAAGATTTAGAAAAAAGAGAAATAGCACTTGATGATTTTATAGAATCCAATAAGGAAAGCGCATACTACTTTTCGGTTAAAGGTTCAACTGCCAGAGATTTAAGAAAATTTGAACAAGCAATACATTTTTACAAAAAAGGACTAAAAATTGACCCAAATAACTTTGCGATTTTAAATAATTACGGACAAGTTGTCGAACATTATTCTAAAAATTACAAGGAAGCTAAAAGATTATACGAAAGAGCGATTAAATCAAACCCACATTCAGAAATAGCAAGATTGAATTTAGGCGTCTTATTAAGACATCATTTCAACAATCCACAAGGGGCAAAAAAACAATATTTGAAAGTGCTTGAATTTAATCCAGATAGTTATAAAGCTCACAATAACATTTCCAATATTTACAAAGTAGTAAATCCTGATGAAGAACAATTACAAAAAATTGAATTTCATCTAAAAAAAGCGATTGAAATTAATCCAGAATATATAGAAGCTTTAATTAATTATGGAAATTTCCTTAAAGTTTATCGAAAAAAAATAAATGAAGGAAATGAATATTATCTAAAGGTTCGAAAATTAGATAAAGAAGGGAATTTAAATTCATTATTAAATGTACTTGAAAATTCAATTAAAGGATAAAAAACAGACGGCAACTCATTTAACCCTTGCACACAACCCATAATTTTAAAACCAATCCTATTTAAGCCGCTTTGAGCGGCTTTATTTTTAATAGTTGGGTTCTGTTTAGGGTGTACGATTAAATATATTTCTCAAAATTTAGAGCAAATTGATTTAGGTATGTTTGTTAACAAGTATTTCAACAATTGCTAAATAATTGCAGTGAGCTTAATATATTTGACAAATACTGTCAAGTCAAATTAAACAAGTGCTAATACACAAATGGAATACATTAAGTTGGTCGGCGAACTACTACGAGAAAAAAGAGAAGAAAAAGGGATGCTTTTAAGGCACGTTTCTGCCAAATTGGATATTGATACTGCTATACTTAGCAAGATTGAAAGGAGTGAGCGTAAAGCATCCCGGGAACAGATATTAAAACTCGCAGAGGTACTTGATTTGAATAAAGAAGATTTATTTGTGCAGTACTTGAGCGAAAAAATACTTTTTGAAATAAAAGACGAAGAACTGGGAGCAAAGGCACTAAAAGTAGCAGAACAGCAAATCACATATATTAACAAAAAGAAAAACGAAAGGTGACGGAACTTAAATTAGAACTATTAGAATATCAAGAAACCGCTATCAAATCTGTAGTAGATGTATTTGACGGTTCTGTAAAAAATACTTTTGACAATGCTTCTGTTGATGGCATTCGCTCAAATGTTTGTTCGCTTACGCCCGAACAAATTACCGAAAACATAAAAACTGTTTTAAAAGAAAATGCAATCAGTGATGAAGTTGCTAAACTTACAGACGAACAGGAATTATCCATCGAAATGGAAACAGGAACTGGTAAAACCCTTGTTTACATCAAAATGATTTACGAGTTATATAAGTACTACAAATTTACTAAATTTATCATTCTTGTACCTTCGGTTGCTATTAGGCAAGGTGTGTTGAGTACGCTTTCGACATTTGAAAAGCAACTGGAAGATATTTACGGTTTTACACCAAAATCTTTTGAATACAATAGTAAAAAACTCACCAAAGTAACGCACTTTATAGAAGAACAACATCCTCAAGTATTGGTAATGACTTTGGCTTCTTTTAATTCGGAAGACAAAATTTTGAACCAAGCAAAAAGAGAAGATCTTTTTGCAAATATTCCTTTCATTGATGCCATTGGTAGAACCAACCCAATCATCATAATGGACGAGCCTCAAGAAGGAATGGATACAGATAACTCCATTAAACAAATTGCGAAACTCAATCCTCTATTTAAAATCAGATTTTCGGCTACCCATAAAGTTTCAAAAAATAAGATTTATCGCTTAACACCTTACGACAGTTACCAACAAGGATTAGTAAAGAAAATTGAAGTACTGACCGTAACCGAGAAGAATGATGAAGCAACTTTAAAACTAGAGCTTTCAGAAACTAAAAATGGTAAAAATCCTATTCAAGCAAAACTTAAGGCTTGGCATCAGTCGGCAAGCGGAAAAATTGAATTTAAAAATTCTAAATGGTTGAAAGATGGGGATAATTTGGGAGAAGCAACCAACAACCCTAGTTATCTCAATTACAAAATTGAACGCATCAAAAAGAGTTTAAGAACAGGAAAATGGTCAGTGGTATTTGCCAATGGAACAGAAATTTTTGAAAAACAAACCTCTGGAAACATTCAGAGTATTTGGA
The DNA here is from genome assembly GCA_030690315.1 of Aequorivita sp. Classification (GTDB taxonomy): domain Bacteria; phylum Bacteroidota; class Bacteroidia; order Flavobacteriales; family Flavobacteriaceae; genus Aequorivita. The sequence continues at coordinate 11,127 of JAUYGY010000054.1, forward strand.
ATTTACAATTAGAATGGCTCATCATTAGACACTTTACTAAAAAACAAAAACTACAAGAAAAAGGCATCAAATGTCTATCGCTTATTTTCATTGATAAAGTGGCTAACTATATTAGTGAAGAACCCGTAATAAAGAACCTTTTTATAGAAAAATACAAAGAACTCTATCCTGAATTTTACGACAATAAACAACCAACTGTGGAGCATATTGATGCTGTCCAAGGGTTTTATTTTGCTCAAACAGGAAAAGGAGAATACACAGATAACGAAAACTCAATGCGTAAAAACTTAGAGGTTTTTGATGCCATTCTCAAAGACAAAAAAGAATTATTGAGTTTTGGAGATTCGGTAGCTAATAAAATTGAGTTCATTTTTTCACATTCTGCCCTTGGTGTAGGTTGGGATAATCCAAATATTTTCAATATTGCCACTCTTAGTAATTCGTATTCAGAAATTAAAAAACGACAGGAAATTGGACGTGGGTTGCGTATTTGTGTCAATACAGATGGTCAACGTGTTTATGATGCTCTGACGGTTTCAGATGACGAAAGAATCAATCAACTCACGGTAATACCTAATGAAAGTTACGAAACCTTTGTAACCCAATACCAAGAGGAGATAAAAGAAGTGTATGGCACTAAACTAGCTGGTGCAGGAATGACACACACGCACAAAGGCGAAAAGCAAAACCAAGTACATTTTAAACGCAGTAAAAATGAAACCATCAATCAAGCATTCAAAAGGTTTTGGAGTGCTTTAGCCAAGAAAACAAACTACACAGTAAGTTTTGATGAAGAAGCCTTGATCAACAGAAGTATTGAAGCCTTAAACAACATTGAAATAGCAGATTATTTGGCAGAAGTAAGCAGTCGTTCCATTGGTTCTATTTCAGAAGATGGCATAGAAGACCAATTTGGAGGTACTGAAAGTTATAAACTTAAAGCCCATTACACGGCTTTAGATTTGGTAGAGGAAATTAGTGAAAATACACGCATAAGTTACCCTTCCGCATTTAAAATTTTAAATGAAATCAATTACGATTCTTTTGCTAAAAATCCACCACAGTTTATACAGCAGGCTACTGCCAAAATCAATAATATTGAATTGGAAGAAATGATAAGAGGACTAAATTATCATTTGACGGACGAAACTTTTCCTTTTGAGTTTGATGATTTTATAAAACAAGTGGAATACAATCAATACCGAGACACACCAAAAAGAGGGTTTTTTGATAAAATGTTGGTGGATAGTGATGTGGAAAGAACCTTTGCTTTAGCTACAGACGAAGATGACGAAGTGATTTGTTTTATGAAATTACCAGCATATTATCAAATCTCTACACCTATTGGCAATTACAACCCCGATTTTGGTATCGTAATGAAACGTAAACAATTGCGTGATGGAAAGGAAAGTGAATTTTATTTTGTGATTGAAACCAAAGGTACAAACGACATCAGCGATAAAAAAGCACTCAAAGAAAGTGAAGTTTACAAGATAAATTGTGCTATGAAGCACTTTGCAACTTTAGGCGTAGAAGTACAATACAAAGCACCTGTAAAAGATTATCAATATTTTAAAGAGGATGCAACCAACACTATTAACACATTAATTGAAAAAGCATAATGAGTAAGGAATCAGGAAACACAGAAAACCCAATAGAAAACGTACAATCGCACGATTGGAACAAAGAACGTTTGGAACAACTAAAAAATCTGATGCCTGATTTGTTTACCAATGACGGACAGCTCAATATCAACGAACTCAAGAAAGTAGTTGACCCCAATTTAGTAAGCGAAACTGAGCGTTATGAATTTCGTTGGTTTGGGAAAAGCAACGCCAAACGGGAAGCCTTTACGCCTACAGATGCTACTTTGGTGTTTGACGAACACAGAAGTGTAAACCCAACAGAAAGCGACAATCTTATTATTGAAGGAGAAAATTTGGTGGTGCTCAAATTACTCAGCAACAGTTACCGTGGAAAAATAAAGTGCATCTATATTGATCCACCTTACAATAAAGATAAGGACTTTATTTATCGTGATACTTGGAAGCAGAATAAAAAAGCTTATTGGGAAGATTCAGAAATGATAGAAAATGGACTAAAAATAGATACAAACTCTGAAAGTTCTGGCAGATACCATAGTAATTGGCTTAATATGATGTTTAGCAGACTTCTAATAGCACGACAATTACTTTCTGAGAATGGAGTGATTTTTATTTCAATTTCTGATGAAGAAGTTCATCACTTACGAAAAATTTGTGATGAAATATTCGGTGAGGAGAATTTTGAAGGACATATACATTGGAGAAGAAGACACAACCAACCTAATGATAAAACAAAAATGATTGGGTTGGTTGCAGAGCATATTTTATCGTATTCCAAAAATAAGGAAGAATATAAAAAAGCAGGAGTTGGCAAAGTAGATTTAACAGGAGATTTTTCAAATCCTGATAATGATTCAAGAGGAGATTGGGCTTCAAAGCCTTGGAAAGTTGGCTCAGACCAATCTGGTAGTAAATACACAATCACTAATCCTTATAATAATAAAGAATTTGAGGGAGAATGGATGGGAGAAGAATCTACATATAAAAAACTGCTTAAAGATAATAGAATTGTTTTTCCAAAAAACGGAGATGGTTTTCCGCGTAAAAAGTATTTTAGATTTGAAAGAGAGGAAGAAGGGCAATGTGCAACTAATTGGTGGTCTCATAAGCAATTCGGTCACAATCAAGGGGCTAATGATGAAATGACTTCATTATTTGGAGTTAAAAATATTTTTAGTAATCCTAAACCAAAAGAGTTAATAAGAGGTCTTATTCAAATTTCTAATGCAAAAACAGATGATATTGTGCTGGATTTTTTTGGAGGCAGTGGAGTGACGGGTCAATCAGTTTTTGAACTTAATGAGGAAGACAAATTAAATAGAAAGTTTATTGTTGTTCAAATTCCAGAAATTATTAATCAAGTAGAAGTTGCGTTTATAGCAGGTTACAAAAAAATAAGCGACATTACCATTGAACGCAACAAACGAGTGGTAAAGAAAATCATTTCAGAAAAGAAAGCAGCTCAACCCGTTTCATTTAATGCAGAATTTAATGAACAGGAGCAATTAAAAGGTCTTGGTTTCAAAGTATTCAAACTACAAAAATCCAATTTCCCAAGAGTAGAATATGCACCCGACCCAAATAAAACCAACGAAGAAAATATTGAAGTACTTAAAAAGTACATCAGAGACAAAGAAGCCCAATTAATTTCTGCCTTCAACAAAGAAGAATTAATCACAGAAATTTTACTCAAAAACGGTTTCAAACTCAATTATACGTTGACCAAGCAAGAACAATTTACCAAAAACGAAATTCTTTTTGCCACAGATGGCGATAAAGAGACCTTGGTTTGTTTAGATGGCGATTTGGCAGAAGAAACCGTAGAACATTTCAAAAAACACAACGAGCAAAAACTCATTGTACTAGAACGTGCCTTAGACACTACCAAAAAATGGAATCTCAAACACTATATGAAAGATAATTTTAAAGCGTTTTAGATATGGCTGAGGAAATAGAAGAAAATTGGAAACACCTTTTAATCAATGGAAAATTTAAAACATTAGAAGTTAAGGATTCTGAATTTGAGAATGGTAAACTTGTAAGCATTTCAGAAATAAAGAATTATCCAAAATTAGATGCTGATAATAAAGAGATAAAACACACAGCTGAACTTGCCAATAATGAAAAACGTAAAGTTTACACTACGTTTTTCCAGAAACCATTTAAGAATTTAGTACTTCTTACTGGAGCAGGATCTTCTATGGATGTTAAGGGTCTTTCAATGGCTCAATTATGGGATGAAGCAGTTAAAGAATTTAAATCAGATAAAGTTGATGGTTTAAAAAATATCATTGAGGCTGTAAAATTCCCTAAAGATAAAACCGAAAAAAAGGATATTGAAGCCTTATTGAGCCAAATTGAAGGCTTTGTGAAATTTTCAGATGATATTGAGATTGAATCTAAAGATGGAAAGAAAAAACTATCCAAGTTAAAGGATTTACTTTTCACACTCATACAAGAAAAATGCACAATTCCAACGCCTCCAAATGATGCATTTCCACACAAAGTGTTGCTTGAAAAAGTGTTGCAACGCAAACAAACCAGCCCAAGGATTAAAGTATTTACTTTAAATTATGATTTATTATTTGAAGATGCTGCAACAGCCGTAAATGCTATTGTTATTGATGGTTTTTCTTATACATTTCCAAGAACATTCAGCGGTAGGTATTTTGATTATGATATTGTACAAAGAGAAGGAAGCAAACTAAAAGAGGAAGATAATTTTGTACAGCGTGTTTTTCATTTACACAAATTACACGGTTCTATCAACTGGGAAAGAATTGAAGAAACTGGCAGTGTAGTAATTAATGAAAAACCTAAAAAAGCTTTGATGGTTTATCCTAGAGAAGCCAAATATGAAGATTCATACGAACAACCGTTTTTTGAAATGATGGCACGTTTTCAAAGAAACCTTAGGTTAAATGATGATACTTTATTGGTTTGCATAGGTTACAGTTTTAATGATAAGCATATTAATGCAGCAATAGAAGAAGCATTGAATCAAAACCCAGGTTTTAGATTGGCAATAATTGACCCAGGATTTGACAATGATACCGCTTCAAGATCACTAAAAACCATAAAGGAAACCGCATTACAAACCGAAAGAATTTTAATGGTTTCAGAAACATTTACAGACTTTGCTAATTATTTTCCCGAGATAAAAACATATGAAAACCCTCAACAAGTAACGATAAGCCTGAAAAATGAGTAACCAAAAGATAAATCCTTTCAAGCACGAATATTTTCTTGGTTATATCAATCAGGTGTTACCGCAATTTGTGAAAGTACATTTTCCATCTTCGGTATTATTGAATGGATTCACTCATTTTGGTAAAGAATTTAACGGTGGTTTGGTGGGTAGTTTTGTCGTGATTGAAGGCGATAAATATGGTTTTTTAGGAAGAATTACAGAATTATCATTACCAGAATCAGAACGACTTTCTTTGAATGAAAAAGCATTTCAAACCAGTGATTTTCATCCTACAGGAAAAATTGAAATTCTTTTATCTTTTGATTTATACAACCCTTTTGATGTAAAAAAAGGATTAACAGCTTATCCAAACATTGGAGCAAAAGTATTTGTAAGTTCAGGAGAACTAGTGCAAGAATATATGTCAAGGTTTGGCGTAAGAAGTGGTGAAATCGCAAACACAATTGCAATAGGAAGTTTAGTTTCAAGTCCTAATACCCAAGTCAAAATAAATTTGCAATCTATTTTTGGACGCCATTGTGCTATTGTTGGAACTACAGGAGGTGGAAAAAGCTATACGGTAAGCAAATTGGTAGAATCATTAATAGCAACAGGGAATAAAGCTATATTGATTGATGCAACTGGGGAGTATCGTGGCAGTTATGACAAGATAAAATCTATCGATATTGGTAATGGCGCAAACATATTTCATTACTCTCAACTTACAATAGATGATATGTTTTTCTTGTTGAAGCCATCACCAAGAACGCAAACACCTAAGCTAATGGAAGCTATAAGGTCTCTAAAAATGGTGAAAATTGCTGGAGAAGCTACACAAATTGAACATAACGGAGAAGCTATTCCGATTGAAGATGGTTTATTGAAAAAAAACGGAAAGCCTAAGAAACCATATGATGTTTTTTACTACCGAAACATATCAGCTATTGAAAACGGAATGGCAGATTTTGATTTTATGAAATTATCCCATCAATTAAGTGCTGAATGTGTCTATGACAATGGAACTACTTGGGGAGGCGTGGCTCCAAATGATGTTTCATATTGTGTGAGTTTGATATCAAGAGTTACCAATCTTGCCAATACACCTGAATTGAACCAAATATTTGGTTTCCAACAAGAGAAAACAGAAAATGACTTAACTGATATTCTCAATCAATTTATTTCTATCGAAAACACCGATAACAAATTATTGCGCTTAAACTTAGAAAGCGTAAAATATGATTTTCAAGTCAGAGAAACATTAGTAAATGCAATTGGCAAATTTCTTTTAGCAAAAGCAAGAAGTGGTTCATTCAAAGATTCACCCGTAGTGGTTTTTATTGATGAAGCCCACCAGTTTCTAAATAAGTCTATTAAAGATGAGTATTTTGACAGTAAACCTTTAGACGCTTTCGATTCCATCGCCAAAGAATGTAGAAAGCACGGTTTGTTTCTTTGTATAGCGACCCAAATGCCAAGAGACATCCCACAAGGTACATTAAGTCAAATGGGAACATTTATAGCACATCGACTAATTAACCATTTTGATAAAGAAGCAGTTAGTAATGCTTGTAGTACAGCCAATAAAAACACATTGGATTTTTTACCAATTCTTGGAGAAGGCGAAGCTATTTTGACAGGCGTAGATTTTCCAATGCCAATTATTTTGAAGTTTGATGAACCTAATATAAAACCTGATTCAAGTACACCAAAGCTAAATTAAAATATTCTGCAAAATATTTTTATTTAGAAACTAAATTTTATTTATAGATTTTTTATAGAGTTAGTTTTGTAACGAGCAATCTAAGGTTTGTTGTTATCGTTTTTCTGAACCCCTTGGCCCGGGCGTCTCGCCCGTAACCACTACATTGCCATATTCATAAAGTTTATAGATCAAAACTAGCTGTTAGGACTACAGTCATAGTGACCTAATGCTACAGTTAACCTCGCCTAATGCTTGGTTCAGGTGTGGCTAATGTATGGTTCAAGGGGGTCGAGTGCTACCCGAATGTATAGTTTAAGCTACATTCATGCTACCCAAAGGCTAGGTTAAGGCTACTTTCATAATTTTTTTATAGGAGATCTATCGGATCATCTTCACATTTCTTCACCAGTTACCACTAGGTTCACCCGTATAAAAGGCTAGGCAAAGCCAAGTTTTTATGCTAACCGTTTTATATAGAATATATAAAAGTTAGATATATTCAGATATTATCTGGATCAGTTGTATATATATTAAAAATTTCCAATTGGGATGAACAGCTCTAATTAGGAGTACATATAAATTAATTAGAATTTATACGTATCTTTAAATATTAATAAAGTTAACTGAATATTTTCCTGTAAAATTTAATTGGACTTTCTCTTTTAAATTATTTTCTCCCCTTTTATCTTTAATTTAAAAAGACCTGGTCTTAAGTATATTATTTTTTTCATCTGTTTTTTAATATGAACGGATCTATAAGGGCTATAAATTGTCTAGTAGTTAAAATTGACCATTTATTTTAAAAATGAGCAATGAAATATTGAAAAAATAAAAGCCGAGGAAGTATATTAAGTATTTATTAGAATTTAAAAAGGTGAAGTCTTATAAATCAATTTATTATTTTATAATGAAATTAGAATAGCACACTTTTAAAAAATTAAGATTAGCTTGAAAGTTTCTTTATGAATAAATAATTTTCGTGACAGAACATTTTTTACAATTATAAGACTCTTTATGCCATTTATTTTATTTTCCTAAAAAGCAAATCACTAACAATTAAAATTAGTGAAAAGATGATAAAAGCATTCAACCAAAAATAAAATATTATGTACTTTAAAATAGATGTAATAACAACCGAAATTTATTCGAAAGAATTTCCAATTATATTAAAAGATATTGAGGAAGTCATGGAATCATGTTATTTGGGTTTAGGCACTTCCTATCAGCCTATTCCTGCAGATAACTTTATGAGTATAGGGGACAATAAATTTCCGGATATACCCTCCAATGCTAAAATAAATATAAAATTATATTCGGAAAATGAAGATGCCCAGATATATAAGTTAACTAATCCACAGCTAGTTTGCTGCACATTAAAAAACATAGGCAAGGCATTTAATGATAAGGATTTTATTGCAAATGATTATTGGAATATTATTTTCGACTGTAATCCTGAAAATATCCTTAGTGCTCCAGATGGCACATTATATATAGCGCCAGTGGAAGAAAACGTATGTGTCATCGCTACGAAAAATGATTTTCCAGAGACCCTTGCAGCTTATAGTATTCTATTTTCCCTAAACATAGAGAATACTGATGGTTATGGAAGGAAATATTATTTTATCTTGGATCCAGTGGTGAGAATCAGGTCGAGACCAGGAATCTAAAAGGAATGAATAAATTTACTAGAAAAAGTTGCTTTCTTTTATTCTTTTTATCTTCTGCCATTGCCATTTCCCAAAACCTAAAAATTGCCGATAGTTTAATATGCGTTCTTTCAGAAAGGAGTTTATCAAAAAAAGAGAGAGCCAATACATTAAGATCTATTGCAGTATTTCATCCAGACTTAAACAAAGCACTTCTTTCTGCAAAACAAGCTTTAGAAATTTCCATTGAAATTAAAGATTCTAAATTACAAGCGGAAGCTTTGGAAGAAATTAGTGGTTTGGAATTAAGATTGGGCAATAATACTTTGTCATTTAAGGCTTCTCTCCAAGTATTACAAATCTATAGATCATTAAACATGATAGAGAGTCAAGCGGCAGCCTATGCCCAATTGGCAAACAATTATTTAAATGATAAAAATTATGATTTGGCTATTGATTGCTTAAAAAAAGCCAATCAAATTTATGCTACCTCTAATAAAAATAAAAACCATGCTATGACTATCCTAAATCTTGGGGAAGTTTATCGTTTAGCTGGACATTTGGATAGCGCAGTAACTTGTTTTAAACAAACATTGGCACTGAATGAAATGTTGAATGACAACATAATTCAAGGATATTCCCAAGGCAATCTAGGTATGGTATATGTTTCGCAAAATAAGTTAGCAATTGCTGAAGAAAACTTAAACAAAGCTATTAACATTCTCAGTCCAATGGAAGATTATTATTCTACATCCATTTACATAGCTGAGGTAGGTGAGGTGAATAAAAAAGAAGGTAACCTCAAATTAGCAGAAGATAAATTTCTACAAGCTCTAACAATGGCAAAACAAAATGGACTAAAAGAGCAAATTAGAGATTTCAGTGCTAAGTTATCCTTGTTTTACGAAAAAAAATTGAACTATTCTGAGGCACTGAAATACCAAAGATTATATCAAATATATCAGGACAGCCTAGTTAATAAAGAAACTATTAAAAAAATAGAGCAACTTAAGACAGGCTATGAAATTGATAAGCGTGAGTCTGAAATAAGCTTACTTAATACCATTAATAAAAATCAAAAGTATTGGGTTGTAGTTTTGGCTATAATTATTTCTGTTTTAATGCTTTTTGCTTACTTACTCTATAGAGGTAATAGAAAAATCAAGACAGCAAATATTAATTTATCTAATCAAAAACAGATTATTACTAAACGCGAGCAGGAAAAAGCCTTGCTGCTTCGAGAACTTAATCATCGTATAAAAAACAATTTACAAATGATTTCTAGCCTATTGAATCTCCAAAGTCATGAACTTACTGGGCATCCAGCTAGAGAAGCCATCATTGCGGGTAAGAATCGAGTGGAAGCTTTATCCCTTGTACATAGGAAGTTGTATGAAGAAGATTTGGACCGAAGATTACGAATAAAAGACTATATTGAAGAATTGGTATTGGGGCTTTTTCATAGCTATGACGCTAAATTTAAACCTAGCTTTAAAATTGACGATCTTAGTGTGGGCCTAGATGTTGCAGTACCAATTGCCTTAGTTATTAATGAGATTATTATTAACTCTTTAAAATACGCATATAAAGATATTAAGAGTCCAGTTTTAAAAGTAATAATTGCAAGCGAGAAAGACTTTTTAAAAATAGAGATTATGGATAATGGTATTGGATTTAAGGACACCGTTGCCCAAAAGACCAATTCCTTCGGTATTAAGCTTATCCATTCATTAATTGAACAATTGGAGGGTTTTATAGAAAAATTAGATCGCAAAAATGGGACTCATTGGAAAATAAGAGTAAAGTTCGTTTAAATCATTCTGATATATGAATCGAAATTTCAAAAAAGTAAGGATACTTATAGTGGAAGATGAAATATTGATAGCACAAGACATCGCAAATAGGCTTATTGCCATTAACTACGAAATCGTAGGTATTGCAGCTTTTGCAGAACGGGCTTTGCAATTAATAGAGACAAATAAAGATATTGATATTATATTAATTGACATTATATTAAGAGGAAATGTTGATGGTATAGAACTGGCTAGAACAATAAATGAAATGTACAATATTCCATTTATTTTTCTAACCTCACATGCCGATTCCTCCATGGTGGAACGAGCTAAAAACGTAAAGCCTTATGCCTATATTTTAAAACCATTTAATGACCTTCAAGTAAGTATAGCTTTAGAATTGGCGTTAGTAAATTATTCAAATAATGCGCCTAGTGAAGAAATTTTAAAAAAACGAGCATTTAGCGAAAAGGAAAATCAGGTATTACAGATAAAAGATAGTTTATTTCTTAAAAAGGATAATCATTTTGAACGTGTTCTTATAAAGGAAATTTTATTTTTAAAAGCAGATAGCAATTACTGCACTATAGTTACTAAGGCTGAACGGTTTTTATACTCTATGGTTCTAAAAAAAATAGAGACTCATCTTCCAACTCATCAATTTATAAGAGTTCATAGAAGTTATGTAGTTAATGTTAACTCCGTAAATGGGTTTGAAGGAAACAGGCTTTTTATTGGTGAGAATAAAATCCCAGTTAGCAAGTTACACCGAAATGAAGTGTTTAAATTGTTTCATACGATATAAACAAATTTACACTAAATTGTATTTTGGTCACAGAAGGTAGCGCCATTACGCCTCTTAAAAGATAAATAGTCTTGGCATTACGACAAGACTATTTATCTATTCAATTTTAGGAGATGGTGCCCTGTAGTGCAACATTGGTAGTAACTTGTTGAACCGTAGGTATTGTAGCGGAAATCAATATTGACTTATTGTATCCGAAACACCAAATATCGTGTTTATTTAAATTACCCAGATCAACAGCTACACCAGCGGAATAATTGGCTACGGATTCACAGCAAATTTGAAACAATATCAGGTTATAGCTCCAATTATTTGGAATATACTGCTCAATTATTGCCGCCAAAGCCTGTCGATTCCATACCCAAGTATCATTACCTAGCCCAGTTCCGCCCATTTCAATATCATTCCCGTGACCGACAAAACAAAGTGCCTCGTTCATCCCTAACTGACCTACTAAATGGGTTATCATTTGTGTAGCCTGATTCTGACTTAGATTATTGGGTATAACATATACATTTCCCCAAGAAGCGGTGTTTTGATTTAAGACATATTGTATGAAGGCTTGATCTTTTGTTACTATAATTATCATCTTGAATGTTTTTTTATTTATCCTACTCTAAACAGGCTTTTCGGATTCCGCCTAAATGCTTAATAGTATTTACATATATATATATGCAAATACTTCTATAACAAAAATTAACTTTAATCATAGACGACTTCATATTACCATCTATAAAATTTAATTAATCTGATCTTAATGAAGCATATGCGAAAATATCTACGTAATGTTGGTATTTTGCATATGCTATTCATTTATAAAAACAATTAAACTCTATGAGCTAGGGTCATAATTGTAATCCACGACGGTATATGTGTAATCGTAGGAATAGTGATTGACAGTACCACATATCGTGTTCACAAACCATTTACTAGTTTCTGAGGAAGAGAATACATATTGAAAACTTGTTATAGGTGTGTTCAATATTGGCATAACTGAAACAAGACCAATAACAATTCCGAAATTCTCCGTTACGGTACTCTTTTTTGTCTCCGCCTGAACGTCTCCCATCTGAGTTGTAAGATAGGCCAACATCGGCTCTACATCACCACTTAGACCTCCTAGAACAGCTGCAAAAAATTCCATGTTGATAGATACAGCTGTACCCGAACCTGCTTTTGTTTGTTGGTCAGCTGAAGTCTCCCCCATACCATCGATCGAGTTCATTGCCTTAGTCATATCAGCTTGATTTAAAAGATACAGTCCATTTACAACGTCTTGTCCACTTGTGGTTTTGACAGCAGATTTAATGATTGTAGACATTTTTAAAGCAGCCTCAAATGCTTTTGTGACATTTTGAGTAGTTTTTGCGTCCCACTCTTTTTCAAGATAGGCGAACAAGAAATCTGAACCAGGCGCATGTAACCAAGATCCTGAATCAGTAACAACTACATGATATGAAATCAGTTCTTGTTTTTTTGTTTGATTTTTCATGATTTTAAAGTTTAAGAATTATTAAATTAATTTTTAATCTCAAAAAAAGATAGTAGCTACTTAATCGAATCTTTTATTTTTGATTTCTGACATAATATTAAGATATGTTTCCTCGGGCATCAAATTAAATGAGTGAACGCATCTGAAAACGAAGTAGATGGCTGCTTTTTGTTAGTAAATGAATAAAACAGGAAAAGTGTGTTATGGAAAATCTATGCCTGACATAATCGAAAAATATAAAAATCGCTAGAGGATAATATCAGTTTTGTTTTTTTAATTTTAAGGAGTATTGAAGTATTCTATGATCTGTTTCTCTTTTACCGGAAAGATTGTTTTAAATGGTTGCTCATAGCCGTTTTGAGTTACAGAATTTGTAATGATGAATTTTTTAAAAATAAGATGTTCCAAAAATATTCTCCCCCTGGCGCGCTTTTGAAAAAGGCCCAATTCCTTTCGACTGTGCTCTGGATCACATTGAATTCGATGAAAAGCAGAATGTCCGTTATTCTCCTAAGGTTTTAGGGTAGGTAGTTCAATGGAATAATTAGTTTTACGTTTTAAGTTCTGAGGAAAAAATGTAGGATTACAAAAACATTCACTACCACTTTCGAATGTTTAAGATATATTTCCCTTGAATTACTGCTTGCCCCATCCGTAACCTGCCCTACTATTTTAACGTTTTACAAACCGAAAATGCCCCTGTAAATATGCTTGAAGATAAATTTTTACTTCTTCCTCCAAAAGGTTTACCTACTTACCAATCCCTATGCCGTAGTATAAGCGTTTGCACCGGACAAGTTAATCCACATTAGGAAACCCCTATGGATTTTTGCACATATAAAGTGCTTTTCTAAGGCTATCATTCAATTTTTTCATTTCCAATAGCTCCGCTTCTTTTCCGGACAATTTAATTTGGTTATGATATTTAAATTTTCCTAAACTATATTCGCCGCTTGACCTGGCGATCATATCCTCCTCCATTTCCATTCGCTCTTCGGCTAATTTATCGAGCACTGACATCTCTGGGTTTTTGCAACCAAACAAGACAACTGCGAGGATGAAAATAAATCGTTTCATTGCACTAAGATATTGAAAAACTTAAAACTATGGATTAAGAATAGGAATTATCCACTTTAAAAAAGGCTACAACTATACCTATTTTGGCTACAAAAAGCCCTAGAAATGTCCTGAACTTTGTAGCCTAAAAAAAACAAAAATAGCAACAACAAATAAAACTGCAATTGTAACAGGCGGAAGTCGTGGCTTAGGTAGGGATAGGGTTCTCAACTTGGGGGTTTTAACCTGACAAAAACAAATATTTGTCAGCTTATAAGTTTAGTTTGAAGGGTAAATATTTTATAAGTGAAATTTCTTTAGAATGAACTTTCTTGTTTACCATAGCTTTTTTATTTAGCTAACTTTAAACTCAATATTTTCATATCCTCACTAACTTTTCTATCAATAATTTTTGCATAATGCTGTGTAGTTCTTAGATTTTTGTGTCCTAACAACTTGCCAACTGTTTCCAATGGAACACCATTTGTGAGTGTAACGGTGGTAGCAAAAGTATGTCTGGCTAGATGGGTGGTTAAGTTTTTCTGAATGCCGCAGATCAGTGCTATTTCCTTTAAGTAAGCATTGGATTTTTGGTTGCTTAATACGGGTAGTACGCAATCTCCATTAAGCACTTTGGGGTGATCCGCATAGTTGTTCAAAACAGCAACGGCAGGAGCTAAGAGCGGGATAACTAATTTGGTTTTCGTTTTTGTGCGCTTTGCCAATATAGATAAATTGCCATCTATATCTCGAACAATATTATCAGGGGTCAACTTTTGAATATCAACGTAAGCAAGACCTGTATAACAGCAAAAAACAAACATGTCTCTAACCACAGACAATCGTTCCCATTTAATTTCACGCTCGGCCAACGTCTTAAGCTCCTCCTTGGATAAAAATTCCCTTTCTACTGTTTTAAATTTGATCTTGTAATTATAAAAAGGGTCTTTGGTAATCCATTCGTTCCCAACGGCCATTCGGATAATTTTTTTGAAATTATTGACATACTTTAATGAAGAATTATGGTTACACCCTTTGGTTTCCTTTAAAAAATATTCAAAGCCTTTTATAAATTTTAAATTGACATCTCGAATGGGAATATCATCTTTTAGGTATTCCTTTTCAATAAACTCCTGGATATGGTTTCGTGTGGTGTGATAACGCTTGAAAGTGCCGAGTGCGAATTCAATGTCAATAAGCTTCTCCATCTGAATGTTATGCGCATCAAAAACTTCCACGAGCATTTTTGGCTTTTCTTTTTTACCAAGATAAAGAATCTTGATATCTTCAGCTGAAAAAGGCTCACCTTTATCGATAAGACGATTTTGAATTTGATTTATTTTATGACGAATATTTGTCATTAAACTGTTGATCTCTTCCGCCTCCGGACTTTTTCCCAATAGCTTATTCAATCGCGAATCCCATTTTTCAGGATCTATTTTTCGATGTAAGCTAATTGTAGATCTCTTCCCGTCAACCGTTATTCTTAAGTATAATCCAGCTTTTCCGTTTTTATCTCTCCGCTCACCTTTAAGGTAAAAAAGAGTTGTGAATGTAGTATTCATAAAATAGGTGTCGAATGGTGTCTACCAAAGGTATAAAAATCAATAGAATTACTTATATATTTAACATAAAATCAAATCATTACGATTAAATCGACACCACTTTTATAACTTTAAAATTAGTGTCGATATGGTGTCTTCTTATATAATTATAATTGATATTAAATGAAACTAATAAAAATTAAAAACCCTGTAAATCATAGATTTACAGGGTTTTTGTGTTGACCTGAGGGTCAAAAAGTGGAGCCGGAGGGATTCGAACCCTCGTCCAAACAAGCAATTATACTGCCTTCTACATGCTTAGTTTTCATTTAGATTTTCGTGGGATTGCCGGTCGAAAACTACCAACGCACCCCTTAGCTTTACTTGAGCTTCACCCTGGCATCAAAGCACTAACAGGGCTAGGTTTACTTTTACGAAGCCACTAAATCAACCGCCGCAAACCAAGGCCGTTGAGTGACTTCCTGCTTTCCGACCTAGTCGGACGAGGCACATCCTACTTTATTCAGATTATGCAGCTAGGGCGTAGTTATTCTCGCCGTTTAAAAAGTGTGAAATATGATATTAACGAGCTATATCCCAGCGCTCGGCATGCTTACAATACAATTAGACCCGCTGTCAAAACCAGTCGGCCCCATTTTTTTCAATGAACAATTAGCGATTAGCAATTAACTTTGTTTATTGCTTAAAGCCTCAAAGAGCGAGGGCAAAGATACATGAAAAACCCTATCTTTGCCAGCCTAATAATTTTTCAAAAAACATACCAAATGCCAATTACCTTTGCCATTATCAAAGAACGCAAAAACCCGCCAGACCGTCGGGTGGTTTTTTCACCTGAAAAATGCAAAGAGGTAATAAAACAGTTTCCTGAGGCGCGGATAATTGTTGAAGCCTCAGACATTCGAATTTTTCCCGATGAAGCCTATGCCAAAGCAGGTGTTGAAGTGATGGATGATGTTTCTGAAGCAGACGTTTTGCTTGGTGTAAAGGAAGTGCCGGTAGATGCCTTAATTCCGAATAAAAAATACTTTTTTTTCAGCCACACTATTAAAAAACAGCCTTACAACCGTAAATTGCTAAAGGCAATACTGCATAAAAATATTGAAATGTATGATCACGAAACCATCGTGAATGCTGATAAGCATAGACTTATTGGTTTTGGATATTACGCAGGATTGGTAGGTGCATACAATGGTTTTAGGGGGTTGGGTTTACGCGATAAGTTGTTTGTACTTCCGAAAGTGGAAACACTTCCAGATTTGAAAGCTGTGAAAGACGAATTGGATAAAATAACAATTCCAAATATAAAAATCATTCTCTCGGGAACGGGGAAAGTTGCAAGGGGAGCGAAAGAGATTTTAGATCACTTGAAAATACGCGAAGTTAGCGATGCTGATTATCTTTCTAAAGATTTCAAGGGACCGGTTTATTGCTTGATTGACGTTTCGGAATACAATAAGCGAAAAGACGGTGGCGAATTCAATAAAGATGAATTTTACGAAGAACCTTCCAAGTATGAAAGTGATTTTATGAAGTATGCCAAAGTGAGTGATGTTTTTTTTACCGGACATTTCTACGGTAACGGTGCACCCTTTTTCTTTACACGCGACGATGCAAAAAGAAGTGATTTCAAGATAAATTTTGTTGCAGATATTACCTGCGATGTTGACGGTCCTATTGCTAGCACTATCCGTTCTTCTACCATTGAAAATCCTTTTTATGGGTATGACCCAAAGACCGAAAGCGAAACCACTTTTGATGCGCCGGGCGCTATTACTGTTATGGCTGTAGATAATTTGCCCTGCGAACTTCCCAAAGATGCCAGCGAAGGTTTTGGCGATATGTTTTTAGACAACGTGATCCCCGCTTTTTTTAATGGTGACAAGGATGGAATTTTACAACGAGCCAGAATTACAACCGAAGATGGAAAACTTACACCTAGGTTTGCATATTTACAAGAATATGTGGAAATTGCCGACTAACAAATTAACTTTTTGTTAACAAAAATTGCAATTGAAAAATACGGAACACTATATTAAGAAAACAGGATTAATTACAGGTGCTGCTTCGGGGCTTGGGTTTGAATTAGCCATGCTTTTGGCCCGAGATGGATACGACCTCATTTTAGTGGATGTTGATGACGAAAAACTAGAAGCTGCGAAGCAAAAAATTACTACGTTTTACCCTACTCAAATTCAACTGATACATAAAGATCTTAGTACCTGCAATGTAGCCGCCGAGATTTTTGAAGCCATAGAAAACAAGCAAATAGATATACTAATAAACAATGCTGGCTTCGGAATTTTTGGCAGTTTCATAGATACAGATTGGAAGCGCGAGGCAGAAATGCTTAATCTACATGTGGTTACTACAACACAATTAACCAAACTCGTTTTAAAGGGGATGGTGGCACGTGGCAACGGAAAAATAATGAATATGTCCTCTCTTGCAGCTTTTCAGCCTGGGCCGCTGATGTCTTTATATTATGCTTCCAAAGCCTATATTCTTTCTTTTTCTGAAGCCATTGCCAATGAACTGAAAGGAACCGGCGTTACTGTTACCGCACTTTGCCCCGGACAGACCAAAACCTGTTTTCAGGATGTTGTTTCCAATGGCACAAAAAATTCAGGAAATAAAATAAAATTCAACTTAGCCTGCCCTAAAGAAGTTGCTGAATATGGTTATAACGCAATGCTGAAAGGAAAAGTCGTAGCCATCCCCGGAATCTTCAATAAATTTTTGTCTAAGCTGCCGCGCTTTGTTTCCAGAAGAACCGCCACGGCTGTAATACGAAAAATTCAAGAAAAAAACAGGGATGCCTAATAGGTCTTCATTTAAATTTTTTTCAACTGAATGGGTTCTTCAGATTGTATTTTGATGAGCTCGGTAAAAAACTCGCGAAGGGTTTTATTCGCTTCCGTAGAAAAGGTGTAATTGGTCAACTTCACACTTAATTTAATATTCAATTTGAAAAGAATTGTGATTTTATGTAAGTAGGATTAGATTTTTTAAAATCATTTTATTTTGTTTAAAACAATGGATTCTTCTTTCAGCATCGTTATCATAGTGCCGAAAAATTCTTTGAGCGATTGGTAGGCATCTGGGGGAAAGTGGTGTGCAGACAGTTTCATATTGAAACGGATGTTTATTTTGCTTCCTTCGGCAGTGTAGGTTACGGAACATTCGCCATCTTCTCCCGGAAGTTTAATGATTCTACTTTTGGGAAGTTGTTCAATTTCATAAACATTCCCTAAATCTATAGAAATTATATAGGTATTTGTAAATGGAAAACCGAAGTCCATTGGATAGCTGCGCTCCTTCATTTTGAAGGGATTTTCATTGAGGTATGTCTTGTTGAAAAACGGATGAAGTATAACCTTGTTGCCCACTCTTTCGGGTTCTATGGAAATGTTATAGTTTTCTTTGAACGGCTTTTCAATTTGGCTGAGGTCTTCTACCTGCAAGTTGTCAATCTCTATTCCCGCTTTCTCGTTTTCCTCGGTTTTTATGTATTTCTCAAGAGTTTCTTCTTCAATGGCGCTCCTTTTCTCAAGACCAATATAACCATAACTTGCCTGATTCACTTTTCCGGAGAAACTGCCATCCGCTTCAGCGGCAATTTGGGCATTGGCATAATGGATGTTTTGTTTAAAAGGTTCAATGGGCATCCAGTAGCTTCCATCTTTAAAGTCCATCACCCGGCCTTGGACATTTAGAGCCTGAAAAGGTATTACACCAAATGGGGCTTGTTTGTTGGTGGCGTCTAACAAAATATTTTCATTGTTAAGCTGTAATACCGCAAGCACAAAATTGAAATTGGAAAGAACTGGGTATAATTCTGTTGGCAAACCATTGTTTCGAGTGGAAAGGAGCATAGGTTTTGCCTCAAGTTTCGCGGCTTCCAAAGCATTTATAAGCGAAAGGTTAATGGCGGTAACGCTGCCTAATTTTTCATCAAAGGCATCTTTCACTTTAATTTCAGAATTAAAATAGCGGCCATTCCAAGTATAGCGATCTTGAATAAAACTATAGACCGCTTTTGCCCGTTCCAGATCATTCTCTATTTTTAGAATGGCGTCTGGCAATTGCTTTTTAAAGTAACTTTTTTTGGTTAGTTGTTCTCCAAAATCGTCATCATTTTCAAAACGTTTGTCAACGTCTTTCCAGTCGCGGGTAAAAATTTGGTCCCACCCATAAAAAGCTTTAAAGGCAAGAGGTTCATAGACAATTCTGGAAACATAATTTTTCTTGGCAAGCATATAGCTTTCCTCTTTAAAGGAAGGAACATCTCTCATTGCATAAGTGTCCAGTTCGGTATCTATATGTCCAGAATTTGATGGTACTAGGAAGCTATTTCCGTTTACAACTGCTTTTTCAATAGATAATTTCTTATTGCCATAAAGAATGCGATTATATCTAAAGTGAGGGGGCAAATCAGTTTTAAATTCACTGTAAATTGTGGGAAGTTCGTGCTGAAATTCCCAGCCATCCAAATCGTAAAAATATGGACTTACAATAGTATAGCTATATTCCAAAATACTTCCGTCCTGTACATCGGGAAAGGTGAATTTTAGCACGCTCCCAACACCTGATTTTTGTGTTTTATAAAATGCATTGTTTGGCACAAATTTTTGAACAACACCGTTGTGGGTTACAGCCCTGTAGTCCTTTATTTCCTCACCGTAATATTCATTGCCTTCATAATATGGTATTTCTATAGTGGTAAAATCAAATTTTTTGGCATCGATCACCTTTGTCTTTACATGCACTTCCTTTACAAGGCGTACGGCAGTTTTTTTTATAATGGGAATGGCGTAATAATATCCGGATTCATATAGAATTACACCCGTGGCGTCTGGTTCAGATTCATAACTTTTAAGTTCAAATTCCTTTTCTGTAGGTTTGCCAAACTCGTCATTTCTTTCAGATTGCGAAAATGTGATTTGTGTTGATAAAGCAAAAACGAAAACGGCAATTTTCTTTATAAACATAGATTCTGAAGTGTCAATAAGCTCGCAAAATAGAATAATTATTGGAAAGGGAAATAAGGATTTTTATTCTTTATTCAGAAATGTTTCAAATACCCAATATCCAATTTTTAAAAACCCTATTAATCAATGGGAAATTTTAACGTCTTCATTTTGAGTGAATATTTTTCGATTAATAAAATAAGAAGGAATCCAATGGAATATGCAACCAAGTCATAAAAGTCGAACACAGAGCCAATAAGTGTCAACAGAATTTCAGATTGGATGTTGAATTTTTCCGCAAGTTTAAAAAACTGTAACAGTTCCACGAAATAGGCAAAACCCAAAACAAAAACGGCAGTTTTAAGAATGTTGTTTCTTATAAATATTTTTAAGAAAGAATAGAGCAGTAAGATTACCAATACATCTCCCAAAAAACCTCTTATAAAAGGGTTGAAATGGAAATAGGCAATTGCAAATTCCACTAAAAAGAGAGTTGAAAATGCAATGAAATAATTCTTCATTTTTAAATTATTTTGAAATGTTTAAATGACCGTTCGTGCGCAGTCGAGAATTTTCCCTATATAAATATGACAAAATCACGACCGCGCGAACGGAACATTTTCTATTCGTTATTCCAATCAATTCGCCGTGAGGCAAACATAACCACTGCCAATATCAAGAACAGACCAATACTGCCTACCAACAGCGCATAGTTTTCCAATTGGATAATAACATAAATGAAACCGTATAAAGATGCCAACGAAGCGCAGATAAGCAATGGGAACTTAAACCCTTTTAAAATTGCGCGGGAATAAACCGTTATTAACGCAAGCACTGAAAATGCTGCAATGGCATACGCATTCAGAAAGTTGCTGTGTTCCGAAATGGAGATTAGCAAGGTATAAAACATCACCAATGCCAGCCCGATCATTACATATTGAAACGGATGGATATATATTTTGCTAACCAATTGTATCAGCAAAAACACTAATAGCGTAAGCCCAATAACCATAAAGCCGTATTTCGCGGTGCGTTCGCTTTTTTGATATTCGTCCACGGGAATTATGAGTTTTGTGCCGAAAGCGGAGGCTGAAAGATCTGGAAGTTTTCCGAAAAACGATTGCTCAAACTGTCGGTTTATTTGAAGCACGCGCCAAGTGGCGGTGAAGCCGTCTTTGCTGATTTGCTTATTGGTGTCCTCAGGAAGAAAATTGCCGTCAAAACTTGGGGAATGCCAGTTTGATTTCATCGTGGCATCGGTTTCTTTTCCTATGGGCAAAAACTTCAAACTTTCGCTGCCATTTATTTTTAGATTGAAGGAAAAGGGGAGTGTCCCACTAAAAATTTCCTTGGCGTTGGAAATATAATTGCTTTGGATGGTGCTCAAATACTCTGTGGAATACTGTGGCGTCATCACAAGAGATTCTGAAGCTAGATTCATTACGGGCGTAGTTTTTATTCCTTTTAAATTTGATGTTTTAAAAAGTACAGTTGCTTTCTCCCAGATTATATTTTCTTCGGAAATATCGGAATTTGTAAAATCAATTTTCGGAAAATTTCCCTTTACGTCGATGGTCGCGGAATAAACAACAGATTCGTAAATGCTGCGGTTTAGGGGTTTGGAATCTACTTGCGAGTTAATATTCAGTTTATCGGGAAAGAAATAGGCATACTTTAAAATTTCATTTGTTTTGGTGAAATAGGAACTGCTTTTTTCGTTGAAGATTTTTTCTTCGGAAATAACTTTATAGGGAATTTTTATGATGGGGCCGGAGAGCAGGACTTCGTTTCCCCATTTCTCGTTGATTTCCCGAACAACTTCCTCTTGCCTGTTTGCTCTTTCATTGATGAGCGATTTTACAAATTCCAACGGGATCAGCAATACCAATAATAAAAAACCAACCACAAGCATTCTTGCGGTGATGGAGTTGCGCATCCAGTTGCTGAATCTACTTTTTTTCTGTTCCATGATTTGTGTGTTTATAGTTTATAGTTCAAAATTTTTAATCGATAATTATTTATAAAGTACTTTGTAATTCAAAGTAAATTGACAAAAAAATATAAGAGTTAGTTTTTCGGTTTTTGAATTAGTTTTTCAAGGGCTTCAATATGTTTTTTGAATTCGGCGTTTCCAAGTTTTGTGGCGGTGTAATTGGTATTTGGTTTTTTGCCAACAAAACTTTTTTCCACCAAAATATATTCGGCCTGTTCCAACGCTTTTATGTGGCTGGCTAAATTACCATCGGTAACATCCAGCAGTTCCTTAAGTCGGTTAAAATCGGCATCCTCATTCACCACAAGTATGCTCATAATACCTAGGCGAATGCGATGGTCAAAAAGTTTGTTTATGTTGTCTATAATGCCCACGGTTAGTTTTTTCGCTCTTTTAAATACATAATACTTCCGTAGATAATATGGAAAACACCAAAACCCAGTAGCCAAAACCAGAGGCCATAGCCGGGCAGGGCGGCGCAGATCAATCCTATAATAATTTGTGCATAGCCCAAATATTTTACATTACCAATGGTATATTTTGAAGCATTCACGAGCGCCAAACCATAAAAGATGAGCATTAAAGATGCGCTTAGCCCATAATGCTG
The DNA here is from genome assembly GCA_030690315.1 of Aequorivita sp. Taxonomy (GTDB): domain Bacteria; phylum Bacteroidota; class Bacteroidia; order Flavobacteriales; family Flavobacteriaceae; genus Aequorivita. The sequence continues at coordinate 33,547 of JAUYGY010000054.1, forward strand.
GCTGTTCAGTTTTATGATAATGTAAATTCCCCCTGTAATCAGTGGGATTAAAAAGTTTATAAGTAAACGACGGGTGGTTGCATCCCAGATTTTTTCATTGTTCTGCTTTGCTTTATGTGTAGTCAAAAGATAAGCAGTAACAATACTAAGGATTGCCACAGATGCCAATAGAGCTAGCAAAAGCTTAAAATTTAAACCGTGAAGGGTTAGAAATTCGCCCGATTTAGGAAAAAGAAACAGATATGCAATTAAGGCACCAATAATGGCGTAAATACCCGCAAAAATCCCAGAGAGCCCACTAAGCGAGATAAAACGGGAAGAGCGGTTCATTAAATTTTTAATCTCGCTAATGTCTTTTAGATAATCTTTCTCACTCATATTAAAGTACTTTGAAAAACAAAGTAAATATATTTTTGTTTTGCAACCAAATAAATCAATAGAAAATTTTGGATTATTTTTTGGAACCACTAAAAAATAAGAAAAGCCTTACAGGAAAAAAGGGGGAAATCCCCCATGAAATTCAGGCTTTTTCCTCTTGACTGGCTTCTATCTTCTTCGCATCTTTACAATATCAAATTAATTGGGGAGTTAATTTGGGATAAGGTTAAAAGCTGGTTCTGAAAAGAAGCAGCTTTTTAATTTTTAACCCCTATCCAAGTCATAAAAAAAACAGGAAAAACCCTGTAAAAAAATGGGGGAAATCCCTCTTGATTGGTATTTGTTTTTCGCCCGATATTTGAATACTTATTTAATTGGGGAGTTTTATAAGTGTTGAGTAAAGAGACTGTTCCTTTTATGAAACAGTCTCTTTTAGTTTAGAATAACATTTCTTTTTTTTATAAAGATTTGTTTTTAGCCGAAGAGCCCTGCCAACATTAGCTGGCAGGGCTCTTATTATTAAATCTATTTTCGGTTATAGTTTATTAATGGTTTTTCGGATAGCCACAAGATCGGTCAGCAATTTTTCCAGCAGGTTTAAATTGAGCATATTGGCGCCATCGCTTTTAGCGTTTGCTGGATCAAAATGCGTTTCAATAAATATACCATCGGCCCCGGTGGCAATTCCCGCTCTGGCGATTGTAGAAATCATTTCGGGTCGTCCGCCCGTGACTCCAATATTTTGATTGGGTTGTTGCAAGCTATGGGTTACGTCAAGTATAACGGGAGCAAATTGTTTCATTGTTGGAATTCCGCGAAAATCGACAATCATATCTTGATAGCCAAACATAGTCCCGCGATCGGTGATAACTACTTGTTGATTGTTGCAATCTGTTACTTTCGTCACAGCGTGCTTCATACTTTCCGGACTCATAAACTGTCCTTTTTTCAAGTTAACCACTTTTCCGGTTTTGGCAGCGGCAACTACCAAATCGGTTTGTCGGACCAAGAATGCCGGGATTTGCAAAACGTCCACATATTCTGCGGCCATGGTTGCATCGCTTACTTCGTGAATGTCGGTTACGGTAGGAATATCAAAAATTTCGGAAACTTTACGGAGTATTTTTAATGCTTTTTCATCTCCAATTCCCGTGAAACTATCGATGCGGCTGCGGTTTGCTTTTTTAAAGCTTCCTTTGAAAATATAGGGAATTTCGAGCTTATCGGTAATCTTTACAATTTTTTCAGCAATCTGCATTGCCATTTCTTCGCTTTCAATGGCGCAGGGGCCAGCGAGGAGGAAAAAGTTGTTTGAGGTTGTGTGTTTTATTTTTGGGATTAATTCAATTTTCATACTTCTTATTTGATGGCGCAAAGATACGGATTTTACTATTCTGAGAAAGTGTTGGGGTTTTCTTCATTTTTATAGTGAGATTCTGAAAGTTTCCATCAAAATAAATTCCCAACTTTAATTTCTAATCAACTTAGAAACACTACTTTTGCACCCTCTTAAAAACGGAGCATTGTTATGAAAGTCAAAAACATCGCCATTATTGCCCACGTTGACCACGGTAAAACCACCTTGGTTGACAAAATTATGCACCACTGTAGTATTTTCCGTGAAAATGAAAATACTGGAGATCTTATCTTGGATAACAACGATTTGGAACGTGAACGCGGGATTACTATTACTTCAAAAAACGTTTCAGTTATATATAAAGACACTAAAATAAACATTATCGATACTCCCGGTCACGCTGATTTTGGTGGCGAAGTGGAACGCGTATTGAACATGGCCGATGGGGTTTTGCTCTTGGTTGATGCTTTTGAAGGCCCAATGCCGCAAACCCGTTTTGTATTGCAAAAAGCGCTCGACTTAGGTTTGAAACCCTGCGTGGTTATCAATAAAGTTGACAAAGAAAACTGTACTCCAGAGGAAGTGCACGAAGCTGTTTTTGATTTGATGTTTGAATTGGGTGCTGAAGAATGGCAACTTGATTTCCCAACCGTTTACGGTTCGGCGAAACACAACTGGATGAGCGATGATTGGAAACACCCAACCGATAATATCGAGCCTTTGCTTGATATGGTATTGGAGCACATTCCCGCCCCGAAAATTGAAGAAGGAACCGTACAGATGTTGATAACTTCATTAGACTTTTCATCCTTTACTGGACGAATTGCTATTGGCCGTTTGCAACGTGGGGTTTTGAAAGAAGGAATGCAGATTGCTTTGGTGAAGCGCGATGGCACTAAAGTGAAATCGAAAATAAAGGAACTTCATACTTTTGAAGGTCTGGGCCGTAAAAAAGTTACAGAAGTAAAAGCGGGTGACATTTGTGCCTTGGTGGGCTTGGAAGGTTTTGAAATCGGCGATACCGTTGCCGATGCCGAAAACCCAGAAGCACTCAAAACCATTGCAATTGATGAGCCTACAATGAGTATGCTTTTCACCATCAACGATTCTCCTTTCTTCGGAAAAGATGGAAAGTTCGTTACCTCTCGCCACATCAGAGAGCGTCTTGAAAAGGAATTGGAGAAAAACCTTGCCTTGCGCATGGAACCAACCGATAGTGCAGATAAATTCATGGTTTTTGGCCGTGGGGTTTTGCACCTTTCGGTTTTAATTGAAACAATGCGCCGCGAAGGATATGAACTTCAAATAGGACAACCACAAGTTATCATCAAGGAAATTGATGGTGTTAAATGTGAGCCTGTAGAAGAAATGACAATCGACTTGCCAGAAACCGTGAGTGGAACAGCCATTAATATGGTGACTATCCGTAAAGGTGAAATGTTGAGCATGGAAGGAAAAGGAGAAAGAATGATCTGTAAATTCCTTATCCCTTCCCGCGGAATTATAGGTATGCGTAACCAATTGCTTACCGCAACTGCTGGTGAAGCAATCATGACGCACCGTTTTCTTGAATACCAACCGTTAAAAGGTGGTATTCCGGAAAGACAAAACGGAAGTTTGGTTTCTATGGAAACTGGGAATGCCATTCCGTATTCAATTGATAAATTGCAGGATCGCGGACGTTTCTTCGTGAATCCTAATGAAGATATTTACGAAGGGCAGGTTATTGGCGAAAACACACGTCAGGATGATATGGCTGTAAACATTACTAAGACCAAGAAAATGTCAAACGTGCGTTCTTCGGGCGCTGATGATAAAGCAAGGATTATTCCTGCCGTTAAATTTTCGTTGGAAGAAGCTTTGGAATACATCCAAAAGGATGAATATGTTGAGGTTACGCCTCGCCATTTAAGGCTTCGTAAAATTTATTTGAAGGAAACGGATCGCAAGCGAAACAAGCTATAATATAAGGACTTAAGACTTTTAGACATAAGACGTAGGACGAGAGAGGATTTTAATATAATATTTTTTTCATTTTTAGTCTTAGGTCTTACATCATTTAGTCCTAAGTCATTTTTCAAAATATAATCGGTGTTTAATTCCATAAACTCAGCGTTTTTTAGTTAATTTGTTGGCGCCGAAAGGCAAACGTAGTAAAAACAATAGGTATGAATTTTCTTTATTTCGATCCAGGGCTGGGAGCAATGATAGTACAAGCGGTAGTGGCAGCAGCAGCTGGCATTTTGCTTTTTTCAAAAGGGGTTATGTATAAGGTGAAATCTTTTTTCGGATTGACAAAAGAGAAAGAAGATACTTACGATTCAATTGACGTTGAAGAGCAAGACACCGATACAGATGACAAAAAAAACTGACGCACACCAAGCCTCATTCCGCGATCCTTCGGGATACATGTTTTACGATGGAAAAACCCTGCGAAGGGCCATCAAACCTATATACTTTCCCCAGTACAATAAACTGAAAGACAGCGGTTTTTTCAAAAACCTAATTGCCAACGGCTTGCTGATTCCGCATGAGGAAACTTCGATTTCTTCGGAAGAAATAATCATCACTCCGGAAGAAATTCCCTTCATCACAAATCCGTATGAATGGAGCTTTGAGCAATACAAACACGCCGCACTCCACACATTAAAAATTCAGAAATACGCACTTTCAAAAGGTTTTATTTTGAAGGATGCTTCAGCTTATAACGTTACTTTTCACAAAGGAAAACCTGTTTTTATAGACACACTTTCTTTTGATTTTTACGAAGAAGGAACCCCATGGCGCGCATACAAACAATTCATCACCCACTTTTTGGGGCCGTTGGTGCTCGCAAAATATCACGGCACCGAAGTTTTCAAAATGATGCAAACACACATTGATGGAATTCCGGTGAAATTGATTTCTTCTCTATTGCCAACCCGGTCCAAGCTAAGTTCGGTACTTTACCCCAACATTCACTTGCTTGCAAAAATGGAAAGCAAGCACAGTGAAGACTACAAAGCAGAAACTAAAATCGCAACCCTTTCAAAAAAATCACAGGAGAATATTTTGGAAAGCCTTTATGATTATATAAAGGACTTGACGCTAAAAGAAGCCAGTGAATGGGGCGATTATTACAGCAAAACCAATTATGACGAAGCCGCTTTTGAAGCAAAAAAAACGCTGATAAAAGAATGGATAAAGCCATTGTCACCACAAAAATTGATTGATGTTGGGGGCAACGACGGCACTTTCGCCCGCACTGTGATTGATAGTGTACCTCATATAATTGTTACGGATATTGACAGCAACGCCGTAGATTATAATTACAAACAACTTCAAAAAAACAAGGAAACAAATATGCTTCCCTTTGTTTGCGATGTTTTGCAACCCGCTCCAGGCATAGGTTTCAACAATACGGAACGCAATTCATTAATAGAGCGTCTTGCTGATTACGCGCCGGATGTTACAATGGCGCTGGCTTTGATTCATCACATAACCCTTTCGGGAAATGTGCCCTTTGAAAAATCGGCTGAATTTTTCGCATCATTTTCTAAAAACCTGATCATTGAGTTTCCAACACGTGAGGATTCTTGGGCGCAATCGTTATTGGTTCGCAAGCGAGAATTTATAAACCATTTCGATTTTTATAATGAAACCGAGTTTGAAAATGGGTATCTCCAATTCTTTACCATCGAAAAAAAGGAAACAGTAAAAGGCACCGAACGTTTGCTATATCTTTTGAAAAACAAAAATCATGAAGCTTAAAAAAAAGCAGGGATTTTTCTCGGTTTTTTTGAGCAATAACAAAGCATATCCTGTGATTGCTGCGATAGCGGCTGGCTTGTACCCATTGTTGTTTTATTATACAAACAATTATAAAATGATAAATTCATGGGGTCATTTGGGGTATTTTATATCCTTGTTTTTATTGGCACCGCTTGCTATTTTTTTTGTTGCCCACTTCATTTCCAAAGTTGCTTTCTTCAAAAAAGGCAAAGATTTTGTACTCCCATTTCTAAACTTTTTTTTCTTCGCTTTTTATTTGAATATTGCGCTTTATGCAGGATTTAGTTGGCTGCGTACCTTTGTAGTTTTTGCAATCTCTGTCGTGCTCACTTTGTTGCTTCGGAAATATTTCAAAAAAATAATAGTTTTTCAATTGATACTCGCAGTTATTGGCGTTTTTACGTTAACACCCGTTGTTATACAGCAATTAAACTATTCCAAAGAATGGATGAAACAGCCCGATGCCATTGAATCTGCGGTATTTAAAAAGAAACCGAATATCTATTTTATACAACCGGATGGGTACGTAAATTTTTCAGAACTGAGCAAAGGGAATTATAATATTGAAAACTCGGAATTTGAAAGCTTTTTGTCAGAAAATAATTTTAAAAACTACCCCAATTTCCGAAGCAATTATGCAGCCACACTGCCCACAAACAGTGCGGTTTTTATGATGAAGCACCATTATTATAACAATGGCTCTGATTTCACCGAAACTATTGATGCACGTAATATTGTTATTACAGACAACAGTGTTTTAAGAATTTTAAAAAATAATGGCTACCGCACTTTCTTCCTCACCGAACAGCCGTATTTTCTTACAAACAAACCGAAACTGGGATATGATTTTTGTAATTTTTCATTAAAAGAAATTAATTTTTTGACCCAAGGAATTGGTGTTCCAAAAGATGTAATTACACCTTTAAATTCTTATTTGGAAGAGTATCCACAAGATCCCAATTTCTTTTTTGTGGAAATTTTTAACCCAGGGCATATTACCAATACCATTGATGATTCCAAAGGAGTGGAAGGGGAGCGGCAGCATTATATTGAAGGAATAAAAGAATCCAACAAAAAATTGACTCAAATTACGGAGTCGATACTTACAAACGATCCCGAGGCTTTAATAATAATAATGGCCGATCACGGCGGGTTTGTAGGGATGACAAACACGGCCGAATCTTATTCAAAAAACACCAATCCAGATTTTGTAAATTCCATTTTCAGTACAATTTTATCGATACATTGGCCAAATGGGGAAGCTCCGGAATTTGACGAAAAATTCAAATCGTCCGTAAATTTGTTCCGTATTTTGGTTTCCTATTTAAGTGAAAATACTTCGTATCTTGCAAACTTGCAACCAGATAAAAGTTATATACTCATTAGTGCTGACGCACCAAGCGGGGTTTATGAATATTTGGACAACGACGGAAATGTGGTTTTTAAAAAGTATTGATAAATCCAGCTATTTATTAAGCCCCAAAATACTAAAGAACAAGCTAAATAAAATTATTTGAATTCCCAAAAGCATCAGTGTGACCGCTGGGATAACCGTTCGGAATACAGCGTTATTGTAAATATCTCCAAAACTAATTTCCTGCCAATCACTATAAGCTGAGATACTTAAAACAATTCCCATAATGACGAGAATTAAACCTGTTACCAATCCTTTTTCTAAATTTATAAATTTGAAAAGGCGATCATATTTTTTTGATTTTGGTAGTAATTCATTTTCTACAGTGAAAACCTTAGTGAGTCCATAAAAAAGGATGAATTGAAACCCAATCAATACAAAGCCGGAAGTAAATAGGAGGGTGTGAATATCAAAGTTAATATTGCCAATCTTTAAAGGGCCAAACAATAGGAGTGTAGAAGTGATTATGCCAATAACCATCATTAGAAAACCTGGGATTAGAAAAAGCCAATTGGGACTGTAAAGCACCAAAAACCGTAAATGCCGCCAACCGTCCCGCCAAGTATTTAAATGTGGCTGTCGTGTTCTGCCATCGGGGGAAAGTATTGTTGGAACTTCGGCTATTTTCAGGTTTTTTAAACTTGCCTTAACAATCATTTCGCTGGCAAATTCCATTCCCGTGGTTTTGAGCTCCATCTTGTAATATGCCTCTTTGCTGAAACCGCGCAGGCCACAATGAAAATCTCCAATGTTGCTTTTAAAAAATAATCTACCAATAAAAGATAGTACCGGGTTTCCCAAATATTTGTGCAAAAACGGCATAGCCCCTTTTTTGATTCCGCCCTTAAAACGGTTGCCCATTACCAAATCATTCCCTTCCCGAAGTTTTAAAATGTAGGGCATTAAGTTAGTAAAATCGTAACTATCGTCCGCATCTCCCATTATTACATAAGTTCCATTGGCTGCTTCTATGCCACTGCGCAAGGCATTTCCGTACCCTTTTTTTGGGACGTTTATTAATGTGACTTTTAAGTCTTTTGCTATTTGTTGCGAACCGTCCGTACTTCCGTTATCGGCAATCAGTACTTCGCCGTTTATACTTTCTTTTTCAAAAAAATGTTTTGCTTTTTTAATACAAACGGCCAAGGTTTCGGCTTCATTAAGACACGGCATTACAACGGAGAGCTCTGGATTCATGTTTTTCGTTTTAATTTTCGGAACAATATAATCACAATCAACAGCACGAAAAAATAATTATAAATCATATACCGCAAAATTGGGATTGCTGCAAAAGCCACCAAAAATGCATTTGAAACTATAAAAACGGTACCTGTCAAAATCACTCCGTTTTCTACGCTCCATTTTCTTATAGTTTTAGTTAAACTATAAAGAAAAAGCAAAAAGGCAATTAAGAATGGTACAATTCCGTAAAATCCTTTAAAAATTCCTTCAAAAAGAAGTATAATGTACTTTTCAAAATTGTTTTTTATCAAAGCGGGCATCATTCCTTTGGCAGCTTCCTCGGGCCAAACAGCTTTCATATTAGGTAATCTGGAACGGTCTGCAAAATAGGCCATACCTTTTTTGTGGTATATGGCATTGCAGATGGTGGGGAAATATTTATAAAAAGTTTCGTATTCAGCTTTGCTGTTGCCCTCTATTTTTGAACTGAGCAATCCAAGGCTGTCTATGTCGTGGTATGTTATAAAAAAAAGGGCGCGTTGGTCTGCATCCTTTATTTTTTCTATATCCTTTTCTTTTGAAACGAAAAAAGGCAGTGTAATGGCGTTTACAAAGGTGAAAGGTGTAGAAACATAAATGTCATGGACAATTTTATGATAAGTTCTGTCCAGCGTCTGGATTATGAATGGGAGAATCAACAACACCAAGAGATGAAATATTTTTGGTCGTCGGAGTATATTTTTGCGCTCCTTTAAAATATATAGAAAAATAACAATGGGTATTAGAATAATAAATTGTCCACGTGTCAATGTCAGAAACACGAGCACTATAGAAAGATAGAGTATTTTAGAGTTTTTTTCAATGAATAGAAAATCAAAAATATAGACCACTAAAAACAGAAACAGTGGATACGCCAAGCCTTCTGAACATACATTGTTACCAATCCACAGCGGAGCGAAGTAGGGAAAGGTAAGTATGCCCAGCAATAATAAATAGGAAAGAAGGTTCATTTTAAGTACAGCCCTGATTTTAGATGCCAAAATATTGATTGCCACAAACCCAAAAACCAACTGTATTGCAACGGCAAGTATATCAAAAAATTCACCAAAAACCACTTGGAGTGCCCACAAAAACACACTATACCCTGGAGATCTGTAAATATAGGTATACACATACGAAGATGTGTCCGGCGAATAAATGGGAGGTTGCAACAGTAAGTAAACAAAAAGACCAATATAAATTACTGCAAGTAAAATATTTATAGTAGAGAGTTTAAAAAAGTAAGGAAAATTTCTTTTCAAAATAGCTTTAATGATTAATTACTTTATCCGAGGGTAAATCTAAAAATAAAATTTTAGCTTTACATTTTAATATTCATCATTAAAAGGGGGATTTATTATAATTTCCTATAGTTCACGAACTTGCTTATCTTGAATGGAGAAAAATTCAAAAAGTGAAATAAGTAAAAATTTCTATCCCTTACTTACGGGCCTTATCTGTGGCTTTTACCCTTTGGTATTTTATTTTTCAAACAACTTTTCTGCTATAAATTCATGGGAGCATTTAGGGTTTTTTCTGCTTTTTTTTATAGGAATTCCAATTGTGTTTTTCTCGATTGCGTTTTTTGTTTTTAAATTTTCTGAAGCACTTTCAAAATACAAAACACACATTCTTTTCGTATTGATAATTATGACCGTGGCAACGTTGATGTCGCAGGCAATGTATTTAACAATTAAAAAGAAAATACTGTTGGGCTTGCTAATAATTTCAATTTTGGCAGCTTGGAAATTGCATGCACATTACAGAAAACTACTTGTTATTGTCCTTTTGATGAGTATTCTTCCAACTTTAAATTGTGCTATAAAAATCGTTGAACACGAACAGAAAATGGAATGGACAGTTCTTCCCGATAAAATTGAAAATGCAAAATTCAAAAGCACCCCCAATATTTATATGATACAGCCAGACGGCTACGTGGGAAAAGATATGATGGAGGGCAATTTGTACCATTTCAACAATCCTCTTTATGATTGGTTAGAAAATAATGGGTTTAAAGTTTACAACAGTTTCCGAAGTAATTATCCGGCTAGTTTAACTTCCAATTCTTCAATGTTTTCAATGAAACATCACCGTTTTGGAAAGGTGCTTTTTCCTTCAATTGACATGCCAAATTCGCGCGATATTATTGCTGGTAATAATGCGGCAATCACAACTTTGAGAAATAATGGCTATAAAAATTTCTTCATTGTCCAGGACGAATATTTTCAACAGAACCGACCGCAACCTGATTACGATTATTACAATTTAAACCCAAATGAAATACCTTATTTCAGCAATGATAACAATGTAAAAAAAGTAGTTCTTGAAGATTTGAAAGCAGCAATGGATACCGTGAATGTTGAAGGCCCGCGATTTTATTTTATCGAAAAACTCCTGCCACATCACATTCATTTCGCCGCTTCAAAAGAGGAGGAACGCGATACCTACATTGAGAAAATCAAGGAAGTAAACAGCTGGTTAGCGAATGCGGTAAATTATATTTCTGAAAAAGACCCGAATGCAATAGTTATTATTCTGGCTGATCACGGTGGCTGGGTGGGACTAGGAAGTTACCCTGAAATGTTTTCTACAGAAAATCCCCAACAAATACATTCCATTTATTCTGCCTTGGCGGCAATAAAATGGAACGGCCAATTAAAAGAAGGAATGGACTCCGAACTGAAAAGCAACGTTAATATTTTTCGTGTTCTGTTTTCAATTTTAAGCGAAAATCCTGAATATTTGAAATATTTGGAAGATGATTCGAGTTATAACTTACAGAGCGGTACTTTTTCAAAATCCGTCCGGGCAGTGATTGACGACAATGGAAAAGTAATTTCAAATTAAATTGAAACAAAAAGTATTGGAAGACAATTACGAAATAAAAATATACCAAGCATCGCAAAAATCTTCGTGGGATAGCTTTGTGAAAGAAGCAAAGAACGCAACATTTTTGTTTCAGCGCGATTTTATGGATTATCATTCTGATAGGTTTGCGGACCATTCACTGTTAATTTATAAAGATGAAAAGTTGGTTGCTGTACTTCCTGCAAATATTTTAAATTCTGAACTTTATTCACATCAAGGCCTTAGTTATGGCGGTTTGGTTTTGGAAAAAAAAATCACTTTTGAAGAAACATTGCAGATTTTCAAAAATCTGCTCGCTTTTCTGAAAAGTGAAAATGTAACCGTTTTAAAACTAAAATTACTTCCCAGGATTTATCATCAATTGCCAAGTGACGAAATTGATTATTTACTGTTTCTCGTAAAAGCCTCAATAACCCGAAGAGATATTACTAGTTGTGTTTTCAATGAAAAACCTTTAAAAATTGCTTCTTCAAATCGTTTGCGCGGAATAAAAAAGGGAGAAAAAAACGAATTGCAGGTTAGAGAAGAAATAAACTTCAAATCCTTTTGGAATGAAGTTTTGGAACCAAACTTGAAGCAAGTCCACAACCAAAAACCTGTTCATTCTTTAGAAGAAATTGAACTATTGCACTCTCATTTTCCAAAAAATATCAAGCAATTCAATGTATATAAAAATGACCAAATAATAGCTGGAGCAACAATTTTTGAAACTGTTATGGTAGCGCATACACAATATATTTCTGCCAATGAAGAAGGACGACAAATGGGTGGTTTGGATTTTCTCTTCAATCATTTGTTGCAACATTTTGCTTTTAAAAAGCATTTTGATTTCGGCATAAGTAATGAAGCCCAAGGAATGAAAGTGAATAAAGGCCTTCTGAGTTGGAAAGAAACTTTTGGAGGCAGGAGTATTGTGCACGATTTTTATGAAGTCAAAACAGCGAATCACCAACTTTTAAATGACATTTTTCTATGATTCCGTTTCTAGATATTAAAGCAATCAACCAACGTTTTGAAAATAATTTTCAGAAAGCTTTTAAGCAATTTTTAGATTCCGGGTATTACATTTTGGGAAACCAGGTAAAGGAGTTTGAAGAGGCCTTTGCAAATTATTGCGGCGTGAAGCATTGTATTGGCGTTGGCAATGGGCTGGATGCGTTGCGTTTAATTTTGGAAGGCTATAAAATCCTTGGTAAACTAAAAAATGGCGATGAGGTTTTGGTGGCTTCAAACACATATATAGCTACAATAATTGCAATAAAACAAACTGGAATGGTTCCTGTTTTAGTTGAAGGAAATGTTTCGAGTTATAATTTTGATATTCCTTCGCTTAAAAATTCATTGACACCAAAAACGAAAGCCATTATGCCCGTTCATCTCTATGGACAATTGGCGCCAATGGACGAGATTTTAAAGATTGCCAAAAAAAACAACATTTTGCTTATCGAAGATGCGGCCCAAGCTCACGGGGCAAAAAATAGCGAAGGGAAATTGGCGGGAAATATTGGTGATGCAGCAGGTTTCAGCTTTTATCCCACAAAAAATCTGGGTGCTTTGGGCGATGGCGGAGCTGTAACAACAAACGATGACGCACTTGCAGAGGTAATTAAAAAACTTCGGAATTACGGCTCATCCTCAAAATACGTAAATGAATTTTTGGGAATTAATTCCCGTTTGGATGAAGTGCAAGCGGCTTTTTTGAATTGTAAACTGCCGGCTTTGGATGTGGACAATAATCGACGGAGGGAGATTGCAAAAAAGTATATTTCAGAAATAAAAAATAAAAAAATAAAACTACCAGAATGGGATGGAAGTGGTAATCATATTTTTCATTTGTTTGTAGTTCGGGTGAAAGACAGAGCAGATTTTATTGAATTTTTAAACAGAAATGAAATAGGAAGTTTAATACATTACCCAATTCCGCCACACAAACAGAAGGCGCTTTCGGAATATTCACATTTAAGCTTTCCGATAACCGAAAAGATTCACGAAGAAGTAGTTAGTATTCCCATCAGCCCCGTATTTTCTGAAGAAGATGTTGATAGGGTTATTTCTGGTTTGAATAGATATTAGATATTAGTGGGTAGAGGGTAGAGGGTAGTGGGTATTTTTTTGATTAAAAGGTATGGAAGCAACTAAATTTAATTTTGAAGACTTAAATGTGTATCAAAAATCTTTGGAATTTGTGGATTCTGTATACAATGTTACAAACTCATTCCCAAAGGAGGAGAAATTTGGGCTTACTTCTCAATTTCTGAGAGCTGCAACTTCTATTTCACTTAATATTGCAGAGGGTTCCGGAAATTCTGATGCCCAATTCAACCGATATCTTCAAATGGCGCTGGATTCCGTGAGGGAATGTGTGGTTTGTCCAACAATTGCAACACGACAAAAATATGTTACAGAGGAGCAAAATGATGATTTTCGGAAAAAGTTGGTTGAACTTTCAAAAATGATAAGCAGTTTACAGAAATATCTCAAAAATAAAACCAAAGCATGATTCCACCCTCTACCCTCTACCCACTAACAACTAACAACTAATTGAAAATCCCTCAATTCATACGCGGCAATTTGCTTTTGAAGATGACTTCATTGAATGCCGGCGCAATTGGGGTTCGCTTGATAATTTCGGCCATAGTTCAGCGCTTTTTGAGTGAATATGTTGGGCCTGTTGGGCAATATAAGATAGGACAGCTTAGAAGCTTGGCCCTTCTTCTAACTTCTATTGCTTCGCTTGGAACGTTCAATGGAGTAGTAAAATACATCGCCGAATACAAAAAAGATGAAAAAGAATTACAAAATCTCTTCTCTTCTGTTTTTGTATTTCTGATAGTTGGGATTTCTATTACAACCTCCGTTCTTCTTTTATTTTCTTCAGAAATTAGTGCCTACTTATTTTCGAGCACAGAATATTCATATTTAATAAAACTAACTGCGATTATAGTTCCATTTATAGCCGTTCAAAGAGTTTTTAATGGGGTTATAAATGGTCTTTCCGATTATAAAAAATATGCTAAAATAGACTTGATTAGCTATTTACTGAGCGCCGCGCTAACAATAGTATTTTTGTTTCAGTATAATTTGGAAGGTGTTTTAGTTGCGATTGCTATTACCCCAGTTGTCCAGGTTTTAGTTTTGCTTTTCTTTTTTTATAAAGTGTTGCGCGAGTATATTCAATTTAAAAACCTGAAACTAGAAGCTCCTATGGCAAAGGCTCTTTTGGCTTTTACTGTTATGTCTGTTGTTTCTTCCATTTTATTGCCTATTGTTGAAATAGATATTCGCAGTATGCTCGACGAAAAACTCTCTGGAAGGGATGCTGGAATTTGGACAAATATGACGTTTATTTCACAGAATTATATGGTGTTTTCCACCTCTATTTTTACACTTTATATAATCCCCAAATTTGCCGGAATTTACAATGCCGGAAATTTTAAAAATGAAGTAGTGGCTATCTATAAAACGCTCTTACCTCTTTTTGCCGGCGGGATGATTTTGGTGTTTTTATTTAGAAATGTGATTATAGAACTAATTTATCCGGGCCAAATTGAAATGGCTCCTCTTTTTAAATGGCAGCTTTTTGGAGATTTTATTCGCTTGGCGTCCTTGGTTTTAGCACATCAATTTCTGGCTAAAAAGCTGGTGCTAAATTTTATATTTACTGAAATATTATCGCTTGCACTTTTTTATGGCTTCGCCTATTATTTTGCGGGAATTTATGGAATTGAAGGTGTAGTAATAGCCCACTTTTTGAGATATGTAGTTTACTTTTTTGTGGTTTTGTTTCTTGTGTCCCGCTATTTTAAAAAGCAGAGAATTACAACCGAATAGAATTTCAAAACCCACTTCTTTGGAATGACTGCCATTGATTTCTTTCTGAAATAAGCTCTCGTGAAATTGGGCAGCCCAAACAAGAGTTTATGCTTATCTTTGCAAGCAAAATTTTTGAAAACTGAATAAATTTTATGCCCCTAGCACTTTTTAATCCCTTTGAGGATTTGATTTTTGACCCACATTTTTGCTTCCTTTCAGGAGCATTGACCAATGAACGTATTTCGGTTTTCCCAGAGTGGCTGATGGCCCATTTTAAATTTGGTGATGAAAAAATCGAGATGATGGACAAAACTAAATCCTATAAATATGCCGATCTGGAATTGCCCTGCTCTCCTGAAGTTAAATTTGCTTTCCAAGAACTAGATATAAAGGTTCAAACTGCATATAAAAATGGATTTAAAGCTATGGCATCTCTTAAGGAAGAAGAGCTTTTTCAATGGACTGGAAGAATTGTTTATGGCCTGCTTTATTACGAGATGATTTATGAAAGAGACAGGCTACAAAAACTAGGCGAAAATTTCCATTTGTCTGCAACTCTCAGGGAACGCTTTGGCCACTTTCATTTAATGTTACAGTCCTTGATAGAACCAATTTCTTTCGTTGGAAAAAACCCGTGGAGTATCATTGTTTTTCCTCTCAAATATTCATCTGATATCTTTAGTTATCGCGATGATACCATCAATTTAATGTTCCAAATGGGAGTCAATGGTTTTGGAATTATTGCTTGTTTGCAGGACAATGGCGTAATTGGGGAGAAGCAAAAAGATATGCTCCTTAAAATGGAAAACCACGTTTTACACCCTATCCAATTTGAAGAATTGTATGCGCGCTTTCATTATTCAGATTATATATTTCAGTATAAACCTGAATACAAAATAGAAAACCACGATACTGGAATTACAATAGAAGCTCTTCCTGTTGTGGCTGTTGGCAGCAAACCGCTTTTCAGCTTTTGGGATGAGAATATATTTGCACAACTACTCGCTAACTATTGGCAGGTTTACGGTATTGAAAAAGAGGATATTCTTAAATTTCAAAAACCGCCACTAAGCTTTCTTGAAAATCCTTATTCTAAAGATTTTATAAATCCAGAATCAATTAATTTTCCTTTTTAAGAGCATCATCAGCCCTTACTCCAGAATTCCAGATATTTTCTGGCGATGGAAATATAGTCGTGTTCCCTTTCAATAAAAGTACGGGCATTTTTCCCTATACCTTCAATTTTTTGAAGATTCAAAATCAAATCTTCCAATTTTTCAAATAAATAATCCACATTGGGAAGGGCATTTATGCACACTTCGTTTTCTTTCAAATTATAGCGTACCAAAAACTCGGTTTCCGCTCCGGTAAAAACCACTTTTCCTTTTGCCATCGCTTCCAAGGCATTATAACCTTGATCGTATGCAAACACTTGGTCCAAAAGAATATGTGCCAAATTGTATTTTTCAATATATTCGGAATACGGGATATTTTCAACAGTAATCACTTCAGTTTTTGAGGCATATTTTTTTTGAATTTTTTCAAGCGCCGCCTCAAAATAATCGTTCCCTTTTTTGAAATAATTCGCCCGATTGATTCCGTGGAAAATAATAATTTTTCCTTCGGAAGCAAAGGGTTTAAATTTTAGTTTCTGAGTATTTACGGGATTTGCGATTAAACCCAAATACTTTTCTTTTCCCTGCAACGGAATGTCATAATCCAAATCGGAAGCAATAATTCCATCAACGTTTTCAAAAACAAAACCGTGTAAATCTTTATAGATGGGTTTTAAATATTTCAGCGCCGGAAAAAAATCCTTTTCAGAAATTTTCCCTTTAAAAAGCGGATTGAAAATGGAGTAACGGAATTTTTTTTCAAAAGCATATTTCACGCTTGTATAGTCCGTCCCGCAGGAAAGCAGAAAGAGTTTCTTGTTGTTTTGTTTTAAAAATGAAATGATTTCCTTTTCGTATTTCGGCAAAATCCCAAAGGAACTTTCATTTATCAATTGAACACTATCAAAATCTTTAAATTTTTCTTGTTGCTGAAAAAACTGATTTTTTAGCGATTGGGAAGAAATATCCAATCCGAAAAGTCTGTAAAGCAGCACCTTTACTTTTTTTGAAAATCCAGATTCATATTTTCGTTTCAAAAGTATATCTGAAGGGAAGTTTTTAAAATCATCCCCCGTAGAAACAAGCGTAACTTCGTGGCCAAGCGCGAGCAATCCTTCTTTTAGGGAATTGTGCAACCGGCTGTATTCGCCCACCAAAAGTATTTTCATTTTCAATTCGTTTAAAGCTATATTTGCCTTGTGCAACCAAAAATACACAATTAAAAGCGATGGCGTCTGAAAAGAAATTCAAAGTGTGCCTCGTTTCCATTTCGCTTGCAAAAGGCGGCTTGGAACGGTCATGCGCCATGCTTTCACAAATGTTGGAAGCGCATGGGCACGAGATGCATTTGGCGATTTTGAATGATGAAATTGATTACCCATACAGCGGTAAAATATTGAATTTGGGGAAAATGAAATCCGAAAAAGACTCGATGGTTAAAAGGTTGTTGCGCTTTCGAAAATTTCGGAATTATTTAAAAAAAGAAAATTTTGATGTAATTATAGACCATCGTCCCAAAAACAGTTTTCAACGGGAATTGTTTTATTCAAAATTTATTTATCGGGAATTGAGTAAAATTTATGTGGTTCACAGTTCAAAAAAAACGGAATATTTAACAGAGAAACCATCGGCATTTTCAAAAATTTGCAAAGAAAACCTTTTGAATGTTGCCGTTTCAGAATATATTGAAAATGAAATATTGAGAAAGGAAGGAATATCCAATTCCTTAACAATCCACAACGCTTTTGATCCCGCTTGGGAAAAGGAAAGTGGCGAGTTACCCGAAAAACTTCAAAACAAAAAATACATACTTTCCTATGGCCGTTTGGACGATTCCATAAAAGACTTTTCATTTTTGATGGAAGCTTTTTCACAATCCAAAGTTTGGGAAAAGGAGATTAACCTCGTCATTTTGGGTGACGGAAAAGACAAAGAAATGCTTCAAAAATTGGCAGCATCAAAAGATTGTGCCCATCAAATTTTGTTTCTTCCCTTTGAAAAAAATCCGTTCAATATCATAAAAAATGCACGCTGTGTAACACTTACAAGCAAGTATGAAGGTTTTCCGATGGTACTGGTGGAATCACTTTCTATGGGAATACCCGTGATTTCATTGGATATAATTTCTGGCCCTTCAGAAATTGTTCGCCATCAAAAAAACGGTTTGTTGATTGCCGAAAGAAGTTTACCTTTATTTGCGGAAGCATTGCAAAGTTTATGTTTTGATGAAGAGCTGTATGAAATACTAAAAATGAACGCAAAACCTTCCGTAGAAAAATTTTCAATGCAGGCCATTTCTGAAAAATGGAACCAAACTTTACAAAATGCAATACGTTGATTTAGAAAAAATAGCACTAAAGGAAATCCCCAAAATCAGCGATCCCGACGGTCGCGGAAACCTGTCGGTGGTTGAAAAGGATTTATTACCTTTTGTAATAAAACGTGTTTATTATTTATACGATGTTCCAAGTTCCTCAACCCGTGGCGGGCACGCCCACAAAGAATTACAGCAATTTTTGATCGCGCTGAGCGGTAGTTTTGATGTGGTTCTGGACAACGGGAAAACCCGAAGAACCATAACTTTAAACAAACCAGATAAAGGTTTATTGATTCCAAATGGGGTTTGGCGCGAATTGGAAAATTTTTCTTCCGGAGCCGTTTGTTTATCTTTGGTGAGCGAAGAATATAACGAAGACGATTACATTCGGGAGTATGACGATTTCAGGTTATTTAAAGGTACCTAAACGCAGCCCGAGTTTTTCCAAACTGTCTTTTGTTTTTGAAAGATATTTCAAAACGGTTTTGTTTTGGCGAAGCAAAAATTGTTGCTTTTTACTGAGGTTTTCTTGGTCTATTTTTTGAAAATTCTTTTGAAAAGCTGCTTGATTCCCTTCCATTTTAGCGAGAATGCAAAGCGAATACCGGTTTAGATCCAGAAATTTTTTTAGGGCTGGGTTGTCTTTTTCATAAATTTCATATTCTTCGAAATTGGCTTTTTCCTCAAGATTTTTCACACTATTGAATAAACTATTTTTTGTCAAGATGTAAGTTGCACAAACTTTCGGGCTAAAAACTATTTTGTATTTGAGCCCAATTCGCACATAAAGATCTGTGTCTTGTCCACTTTTTATCGTTGGGTTGTACCAGCTAACAACTTCGAAAACTTCTTTTCTTATAACTGAAGAAGAACTATGCAAAACGGAGTCCAATTGGCTCGCCTCAAAATAATTAACCACAATGGCATCTTTCCCAATTGTATTAATGGAATAGCTGTTTTTAAATCTTTTTCCGTTGCGAACTATTTCAGCAGCGGTGGCGAAAACTGATTCATTCGGAAAATTATTCAATAGCCTGTTTTGCTCATCCAAATAGGAGGGATGCCAATAATCATCGGCATCCAGAAGCGCTATAAAATCAGCTTTAGATTCTTTAATCACAAAATTGCGTGCAGCGCCAGCGCCTTGATTTTCCTTCGAAAAATACCGAATCCGCGGATCTGTGAATTTTAAAATTTCAGCTTCGCTATTGTCGGTAGAGCCATCATTCAAAATCACCACTTCAAAATCTCTAAAGGTTTGTGCCAACACACTTTTCAAGGTTTCAGCAATGTAATTTTCTTTGTTGAAGACTGCTATGACGACTGAAAATTTAGGCATCTTTTGATTTTAGGGAACTAAGATAACCCAAGCGGTACAAATCAAAAAAGAATAGTGACGGTTTTGGAGAATTTAGATTTTTGAGCAAAGGGTTTTTTAAAAGTGCGAACAATTTCTTTGCAATAAAAAGCAAGTTCCATTTTTTTATTTTTAAATATGTTTTTAAAATCTTTACGGTTTCCCCATCAATTGCGCCATTATTGTAAAATTTCGATAAACTCTGCAAAGCCAGTTCCGATTTTTTTATAAAATCTCCTGTGTTTTCAAGGTTTAAGTGAATAACAGGATTATCAATATGTAAAAGCGCGATGTTGCGTTTATGAAGATCCAGCGCAAAGACAGAATCTTCATAGCCATAGCCAGCAAGGTTTTCATTGAATTTGATTTTTTCAAAAACCTCTTTTTTAATTGCAAATCCCATGGTTATAAAACTTCGGTAGGGATTTTTAAGGCGCTCTTCAAGGGAAATACTTTCGCGCTCTGTACCATATTTATAGCGAAGACTGAAGTTCTCAGCAGTGTTTTTAGGGTATTCAATACCGCCAAAAATCACTGAATTTTCCCTTGAAAAAACCTCCAAATAATGTTGGATAAAATTTGAATTTGAAGGGAAGGTGTCTGCATCCAAAAAAAGCAACCAAGCATATTTTGCTTTTTCCGCCAAAAGATTTCGGATTTTACTTCTGCCAATGTTTTTTTCCAAAATTTCAAAACTGCAGTTTTCTAAAGAATTGATTTTTGAATTTTCTTCAACGTTATTTTTGTCAGTTGAAGCATCATCCAAAACCAAAATTTCAAAAGTAACATTTGCGTTCTCACATTGTTTCTGCAAATTTTCTACCAATGAAAAAACACTGTAATTATATGTTGGGATGAGGATGGAAATCATTTTTTGGCGATTAAAACTGTTTCTTCCATAAACCCAAAACGTTCGTTTGCCGGAAAAGTTTTGATTTCAACATTTTGGAAGCCATTTTCCTTTAACCGATGCTGCAATCCATCAACCGAATAAATGCGCACATGGTCTTCCTGCCCAAAAGCTTTTAGCCTTTCTTCGGGAGTTTTTTTTGAAAAATCCTCGTAAATGTTTCCATCTTTAAAAGGCGTTTGAATAATGCAAACTCCATCCGGTTTCAAAACGCGGTGCAATTCTTCCATTGCCGTTTTATCGTTTTCAATATGTTCCAGAATATGATAGCAGATTATTAGATGGAAAAAATCATTTTTCAAGGGAATTTGGGTAATGTCATAACGATAATCCGCAAGAAATTCATTTTCAAAATCGGTACTGAAATATTGTATCTCAGTGTTCTTTTTCAGTAATCTATAAACACTTCGCGAAGGTGAAAAATGCAAAACTTTTCCGCGGATTAATTTATTCTCAATAAGGAACCAATAAAGTCTTCGGGTTCGCGAACGGCTTCCGCAAAAAGGGCAGAGCAAATCGCCATCGGGAATCGGGATGAATTTTTTAAGTCCGCGACTACAAACGCTACACTCGTGGGTTTTTCCATGTAAATGAAACGCAAAAAGGGAACGAAAAAAAACCTCATTTTCAAAAAGGATCTTTTTTGGGAACACAGAAAGTGCAACTTTTTTCAATGCTTGGTACATGTTGCTAAAATACAGTAATCTTTTTGGGATGTAGAAAAAATATATTCCGAAATGGGTTAAGAAGTTTCACACTTTCTTTAATTTTATAAAAATTGTACCATATAAAAAAGAATCTATTTTGCGAGCACTCCTCATTATAATTTTTGTTGTTTTATCTACATTTTCAGTCCACGCCCAAAAGGAGATATGGTTTTATCTTCGTGCACGCGATACTTCCTTCGTCCCTTCCTTTGAGAAAAAGGGTGATTATTTGAATTATTCCGGGAACGATGCACGATTGAAAGCTGCATTAAAGATTTATAAAATAAAAACATTTAAAAAAACGTGGAAGCACGCAAAAAAGCAAAATCTTAAAAAGACCTTTTTTGTTGTTGCAGACAAAGAAGCAATGATGATAGATTTGTTGCAAAACGCGTCCCATCTTTTTGAGTTTGGAGAATTGATTGCCGAAGAAGACAAAAAAATATTTGAGCCCAATGATTATGGGCTTACTAGCACAATTGGAGAAAATTTAGGAGCACAGGTAAACTTAGATTATCTGGATGTTTTGGGGGTCCCCAATGCTTGGTATTACACTACGGGTTCACGGGATGTGCTTGTTGGAATTTCCGATGGTGGTATCGATTCTTTGAACATTGAATTTGCTGGTAAAACTAAGATATTTAGCAAGTTATCTTTGGCAAATGGACATGGATATTCTGTGGCCGAAAGTGCTGCAGGACAGGGTAACAATGGATATGGTATTCCCGGAATATGTTATGATTGCAGTATTTATTCAACCAATTATATGCATATTTCTACTTTGCAAAATTTAGTTGAGCTTTCTAAAATGGGTGTGAAAGTAATTAATTGTAGTTGGGGAACGTCACGTTACTATGAAACAGCCCAACAAGCTATTTATGAAATGATGGACAACGGCACTGTAGTGGTTGCAATTGGCCACAACCCAGACTTTACAAAAACTAAAGGTAAAGTTCTGTATTATCCTGCTTCTTATGATAAGGTAATTGCGGTTTCTTCAGCCCAACATCGATACGAAGATTTTTCAGATAATATTCAATATTTAGAAAAGGAAAAAATATTTTATGTGGAAAACATTAGATATTACATAGGCCGTACGGCCGGATTTAAGAATAATGATACTACAAAGGTTCCTTTTATTTATCCCGTTAGCATTAGAAACATAAATAGTGCAATAGATATAGTGGCGCCATCTACTGGTATTTTTAGATATGGCGAGCTTGCACTGAATGATAAAATAGATGTTAGTCAGTTTAACCAAACTTCTGGGGTAGCACCATTGATTACGGGCAGTATCGGACTTATGTTTTCGCTTTACCCTTGTCTTCCTGCGGAAGAAGTGGAAACAATTATTAAATTCACCGCTACCAATATTGACGATGTGGAACCCAATAAACCTTATGCAGGAATGTATGGGGCTGGAATGCTCAATACAGGTCGCGCTGTTAAAATGGTGTTTGATATGTTTGCTGAAAAGGAACCTGTTAAAATTGAAAATCAACGCTTCAATCGATGGGATTTTAAACTTACCGCCATTTCGGAAGTGATGGTTCATAATCAAGAATTTACTGAAAGTGCCACTTTGGACCTTACATCCAAAAAGAGAATTACTATTTCAAAAAATACAATTTTGAAGCCAAATGCCAAAGGAAAAATACATCTTAAAATTGATCCGAATTTAAAAAAGGAATGCGATTTGCAACTGCGTGACCCAAGTATTTTAAATGATTAATTTTAACTAAACAGTTTTCTGAACTACTTCAAAAATCTGATTTTCATCACATTTCAAAGTTTTTGAAGGATATTTCAGCAATAGGGCATAATCGTGTGTAGCCATTAAAATAGTGTTGCCGTTTTTATTTATTTCACGCAGCACTTCCATTACTTCCACACTTGTCTGCGGGTCTAGGTTTCCGGTTGGTTCATCGGCGAGTATCAATTCCGGGTCGTTCAATAGTGCACGGGCAATTGCTACCCGTTGCTGCTCGCCACCGGAAAGTTGGTATGGATACTTGAACGCTTTGGTTTTCATATCAACTTTGTCCAAAACATCATTTATTTTACTTTCCATTGCAGCCTTATCTTTCCAGCCGGTTGCAGTAAGTACAAAACGCAGATTGTCGCTTACCGTGCGGTCATTCAACAGTTTAAAATCCTGAAAAACAACACCCAGTTTTCTTCTTAAAAAAGGAATATCCTTTTCCTTTAAAGTGGCCAAATCAAACCCCACAATACTGCCTTCACCTTCTTGCAATGGAAGATCACCATAAAGAGTTTTCATAAAACTGCTTTTTCCAGTTCCAGTTTTTCCAATTAGATAAACAAATTCACCTTTGTCAATAGAAACAGAAACATCGGAAAGCACTAAATTTTCACCCTGATAAATAGAAGCGTCCTTTAAAAATAATACGGTATTGGGCATTTGGATTTTAGATTAACTATTAACGATTGATGATTAACTATTGATAATGGAAAATTTCATTCGATTTCGATTTCAATTTCAAAAGTAATTTGAATTACTGCAAACTGCAACTGAATACCGCCAACATATTTTATTTTTCTGAAATCTTTTCTTTTAGCGCATTAATTTCCTTTTGTTGTTGAAGTGTGTAAAGCGTCAATTCCTCAATTTTCTGGAGCAGAATTAAATTCATTTCTTTTAATGAAATTCCCTCTTGTTGCATCGTTTCAGCGGAAGGAACATTCGGCAAATGTTTGTTTTCCTTTAAAAACGTTTCCAATTCTTCCAAAGAAATCAACCTGTATTCCGGCATCATTTCCGAAAAACCATTGAAATAATTTTCAAAAACATAGTCCGGCGCAACTGCGCCGTCCAAATCAACCAACACTTCCTGCGTGTGTATTATTCCTTTTACCGTTAAAAGCTCATCGGGAGTGGTTGTGCCAATGCCTATTTTCCCGTTTTTTTCGGTAAGATTTGTAAAGGGGCTGCGTTGGGCAGTGGCGGAAAGTGAAAATAATATCACGGAAAAAATCAATAATCTGTTCATAAAGATGCTTTTAGAATTTGTAAAGTTTTAAAATTACATCATTTTTTTAAAGGAGTTCAGCGTTATGTTAAAATCTCTTTTGCAATAAATACTTATTTAACTTTTGTGCCGTTATATTGCTAAGAAATTCATTGGAAAAACATTCGTTAATAAAACCTTAAAAATTACAGTATCGCCGAAAGCTACATTTAAACTTAAATACCTTTACGCCACAAAAACTGTAAATAATGACAAAGAATTTTCTTGTTTTTTCGCTTTTTCTATTCCTTTCATTTTCATCATTTTCGCAGCAAACAGCAGCTTTTACCAACGACCTTGCCGAGTTCAACCAAGCTTTGGAGCTTTATAACAACGGGCAGTTCCTGGCCGCACAAAGTCTTTTCGACAAAATAAAAAACAGTAGCAGCGACGAAACCGTGCAAAGCGATTGTGCCTATTACATTGCGAATGCGGCAGTTAGGTTAAACCAGCAAAACGCCGACCAGTTGATGGAGGAATTTGTTGAGAAATACCCCACCAGTTTGAAACGAAATTCCGCATTTATAGATGTGGCGAATTTTTATTTTGAAAACGGAAAATATTCACACGCGCAAAAATGGTACGATAAAGTAGATGAAGGAAGTTTAAGCCGAAGCGAGCAGGAACGATTCAATTTCAACAACGGCTATGCTTATTTCAAGGCGAAGCGATATGACGATGCAAAAACCTATTTCAATAAGGTTTCAACTTCGCAGAAATATGGCTCGCAGGCAAAATATTATTTAGGTTTCATCGCATACGAAGGCGATGATTACGAAGAAGCGAACAAGAATTTTGAGGAAGTAAAAGGTGAAGAGCGCTATTCTGAAGACCTTTCCTATTACCAAGCCGATATGAATTTCAAACTCGGAAACTTCCAAAAAGCCATCGATATGGGGAAGGAGCAGTTTGACAAATCCAGCCCTGCAGAAAAAAGCCAACTCTCAAAAATCATCGGCGAAAGTTATTTCAATCTCGGCCAATATGCCGAAGCGGTGCCGTATTTAAAGGAATACAAAGGTACGCGTGGCAAATGGAATAATACCGATTATTACCAATTGGGCTACGCCTATTACAAACAGGGCGATTTCGAAAGTGCTATTGGCGAGTTCAACAAAATTGTGGACGGAAAGAATGCCGTTGCCCAAAATGCGTACTATCACTTGGCTGAAAGCTATCTGAAACTCGACAAAAAACAAGAAGCCTTGAACGCTTTTAAAAATGCTTCGGAAATGGATTTCAGTGCCGAAATCCAGGAAGATGCTTATTTGAATTATGCCAAGCTGAGTTATGAAATTGGGAACAGTTACAAAAGCACACCACAGGTTTTGCTTTCCTTTATTGAAAAATATCCAAACAACACCAATAATGATGAACTGAAAAAATTGTTGATTGACAGTTATATCACTTCAAAAAATTATAAAGAAGCATTGGATTTGCTGGAAAACAACAAAAATTTTGCAGATAAGGCTGCCTATCAAAAAGTAGCTTTTTACAGAGGAATCGAACTTTATAATGAAGCAAATTACAACGAAGCGATTTCGTTTTTTGATAAAAGCATGAAGGAATCGCAAGATCCAAATTTTGAAGCCCGCGCTACTTATTGGAAAGCCGAAAGCGATTACCAACTTTCAAATTTTGAAAAATCCTTGGCTGGCTACAAAAAGTTTGCCCAGATGTCCGACTCACAAAATACTTCGGAATATAAAAATTTGAATTATAATCTAGCGTACAATCAATTCAAACTGAAAAATTATGCCGAAGCCATTTCAAATTTTAAAAGTTATGTTGGCTCATCTTCCGCTGAAACAGTTCGAAAAAAAGACGCCTATTTACGATTGGGTGATAGTTATTTTGTGACAAGCCAATATTGGCCCGCGATGGAAAACTATAACACTGCGGCTGAAATGGGCGGCGATAATGATTACGCGCAATTCCAAAAAGCAATTAGTTATGGTTTTGTGGATCGCCCCGATAAAAAGGTGGAGGAATTGATTTCTTTTACAAAAAAATATCCAAAATCCGTTTACCGCGATGATGCGTTGTATGAATTGGGGAATACCTACGTTGCCCAAAACAAAAACAACGAAGCAATTTCGGCTTATGACCAGTTAATTCGCGATGTTCCAAATAGCAGTTTCGTTTCAAAAGCCTTGCTGAAAAAAGCTTTGATTTATGACAATACCGGAAAAAGTAACGACGCATTGGCAATTTTCAAAAGAGTTGCGAACGAATTTCCATCAACACCCGAAGCTTTGCAGGCAGTGGCTTCCGCAAAGATTATTTATATAGACCAAGGAAATGTTGACGAATACGCACGTTGGGTAAAAACCTTAGATTATGTGCAAGTGGGCGATACCGAGCTTGACGACGCAGCCTATTCGGCGGCCGAGCAGCCTTATTTGGAAAACAATCAAAGTCAGGCGAAGGGACGTTTTGAAGATTATTTGAAACAATTTCCAAATGGGCAACATGCCCAAAATGCCCATTTCTATTTAGGCCAGATTTATTTTGCAGATGCAAATGCAGATCAAGCCATCCCGCATTTTGAATATGTTGTGAATCGTGAGCGAAGTGAATTTACGGAACAAGCCTTAGCACGGGTTTCAGAATTGTATTTGGGCAAAAAGGATTATCAAAATGCCTTGAAATATTTAACCCGTTTGGAAGCCGAAGCAGATTTTCCGCAGAACATTATTTTCGCGCAAACCAATAGTATGAAGGCTTCGTATGAATTGAAACAATATGCCGAAGCTGTAAATTATGCAGAGAAAGTGCTTCAGAATTCAAAAATTGACAATTCAATAAAAAGTGATGCGCAGGTTATTATTGCACGTTCGGCAATGAAAACCAATAACGAAGCAAAAGCAAAAACCGCTTATGCCGAAGTTCAGAAAATAGCAACCGGCGCCCTTGCTGCTGAAGCGCTTTATTTTGACGCTTATTTCAAAAATAAGGAAGGCAGTTATGAAGCTTCAAATGCTTCTGTTCAGAAATTGGCGAAAGATTATTCCACCTATAAATTATACGGCGCAAAAGGTTTGGTGCTGATGGCGAAGAATTTTTATGAACTGAAAGACGCTTACCAAGCCACTTATATTTTGGAAAGTGTAATCAAAAATTTCACCGATTACCCTGATGTGGTTGAAGAAGCAAAAGCCGAACTAGCGGTAATCAAAAACGCGGAAGCAAAAACAAATTCTTCGGTGGAAACCGGAAATTAAAAAGCCTCTGTACCCTTTGTGTCTCTGTGGTAAATAAACCACAAAGGCACAGAGGACACAGAGAAAACATTAAAAAATTTTAAATCCAAATTTTGAAAATATGTCCATAAAACAAATAGTTTTATTTTCAATTCCCGCATTATTTCTATTTCAATTTTCAGCTTTTTCACAAGAAAAAGAATTGGATCCGGAAGTAGTTAACATTGTAAAACCATACACGCCCACAATTTCGGACGCCTTTAAAGTGAAGGAAACCCCCACGTTGAATGATTCTATTTCCACCACAAAAAAGGAGGTGAAATACAGTATTTTCTCAGTGCCTGTAGCTTCCACTTTTACGCCCACCAAAGGCAAGGCTACCACGGTTGAAAAGACAAAGCCAATAAAATTATATGATAATTACGCAACGCTTGGTTTCGGAAATTACACTTCAATTTTGGGGGAATTCTACAGCAATTTTGAAATAAGCCGAACCGATAATGCCGGGTTTTTCTTTCGACATAATTCTTCACAGGGCGATATAAAAGATGTGAAGTTGGACAATAAATATTACGACACCAGTTTGGACGCAAATTATACTAGCAGGCAAAAAGATGCAACATACAGGCTTGATGCGGGCGTGGAACATCAGATATTTAATTGGTACGGCGTACCGAAGATAGTTTATATTCAGGAGCCAAATGTACAAATAGACGCACAGCAAACTTATATTAGTGGTTATGCTGGAGGAAGTATTGCAATTGATGATTCGTTTTTTGAAAAAGCTGCAGTAAATCTTCGTTATTTGGGCGATGCGTTTTCTTCTTCGGAATTTAACGCTACGTTGAAACCTGAGTTTTCGTTCCCACTTGAAAATTTGATATTTAAAATTGATGGTGATATAGATTATTTAAGCGGAAGTTTTGACAGAAATTATACAAACACTTCCGATATAAAATACAGTTATTTGAATGCCGGACTGGCGCCGTCCATCACTTTTGTAAATGACGATCTCAGCGTTTCCTTGGGTGTTGCTGGTTATGTGAGTTTGGACTCTGAAAACAGCGACACCGAATTTTCATTATACCCAAGATTGAACGCTTCCTATCGTTTGCTGGACGAAACCGTGATTGTTTACGGTGGGGCAGAGGGCGGTCTTCAACAAAATTCGTATTACAATTTTAAGGAAGAAAACCCATTTGTTTCACCAACTTTGAATGTTGCCCCAACCAAAAAATTGTATGAAGGTTTCGGTGGAATTAAAGGAAAACTGTCTAATTCAGTAGCTTATAACGTTAGGGCTTCTTACGGAAAAGATGAAAACAGAGCGTTATTTCAGGCCAATTACATTAATTTGCTTGCACCAGGTTTTGAGGGTTATGAATTCGGAAATTCTTTCAACGTGGTTTATGATGACATAAACACTTTATCCTTTTTTGCAGAATTAAAAGTTGAGGTTTCTGATAGATTTTCACTTGGAATAAACGGCACATATAGTAGTTACAGCACAGATACCCAGAACGAGGCCTGGAACCTGCCAGATTTAAAGGCTTCGGTGTTTTCAAATTTTAACATTACCGAAAAATTGTACGGTGGTGCTTCATTGTTTTATGTAGGTGAGCGACAGGATTTGATTTTCAAAAATGATCCTTTCGGAGGTTCCATCGATCAAGAGTTTACTTTGGATGGCTATGTGGATGCCAATTTAAGCTTTGGCTACAGGTTTACCGACAGACTTTCCGCTTTTGTAAAGGGCAGCAATCTTTTTGGCGATAATTACGAAAAGTGGATGAACTATCCCGTGCAGGGAATACAAGGATTGGCTGGGGTTACTTATAAGTTTGATTGGTAATTTAAAGTTTCAAAAATCAAGAACAATCTTAATGTTTACTTTTACTTTTTCAGACAAATGGGAGGGTAGAATTCCTATTTTTTTGATTAATCTTTTGTTATCGATGGCCCTAATTTGATCAATTAATATATCGCTTTCTTTATCCAAATCTGTTTCTCCATTTGGAATGTGAACTCTTAATATTTCAGATTTTTTAAATATTTGAGTAGTTAATGGACAAACAATTGTGGAAGGATGGGGAATGGCATTTAATGAATTTGTTTGGAGAATAAGTACCGGGCGGGTTTTTCCCGGTTCAGTACCAATTTGAGGGTTCAAATCTGCGAGCCATATCTCAAACTGTTTAATTTTCATTTTCCAAAAGTTCAAATTCGGCCAATACTTTCATTGAATTTTCACTAACTAATTTTGATTCTTTTTTCAACTGGCTATCTATCATTTTTCTTTTTTGAAAGTTATTATAAAACTCAATGGCTTCATTTATATAGCGGTTTCTTGGCTTTTTAAGATTTTTCAAAATTTCTTCGGTTTCTCCAAAAATTGAATCATCTATTTTTAATGATACTGTTTTCATCTTAAAAGTTTTTATTAAAAGTATATCTTTTTGGTATATATTCAAAGTACTTACTTTTTTATTTTGAATTAGATTTTTTGCAACGCTACGTTTTTGTCTATTTTTACAGCCTAATTAATTCAGATGAAAAAACTATTATTCCTTTTTGCAGCAATCACTTTGTTTTCCTGCGCCCCCGATAAACTATCAGCAGATTTATTGATAAAAAACGCCACCATTTATACGGTTGATAAAGATTTCAGCACGGCAAACGCTTTGGTTGTAAAAGATGGAAGAATCCTTGAAATAGGCTTAAAACCTGAACTTGAACTGAAATATGCAATAAAGGAAACCTATGATGCTAAGGGCAATACCGTAGTTCCTGGTTTGATTGATGCCCATGCACATTTGTACGGCCTTGGTCTTGGTTTGCAGAATGTTGATTTAGTGGGAACTACAAGTTTTGATGAGATTTTAGGAAAAGTAGTTGCTTTTCAGGAAGAAAAAAATATGCCCTATATTATTGGTCGCGGATGGGACCAAAACGATTGGGACGACAAAAATTTTCCCAACAAAAAACAACTCGATTCACTTTTTCCAGATACCCCAGTGGCACTGCAACGTGTTGATGGCCACGCTTATTTGGTAAATTCAAAGGCTCTGGAACTTGCAGGAATTACTGCAAAAACAAAAGTAGCCGGTGGCGAAATAGTTTTGGAAAACGGCGAACCAACGGGAATAATTATTGACGCACCCATGGCTTTAATCGACAAAACTTTTCCTGAAATCACGAAAGAAGTATCCGCTGAAGCGCTTTTGGAAGCCGAAAAAATCTGCCTTCAATATGGATTGACAACCGTGGACGATGCAGGCTTGGATAGAAATATTATTGAATTGATCGACGCCCTTCAAAAAGAAGGAAAATTCAAGCTCAGAATGTATGCAATGGTAAGCAACAGCCCCGAAAACCTTGACTATTATTTGCAAAATGGAACTTATAAAACCGATAGATTGAATGTTCGTTCCTTTAAAATCTATGCCGACGGTGCTCTCGGTTCCCGCGGTGCCGCAATGCGGGAACCATATAGCGATATGTCCCATCATTTTGGCGCGATGATTACTCCGGCTGATAGTTTAGATTTTTTAGCTAAAAAAATTGCAGCTTCCGAATTTCAAATGAACACACATGCCATTGGCGATTCTGCAAATATTGCGGTTTTGCGAGCTTATAAAAAAGTTTTGGAAGGACAAACCGATCGACGCTGGAGAGTGGAGCACGCGCAAATACTTTCGGAAGAAGATTTTGAGTATTATTCAGATAATATTATTCCTTCGGTACAGCCCACACACGCAACCAGTGATATGTATTGGGCGCAGGATAGAGTGGGAGAGGAGCGAATTAAATATGCGTACGCGTACAAAACAATGCTGGAAAAGGCAGGAAAAATTGCTCTGGGAACTGATTTCCCCGTAGAACAAGTAAACCCGATGTACACTTTTTACGCTGCCGTTGCAAGAAAGGATTTAAAAAATTATCCCGAAAACGGTTTTCAAATGAAAGATGCATTAACGCGGGAGGAAGCTTTAAAAGGAATGACCATTTGGGCTGCTTTTGCCAATTTTGAAGAAAATGAAAAAGGAAGTATTGAAGTTGGGAAATTTGCAGATTTTACGGTGCTCGATAAAGATATTATGAAAGTTGACGAAGCCGAATTGCCCAACACTAAAGTTGTTGCGACTTTTGTTAATGGCGAATTGGTTTACGAAGCCGAATAAAAACTTTGCGTCTTTGCGCCTTTGCGTGCAAAAATTACTCGCAAAGCCGCAAAGTCGCAAAGAATAACTGAAATGGAAAATATTCTGAAACAACTTCCGCAGAAAGCAAAAGAAGCCGAAACCGAAAACAAAAAGTTTTTCGCGAAGCTAAAGAAAAAGCCGCCAAAACATCTCGACAGTTTGATGCAGGAATTACACGAAACGGAATTCCAAAGGACCGATTGCCTCACCTGCGCCAACTGCTGCAAAACCACCGGCCCGCTTTTTACCGATAAAGACATCGAGCGTATTTCAAAACATTTCAGGATGAAACCGCAACAGTTTATAGAAACCTATTTGCGGATTGATGAAGATAAGGATTACGTGCTTCAAAGTGTTCCCTGCACCTTTTTGGGAACCGATAATTATTGCAGTATTTATGAAGTCCGCCCAAAAGCCTGCCGCGAATTTCCGCATACAGATAGAAAAAAATTCCAACAGATTTCCAACTTAACAATGCAGAATGTTGCCATTTGCCCAGCGGCATTTAATATTGTGGAGGAAATGAAACGACTTTTGAATAAGTAAGCAGTTTTCAGTCGCATTCGCAGTTATCCGTTTGAATACGAAATAATTGAGTTCTATATTTTCGAAAGTTTTGAGTTCTTTTAAGTATCGAAATGGAACAAGTGGATAAAAAAATTACAATAAATTTATAATAGATTTCCATTTTTCCCTGCAAACTGCGACTGAAAACTGCGACTGAATACTATTGTTTATTCATAAATTAAATACTTCTCCCTAACTTTCTGAAAACTAGCAAGCCCATCCTTCCAAGAATCGCGAATTTCTTCCGCAGACAAACCTTGCTCAATCTGTTGCTGAAGTTTATCGGTTCCAGCGAGTTTCACAAAAAATGAATTGAAAAAATCCTTCTTTTTGCCGTTAGCGTTGTAGGCATCAATCAACCATTCCAAATTAATTTTACTTAAACGCGGTTCGTTTCGAAGATCTTTTCCGTGGCAAAGTTGCCCTTTGAATTTTGGATCTTTTGCACCTTCGTTTGGTTGTGGTGTGTATTCAAAAGTATATTTTGAAGCGGGCAAACTCGGAGCGCCAAAAACCTGAAATTGCATATCGGTGCCGCGGCCGGCATTTATAAATGTTCCTTCAAAGAAACAAAGGCTTGGATATAAATTGATGGATTGAGCGTTGGGTAAATTTGGTGAAGGTTTTATAGGGAGTGAATAGGGTGTTTCGTGAGTATAATTTTGCATTTGAATCACAGTTAAGTCACATCTCACTTTGTTTTTCAACCAGCCTTCGCCATTGAGCATTTGTGCATATTCCCCGATCGTCATTCCATGAACAACAGGCACTGGGTTCATTCCTACAAAACTTTGGTTTTCTGGTTCCATAATTGGGCCGTCAATATAATGCCCGTTTGGATTTGGTCTATCCAAAACAATCATAGGAATTCTGGCTTCGGCACAGGCTTCCATTACATAGTGAAGTGTAGCAATATAAGTGTAAAACCGAGCGCCCACATCTTGTAAATCAAAAACCATTACGTCAATTTTGGAAACACCTTTACTTATATCTTCTTCTAGTTTTTTTGCTCCGGACAATTGTTCAAGCTTCGGTTTTTTGTTGTCGCCGTAAAGAGATATGAGGGGAACGCCAGTTTTAGTGTCAATACCATCTTTGACGTATTCGCCGGCATCTGCTTTGCCTCTGAATCCGTGTTCTGGTGAGAAAACTACTTTTACTGAAATATTTTTCGAAATTAAAAAATCAACAAGATGCAGGTTTTCATTTTCCAATAAAGAAGTTTGA
This sequence comes from Aequorivita sp., assembly GCA_030690315.1. Classification (GTDB taxonomy): domain Bacteria; phylum Bacteroidota; class Bacteroidia; order Flavobacteriales; family Flavobacteriaceae; genus Aequorivita. The sequence goes on from JAUYGY010000054.1 coordinate 67,003, forward strand.
TTCGCAACCAAACCTACATTTTTACCTTTCAAAAATTCAGCATAAAGTTGAAATTGCTCAGCCCCAACAATAATTTCTTGATCACTGAGCGAAGCCGAAGTGCCGTCTTGATTCTTGATTCTTGTCTCTTGGTTCTCTTTTTTCTTTCCTCTTTCTTCTTTCTTCTCTGTAGAACTTCCGCAGGAAAAAATAGTAAGAACAACCAATAAAACTGTATTTTTGAAAAAAGATAAAGCCATAAAACTTCAGTGAATTTCGAATTTTTCATCGCCCGGCGCATCATTGCTTCCAAGGACTATAAAAGTAGTATTTCGGCACCGATAATAAAAATTGCAATCACTGCAATCGCGCTCGGTATTATTATGATGCTCGTTTCCATAGCTACGGGTGTTGGGCTTCAAAAAAAAATACGCGAAAAGGTTTCGGCATTCAACGGCGATATAATTATTACGAATTTCGACACCAATTTTTCCAATGATTCCCAAAACCCGATTTCAAAAAAACAGGACTTTTATCCAACATTCAAAAATATTGAAGGCATAAAACACGTGCAGGTAACGGCTTCCAAAGGTGGCGTAATCCGAACCGAAACCGATTTTGAGGGCGTGGTCGTAAAAGGTGTTGGCAATGATTACGAATGGGAATATTTTCAGGATTATTTAATTGTAGGAAAACTGCCCGATTTCAACGGCGATTTAAATGAGGATATTTTGATTTCGGAATATTTGGCAAATCGACTTCAATTAAAGTTGGGCGATAAAGTGACCACTTTTTTCCTGAACGATGAAGTTTCCAAAACCCCGCGCAGCCGTGGTTTTGATATTGTGGGCATATACAATAGCGGCTTTCAGCAGTTTGACGAGCAATTTATAATAACGGACATTCGCCACATCCAGCGATTGAACAAATGGGAAGATGACCAGATTGGAGCATTTGAGGTTTTTGTGAACGATTTTGATGAAATTATTCCCATTGGAAATGCGGTTTACAATGAAACCGGCAGCACACTCGATACGCAAACCATTCGTGATAAATACGCTTCAATTTTTGAATGGCTCGATCTTTTCGACTTCAATATTATTATGATTATTGGGATTATGATTTTGGTGGCGGGCATCAATATGATTACGGCCTTGTTGGTTTTAATTTTGGAACGCACCCAAATGATCGGTATTTTGAAAGCCTTGGGAAGCAGCAATTGGAGCGTTCGGAAAGTGTTTCTTTACAACGCGATGTATTTGATAGGCGTGGGACTTTTTTGGGGAAATGTGATTGGGATTGGGTTGCTTTTGGTTCAGAAATATGGCAAGGTATTCAAATTAAACCCAGATACCTACTACGTAAATGAAGCTCCTATTTACTTGAGTTTGGATTATATTTTAATATTAAATGGCGGTACTTTTCTCCTGTGCCTTTTAATGCTTTTAATCCCTTCGTTTATAATTACTAAAATTACTCCTGTAAAAGCTATTCGATTTGAATAATCTTTAACAAATTCCCAAAACAACATCCCTTCCTCTCTAACGTGGAGAACTATCACCGACTATAAATTTAGGGAGCCTTATTTATATATATTCTCACGGCCTATATAAAACCATCTTATAATACATTTAAAGTATGTTTAAAGTATGTTTATAGTATGTTTATAGTATGTTTATAGTATGTTTATAGTATGTTTATAGTATGTTTACAGCATATCTGAAACATATTTTACTTTCCTTTTTCATATAAAAGGTTATAATTATGTTTAAATTTAATTTGTCTAAAATCTGTTTATGGTGTCAATTACCTAAAAATTGAGCTATTCCAAAAAGACCTTTTGCAACAGAAATTGTACCTTTACCATTCTAAAATTTATTATGGAATACGCAGAAAATATATTGGGAACCATCGGTAATACGCCTATGGTGAAAATCAACAAGATAATTGGGGACATCCCTGCTTTGGTACTCGCCAAATACGAGACTTTCAATCCCGGGAATTCGGTAAAAGATAGAATGGCCGTTAAAATGATTGAGGATGCCGAGGCCGATGGACGTTTGAAACCAGGCGGAACAATCATTGAAGGAACCTCAGGAAATACCGGGATGGGCCTTGCGCTTGTTGCGATTGTAAAAGGCTATAAAATGGTCTGCGTGATCAGCGACAAACAAAGCAAGGAAAAGATAGATATTCTGAAAGCCGTGGGGAGTAAAGTAATTGTTTGCCCAACAAACGTTTCGCCCGAAGATCCTCGCAGTTATTATTCTACTTCAAAAAGATTGGCAGAGGAAACTCCAAATAGTTGGTACGTAAACCAGTATGACAACCTGAGCAATACAAAGGCACATTACGAAAGCACCGGCCCCGAAATCTGGAAACAGACCAACGGGAAAGTCACACATTTTGTAGTTGGCGTTGGCACTGGCGGGACAATTAGCGGTGTTGGAAAATATTTAAAAGAACAAAACCCGAATGTAAAAGTTTGGGGAATAGATACCTACGGCAGTGTTTTCAAAAAATATCACGAAACCGGAATTTTTGACGAAAACGAAATCTACCCTTATATAACAGAAGGAATCGGTGAAGATATTCTTCCGAAGAATGTGGATTTCAGTGTGATTGATGGTTTCACGAAAGTAACCGATAAAGATGCCGCAATCTACACACAGAAACTGGCCAAAATGGAAGGTTTCTTTTTGGGGAATTCTGCCGGAGCTGCAATAAAAGGATTACTTCAACTGAAAGATAAATTCACAAAAGACGATGTAGTAGTCGTTCTTTTTCACGATCACGGAAGTCGCTACGTCGGCAAAATGTACAACGACGAATGGATGCGCGAACGTGGGTTTGTGGAAGACGAAGCAAAAAATGCTGCAGATTTAATTCAGGCACACGCAGACAAACCTTTGATTACCGTAAAAACCGAAGAATTAGTTGGCCACGCAATTGAACGAATGAAGAAATACAACATTTCACAAATCCCCGTTGAGGATACATCAGGTTTTGTGGGCGCTTTGGACGAAACGGATTTACTTCGAAAATATTTGGAGAATAAAAATGTAGCCGATCTTCCCATAAAGGAAGTAATGCACAAACCATTTCCAATAGTGAAAAAAAGTACGCCCATTGAAGAAATTTCGAAATTAATCCACAAAGAAAACAATGCAGTTTTGGTAGATTTGGGTGATGGCAATTATAGCATAATTACCAAGCACGATATCATTCGCGCACTATAATTTTTTCTTCCCTCTAAAAAATATCCCGCTTCACATTAAATGGAGCGGGATTTTTGTTAAATTTATACTGAAATGAAAAACGAAGCAAAAAAATTATTTAGGTTTTTACGCACCCAACCATTACCTGCACACACCAATGAAATTTTGGCATTGGAACGCACCAAACTTGCGAATGAGCGCACATTGCTTTCTTACATCAGGTCCTCACTCTATTTATTGTTGGGAGGAATTGGAATATTGCAATTGAAAGATTTTGAAAGAATAAAATGGTTAGGGTATGTTGCACTTGCCGTTTGCATTATATTTTTGGCAATTGGTGTTTTTAGGTATGTCTTGCTTTCGCGAAGACTTTACAAATGGAACCGCATTCTTTTTGTGGATAGCGCTTCAGAAAAAGTGGAAAAACAGTCTGCCGCCCAAGAGAAGTTGGAAAAAGAAGAAACATAACATTTTTTCCTTATATTTATACAATCTTATTTAAGACTCCCCCTAATATTTTTTTAAATGAAAGAGGATTTTCTGCACTACGTGTGGAAATTTCAGAAGTTTGACGTATTCGATTTTTATACCACAAATTTTGAAAAATTCCACATTAGAAACAAAGGGAGCCACAATTTAAATTCGGGGCCAGATTTTTTTAATTCACAAATTGAATTGGCCGGACAGCTTTGGGCCGGCAATATTGAAATTCATATTAAATCGTCAGATTGGTATGCACATGGACACGAAACAGACGCTGCTTATGACAATGTGATTCTTCATGTAGTTTGGGAGCACGATGCTGAAATATTTAGAAATGACGGCAGCAAAATCCCAACTTTTGTTGTGAAAGAACACGTTTCAAAAAACACTTTGGAGCAATATAATAAGCTGTTTTCAAAAGAAAAGAAATGGATTAATTGTGAAACTGATTTTGAATTGGTGGATGATTTCATTGTTGAAAATTGGCTAGAACGTTTATTTTTTGAAAGGCTTCAAAAGAAAGAAATGCTGCTTTTGAAAGAGCTGAAAGATTCCCAAAACCATTGGGAAAGTTTACTTTTTAGAATGCTTTGTAAAAATTTTGGTCTAAAAGTGAATGCCGATTCATTCTTCAGCATAGCCAAATCGGTAGATTTTTCAGTTGTTAAAAAGTGCAGTCACGAAAGGCAGGATTTGGAAGCATTGTTAATGGGGCAAGCTGGTTTACTGGTTGGGGATAACGAGGATTGGTATTTCAAAACCCTGAAAATGAAATATGATTATTTGAAACACAAATTTGACTTGCATAACGAAATGGTAATTGTCCCCAAGTTTTTCCGATTGCGGCCGCCAAATTTCCCCACGGTCCGGCTCGCGCAGTTAGCGATGCTTTATTTTAAAAGGGACAATTTGTTTTCACAGGTAATTGCCATCGAAAAATTAGAGGATTTTTATGAACTTTTCAATATTTGCGGCAGCGACTATTGGAACAAACACTACAACTTCGGGATTTCATCTTTAGAGCGAAAAAAGCGCATTACCAAAAACTTTGTGGACCTTTTGATCATCAATACTATTATTCCATTAAAGTTCTCATACGCCGTGCAACAAGGGAAAGATGTTTCTGAAGAAATCCTTTTGCTGGCTTCAAAAATTTGTTCGGAAGAGAATACGATAGTTGCGAAATTCAATTCTTTCAAGCATATTTCCAAAAGTGCATATCAAAGTCAGGCTTTGCTTCAGCTAAAAAGTGGGTATTGTGATACTAATAAATGTTTGCAATGTGCTGTGGGAAATGCAATACTTGGTTCTGAAAAGGAAAATGCGAAAAACCAACGGATCCAAAATTGATTTTATCTATTTAGTTTCGTTACTCTAAAACGAAATTGCGTAATTTGCCGCAATGCTGCAAGCCGTTTATTCATTACGTCATTATCTCGAAAAACGTGGGTTTTACGTGTCTTCCCGCTTGGCGGACAGATTGGGCATGCGTGCCAAAAGTGTACGGTTGTTCTTTATTTATGTTTCCTTCGCTACGTTTGGTGCAGGCTTCGCTATTTATCTAACACTTGCTTTTCTATTAAAGCTTAAAGATTTTGTAAATACAAAACGAACCTCTGTTTTTGACTTATGAAGAATATTCTCGACTCTAAAATAACGGTTGCGCTTCTATTGTTACTCGTTGTTTTTATGACGGGTGTTATTGGGTTTCGTTTTTTTTCGGAATACAGTTGGATTGATGCTTTTTACATGACCGTTATAACCATTACCACCGTTGGTTATGGCGAGGTAATGCCGTTGAGCCCTTCCGAAAAAGTTTTTGTTTCACTTCTCATCATTTCCAGTATCTTTATTGTTGGTTATGCCATTTCGGTTATTACCGAATATATTTTAAGTAAAAATACAGGTATTTTAAGACAGAAAAAATTGCAAAAAAAATTGGCATCTATGCATAATCATATCATTATTTGCGGTTATGGCAGAAACGGAAAACAAGTGGCGCAAAAACTTTTGGCATACAATCGTCCCTTTGTAATTATTGAAAAGGATGAGAACGTGATTGAACGTTTTTTCGATGAGAATACATTGTTTATTTTAGGAGATGCCATAGAAGACGAAATTCTGGTGAAAGCTGGCGTAGAAAAAGCATCTACTTTAATCTGTGCCACGCCCAGCGATGCAGACAATCTATTTGTGGTGCTTTCAGCACGGCAAATGAATAAAAATCTTAAAATAATTAGCCGTGCAAGTGAAGAGACCAGCTACAAAAAAATGAAACTGGCCGGAGCCGATAATGTAATTATGCCAGCAAAGATCGGCGGTGACCATATGGCTTCTTTGGTAGTGGTTCCAGATCTTGTTGAATTTTTAGATAATTTGACTGTTTCAGGGAAGGAAGAAAGCATCAATGTTGAGCAAATTCCTTTTGAAAAAATGTGCCCGAACGGAAAGGAACTGGCAATCCAAGACCTAGATGTTCGCAAAAAAACTGGCTGCTCCATAATAGGTTACCGTTCGCCCACGGGTGAATATATTGTAAATCCGGAACCTTCGCTTGTTCTTCAAAAAAATTCAAAATTGATTTTGATAGGGCGTCCTAGCCAAATTGAGAATCTCAAAAAGGAGTATGGGGTTTAAGAAAGCATTAACAAATTTCTTTTCAATTCTTTGAAATTGTGAATTTTTTTAAGCATCTTGCTTCGTTTTAATTCAAAAAACGTTTCATTCAAAAAATCCACTATGAAGAAATATCTTCTTTCGCTAATCACATTTTTAATTCCGTTATTAAATTTTGCACAAGAAACCCCACCTGAAATGGGAATTGATGAACAAATAAACCAGGCTTTTGCACCTGTTTCCAATTTCTTCTCAAGTGTCGTTTTCTTTCAAATAGCTGGAATTCCTTTCATTTTAATATTGCTTGTTTTTAGCGCTACATTTTTCACCCTTTATTTTGGCTTTCCAAACATTAGATATTTTTGGCGGGCAATACAAACCGTTCGCGGTAAATATGAGGACATAGAAAATCACGGAGCCAAAATTTTATATGGTGAGGGCGGAATTGCCCAAGGTGTTGATATGAATAAGGTAGATGATTTTGAAGCACACGTTGAGGCACTTGATGATGAATTGGCAATAGATGGCGATATTGTTGATACCATACGCGACGAAAGTTCTGCCGGAGAAGTTAGTCACTTTCAAGCTTTGGCCACTGCGGTTTCCGGAACCGTGGGTAATGGAAATATTGCGGGAGTTGCTTTGGCAATCGCGCTTGGTGGCCCGGGGGCAACCTTTTGGATGATAGTATGCGGCCTCTTGGGAATGTCAACAAAGTTCGTGGAATGTACATTGGGGGTTCAATACCGCGATGTTGGTCCTGATGGCACCGTGTATGGCGGCCCAATGTATTATTTAAGTAAAGGACTAAAGGAAAGAGGCTTTGCAACATTGGGTAAAATTGCAGCTGTGTTATTCGCCGTTTTTTGCATTGGCGGTTCTTTTGGCGGGGGAAATGCAGCCCAGTCCAATCAAGCAACTATTGTTTTGAAAGATTTATTTAACCTTCAAAGCACCGCAGCTGGTTTTTGGATTGGTGTAATGCTGGCTATTTTGGTTGGAATAATAATAATTGGAGGTATTAAAAGAATTGCACAGGTAACCGAAAGAGTGGTTCCGTTCATGGCAATTTTCTATGTTATTGCTTGTTTGTATATAATTTTCAGCAACTATAGTTTAATTGATGATGCAATAGGAATGATAATTTCTGAAGCATTTAACCCTACTGCAATTGGCGTTGGTTCTATAATTGGCGTTTTGTTGGTTGGTTTTAAGAGAGCGGCATTTTCCAATGAAGCTGGCGCAGGTTCTGCCTCCATTGCACACTCTGCAGTGCGTACAAAATATTCGGCCAGTGAAGGTTTAGTTGCACTGTTGGAGCCTTTTATTGATACCGTTGTAATATGCACGATGACCGCTTTGGTTATAATCATTTTTAATATGGGCGGTTTCTTTGAATATGGCGATGCTACAGGTGCTGGTGTTGCAATCATAGACGGTATTGCCTATGAAGGCTCTGGAATTACAGCCCAAGCATTTCACGAATTTATTCCCTATTCAAATATTTTCTTGACCGTGGCCGTATTTCTTTTTGCGGTGTCCACGATGATATCTTGGTCCTATTACGGCCTACAATCCTGGAAATATCTTTTCGGAAGAGGTAAAATGATGGATCTAGTTTATAAAGTACTTTTTTGTATCTTTATTATCATTGGTGCCGCGGCAAATATGAAATCAATTTGGGACTTCTCTGATGCGATGATTTTTGCGATGATTTTCCCGAATATGATTGGATTGTTCTTCCTATTCCCAGTTGTTAAGAAACAATTGAAGCGCTATTTAGATGCCATAAAAATGAAAAGAGAGGCCATATCAGATTAAAATTTTTTAATAATGAATATAAAATCCCACTTCACGTTCAATAGGCAACAAAGGAGTGGGATTTTGCTTTTGTTGTTTCTCATCATTTCCTTATTGTGTATTTATTGGTTTGTTGATTTTTCTGAAGAGGATACATTTGATATTTCTTCCGCAGAAATTGTTTCTATCCAAAATGAATTGGATTCCCTTCGTCTTGCCGCAATTGAAAACAGCAAACCCAAAAAGTATCCTTTTAACCCCAATTTTATAACAGATTATAAAGGCTATACTTTGGGAATGACAAATGAGGAAATTGACCGTTTGCTTCAATACAGAAAAGAAGGAAATTGGATAAATTCCGAAGCCGATTTTAAAAAAGTCACGGGAGTTTCAGATTCATTATTAAATGAATTGAGCCCATATTTCAAATTTCCAGACTGGGTTACAAACCCGAAACCCAAAACCGATTATAAAGATTTTAAAAATGAAAAAGGTTTTTCTGAAAAACCCTTTGCACAAAAAATTGATCTCAACAAAGCTACAGAAGAACAGCTGCAGCAGGTGAGCGGCATTGGTGAGGCTTTGAGCAAGCGAATTGTTTCCAATCGGGAAAAGCTGGGTGGTTTTTCAAATGACATTCAGCTGTATAGTATTTACGGATTAGACCCTTCTGTTGTACAACGAATCTTAAATATATTCACTGTAAAAACGCCAAAGAACATTTCTCAAATTAACGTAAACAAAGCCTCTGCATCCGATATTTCAACTATTCCCGGTATCTCTTTTGAAATGGCAAAGAAAATTTGGGAATACCGAAGACTGCACGAAAAAATAAACAACGTGCAGGAATTGGACAAAATTGAAGGAATGACCGAAAGAAAGTTACAGCTAATTCAGTTATATTTGTCCGTTGAGTAAATTTAAAAATCGCCGAAAGGCTTATAAATATTAGTTTTCAGACCGAATGGATAAGATGTATTTTACAGAGGAACACGAGTTTTTCAGAAAGAGTTTTCAGGATTTTCTTCAAAAAGAAGTAGTGCCACATATTGAAAAGTGGGAAAAAACCGGACACATTGAGCGTTTTATTTGGGAGAAATTCGGAGAAATGGGCTACTTCGGAATCTATCAACCCGAAGAATACGGCGGATTGAACTTAGACCTTTTTTACACAGTAATCTTTTTGGAAGAACTTCAAAAAGTAAACAGTGGCGGGTTTGCTGCTGCTATGTGGGCGCATGCATATTTAGCAATGACGCACCTTAAAAAAGAAGCGAACCACGAGCAAAAAGAAAAATATCTTGTTCCAAGTATTACGGGTGAAAAAATAGGATGCCTTTGTATCACCGAACCTTTTGGCGGAAGCGATGTCTCTGGAATGCGAACTACTGCCGTAAAAAAAGGAAATAGCTACATTTTGAACGGTTCAAAAACTTTTATAACCAATGGAATTTACAGCGACTATTTAATAGTTGCGGCAAAAACTTCGCCCGAATTGGGCAACAAAGGAATCAGTATTTTTGTGGTGGATCGTGAAACCAAAGGGGTTTCTGCAACCAAACTGGACAAATTGGGTTGGCGTGCTAGCGATACCGGAGAAATAGCTTTTGACAACGTTGAAATTCCACTCGGAAATTTAATGGGAGATGAGAACTCAGGGTTTCCTTATATAATGCAGCATTTTGCTTTGGAAAGACTAATTATGGGCATCAACGCGCACGCCCGAAGTGAATTCGCTTTGGAATACACCATTCAATATATGAAGGATCGTTTTGCTTTTGGAAAAAGTATTTCCAAATTTCAAGCTTTGCGCCATCGCGTTGCGCAAATTGCAAGTGAAATTGAGGTTTGCAAAACGTTCAATTACGTCACCGCAAAACGCTTGAACGATGGCGAATATGTGGTAAAGGAAGCCACAATGAGCAAACTTATTTCAACCAAAATCTCCGATGAGGTTATGACCGAATGTCTGCAATTTTTAGGTGGTTATGGTTATATGGAAGATTATCCTTTGGCACGTTTAATGCGTGATAGTAGGTTAGGGCCCATTGGTGGCGGAACTTCAGAGATTCTTCGGGAGATTATTGCCAAAATGGTTATTGAAGGGAAAGAGTATAAACCGGCTACCTAGTTTTTCTTTATTATAAATCTAATCACGAGTAATGAAGTACTTCAACAGAAAAAATTTTTCCGCATTATTTATTTTTTTCATCACAGCAACAACCTTCGCCCAAACAGAACTGAAAGGAAAAGTTGCCGATTTTTTAACCTACGGACCCATTGAAAGTGCCAGTGTTTATATTGAAAACACAACTATCGGTTCCATAACAAATGCCGATGGTAATTTCGTTTTAAAAGTGCCGCAGGAACATTTAAAAGATACTTTGGTTATTTCTTCCATCGGTTACAAAAGCTTTAGAGTTGTTATAAATGAATTTGAAAACGGTTCCGATATATTTTTGGAGGAAGATGTCGCTTCATTGGATGAAGTAGTAATAATTGCCGATCCGCGCCCAACAACAGGGAATGGGATTGTAGAAAAAGCCATTGAAAAACTCCCAAAAAATTTACCCGAACAGGCCTATCTTCAAAAAGGATTTTTACGGCACAAAGAGCGAAACAAAAAAGAATACAAATGGCTCATTGAAAGCGCCATCACTTTATACGATTCCAGTTACGCATCCGGTGCCAAAGATAATTTGAAGATAAATGTTGACGAAACCCGGAAAAGCTATGATTTAAGAGATGTTGACAGTCTCTTTACCTTTTCGGCATATCTTAAAAGTATGAATTCCAAAGCAGGGAATTTAAATAGAAACTCCATTAAAACTTCATCGTTGATTGAAGCCATAAAATGGAATGACAGCCGCGTTAATGGTTTGGAAAATCTTTTCAAGGGGAAACTCAATTTGGTTCGAAATTCAAATGTTATGGGCGCTCTATTAGGAAAGAATATTTTAGAAAAGCATCAGTTTGATCTCGACACCATTTTAGTTGACAATGGTAGGAAAATTTATAAAATCAAGATATCAAAAGGAGCAGATTTTGTGGGGCTTGGCACTGCCAACATCTACAATGAGGGTTTTGAGCCGAAAGGGTGGATTTATATTTATTATGACAATTACGCCATCAAAAAAGTGGAATACGAATTGGTAGCGGCATCCGATGTTCAGAAAAAGCGAAGTAAAAGCCTTTTTGATACACAAACCATCCATAAGCTAGTAATGACCTATATTGAGTATGAAGGCAAAATGTACCCGAATTATATTTATTATGAAACTCCAAAACTAGTCAACACTGGCGATCGATCTTCAGACAGAGTAAAGACCGAAGCAGAACCGGGCTTTGATAAAGATGAACAATATTACTACACTATTCAGGAAATATTGTTTAGTGACATTATTCAAGATCCAGATTTAATAAACCAAGAATTAAAACAAAACGATTGGTCTGCTGATATTTTTTCTTCGAAACCTTATCACGAATCTTTTTGGAAAACCTACAACGTATTGCTGGAAAGCAAAGAGGAGGAGAAGTTGATTCAGGATTTAACCAAGCGCGCATCTTTATATAAAGAATAATTTTTCAAAAAAACTCATAACTCATAACCCATAACTCATAACTATTTTCTATTTTTGCCCTCCTAAAGAGAGGAGGTGATGACACTATGTTAATTATACCAGTTAAAGACGGAGAAAATATCGACAGAGCGCTAAAGCGTTTTAAGCGTAAATTTGATAGAACCGGAACAATGCGCCAGCTACGTTCCAGACAAGCTTTTATGAAGCCTTCTGTTAAAAACAGAGCAAAGATTCAAAAAGCTCAATATATTCAAAACCTAAGAGATCAGGAAGACATTTAATTGTAATCCTTTTTGAATTTAAAAATAGAGATCCGTTGGAATTTTTTTCTAACGGATTTTTTTATGGATAATGTTATTGGGTTATTGGGTTATTAGGTTATTTTGCATAAGAAAATAAGAATCATGCAATTTAAATCCTTTACAGATTATCTTCAGCTCGAGAAAAAATATTCGCCACACACAGTGACCGCTTATTTAAAGGATTTGCAGGATTTTCAAAAGTTCGCTTCGGAAGAATATCAATATTCTGAAATTGTAGCTGTGAATTATTCCATCGTTCGGAGCTGGATTGTTTCGCTTGTAGATTCAGGCATTTCAAACCGGACGGTAAACCGAAAAATTTCTTCACTAAAAACATATTATAAATTTCTGCTGAAAACGAGCCAAATTGAAATCAATCCGTTGGCAAAGCATAAAGCCCTTAAGACTTCAAAAAAAATTCAAGTTCCTTTTTCAGAAACAGAAATTGGAAACGTAATGGAAATGTTGCAAGCTGAAAACACTTTTGAAGGTTGGCGTGACAGATTGATTGTAGAACTTTTTTATTCCACGGGCATACGGCGGGCCGAGCTCATCAATGTAAAACTAAACGATGTTTCCTTTGCTCAGAAAACCATTAAAGTTTTGGGGAAAAGAAACAAAGAACGCATCATTCCTTTGTTGCCCACTGTTTTTAACACCATCAATACGTATTTGTTTATGCGGGAGCAACTTGAAAATATAAAGGATTCCCATTATTTATTTCTAACTAATAAAGGGGTTAAAGTTTATGAAATGCTTGTCTATAGGATTATAAATACCTACTTTAGTAAAACTTCCGAAAAAGTGAAAAAGAGCCCCCATATTTTGAGGCATTCCTTTGCAACACATCTTTTGAACGAAGGAGCAGATATTAATGCGGTGAAGGAATTGTTGGGCCATTCCAGCCTTGCCTCAACACAGGTTTATACCCAAAATAGTATAGCGAAGTTGAAAGAGGTTTATAAAAATTCACATCCGCGTAACTAACCCAAAACCCAAAAGTAGCGTATGGCATAAAAATACATAATATATTAACTTTAAAAATAATATAATATGAAAGTAAACGTGCAGACCCCCAATTTTGCGGCCAAGGATGAGTTATTGGTATTTGTTGGCAAGAAATTATCAAAGCTTGAACAATTTTATGACAAGATAGTTTTTGCAGATGTATTTTTGAAAGTCCAGAAAACAAGCGATAAGGAAAATAAAATAGTTGAAGTTTTATTGAGCATCCCTGGCGATGATTTAATGGTAAAGAAAGAGGCCAAGACCTTTGAAGAAGCTACGGACGAAGTTGTAAAGACTTTGGAAAGACAGCTTAAAAAAAGAAAGCAGAAACAAAAAGCATATTTGTAGTATAATTTTTTAGAAAAAGTTTTGTAGAAATAATAATTTCTCTACATTTGCAGTCCGTTAGAAATAGCGGACTTTTTTATGGCTAAAAAATAGCCTTCGAAGGAGTTCAAAAAGCCGATGTAGCTCAGCTGGCTAGAGCAGCTGATTTGTAATCAGCAGGTCGTGGGTTCGAGTCCCTCTATCGGCTCTTTAAAATTGTGAAATGCCTATTCAAGATTTAGATTTTACGATTTGAATTTTGAATACCTCGGGGAGATACTCAAGCGGCCAACGAGCGCAGACTCTAAAACTGCTGACTACGTCTTCGCAGGTTCGAATCCTGCTCTCCCCACATTAATTTTCGCAGCGGCGAAGATGTTGAATTGAAATAAAGAAAACCAAGATTCTGATTTCAGAATTAAAAAATGCGGGAGTAGCTCAGTTGGTAGAGCGTCAGCCTTCCAAGCTGAATGTCGCCGGTTCGAACCCGGTCTCCCGCTCAAAAACCTGTGAAGGCAGGAATATCTTCCTTTCTTTTAAAGGAGAAAATTAAATACTTTACGCCGGTGTAGCTCAGGGGTAGAGCGTTTCCTTGGTAAGGAAGAGGTCATGGGTTCAATTCCCATCATTGGCTCAAATTTGATTACAAGTAACACTAATATATTTATAACTAAGATTAAAATTAACACAAAATGGCAAAAGAAAATTTCGATCGGTCAAAACCACACTTAAATGTTGGTACAATTGGACACGTAGATCACGGTAAAACAACGTTAACCGCAGCTATTACCAAAGTAATGGCCGATGCGGGTTATTCGGAAGCCAGATCATTCGACCAAATTGATAACGCTCCAGAGGAGAAAGAAAGAGGTATAACAATTAACTCTTCACACGTAGAATACCAAACAGCTAACCGTCACTACGCACACGTTGACTGTCCTGGTCACGCGGATTACGTGAAGAACATGGTTACAGGTGCTGCCCAAATGGACGGTGCTATTCTAGTTGTTGCTGCTACAGACGGACCAATGCCACAAACACGTGAGCACATCCTTCTTGGTCGCCAGGTAGGTATTCCACGTATGGTTGTATTCATGAACAAAGTGGATATGGTTGATGATGATGAATTGCTTGAATTAGTTGAAATGGAAATTCGTGACCTTCTTAACTTCTATGAGTATGATGGTGATAATGGACCTGTAATTGCTGGTTCTGCTCTTGGTGCACTTAACGGCGAGCAAAAATGGGTTGATACAGTACTTCAATTGATGGAAGCTGTTGATACTTGGATTGAATTGCCAGTTCGTGATATTGACAAGCCTTTCCTTATGCCTATAGAAGATGTATTCTCTATTACCGGTCGTGGAACTGTTGCAACAGGACGTATCGAAACTGGTGTGGCTAACACAGGTGATGTTGTTGACATTATTGGTATGGGTGCTGAAAAATTAACTTCTACAGTAACTGGAGTAGAGATGTTCCGTAAAATCCTTGATAGAGGTGAAGCAGGAGATAACGTTGGTATCCTTTTAAGAGGTATTGAAAAGAACGATATCCGTCGTGGTATGGTTATCTGTAAAAAAGGTTCTGTAACTCCACACGCTAAATTCAAAGCTGAGGTTTATATCCTTAAAAAAGAAGAAGGTGGGCGTCACACTCCATTCCACAACAACTACCGTCCACAGTTTTACGTTCGTACAACTGACGTAACGGGAACAATCATGCTTCCTGATGGTGTTGAAATGGTAATGCCAGGTGATAACTTGACTATCCACGTTGAGTTACTTCAAGCTATCGCAATGAACGTAGGTCTTCGTTTCGCTATTCGTGAAGGTGGACGTACTGTTGGTGCGGGTCAGGTAACTGAAATTTTAGACTAATTAAATATAAATAAAAGTCTCTGGGTGTCCCGAATTTCCTTCGGGATACCTTGGCTTTTATAGCGGGTTTAGCGTAACGTATGTAAATGGTGCTAATCCTGAACAATCGGGTTTAGCTCAGTTGGTAGAGCACTGGTCTCCAAAACCAGGTGTCGGGAGTTCGAGCCTCTCAACCCGTGCAAAATTGAAATAGATATAGGAATTAAATTTCAATAAATTTCATTCCAAACAAATAAACAGCGATGCCATGTTAAATTATATATCAGAATCATATAAAGAACTAAAAAACCATGTTACTTGGACTCCATGGGCAGAAGCACAAAAACTAACAGTTATTGTAGCTGTTTTTTCAGTGTTATTGGCCCTGGCAGTATGGGGGGTAGATACCGTCTTTAGCAGGATAATAGGTTTATATTTTGAATGGATCAAGTCGTAAATAATGACTGAAACAACAGGAACAAAAAAGTGGTATGTAGTCCGTTCAGTAAGTGGACAGGAAAACAAGATCAAATCGTATATCGAAAGTGATATAAAGCGATTAGGTCTTGAGGATTATATTGATCAGGTACTAGTACCCACTGAAAAAGTAATACAGATCCGTAACGGAAAGAAAGTGAACAAAGAACGTGTTTACTTCCCCGGTTACATAATGATACAGGCAAATTTGGGTGGCGAGATTCCACACATTATCAAATCAATTAACGGTGTTATTGGTTTTTTGGGTGAAGTTAAAGGCGGAGACCCAGTGCCACTTAGGCAGTCTGAAGTAAACAGAATGTTAGGAAAGGTAGATGAACTTTCAGTGAAAGACGATAATGTAAACATCCCTTTCGTTACCGGCGAAACCGTAAAAGTAATAGATGGGCCGTTCAACGGCTTTAACGGTACGGTAGAAAAAATAAATGAAGAAAAACGCAAGCTTGAGGTTATGGTGAAAATTTTCGGAAGAAAAACCCCATTGGAACTGAGCTATATGCAAGTAGAAAAAGTTTAATTGTTACGCTTAATAGGTTTTTTTCAAAGGCTTCCACTTTTGAAAGACCGCATTAAAAATTAGAAATGGCAAAAGAAATTAGTAAAGTAGTTAAGTTGCAAGTTCGTGGAGGTGCTGCTAACCCATCGCCACCAGTTGGACCTGCTCTTGGTGCTGCCGGTGTTAATATCATGGAGTTCTGTAAGCAATTCAATGCAAGAACCCAAGATAAGCAAGGAAAAGTATTGCCAGTAGCGATCACGGTTTTTAAAGACAAATCTTTTGATTTCGTTATTAAAACACCACCCGCTGCAGTGCAAATACTTGAAGCTGCGAAAGTAAAAAAAGGCTCCGGTGAACCACACGCAAAAAAAGTAGCCACCATCTCTTGGGACCAAATTAAAATGATCGCGGAAGATAAAATGCCCGATCTTAATGCATTTACCATTGAGTCTGCCATGAAAATGGTAGCAGGTACTGCACGTTCTATGGGAGTTAAAGTAAAAGGTGATGCACCTTTTTAATCTGAAAAAAGAATTTATAAAATGGCACGATTAACTAAAAAGCAAAAGGAAGCACGCGCAAAAGTAGAGCCTAACAAGGCATACTCTGTAGCTGAAGCTTCTGCTTTAATAAAAGAAATCACCAGCGTAAAGTTTGATGCTTCTGTAGACATTGCAGTACGTCTTAACGTGGATCCACGTAAAGCGAACCAAATGGTTAGAGGCGTTGTTACCCTTCCTCACGGAACTGGTAAGGACGTAAAAGTATTGGCATTGGTAACTCCAGACAAGGAAGCCGAAGCCAAGGAAGCAGGAGCAGACTACGTAGGTCTTGATGAGTACCTCGACAAAATTAAAGGAGGATGGACAGATGTTGACGTAATTGTAACTATGCCAAGCGTTATGGGTAAATTGGGTCCATTAGGACGAATTTTAGGGCCACGTGGCCTTATGCCAAACCCAAAAACAGGTACAGTAACAATGGACGTTGCTAAAGCAGTTTCAGATGTAAAAGCTGGTAAAATCGACTTTAAAGTTGACAAAACCGGTATTGTGCACGCAGCAATAGGAAAAGCATCTTTTGATGCCGAGAAAATTGCAGGAAACGCAAGAGAAATATTAACAACCCTCGTTAAACTTAAGCCACAGGCTGCAAAGGGTGTTTACATAAAGAGTATATATATGTCAAGCACAATGAGTCCTGGAGTTGAAGTGGACACAAAAAGGTTTACTGAGTAGTAAAAACGGAAATTATGACAAGAGAAGAAAAATCACAAGTAATTGAAACGTTAACTGCCCAGTTGTCTGATAATGCAAATATTTATTTAGCAGACATTTCAGGCCTTAACGCAGGGAACACTACCAATCTTCGCCGCGCTTGTTTTAAAGCGGGTGTACAGTTGGCGGTTGTTAAGAACACATTGCTTAAAAAAGCAATGGAGAGTTCAGATAAGGACTTTGGTGAATTAACAGAAATACTTAAAGGAAACACTTCCTTAATGTTTTCTGAAACAGGTAACGCACCTGCCAAAGTAATTAAAGAATTCAGAAGAAAATCTGATAAGCCTTTATTGAAAGGAGCTTTTATCCAAGAATCCATTTACGTGGGTGATGATCAATTGGATAACTTAGTTAACCTTAAATCTAAAGACGAACTTGTTGGAGAGATTATCGGGTTGTTGCAATCGCCTGCTAAAAATGTTATTTCAGCACTTAAGAGTGGTGGTAATACAATCGCAGGTCTTGTTAAAACCTTATCCGAAAGAGAAGGATAAAATTTCATTTAGCACTAATTAATTTATATAAACACAATTATTTTTAAAAACGATAGAAATGGCAGATTTGAAAGATTTCGCAGAAAAATTGGTTAACCTAACAGTAAAAGAAGTTAACGAGTTAGCTACAATATTAAAAGACGAGTATGGCATTGAGCCTGCTGCCGCAGCTGTTGCTGTTGCCGCTGGTGGAGGTGCTGCTGTAGAAGCCGCTGAAGAGCAGTCAGAATTCACCGTAATGTTGAAAGCTGCTGGCCCATCTAAGCTTGCAGTTGTAAAACTAGTTAAGGAATTAACTGGTGCTGGTCTTAAAGAAGCAAAAGAATTAGTTGACAACGCTCCTTCTCCAATAAAAGAAGGTGTGTCTAAAGATGAAGCTGAAGCTTTAAAAGCACAACTAGAAGAAGCTGGAGCTGAGGTTGAGCTTAAGTAAGCTCCTTACGTTCCAAACCCTAAGGTTTAGGTCTTCCCGATAAGTCGGGAAAGACCTAAACCATTTTGCGTATATAATGGTTAATGCCTTTTTATACGATTTTTCATTATTATTTTAATTAAAATTCCGTCCATAGATGTCAGCAACGCAAACTGAAAGATTGAATTTTTCCTCTGTAAAAAATAAGCCGGAATACCCCGACTTTTTGGACATTCAGATTAAATCCTTTCAGGATTTTTTCCAGTTGGAAACCAAATCAGAAGAAAGAGGCCAAGAAGGATTGTATAAAACCTTTTTGGAAAATTTCCCGATAACCGATACCCGCAACCAATTCGTTTTAGAGTTTTTAGACTATTTCGTGGATCCGCCAAGATATTCCATCCAGGAATGTATTGAACGTGGTCTTACTTATAGCGTACCTCTTAAAGCGCGTTTGAAACTGTACTGTACAGATGCCGAGCACGAAGATTTTGAAACCATCGTGCAAGATGTTTACTTAGGTACTATTCCTTATATGACCCCAAGCGGAACTTTCTGCATCAACGGGGCCGAGCGTGTTGTTGTTTCACAGCTTCACCGTTCGCCAGGTGTGTTCTTTGGCCAGTCGTTCCACGCAAATGGAACCAAACTGTATTCTGCCCGTGTAATTCCTTTCAAAGGTTCATGGATTGAATTCGCCACAGATATCAACAGCGTAATGTACGCTTACATTGACCGTAAGAAAAAGTTACCTGTAACCACACTTTTCCGTGCAATCGGTTTTGAAAGGGATAAGGATATTCTTGAAATATTTGACCTAGCGGAAGAAGTGAAAGCTTCAAAAACTGGACTTAAAAAATACATAGGCCGTAAACTAGCCGCACGTGTGCTTAAAACATGGCACGAGGATTTCGTTGATGAAGACACTGGCGAGGTAGTTTCAATAGAGCGTAATGAGATTATTTTAGACCGTGATACTGTTGTTGAAAAAGAACATATCGATGAAATCATTGATTCCGGCGCAAAAACAATCTTGTTGCACAAAGAGGATAATCTTTTGGCAGATTACGCCATTATCCACAACACATTACAAAAGGATCCAACCAACTCTGAAAAGGAAGCGGTAGAACACATATACAGACAGCTTCGTAACGCTGAACCGCCCGATGAGGAAACTGCTCGTGGAATTATCCACAAACTTTTCTTCAGCGACCAAAGATATAATCTTGGGGAAGTAGGTCGTTACAGAATGAACAAAAAACTGGGTCTTGATATCCCGATGGACAAGCAAGTGCTTACCAAGGAAGATATCATTACCATAGTTAAATATCTTATCGAGCTTATCAACTCTAAAGCTGAAATTGATGATATTGATCACCTTAGCAACCGTCGTGTTCGTACTGTAGGGGAACAATTATCACAACAGTTTGGCGTTGGTCTTGCCCGTATGGCGCGTACCATCCGCGAGCGTATGAACGTTCGAGACAATGAAGTGTTTACACCTATCGATTTGATTAACGCGAAGACTTTATCTTCCGTTATTAATTCATTTTTTGGTACAAACCAGCTTTCACAGTTTATGGACCAGACCAACCCGCTGGCAGAGATTACGCACAAGCGTCGTCTTTCTGCACTTGGGCCAGGTGGACTTTCCCGTGAAAGAGCAGGTTTTGAGGTTCGTGACGTTCACTATACACATTACGGCCGTCTTTGCCCAATTGAAACTCCGGAAGGACCAAACATTGGTTTGATTTCTTCACTTGCCGTTTATGCGAAAGTGAACAATCTTGGTTTCATCGAAACACCGTACCGTAAAGTTACAGATGGTAAAATTGACTTGAAGCACGAACCTGTTTATCTTTCTGCTGAAGAAGAAGAAGATAAGCATATCGCGCAAGCAAACATTCCATTGACTGATAAAGGGGTAATAGATACTGACAAAGTAATTGCTCGTATGGAAGGTGATTTCCCATTGGTAGATCCAACCGTATTAAATTATGCAGACGTTGCGCCAAACCAGATTGCATCTATTTCTGCATCTTTGATTCCTTTCTTGGAACACGATGATGCGAACCGTGCACTGATGGGCTCAAACATGATGCGCCAGGCGGTACCTTTGTTAATTGCAGATTCACCAATCGTGGGAACGGGTCTTGAAAGACAAGTTGCTTCTGATAGCCGTGTATTGATAAATGCTGAAGGAGATGGTGTGGTAGAATATGTTGATGCAAATAAAATTACTATTAAATATGACCGTACCGAAGAAGAGCGTATGGTAAGTTTTGATAGCGATTCAAAAACATATCAGCTAATTAAATTCAGAAAAACAAACCAGAGTACTTCCATTAACTTGAAGCCTATTGTTCGCAAAGGTGATAGAGTGAAAAAAGGACAAGTACTTTGTCAAGGTTACGCTACTGAAAAAGGAGAACTTGCACTGGGACGAAACATGAAGGTTGCCTTCATGCCTTGGAAAGGTTACAACTTTGAAGATGCAATCGTAATTTCTGAAAGAGTAGTTCGTGAAGATATTTTCACCTCTATCCATATTGATGAATATTCATTGGAAGTTCGTGATACCAAATTGGGTAACGAAGAATTGACAAACGATATTCCAAACGTTTCGGAAGAAGCTACAAAAGATTTGGATGAATTCGGGATGATTCGAATTGGCGCCGAGGTAAAACCTGGCGATATTCTTATCGGGAAAATTACTCCAAAAGGAGAAAGCGATCCAACACCTGAAGAAAAACTGCTTCGCGCCATTTTTGGTGACAAAGCGGGTGATGTTAAGGATGCTTCGCTTAAAGCTTCGCCTTCATTGAACGGGGTGGTAATAGAGAAAAAATTGTTTGCCCGTGCCGTAAAAGACAAACGCAAGCGCGCGAAAGACAAAGAAGACATCTCAGAACTTGAGGCAAAATACGAAGCAAAATTCGTTGCCCTTCAAGATGTTTTGGTTGAAAAACTTTTCACAATTGTTGGCGGAAAAACTGCGCAAGGTATTAATAATGACCTTGGTGAAATTGTATTCCCGAAAGGTAAAAAGTTCACATTAAAAATGCTTCACTCTGTTGATGATTACACCCACTTAATTGGAGGTACTTGGACGACTGATGATGAAACCAACGTGTTGGTGGCAGATTTAATGCACAACTATAAAATTAAGGAAAATGACCTTCAAGGTAACTTGCGTCGTGAGAAGTTTACCATCTCTGTTGGAGATGAACTTCCAGCCGGAATCTTGAAACTTGCCAAGGTTTACATTGCTAAAAAGCGTAAACTGAAAGTAGGAGACAAGATGGCTGGACGTCACGGAAACAAAGGTATTGTTGCGCGTATTGTACGCGAGGAAGATATGCCTTTCCTTGAAGACGGAACTCCTGTAGATATCGTGTTGAACCCACTTGGGGTACCATCGCGTATGAACATTGGGCAAATTTATGAAACGGTTCTTGGATGGGCTGGACAGAAACTGGGTCGCAAATATGCAACTCCAATTTTTGACGGTGCAACTATAGACCAGATCAATGAATTGACCGATGAAGCTGGAATTCCAAGATTTGGACACACCTATCTATTTGATGGTGGAACCGGTAAGCGTTTTGACCAACCTGCAACCGTAGGTATAATCTATATGCTGAAACTGGGCCACATGGTGGACGACAAAATGCATGCACGTTCCATTGGACCGTACTCACTTATTACGCAACAGCCGCTTGGTGGTAAAGCACAATTTGGTGGTCAGCGTTTTGGAGAGATGGAAGTTTGGGCCTTGGAAGCATACGGTGCATCCAGCACGCTTAGGGAAATATTGACTGTTAAATCTGATGATGTTATTGGAAGGGCGAAAACCTACGAAGCAATCGTAAAAGGAGAAACCATGCCAGAACCAGGATTACCGGAATCTTTCAACGTACTTATGCACGAATTGAAAGGATTGGGTCTTGACATTAGATTAGAAGAATAACTGAAACCCCTCCGCCACGGCAGAGGGGTCTCATAAATTTCTTCCGAGGAATTAAAAACCTCATTTAACAACAAAGTTTATTTTAAATCATGATGAACAGAAATAAAGAAAACACAGTACAGAAATTCGACAAGATTTCTATTGGTTTGGCTTCCCCTGAATCCATTTTGGCGGAATCACGCGGTGAAGTTCTAAAACCCGAAACAATCAACTACCGCACGCACAAGCCAGAGCGTGACGGACTTTTCTGTGAGCGCATTTTCGGTCCGGTAAAGGATTATGAGTGTGCCTGTGGTAAATATAAAAGAATCCGCTACAAAGGTATTGTTTGTGACCGTTGTGGTGTGGAAGTGACTGAAAAGAAAGTACGTCGTGACCGTGTGGGACATATCAATTTGGTAGTTCCCGTGGCACACATTTGGTATTTCCGTAGTCTTCCGAATAAAATTGGTTACCTTCTTGGATTACCTTCCAAGAAATTGGATATGATAATTTACTACGAACGTTATGTAGTAATCCAACCAGGTATTGCAAAATACGAAGGTGGGGAAGCCGTTAAGAAATTGGATTTCCTTACTGAAGAAGAATATTTGGCAATCTTGGATTCCATTCCACAGGAAAACCAATATTTGGAAGAAAGCGATCCAAACAAATTTATCGCGAAGATGGGAGCAGAATGTTTGATCGATCTTTTACAAAGAATTGATTTGGACACGCTGTCTTACAACCTTCGCCATAAAGCAAACAACGAAACTTCAAAACAACGTAAAACCGAAGCGCTAAAACGTCTTCAAGTTGTGGAAGCCCTTCGTGATTCAAACAAAAATCGCGAAAACAAAGCCGAGTGGATGATTATGAAAGTAATTCCAGTTATTCCACCAGAACTTCGTCCGTTGGTGCCGCTTGATGGTGGCCGTTTTGCAACTTCAGATTTGAACGATTTATACCGAAGAGTAATTATCCGTAACAATCGTTTGAAGCGATTGATGGAGATAAAAGCTCCGGAAGTAATCCTTCGTAACGAGAAGCGTATGCTTCAGGAATCGGTAGATTCATTGTTTGACAACACCCGTAAATCTTCCGCAGTAAAAACTGATAGCAACCGTCCGTTGAAATCCCTTTCAGATTCATTGAAAGGTAAACAAGGGCGTTTCCGTCAAAACCTGCTTGGTAAGCGTGTGGATTATTCGGCTCGTTCAGTAATCGTTGTTGGACCGGAATTGAAATTGTTCGAATGCGGTATTCCAAAAGATATGGCTGCCGAACTTTACAAACCTTTCGTAATCCGTAAATTGATTGAAAGAGGAATTGTAAAAACCGTAAAATCTGCAAAGAAAATTATAGACAAAAAAGAGCCCGTAGTTTGGGATATTCTTGAAAATGTATTGAAAGGTCACCCCGTTATGCTTAACCGGGCTCCAACTTTGCACAGATTGGGTATTCAAGCTTTCCAGCCAAAATTGATTGAAGGAAAAGCAATCCAACTACACCCATTGGTATGTACTGCATTCAACGCGGATTTCGATGGTGACCAGATGGCGGTTCACCTTCCACTTGGGCCAGAGGCTATTTTGGAATGTCAGCTTTTGATGCTTGCTTCGCATAACATTTTGAACCCAGCAAACGGTTCGCCAGTTGCGGTTCCTTCTCAGGATATGGTTTTGGGTCTTTACTATATGACCAAACTAAGAAAATCTACTGATGAAGTAAAAGTGAAAGGCGAAGGCCTAACTTTTTATTCAGCTGAAGAAGCTATCATTGCCTACAACGAAGGGATGGTAGATTTGAATGCCGAAATAAGAATACGTACAACAGACTTTAATGATAAACGTGAACTGGTAAAACAAATCATCACCACAACTTTGGGAAGAGTAATCTTTAACGAGAAAGTTCCCGAAGCTGCCGGATACATCAACGAAGTATTGACCAAAAAGTCGCTTCGTGATATTATTGGTGGAATTTTGAAAGTAACTTCAGTTCCTGTTACTGCAGCTTTCCTTGATGAAATTAAAACCCTAGGGTATAAATTCGCTTTTGAAGGCGGATTATCTTTCAGCCTTGGAGATATTATTATCCCTGCTGAAAAACAAAGTATGATTGATAGTGCCAACACACAAGTTGATGGTATTATTAGCAGCTACAACATGGGTCTTATTACCAACAACGAACGTTACAACCAAGTAATTGATATTTGGACTGCAACCAACGCTGAACTTACCGAGCTTTCTATGAAGCGTATTCGCGAAGATCAGCAAGGTTTCAACTCTGTGTATATGATGCTTGATTCTGGTGCGAGGGGTTCTAAGGAACAAATCCGTCAGTTAACAGGTATGCGAGGATTGATGGCGAAACCGAAAAAATCAAACTCCGGTGGTGGCGAAATTATCGAGAACCCAATTCTTTCCAACTTTAAGGAAGGTCTTTCAATTCTTGAATACTTTATCTCTACTCACGGGGCGCGTAAAGGTCTTGCAGATACCGCTCTTAAAACGGCGGATGCGGGTTACTTAACACGTCGTTTGGTGGATGTTTCACAGGATGTTATTATCAATATTGAAGATTGTTACACTCTTCGTGGAATTGAGGTTTCGGCTTTAAAGAAAAACGAAGAAGTTGTTGAAACTTTAAGAGATAGAATTGTTGGGCGTACCGCGCTTAACGATGTAGTAAATCCATTGACCAAAGAATTGCTTGTTGCTTCTGGCGAACATATTTACGAAGAAATTGCAGATGCTATTGCGGCATCTCCATTGGAAAGCGTTGAAGTTCGTTCCGCACTTACGTGTGAGGCAAAACAAGGAATCTGTTCACAATGTTACGGCCGTAACCTTGCTACCAATAAAATGGTGCAGCGCGGGGAAGCTGTGGGTGTTGTTGCAGCACAATCCATTGGTGAACCGGGAACCCAGCTTACGCTTCGTACGTTCCACGTAGGGGGTATTGCAGGAAACATTTCCGAAGAAAATAAATTATCTGTTAAATTTGACGGGAAAGCTGAGATCGAAGATCTTAAAACCGTTAAAGGGGAAGACAACCAAGGAAAATCAATTGATATCGTTATTTCCCGTACTTCAGAAATTAAACTCGTTGACAAGAAAACAGGAATTACACTTAGTACCAACAACATTCCATACGGTTCTACACTTTATGTGAAAGATGGCGACAGCCTGAATGCCGGTGATATAGTGTGTTCTTGGGATCCATACAACGGTGTAATTATTTCAGAATTTGCCGGAAAGATTAAATATGAGAATATTGTTCAGGGGATGACCTATCAGGTTGAGATTGATGAGCAAACTGGTTTCCAGGAAAAAGTTATTTCTGAATCTAGAGATAAAAAACGTATTCCAACCCTTCAAATTTTAGGGAAGAAAGACGAAATTATCCGTAGTTATAACTTGCCTGTTGGCGCTCACTTGATGGTGGACGATGGCGACAAAATAAAGATTGGTAAAATTCTTGTGAAAATTCCACGTAAATCTGCGAAAGCGGGTGATATTACGGGAGGTCTTCCACGTGTTACCGAACTTTTTGAAGCGCGTAACCCTTCAAACCCAGCAGTAGTTAGCGAGATTGACGGTGTTATTTCCTTCGGGAAAATAAAACGTGGTAACCGCGAGATTATCGTTGAGTCTAAATTGGGCGAAGTGAAAAAGTATTTGGTGAAACTTAGTAACCAGATTCTAGTTCAGGAAAACGATTATGTTCGTGCAGGTATGCCGCTTTCTGATGGTTCCATTACGCCGGAAGATATCCTTCGTATTAAAGGCCCTTCAGCAGTACAGCAATATCTTGTGAATGAAGTTCAGGAGGTTTACCGTCTGCAAGGGGTGAAGATTAACGACAAACACTTTGAGGTAGTTGTTCGCCAAATGATGCGTAAGGTTAGAATTCAGGATCCGGGAGATACTACTTTCCTTGAAGATCAATTGGCTCATAAAGATGATTTCATTGAAGAAAACGATAAAATTTTCGGAATGAAAGTGGTTACAAACGCCGGGGATTCACAGAACTTGAAGGAAGGACAAATCCTTTCTCCACGTACGCTTCGTGATGAAAACTCTTTGTTGAGAAGAAACGATAAAGTACTTGCAGAAGCACGCGATGTGGTTACTGCAACGGCAACTCCGGTACTTCAGGGTATTACGAGAGCGTCGTTACAGACCAAATCATTCATCTCTGCGGCTTCCTTCCAGGAAACTACCAAAGTATTGAACGAAGCGGCAGTAGCCGGAAAAGTTGATACCTTGGAAGGCTTGAAAGAGAACGTAATTGTAGGACATAAAATACCAGCCGGAACCGGAATGCGTAGATATGACACTATAATTGTGGGTTCCAAACAAGAGCTTGAGGAAATGAACCGTGTAAAGCAAGAAGTAAATTATAATTAATATGTGTGGCAGTAGAGATGCACGGCCGTGCGTCTCTACCGTGCCCACAATTATATTTTAAAAAATGGCAGATCAAAAAAAAGAGCAACCAAAGCAAGGACAGATAAACATTGAATTGGATGAAGCGGTGGCGCAAGGTATTTACAGTAACCTCGCCATAATTAACCATTCTGTTTCTGAATTTGTGGTGGACTTTGTAACCATTATGCCCGGTATTCCAAAAAGCAAAGTGAAGTCGAGAATCATTCTCACACCACAACACGCCAAAAGGTTTTTAAAAGCATTGGGTGAAAATGTAAAACGTTTTGAAAACGCACATGGCGAAATAAAGGATTATGAGCAGCCGCCCATTCCCTTAAACTTTGGCCCTACGGGCGAAGCATAACATTAAAATCCAGCTGAAAAGCTGGATTTTTTTTATTTTCATCTTATTGTCATCACCGCCATCACATCGATATTCCTGTCATCCACTTAGCCTTTGGTAAGCTAAAAGGAGAGTAGATCCTCATGGTCATTAATGATCAGCTAAAGTTTGTAGCCGAAGAAACAGCACATGGTTGACTTGTCCTTTTCGGCAATGCACTTGAACACCTTGAAGTCTTCCCATTGAATACTTAGATAATATAAATTTTTATATTTTTTTATCGCCAATTAATATATCTCTAGATTAAATATTAATTTACTTAACTAAAAGTCAGCTAATTATGTTTTTTATTAACGCTTACAGTGACTTTAGGAATTGATGGAAAGTAATAACGGTCTTTAAACGAGAATTTTAATCATCTTATCGAAATATAAGATATTTCTTTCATTTCTAACTTTCTATAAAATAATTTAGCGGTTAATATCCTCACAAACTGATGTTTATAATTGTTATGAGTTTTAACATAAACCGCATTTATAATGAAAAATTTCTACATAGTATTTTTTATAGGCGGTCAGTTTATTTATGGACAGGTAGGGGTTAATACTGACAACCCGCAACAAGCACTCCATTTAGCTGGTTCTACTGGAACACTTAGGATTGAGAGTTTAAATCATTCCAATAATTCATATAATGGAGGAGATATAGATAATGATGGAGATCTTACCAATAATACATTTCCACTTTATGTTGACGAAAATGGCGATTTTACTCTGGAATTAAAAACTTTAATTAATTCAGAAGACATAGATGCTTTTGATGATACTTCATTGCCTAATTCTACTGTTTACTTAGCGTCAACAAATAATATTGGTAAAGATTCTACTGTAATCAAAACTTATACTATTAAAGTGAACAGGCCTTCAATAATAGAGATTAAGTATAACATTAGTTTTGATGTATATAAGAATGGCTTTAAGGCCACTTTAAATGATCAATTTGCTAGGAGAATAACTAACTATATTACACTCACACCACAAGGGTCCCCAGTAAATAACTCCACAAGACATTTTGGTGCTTCATCTCAAGCCTATTCAAGTGGTTCGTTGGAGAGTGTAAAAGGAATTTTTTACAATGGCGCAACAACATATATAACTATTCCATCTAGTGGTTATTGGGATATTTCATTTTGGGGGCTGGTTTCCTCAAATAAAAGAGCGATGAGTGGTAGTGCCCCAACAGTATCCTTGGAAACCTATGTTGAATTTGCTACGGGAAATGACTTTTTGTTTTTTAGGAAGTATTAATACATAATAATTAGGACATGTTAAAGCTTTGTTTTATAACTATACTATGTACTTGCTTTTGTGGGTTTTCACAAGTTGGAATTGGGACTAGTGAGCCTCAGAAAGATCTACATGTAGCTGGACAAAATTCAACAATTCGAATTGAGAAATTGAATAGTGTTAATAGCTCTCAATACAATGACGGTATAAAACCTTCACCTGCTTTTGTAGATGGAGAAGGA
>JAUYGY010000008.1 GCA_030690315.1 Aequorivita sp.
GGTAACTACCTCCCGTAGGGAACGACAGCTGTGAAAACTGCCATAGAGCATGGTTACCAAATGGTCGTAGGTCCTGAAACGCTTTGTATAATGGTCCGCTCCGTATTGGGATGCTATTTTGTTTATTTCAGGACGGGGAAGATATTTTAACAGTTGCGAAAAGATGGGCTGTCCGATAAAATTTGCATTTTTGCTCATAGTATTTAATTGTTTTGTGGTGAAACAAAAATACTATCTTGCGGGTTGATTTATTCAACTCGCATTTTTTTTATCGGACAACAGTGGTTTGAAATTTGGAATTTATTTTTGCTATATATCCAAATCAAATTCTGTACGCAATTTTTCAATTAATGGATTCATTTCCTTCAATTTCTCAAATTTTTCCCGCGTAGTGTAGGCGTATTTTTTTTCCGAAGTTTCATTTACAGTTATGTCCAAATCAATATCGTAATTCTGAAGCTTTTCGCGCAGGAAACCTAGCAATTCAAATTTTGCGCGTTCCACTTCAGTCTTTATGGTTTGGTTTGGAAATTCGAGATGAATAATAGAACCATCCAGTTTTGGAACCCCCATCGTTAAATGTGAAAGTAGATTGTACTTTCCGTCGCTTTCAACATTGGAAGTATATTCGGTCCAAGCTGCTTTCATTTCTTCTTCGGAAAAAACGATTATAGGAAGATTTTCGACATCGGGTTGGTTTGCAACCATTTCCTGTTTAATTTCCTGTTTTTTTTGAATACTTTTTATTGAAAGGGCGGAAACTTTTTGGGCATTTCTTTCAGCTAATATTTGGGGACGCTCAATTACTTTTTGCGGTTCTCGGTTGTCCGTTGTCTGTTCTGGGCTGTCTGTTTTCGGTTGTTTGTTTTCAGTTTCAAGTTCTTCGGAAGGTTCGCTGACTTCATTTTCGACGGCTTCAGTTTCAATCTTTTTTGGCGACTGTTGCACAATACTTCCCGCAGAAGTGATTTTTTCCGATGTGATTTTTTCACTTTTAAAATAGGAGGGAGGTATTACGAAGCGACCGTTGCTATTGGAGTTTTTTTTTTCGCCCTGAAAAGTTAGGGATGCAAGTTGCAGTAAACACAATTCGACCAACAATCGCTGGTTTTGGCTGTTTTTATATTTTAGGTCGCAGGTGTTCGCCAATTCAATCCCTTCAATTAAAAACTGTGAACTTGTTATTTTCGACTGCTCAAAATACATTGTTTTTACTTGCTCGCCAACTTCCAATAATTCAATAGTTTCCTGGTTTTTACACACCAACAGATCGCGGAAATGGGAGGCAAGGCCCATAATAAAATGGTGGCCGTCAAAACCTTTTGAAAGAATATCATTGTAAGTAACCAAAACTTGCGGAATATTATTTTCCAAAAGCAAATCGGTTATTTGGAAATACCAAGTGTAATCCAACACATTCAGGTTTTCAGTAACGGCTTCGCGGGTCAGGTTTTTACCGGCGAAACTCACTACACGATCAAAGATGGAAAGCGCATCACGCAAGGCGCCATCTGCTTTTTGGGCGATTATGTGCAGGGCGTCGTCTTCGGCTTCAATGTTTTCTGCTTTTGCAACTTCTGCAAGATGTTCTTTGATGTCGCGAACACCAATTCTTCTGAAATCGAATATTTGGCAACGGGAAAGTATTGTGGGAATTATTTTATGTTTTTCAGTAGTTGCCAAAATGAAAATGGCGTGTTTTGGCGGCTCTTCCAAGGTTTTCAAAAAAGCGTTGAAAGCCGCGGAAGACAGCATATGTACCTCATCAATAATATAAACCTTGTATTTCCCAACCTGTGGCGGGATTCGAACCTGATCAATCAAATTACGAATATCATCTACTGAATTGTTTGATGCGGCATCCAGTTCAAAAATATTGAAGGCGAAATCCTCATCATCGGTTTGGGTGCCGTCCTGGTTTATTTTTTTGGCAAGAATACGGGCACAAGTGGTCTTCCCAACGCCACGTGGGCCAGTGAAAAGCAAAGCTTGTGCAAGATGGTTGTTTTGTATGGCGTTTTCCAAAGTATTGGTAATTGCCTGTTGCCCCACAACGTCTTTAAAAACGGCGGGACGGTATTTTCTGGCAGATACAATGAAGTGTTCCATATTTTTTAATAATCAGTATTCAGTAGCAGTTGGCAGTAAAGTTTAAATCCGAAATTGCAACTATTCGTGTTTCAAATTTTCGTGGTTCAAAACGTCCAAATAGAAATATTGAGTTGCTAGCAAATATAAAGATGTACAACGGGTTTTAAAAAAATAGCTGTTCGTATTTTCCCATATTTATTAACATTAAAGTACTTTTGCGCAGCAGGCCGCCTTATCGCCTCGAATTAGTTTCGGGGAGGAAAGTCCGGACACCATAGGGAAGCATAGCGGCTAACGGCCGTCGTCCGCCGTAGGCGGATAGGACAAGTGCAGCAGAAAGTATGTACAGGTAATGCTGTAGTGAAACCAGGTAAACTCTATGCGGTGAAATGCCACGTAAACCTGTGCTTGAGGGTTCCCGCCCGATGCAGGAGGGTAGGCAGATTGAGCGTTTCGGCAACGGAACGTCTAGATAAATGATAAGGATTCATCTTTTTGATGGATACAGAACCCGGCTTATAGGCCTGCTTTTTTTTATAATTGAGTTTCTTTCAACATCCACTCTTTGGCTGAATTCAAATTTTTGAATGTTTTGAAGGGAACTTTTATAAAAAATTTTTCGAAATTGGCTATATCTAAAGAAATTTCGGTTTTATATACTATTGCAAATGCAAGTAATTTTGGAAACTGCCTGGTATAGGACTTTGGGGAAATGTTTTTTGAATAATCATTCAACCTATAGGAAATGTAGCCAAAACATTCATCTTTATAGAATGCTGAGGCATAACTTTGAATTTGGGCGACATTTTCTTCAGTTAATGTAATTCCTTCAATAGGAGTAGTAACCATATAACTTTCATAAAACTCTATTTTCACAAAATCGAGTTCTATGAGCTCTGTGGGTAAATTTATCATACTTTTAAAATGAAAAAAAACTAAAAACATTTCCGCCGTATTTTCGGGCTTCGGTGAAATGCTCGAGAGAAGAAAGATTGTTCATTTTTGAATGTTCAATCACCAGCATTCCTTCCTCTTCTTCCAATAAATTCTTTTCAAAAATTGTTTTTACAATACTTTCAAGTTTTGAAACATCAAAATCATACGGGGGGTCCGCGAAGATTACATCAAATTTTCCCGTTGCTTTTTCCAAATATTTAAAAACGTCAGATTTTATAGTGTTGATAGGAAAAGCAAACTCTTCCGATACTTTATTTATATACTGGATACAGCCGTGATGGTCATCCACCGCCGTGATGTTTTGAACGCCGCGCGAAGCAAATTCAAAACTGATGTTTCCGGTGCCACTAAAAAGATCGAGCACGGTAAGTTCCTCAAAAAAATAGCGAACGCGAAGAATATTGAAAAGCGCTTCTTTCGCATAATCTGTGGTTGGGCGGACGGGCAGATTTTTCGGAGCTGTAAGTCGGCGGCCTTTGTATGTGCCTGATATTATTCGCATTTAGAGCGCGTTTTTTAGAATGAAATGACGGTGTTTTTTATCTTCCACATCAATTTTTATAGGTGAAGTATTTTTGGTTGCAAATTCTATATTCCGAATATAGGTATAAGCCATTTTATAGTTGTTGTCCTCTTTATCAATATCACCGCAAAGAATTACCGGGAGGTTTTCAGGATTCAGGTTTAACTGTTCCATACAGAAAAGTGTGTAATAGATGAAATCTTCAGGGGTTTTATAAGTATAACTGTTGCAAAGTTGAAGTTCGCCGTTTTGCAGAACAATACAATCAAAATTGTTTTTCTGAAAGTGCAGATACATTTTCGGGAGGGAATATTTTTCGTTTTCCAAAATTGTTTTCAGCAAAATTGTAGTGGAATGATAGTAGCTAAACGACCCATACTTATCAAAGAAAAAATTGTTTATGTTCATAAACGGAACATAAACTACAACGATGTCCTGATTTTCCAAAACATCGTGTGCCATATAATCATTGGCCAATATTTTTGAATTGAATTTTAAGTATTCACTAGCTTTCGTTTCATCAAAAATTTGAGCGGGAACGAGGCTGTAAATGGGGGTAGCGTAAATAACGGTTACTTCGGAAAAATCTGAATTAAGAATGTTATTTTTAAACATTATAGATTCTATATCCATCAACAATTCCTCAGGGGTGGTGCTATGATCCAATATTTTTTCAACGAAAAAAAGGCTTTCGTTGTTTTCGGGATTTGTCACCAAAAAAGAAAGCCCGTTCAAAGAAACTTGAACGGACAGTCTGTTTTGTAAATTATTGAGTATGTTATTTGATTTTTGCAGCGTCATAAAGTTTTGGCCAGTTCCCGGCTGTGTTTACGTCTTCCATAGAACCTACTTTAAGGTCTGGGCCGTTAACACCGTCTACTGATTGTACTTGTTCTTCTTGAGCCAACAAATCTTTGTCCAAATCGCCCAAAATAATTTTTTTCGCAACTTTGGCTTCAAAAACAGAATAGGTAGCGTCGTTCTTCACAATTTTTCCTGCTTTAAGCTCAAACTTTGCATCTACACCTTCAACAGGAACATTCATCATTGTTTTGTATCGGGTTGAAGTTCCATAAAGTGAATCTTTTACTGGGGTAAAGCCCAAAGTATCAATCAATGATTCTTCAATAAAATAACCAGCATCTATTCCGAATGCTCTGTTTTTTGCAACATCGGCGTAGCTAGTGTCGCGTCTTTGGGTGATTGCAAATTTTGCGGTCTCGACAAAGTTTATCAAACTATCCCAATTTCCAGTGAAATTTCCAGTAATTTCTTTGTGGGCAAGCTCTGCAGCCTGAATATCCTTTAAATTTTCAATAACTTTGGCGTATCGAGCTTCTTTAATCTCATTGAATTTTACGGGGCCCATAACGGAGTTATAAAGCTTCCAGCCCAAAAAGATGATGACAATCCAAAGAACAATCTGAATTACTAATTTCATTATTGATATAATTTAAGTGTTGATTTACTAAAAGGTCTATCGCAAATCTACAATTTTTTTTTGTTCGTAAAAGTATATTGCGAAAAAATCATACCTATCTTTAAACCCTCATTGACAGCACGGAATGATGAATGTATCAGAATTTTACGGTTTTTTAAAAAATGATTTTCCCCATAACACAACTACAAAGCAGGATATTGCGCTACAATTATTGGCGAAATTTGTGCTGAGCCCGAACAAAAATGAAACTTTTTTGCTCAAAGGATATGCCGGTACAGGAAAAACGACCATCGTAGGTTCCTTAGTCAAAAACCTTACAAAACTGAAAAAACGCTCGGTACTTTTGGCACCTACGGGAAGAGCGGCAAAAGTAATCAGCAATTACTCAAACAAACAGGCTTTTACAATTCACAAAAAAATATATTTTCCAAAAAGCGAAAAAGGCTCTGTTTCTTTCAGTTTACAGGAAAACAAGCACCGCGATACAATCTTTATAGTAGATGAGGCCTCGATGATTCCAGACATTAACCAAGATTCCAAACTTTTTGAAAACGGTTCGTTGCTGGATGATTTGATGCAATATGTTTACAGCGGAAATAATTGCAAGCTTTTGTTAATAGGAGATTCGGCCCAGTTGCCACCCGTGCATTTGTCCATTAGCCCAGCGCTGGATGCACATGTTTTGGAAAGTCAATACAACCGGGAGGTTATTATGCTTGAACTGGACGAAGTGGTTCGGCAACAAAAGGACAGTGGTATTTTGGAAAACGCTACCAAAATACGGGAACGTTTGGATGATGGAATTTTTGAAGCTTTTAAGTTTTCAGGGAAAAATTTTCCAGACATCATTCGGCCCACCGATGGTCAAGAAATTATGGATGCCATTAACGATTGCTATTCAACTTTGGGAAATGAGGATACCGTAATCATAGTCCGTTCCAATAAAAGAGCAAACCTTTATAACCAAAGCATACGCGAGCGCATACTTTTTCAGGAGTCTGAACTTTCAGCGGGCGATTATTTAATGGTAGTGAAGAACAATTATTTTTGGGTGGACAATACCAGTGAAGCAGGTTTTATTGCCAATGGCGATATTGCAGAGGTTTTGGAGATATTCGCTTTTAAGGAATTGTACGGCTTCCGATTTGCTGAAGTTAAAATCAGGATGGTGGATTATCCAAATATGAAACCTTTGGAAACAGTACTTCTTTTAGATACATTAACTTCAGAGAGCCCTTCCTTAACCTACGATGAATCGAATAAATTGTATCAAGAAGTAATGATGGATTACGCATCGGAAAAATCAAAATACAAGAAATTTTTGGCCGTAAAAAATAACAAATACTTCAATGCGCTTCAGGTTAAATTCAGCTATGCCATTACGTGCCACAAATCTCAAGGCGGGCAATGGAATACCGTTTTTGTGGAACAGCCCTACCTTCCAAACGGAATAGACAAAGAATATCTGCGCTGGCTTTACACCGCTGTAACTCGGGCGCGCGAAAAATTGTACTTAATAGGTTTTAAGGACGAATTTTTTGTAGATTAGTTTCTTCGGTAGTCAGTTATCGGTTGTCGGTTGTGAGTTAAATTTGCGAATTTTTATTTTTTTTAAACCTCTATTTCATCGTCAAATATGGAAACGTTTGATATAATAATCAGCATTTTTTTAGGCATTGGCCTTGCTGCAGCAGTTGGATTTCGGGTTTTTTTGCCGCTTTTAATTTTGAGTTTGGCAGGATATTATGATGTTATTCCCCTCAATGAAAGTTGGCAATGGGCGGGAAGTCTCACTGCAGTTATTGTAATGGGCATCGCCACTTTGGTTGAAATATTCGGTTATTACATTCCTTGGTTTGATAATTTGTTAGATACAATAGCTTTGCCCCTGGCCACATTGGCGGGAACTGCCGTGATGGTTGCGACAGTTGCAGATTTAAGCCCCGTTGTAACTTGGACTTTGGCTATAATCGCAGGTGGTGGAACGGCAGCTGCAATAAAAGGAAATACATCGGCAGCCAGACTAACTTCAAGCGCCACAACCGGTGGAATAGCAAATCCTGTTTTGAGTACTGTGGAAACGGGCACTTCCATTGCGATGGCCGTAGTGTCTATTTTTCTTCCAATTATAGCATTTGTATTGGTGTTATTTCTGTTTTTTGTAATTTTTAGATTTTACAAAAAGCTTCGGAAAAAACGGCTACCAAGAACTTAATCTTCTTATTTTTGAAATCAATTTAAAAAATTTGCCTTGAAAATAATAGCAATGATTCCCGCGCGATATGGCGCCTCAAGATTTCCCGGAAAATTAATGCAGGATTTGGGCGGAAAACCCGTAATTGTGAGAACTTACGATGCCACAAAAGCCACAAATCTTTTTGATGAAGTGTATGTGGTTACGGATAGCGATGTGATTTTTAAGGAAATAGAAATGAATGGCGGAAAAGCCATTATGAGTTTAAAAGAGCATGAATGTGGTAGCGACCGCATTGCGGAGGCTGTTGAAAATATGGATGTGGACATTGTGGTGAATGTGCAGGGCGATGAACCTTTCACAAGCAGAGAAGGATTGGAAAAAGTACTTGCTGTATTTAACGAGCCTGATGCCGAAAAAATAGATTTGGCATCTTTGATGACCGAAATCCACGACTGGAAAGAAATTAGCGATCCCAACTGCGTAAAAGTGATTGTTGACAAAGATAATTTCGCGCTCTATTTTTCTCGTTCGCCCATTCCATTTCCACGCGATAAAAATGTTGCAGTCCAATATTATAAGCACAAAGGCATTTATGCTTTTAGAAAACAGGCTATAATGGATTTTTATCGTTTGCCAATGCGTTCCTTGGAAGCCGCGGAAAAAATAGAATGTATCCGCTATTTGGAATATGGAAAAAATATAAAAATGGCAATTTCAAATACCATTGGTGTTGAAATTGATACGCCTGAAGATCTTGTAAAGGCCAATAAAATTCTAAAGGAAAATAAGCCCGACGGAGTAAATAACAAATTTCGCAATTTCCCGATGGTTCCAAAAGTGGTTTTTGGGGAAGGTTG
The DNA here is from genome assembly GCA_030690315.1 of Aequorivita sp. Lineage (GTDB taxonomy): Bacteria > Bacteroidota > Bacteroidia > Flavobacteriales > Flavobacteriaceae > Aequorivita. Next base: position 8,067 of record JAUYGY010000008.1, read on the forward strand.
TTTTGATCAACTTTCTTCAATTCTAGCTTCGCAGAAACAGGACAAAGCCCCTTTTATTTTTTTAGTAGATGATGTATTCAAAGAAAATACCGAGTTTTTGGATAGGATTCCACTTCGGTTCAACGATAAATTAATTTTTATTTCCGCCGAAGAAGAGCCCAAAACTTCCCAAGTAGATAATTTGGTGAACGAAATTAAAGTAGAATTTACACAAATTCCCTCAGGAATTATAGGTATTGGCGGTGGCACGGTAATGGATTTGGCAAAAGCAGTTTCCATTATGCTTATTAATGAAGGAAGCGCTGCCGATTATCAAGGCTGGGATCTCGTGAGGCAGAAGGCCGTTTATCATGTGGGGATTCCAACAATTTCTGGTACGGGAGCTGAAGTTTCCCGAACAACTGTTTTAACGGGCCCAGAGCGAAAACTGGGTATCAACAGTGATTTTACACCTTTTGATCAAGTAATACTTGACCCAAATCTTACCCAAGGCGTTTCGAAAAATCAATGGTTTTTTACGGGAATGGATTGCTTTATTCATTGTGTGGAATCACTTAACGGTACATTTTTGAATGCTTTCAGCCAAAGTTATGGCGAAAAGGCCTATGATCTTTGTATGGAAATATTTTTAGGAGATTCCCTTTCCGAGGAAGAAGCACGCGCCAAATTAATGATGGCGTCATGGCACGGTGGAATGAGCATCGCCTATTCACAAGTTGGGGTTGCGCATGCCATGAGCTACGGCCTAGGTTATGTTTTGGGCACGAAACACGGAGTGGGGAACTGCATTGTTTTTCAACATTTGGATGAATTTTATCCAAAAGATGTGTTGCTTTTCAAAAAAATGATGGAAAAGCACAATGTTGAAATTCCGCGGAACATTTGCAAAAATCTTTCCGAAGCACAGATGGAAACAATGGTCACTGTAGCCATGGGCATGGTTCCCCTTTGGGAAAATGCACTGGGGACGAATTGGGAAACCATAATTACACCCAAAAAATTAAAAGAACTTTACCTAAAAATGTAATTCCAAAAACCCTGTTATGGGAATCGCAAAATTTATATTTCAAAAAGTGATGGGCTGGAAAATTGAAGGCTCGTTTGACCCTGCAATAAAAAAGGCTGTGGTAATTGTAGTGCCACATACCAGCTGGCACGATTTCTATATTGGCGTTTTTACTAGAAGGTTGTTGGGCGTACAAATAAATTTTATTGCAAAAAAGGAACTTTTCCAATGGCCTTTTGGTTGGTATTTTAAATGGATGGGCGGCGCACCGCTTGACAGAACCTCAGGCCAAAATAATGTGGAAGCCATTGCCCAAATTTTTAAGGAGCATGATGAATTCCGTTTGGCAATGTCGCCCGAAGGAACTCGAAAAAAAGTATTGATTTGGAAAACAGGCTATTATTATATAGCAATGGCTGCCAAGGTGCCAATAATATGCATCGCTTTTAATTACGCCACAAAAAAAGTAATTATAAACAAACCTTTTTACCCAACGGGAAATATAGATGAGGACACAATAATACTTCGTTCTTTCTTTATAGGAATCGTCGGAAAAAAGAAAGAGTTTTCATAGAGGAAACATTTAAAAATCTTTTTATCTCAAAACAACTTGGCGCCCAATGTTGGTTGTTAAGAATTGGTTAAACATTTAAAATTTTAAAATCTTATTATTAATTATGCTAAAAATTTAAAACTGATTATGAAAAAAATAAAATTTTTACTACCTATTTTTACGATATCATTATTGTTGATATCATGTACAAACGAAGATGATGGCGGCGGAAGCGGTGACCCAGTACCACTACCAATTCTGGCCACTGTTTATGCTACAAGTAATACTAACAAGGCAATTGCTGTTTATGATTTTACTCCAAACGGCATTGTTTTAAGTTCAGTCTTAACAGGGTCTGATGATAATGAAGGTATATATTATGACGGCGAGGCAGACGAACTTGCCGTAGTTTCAAGAACCCAATCTGTAATAAATACTTTTTCCAATGTTGAAAACACAGGAAACAATAATACTTTAAACCTATTTCTTTCGAGTGATTCAGTTTTGGAAAGTCCACGGGATATTGCCGTTTTGGATAATGTTTATATAGTTTCTGACAACGCAGACGTTGATGGAGACCCAAACACCGACGATGGTAGATTTTTTGTATTCCTGCGTGGCGCCAATGGATATACACTTCGCAATATTGTAACCGTAAACTATGCAGTATGGGGAATACAACTAATAGGCAACGATCTTTATACTGTTGTTGATAAAACTGCAGATGTTGCGGTGCTGAAAAACTTCATTTCAACTTACACAACAGATGTTACCGCAACCCCAGATAAACAAATCACCATTGAAGGAATTACCCGTACCCACGGCATAGCTGAAGATGGCGGGTTTGTAATTCTTACCGACATTGGCGACGCTACCAATGAAAGTGATGGGGGTTTTAATTTTATTAATAATTTTGTATCAAAATTTGATGCAACTGCCAATGGTGAAACATTAGCATTCGCGGGCAACCAAGTTCGAGTATCAGGCGCTTTAACACAACTTGGAAACCCCGTAGCTGTTGAATATGAAAGCACAAGCCAAACTGTTTTTATTGCAGAGCGGGCCAATGAGGGCGGAAAAATTGTATTCTTTAATGAATTTGGTGCTGGCGGTAATATAACTCCAACGTTGAGCTCTTTGTTTGAAGGTGCTTCTTCGTTATATTTTATTGATAAATAAATTCAGCATTTTTAAATAAAAAAGCCACTCGAAAGGGTGGCTTTTAATTTTTATTAATTATTCTTCGGAAGTTTCTTCCATGGTGTGATAAACGTTCTGCACATCATCATCTTCTTCAATTTTTTCCAAAAGTTTTTCTACATCAGCAGCTTCTTCAGCAGTTAATTGTTTTGTAACCTGCGGAATACGCTCAAATCCCGAAGAAAGGATTTCAATTTTAGCTGCTTCCAAATAGGACTGAATAGCGCCGAAGCTCTCAAAGGGAGCGTAAATCAATACTCCATCTTCATCCTCAAAAATTTCATCAACGCCGTGATCAATTAATTCCAATTCCAGTTCCTCAATATCCAACCCTTCCGGATTTATCCTGAAATTACAAGTATGGTCAAACATAAATGATACAGAGCCCGATGTTCCCAAACTGCCGTCACATTTATTGAAAAAACTTCGAATATTTGCTACGGTTCGGGTATTGTTATCGGTTGCAGTTTCAATTAAAATAGCGATACCGTGCGGGGCGTAGCCTTCAAATAGTACTTCCTTAAAATCGCCCAAACTTTTGTCGCTGGCACGTTTTATGGCACGCTCCACGTTTTCTTTGGGCATATTCACTGCCTTTGCGTTTTGGATTACTGCACGTAGCCGTGAGTTGGCGTCCGGATCTGGACCGCCTTCTTTTACAGCCATAACAATATCTTTCCCAATGCGCGTAAAAGCTTTGGACATGGCAGACCAACGCTTCATTTTTCTTGCTTTTCTGAATTCAAAAGCTCTTCCCATAAATTATTTTCTATTACTATTGTTTATTTTTTATTCTCTATTTTTAAAAAGAAAGGTCAAATATAAAAAAATCCAAAAATCAAATCCCAAATTCCAAATAAATTCTAAAAATCCAAGATTCAATGAAATTAATTTTTGGAATTTGGAGATTGCAATTAGGCATTGTTACCCAATAAGGTCGTCAATAATCTTTGCAAGCTCAAAATCCTTTTCGGTCACACCATCGGCATCGTGCGTAGATAGGTATATTTCCAAGGAATTATAAACATTGCTCCACTCTGGGTGATGCTGTAATTTTTCCGCTTCAAAAGCAATTCGGGTCATTGCGGAAAATGCTTCCTTAAAATCCTCAAATTCAAAAATTGTGTGAAGAGCGCCTTCGTGATAATCCCAACCTTCAAATTCCTTTAATTTTTCGTTAATCTGTTTTTCTGATAAAGCTTTCATAGTATTTATTATTTAATTGACATAATCTCTTCGTTTAAGCTACATTCTTCAATAACCTGTGCAATAGTTATTTGCTGTGATTTTGGAAATTTATTTTCCTTCGGAAGAATGGCGTAATAACTATTTTCGTTACTGCTATAAACACTTTTAAAGATAGGCATTTTAGTACCCATTTTTGATGTGATTTCTTGAAAAAGATCGTCGTGGTGCACCATATCTGTGCTCGCCAAATGAAAAATTCCAAAGAACGATTTATTGATTATATAATGAATTTGCTGGCAAACTTTGCTTATTGTTGTTGCTGTAATGATTAAATTGGGGAAAACCTCAAAATTGGCGTTGTGCCGAATGCACTGACGCAAGTGTAGAATTTCTGGGGAATTTATTCCCAAAACCACAGGCAGTCTTAAAATTGCGGTTTGCTGCGGAATTGCTTCCAATAATAATTTTTCTATAGAAATTTTAAATCTTCCCGAAGCCGTTTCAGAAAGTGTTTGATCATTTTCATAGGACGGATGGCGAAACTTTCCATCAAAAACTTCCGAAGAAGAAATGTAAAGCACCGAACAACCTTCATTAATCAAAGCATAATTTATAATTTGTTGGTGGGCTTCAAACTGGCATTTAAAATCTCCATTTATAGCTGAAATTATAATGGTGGGTTTAATTTTGTTTAACAATAAAAGCATAGAATTTTCTTCCACACAGAAATTATAAAAAATCTGATTTTCAGAAAAAGCTCCGTGTTGCTGGCAATACGTACAGTGCACTTCAAAATAGGAGAGGAGCTCTTTGTAGAGCGCGTTGCCAATGAAGCCACTGCCTCCCAATATTAAAATTCGCTGTTTTTCTATTTTCTTTCGCATTAAAATCCTATTCAAACTTTTTTAAAAAATGGACAATTTTGTTTTTGTGGTGAATTGTTCCAAAGCTTGCATTCCCAAATATGAATTTCCTTTCGGGTTCAATGCCGGCGCCCAAGTTGCAATTGTAAAACAGTGTGGTAAAAGTGCCACAATTCCACCACCTACGCCACTTTTTCCGGGCAAACCAACTTCAAAAGCAAACTCGCCGGCTTCATCATAAAATCCGCAGGTTAGCATTATAGCGTTTATTCGTTTTACTTGGCTTGCGGTTAAATGTTGGATGTTTTTTAAACACTTTCCCTTGTTGGCAAAAACGAAAAAAGCGTTGGTAAGTTGCCTACAATCCATCATTATTGAACATTGGTGGAAATAAAAATCCAAAACATCCTCTACAGCATTGTTTAAATTCCCGTATGCCTTTAAAAGATTGGCAGCTGCATAATTATTAAACCCCGTGATTCGTTCAGATTCGGCTATTTTGTTGTTATATGAAATGCTATCGTCATGTGCTATTTCGCGAACAAAATGTAAAAAATCTTCTTTAGGATTTTTTAAATGTGAAAGCAAAACATCAGCAATCACGATAGCTCCAGAGTTTATTAGCGGATTTCTGGGAATGCCATTTTCAAGTTCCAAAAGCGAAAGATGATTGAAGGGGTTTCCCGAAGGCTCCACATCCACACGTTCCAAAAGATCGTTCCCAACCAACTGAAAAGCTTTGGCAAGCGAAAGCACTTTTGAAATACTTTGGATTGAAAATTTTTCAGTAGCATCACCAACCGAGTAATTTTCACCCGTAATTAATTGCAGATGAATGCCAAATTTATCTTTTGAAACATTCGCCAATTCTGGAATATAATTCGCTACTTCCCCAGTATTTTCAACTGTTTTAAGCGAAGTGTGAATTTCTTCTAAAATAGCTTGGTAATCCTGCATTACCCTTTGTAAAATGGAGTTTTCACAACTGTTGCGGCAACGGGTTTATTTCTGATTTGAATAAAAATTTCAGTTCCGGGCTCACTATTTTCAACAGTTACATAACCCATTCCGATGCCTTTATTTAATGAAGGGGCCATCGTGCCGCTGGTTACAATGCCGATGTTTTTGCCGTCTTTGTCAACAATTTCGTAATCGTGGCGCGGAATGCCGCGCTCAGTCAATTCAAAACCGATTAGTTTTCTTTTTACACCTTCTTCTTTTTGTTTTTTTAAATTCTCTGAATTTGTAAAATCCTTGGTGAATTTTGTAATCCAGCCCAGCCCAGCTTCCAAAGGAGAAGTTGTATCATTAATATCGTTTCCGTAAAGGCAGAAACCCATTTCAAGTCGAAGTGTATCGCGCGCGGCCAACCCAATTGGCTTAATTCCGAAGTTTTTTCCGGCTTCTATTACTTTATTCCAAACCTGTTCAACTTCATTATTTTTACAGTAAATCTCAAATCCACCGCTGCCAGTGTATCCCGTAGCGCTGATAATTACGTGTTCTATTCCAGCAAAATCAGCTACTTTAAAATGATAGAACTTTATAGCGCTCAAATCTTCCGAAGTTAGTGACTGCATTGCTTCAATGGCTTTTGGACCTTGAATTGCCAATAGCGAATAATCATCGGAAAGATTGCGCATTTCTGCGCCCACAGTGTTGTGTTTTGTAATCCAATCCCAATCTTTATCAATATTTGAAGCGTTTACAACGAGCAACCACTTTTCACTTTCAAAACGGTAAACAATCAAATCGTCAACAATTCCCCCTGTTTCATTTGGCAAACAGTTGTATTGTGCTTGCCCGTCCACAATTTTTGAAACATCGTTGCTGCATACTTTTTGGATTAAATCCATTGCTTTTGGGCCCGTTATTAAAAATTCGCCCATATGCGAAACGTCAAAAACGCCAACAGCCTTGCGGACTGTTTCGTGCTCAGCGTTTACCCCTTCGTAGGAAACGGGCATATTGTATCCTGCAAACGGCACCATTTTGGCGCCCAATTGTTCGTGTATATGTGAAAGTGCTGTGTTTTTCATTTGATTTTGCTTTATAAGAAAATTCCTTTAATGATGGTTCAGAAAAAAATTTTAAAAAAATTATAACTTAGCTTTTGAATAAAAATTTTCGCAAATGTATTACAATAGGTAGAAGTTACCGATTGTTTCAATGGTTTATTTTCAACAATCTTCGCGTTAAAATCATCTTAATCGCCTGCGTTCTTCCCAATGTTTTCAATACTTTTAAAACAAAAACAATGGCCACAACCACTTCATTCAATCCTTATAACGGAAAGGAATTGAAATCCTATAAAAATCACACAAAGAAAGAAGTTTCAGAAATAATTGACAGTGCAAACAAACGGTTTTATAGTTGGCGGGAAACTACTTTTTCCGAACGCAAAAAGTTGATGCTTGCAGCGGCTTCGGAATTGAAAAAGAACAAAAAGGAATATGCCGAAACAATAACGCTTGAAATGGGCAAACCAATTTCCCAAGCCATTGCCGAAGTAGAAAAATGTGCGTGGGTGTGTGAATATTATGCTGAAAATGCCGAAAAGCAACTTCAAAACGAAGTGATAAAAACCGAAGCTTTCAAAAGTTATGTGAGTTATGAGCCCATGGGCGTTGTGCTTGCAGTGATGCCGTGGAATTATCCATTTTGGCAAGTATTCCGTTTTGCTGCGCCAGCGTTGATGGCGGGAAATATTGCGATTTTAAAGCACGCCTCAAATGTTTTCGGCAGTGCTTTAAATATTGAAAAAATTTTTAGAAGAGCAGGTTTTCCCGAAAATTGTTTTACTACTTTATTGGTTGGAAGTGACGCCGTGGAAAAAATTATTGAAAATGAAAAGGTGAAAGCTGTAACGCTAACCGGAAGTGGCCCGGCTGGATCTTCAGTAGCTTCCATTGCTGGGAAAAATATTAAGAAAACTGTTTTGGAACTGGGCGGAAGCAATGCATTGGTCGTGATGAAAGATTGTGATATTGACAAAACTATTGCAACCTGCGTGCAAGCGCGTTTTCAAAATACTGGGCAGAGTTGCATTGCGGGAAAACGGTTGATTATTGATGAATCCATTTCCGAAGAATTCGTTGAAAAAATGCTTGTAAAAATCCGCGAACTTAAAAGTGGCGATCCCATGGACGAGGAAACTTATGTTGGAACCTTAGCGAGGGAAGACCTGGCAATAGATTTGGAAAAGCAAGTAAACGCTTCCGTGAAAGCGGGAGCTAATATTGCGATTGGAGGAAAGCGGCAAGGTGCCTATTTTGAGCCAACTGTTCTTACGAATGTGACTAAAAACATGACGGTTTTTAAGGAAGAAACTTTTGGGCCGGCACTATCTGTCACCACTTTTAAAACGGTGGAAGAGGCAGTTGAACTTTCAAACAATTCAAAATTTGGATTGGGGGTTTCCATTTTCACAAAAAATATTGAGGAGGCAGAAAAACTTGCGTTTCAGTTTGATGAAGGTGCGGTTTTTATAAATGAATTGGTAAAGAGCGATCCACGACTTCCTTTTGGCGGAATAAAGCAAAGTGGGTACGGACGAGAGTTGAGCGAACATGGAATTCGTGAATTTGTGAATAGGAAAACGGTTTTTATTAATAAGTAGATGAAAACCACGAATACACGAATAATAATATTTTTGTATTCGTGGTTTAAAATTTACTTATCCTCCTTTCAACATTCTTTTTTCCTTGAAATTTAGGTTTTGAAATGTTGTTTTTTTCCATAATTGAATTGAATTTTTTTACTTCTTTTTTATGTATTCCATTAACAGTTATCTTTACAAAAACTAGCGCAAATGAAATTCGGAAAAGTTGACCACCCAGAAACCATAGATTTTACACTTCCAAAAGACCATCCGGGAACTAAGGAAATTCTTTCAAAACAGAAAAAGTCTAAAAAGCCTAACCTTTATGTGGGCTGCGCCAAATGGAACAAGGCAGATTTAAAAGGATTTTATCCGAAAGGCACCAAAGATGAATTGGAATATTACGCAACCCAATTCAACAGCATTGAATTGAATGCAACGTTTTACAGAATTTTTCCAGCTGATGTTTTTGCGGGTTGGCATGAAAAAACACCGCCAGATTTCAGGTTTTTTCCGAAGTTTTTTCAGGGAATTTCACATTGGAAAAGACTTCAGGATTGTGAAGAAAACCTGAATGAATATATTTTGAATTCCTCAAATTTAAAAGAAAAACTGGAAATGCCATTTGTGCAATTGCCCGATAATTTTGGCCCAAAAAATATTGACAGACTGGAACCTTTCTTCAAAATGCTTCCCAAGGATATTAAACCTGCCATTGAATTTCGACATACGGATTGGTTCAATGATGCAGAAGTCGCGAAAGAATTGTATAAACTTTTAGAGAAATACAACATTACAAATGCCATTGTAGATTCGGCAGGGCGCCGTGATTTGTTGCATATGCGGCTAACAACGCCCACGGCTTTTATTCGCTATAACGGGGCAAACCATGAAACAGATTATACGCGGCTTGATGAATGGATAGACCGTTTGGAAACTTGGATTGACGAAGGCTTGCAAAATATTTACTTCTTCGTTCACCAAAATCTTGAAAAAGCGTCACCTTTGCTTTCTGCACATTTTATAAAAAAAGCCAACGAACGGTTTGGAACGGACCTTCACATTCCACAAATGGATAAACCTGACACCTTATTTTAGATGAATTTTCACACCCGAAAATGGATTAAACCACAAGATTTAAACCCCAACGAAACACTTTTCGGCGGAAGGTTATTAGAGTGGATTGACGAGGAAGCGGCACTATATGCTATTATTCAGCTGGAAAATCCGCGAACCGTTACAAAATTTATGAGTGAAATTAATTTCAGAAGCTCAGCAAAAAAAGGCGATATTATTGAAATAGGGCTAGAGGTAACAAATTTCGGACGTACCTCTTTAACACTTGCTTGCGAAGTACGGAACAAGATGACGCGTGAAATTATTATAAGCATCGATAAAATTATTATGGTAAGTTTGGATGAAACTGGCAATCCCTCCCTACACGGGAAGACTGAGTTGGAATTTGTAAAAGACCGATTGACGAAATAATTTTAAGCCAGTGCCTGAATATCTTTTCCGGTAGGCAGTTCAAAGATTTCCAAATCGAAGTAGGGGATGGCCGCCAACAAATGGTCAAAAATATCGGCTTGTATGTGCTCGTAATTCACCCAGCTTTTGTCTTTACTATAACAAAATATTTCGATGGGAATTCCTTTATCTGTCGGCGCTAAATGGCGAACCATTAAAAACAAGTCTTTATTTATGGCAGAATTTTCATTTAAAAGAGCATCCGCATAAAAACGGAAAACACCCAGATTTGTTTGGTTTCTACCGTTTATTAAAAGTTGCTTGTCGGCTTCGTTTTTCTCGTTGAATTTGTCAACCTCTTTTTGGCGATACTCCAAATATGGTTTTATCAACTGAATTTGCTTCAATCGTTCCAAGTCTTCCGCAGAAAGAAATCTAATAGATGATTGCTTAATAAAAATAGCACGTTTTATTCTTCTTCCGTCGCTTTCCTGCATTCCGCGCCAATTTTGGAAGGAATCTGCAATCAAACTGTAGGTGGGAATGGTTGTAAAGGTATTATCAAAATTCTGCACGCGCACTGTTGCGAGGTTTATTTCGGTAACATAACCATCTGCTCCAAATTTACTGAAGGTAATCCAATCGCCAATTCGAACAATATCGTTCACTGAAACTTGGATACTCGCCACAAATCCTAAAATAGTGTCCTTAAAAATTAACAGAATTACAGCCGAAGCCGCTCCAAGGGTGGTTAAACTTACAACCGAAAAACCAGTGAGAAGCTGAACGGTCCAAAATATTCCAACTCCCCAAGCAAAGATCATCATTACCTGCACGTAGCTTTCCATCGGTTTGTCTTTGAACCTTTCGCTTTCTTCCAGAAATTTTCGCGTGCTGCGCAAAATGCTTCTGAAAATATAAATGAAAAGTATGACCGAAAAAATTTGTACCACAACCAGTAAAAGGTTGGTAATCCAAGGAAATTCAATAAAAATAATTGGAATGAAATTCCAAAGAATTACAAGTGGTAAAATATGCGCAACAAATCTTGGGAAATTACTTTTCACAAGATAATCGTCAAAAGTGGTTTTGGTTTTGTTACTGAACGCCTTAAAGGCTTCAACTATAAATTTTCTAAAAACAACATCTACTAGCTTTACACCTGCTAAAAGGAGTATGCTGTTTACAATAACATTCAAAAAAATTGCCCATTGAAGTATCATACCTTCACTAACAAGGTAATCTTGAAGCAAGCAGCTATATTCTTGAAGGGTTTCTTTATTCATTATAGATATTTACGTTCTACATAAAATGGGCCGAAGGGCAGGATTGAGCACATAACAACGATGAACAAATCTTTAATAGACCATTTCAGTTTTTTAAACATATAGATTGCGCCACCAACGTAAAGTACAAATAAAACACCGTGAGCCATCCCCACAATACGAACCATTTCGGGCATTCTATATACATATGCAACAAATAATAATACTAAAAAGGATATAGCTTCTAAAGTGCTAATGAGTCTAAATGATTTCACAGTAATTTCCACAGATTTTATTTTTTGTAAAGATACATTAAGCACCGTGAAACCCTAAATTTTATGATTAAATATTAGGAAGAAAAAATATTTCAATCACACTGAAACTGTGCATTCAAGGTTTTTTACTCTAATTTTTAGAAGTAATGTTTTTGTGTGAATTATTTTCGATTTCTTATTATATCGTAAATTAATTTAAAGAATTGTTTTTAGAGTTTTCTCCATATTTGTTAGCTATAATACTACCTTTTTCTAACAAATAAATTAAAGCAAAAATATTAGCAATTGGAATAAAAAAAAGAGCTATTAACCACAACCCACTCCTGCCGGTATCATGAAATCTCCGAACAGCAACTGAAAAAATAGGAAAAGTACTAATTAAAAGAAATAAACCTATTAGAGGGGAAAGGTTATATTTTTCATCTAAAGGATAAATATATTTGAAAAAAAAAATTATAAAAGATATTAAAATAACTAGGATGATTTGAAATAAAATAAACATCCAAAATTCTTTTCTTCTTGCTCTTCCTTTAAAATTAAAATAATTTTTAAATGCTTTAAAATACCAATTCATTTTAAAATTTTATTAGTTTATTTTTTAAATACTAGATACATTAATAAAAGATTTTTTTAAAAAAAGATTGCAATTAATAAAAGCACAAGAAAGGAAATAGCTTCCAAGGTGCTGATTATTCTGAACGTTTTTACTGAAAGTTCCACTATTTTTAATTTGGTGCAAAGATACATGTTGCAAATCGCTACACTAAATTTTATTGCAAATTTATAGCGAGAATTCTTTTACAAAGAATTCTTATCTTTAAAGAAAAAGTTTATGTTCCTATTTATTCAATCGCCCGTAGAGACCATCCAAAATTCCTTTGAAAAATATTATGAAGAATTCTTAAAAGTGCTTCCTCGGCTTGCTTTGGCGTTATTGGTGGTTATTTTAGGCATTTTATTGGCGCAAGTGTTGACCAATGTCTATAAAAGGAGATTTCAACAAAAATCTGAAGATCCGTTAATGTCCAGATTTTTAGCACAGGCCGTAAAGATCATCCTCGTTATTGTTGCTATTATGCTTTCGTTGCGCATTGCTGGTTTGGACGGAATAGCTACCGGACTTTTAACAGCGGTAGGGGGCGGGGCCATAATTTTGGGATTTGCATTTCAGGATATTGGCAAGAATTTTTTGGCTGGAATAATTCTCGCTTTCAACAGACCTTTCAATATAAATGATACCATAAAAATTGATGATATCTTCGGAAAGGTAAAAGAGTTGAATTTTAGGTATTCACATATAAAAACTTTTGACGGCCGCGATATTTATATTCCTAACAGCGATGTGCTTACAAAACCGGTTGAAAACTATACTGCCGATGGTTTTTATAGAGTTGAGTTTATCGTTGGAATTGGGTATGAAGATGATATTGAATCTGCAAAAGCTGTTATTCAGCAAATTTTGGATAACAACAAAGAAATTATTCGAGATACCGATCATGAAAATTTTGTAATTGAAGATGAACTAGCTGCCAGTACCGTAAATTTAAAAGTATATTTTTGGGTTGACACGTACGATTATAGAAGAGCTTCGCGCGTATTGAGAGGTTTGATAATTAAACAAGTAAAAGAAGCTTTGGCTGCAAAAGATTTCAATCTTCCGTCAGATGTTATTGAATTGAAACTCTATAAAAACACGCCAGAAATTCCTTTCAAGTTAAGTAAGGAAGGCGAAAAGGATCTCCTTCCGAAAAAATAATTTAATCGCACGGAAGTGGAATATTCAACGTTTTATAGCTCCAATTTTTTTGGAAACTGAAATGCCACCATTCGGTACGGATTGTATTGAAGCCCACTTTTCGCATGCCTTCAAACAGCAACTTTCGGTTTGCCAATATTTCCTTTGAAAAATTGTAATTGTCAATATGCGCCTCCCTTCCGAAGTAGTCATAATCACTGCCCATTTCCACATAACAGCCGTCCAAGGTTTCCAAAGTTATATCAACGGCAGCGCCTTTATTATGGATAGAGCCATTGCCGTAGGGATTGCCCACATAGGTTGCCCGCGGCACTTTTGCCCACATCTTTTTTTGCACGTCCAGCGGGCGGTAGCAATCGTAAATTTTTATTCGATAGCCTTTTTCGCAAAAAAACTGGTTGGCCTTTAAAAGTGCTTCGGCAACGTCGGGTCGCAATAAACATTTTGGGCAATCGTAAAGAGTTTCGCCAATAAAATTGTTCGGGGTTGCGTAACGGATTTCATAGCTGAATTCTGTTGAAATGTCTTCAAGATTTACAAGAGTGTTTTGTGTTTTTTCTTCCGAAGAAAAACTGAAAGATAAGCAAGTGAAAAGTAGAAGGTACAGCAATTTCATTTTCCAAATTTAAGCAGAATTTAATAACATTCAGTTTTGCTATTTGTAACTTTGGTAAAAACGAAAAACAATGAATGATTTAGGAAAAAAATCCGCATTGATTACAGGCGGTACAAAAGGAATTGGCTACGGAATAGCCGAAGCTTTGCTGAAAGAAGGAATTAACGTTGCCATAACCGGAAGAACAAAAGCAACGGCTGAAGAAGCTGCAAAAAAACTAAACTCTCACGGAAACGATAGGGCGCAAGCAATAGGTTTGGAAGCCGATGTGAGAAGTTTTGAAAGCCAGCAAAATGCTATTTCTGCAGCGATTGATAAATTTGGAGGAATTGATATTGTAATCGCGAATGCAGGCCTCGGCCACTTTGGTTCGGTAGAGGATATTACAATTGATGAATGGAAGGAAACAATTGACACAAATTTATCGGGGCCGTTCTATTCGTTAAAGGCGAGCGTGGAACAATTGAAGAAGAACAAAGGGTATTTTATTAGTATTTCCAGTTTGGCGGGGACAAATTTCTTTAAAGGTGGAAGTGCTTACAATGCAAGTAAATTCGGCCTTACGGGTTTTACGCAGGCTGCAATGTTAGACTTGCGCGATCACGGAGTAAAAGTGAGCACAATTATGCCTGGCTCGGTTTCAACCCATTTTGCGGGAAATGAGCCAGATGACAAGGATGCGTGGAAAATCCAGAAAGAAGATATAGGGAAATTGGTTGTAGATTTATTAAAAATGAATCCCCGAACGCTGCCCAGCAAGATAGAAGTTCGGCCCACGATGCCTCCTTCAAATTAAATAAAAACTTTAGATTATTACTTAAAAAAAGGCGGTTCATCTTTGTGATGAACCGCCTTTACTATTGTTATTTACTTTCTTTTTAGTTGGCAGAAAGCAAGGCCAAAAACTTGTCAAGGTTTGGCAATATTACAATACGTGTTCTTCTGTTTGAAGCACGGCCTTCCTTGGTTTCATTTTCAGTAAGCGGGTGAAAGCTGCTTCTTCCTGCTGCAATCAGTTTTTCAGGAGCTACGCCATAATCATCCTGCAATATGCGGATAACAGCTGTAGATCGTTCCACACTTAATTCCCAATTGTCTTTAATGTAGGCACCTGGCTTTACGGTCTGGCTATCTGTGTGGCCTTCAACCATTACTTCCAGTGCAGGTTCGCTGTTAATTACTTTTGCAAGACGCTCTAAAAGAGGATTTGCTTTTGTGTTAACACGAGCGCTTCCAGAGGTAAACAATAATTTATCAGAAATTGTAATCATCACCACAGTTTCATTAATATCAATTTTGATATCATCTTCTTCGCCTTCGCCAATTAAATTACTGTCAAGGTTCTTTTTAAGATTGTGGGAAACGATAAGATTCATAGAATCTTTAAGGGTTTTTGCCTGTGCCAATTCTTGGGGATCTACATTGGCGAGGGCTTTCCTCATTTTTTCCTTATCGTTTTCTGAAACAACAACGCCGTCAATTGCTTGTAGGCGACTATTATTACTGTCTGTTAACGACTGGATTTTTGAATTGTAGCTGGCAACGCGCTCTTCAATTTTGGCGTATTTGGCTTCAATTTCTTCTTTTTCAAGCTGTGTTTTAGCTAGGGTAGAGCGGGTATCATTGTATTGATTTTCCAGTTCTACATACTTTTTTTTTGATACACACGAGGTAGCAAAAATTGCTGTTGCCAGCATGGTTAGTGCAATAGCTTTTTTCATAATACTTAAGTTTTAAAGGTTTGTTGAGCAAATATAACTGCCAAACACACCAAAAAATTAGTTAACGGGTGCTATTGTTTTGTTAAAAGTAGATTTTCAGAATAATTCAAATACGTATCCCAAGAGCCAATAAAGAATAATAAAAACCACTATGGTACCAATGCAGCCGCATTTTCCACCACCAATTTTTTTGGCTCCCCAACCGGCGAGCAGAATTCTGAGCAATTTTTGCATAATTATAAGTTTAAGATTGATTTTTTAATTGTCAATTTCTTTGTTGTTTTCAGGGGAACTTTTATTAATGGAAGGTTCCTTCAACTCTTCATTTGGTGCCATTCTCAATTTATTCTTTCCAAAATCTAAGGTGCGGATAGGGAAAGGAATGTTGATTCCTGCTTCGTCGAAGTTCATTTTAATAAGTTTTATGGCTTTATGCTGTGCTTCCAATTTTGGTTTGGGCCTGGTGCATGCAATCCAAAAACGTACAACGAAATTGATGGAGCTATCACCAAATTCCTTGTAAAAGAATTCAACTCCTTCATTTGGCTTTTGTTCAAAATTTTCGGTAATAATTTTTGTTACCAAATCTTCCACTTTTTGAAGATCACTTTCATAGCCTATGCCACAGTCTATATCTACTCTCGATCTAGGGGACAAAGAATAATTGGTAAAGGGGTTTTCAATAAAAACAGAATTTGGAATTATTACATAATCATTATCTGTTTGGCGAATGGTAATATTGCGCAGGTTTATTTCATCTACATAACCGCTCTTGTCCTGTGTTTCAATATAATCGCCAATACGAACTTTTGGCAGAAAGGAAAGCATTAAACCAGAGAATGTATTACTTAAAGTTCCCTGTAATGCCAAGCCTATAGCCAAACCGACCACTCCCGCCCCAGCCAGCACAGAGGTAAGCACTTTGTCCAATTGCATAACCCCGAGTGCAATAAAGAACCCAATTAGAAGCACTATTGCGTACACAATTCTGGAAAGCATCTGTTTTACGGATTCTTCAGAAATTTTTTGGAAAAGTACTCTATAGGAAAGCTTCCGTATTCCTTTGGCAATAAAATAAAAGATTATCAAAACCAATACGGCAACAGCAAAATTGGGAAGTTTTAAAATGATGGCATCCAGCCAGCCATCAAGTTTGTCCCACAAGCCTGTAATCGAATCGTTGATTGAAAATTTTTCTTTTGTCATAAAATTTAGTTTAAAATAAGGTGGAAAGCATAAAAGTACCCAAAACCCAAAGAATTATAGATAGTATGCCCCCAATTATAAAAAAATGTTTGAACTTATAAAAGCCCATTCCATAAATTAAAGTGTTGGTTTGATAGCCCATTGGGGTAAAAAAACTAAAATTGGCCCCAAATAAAACTGCAAGTATAAAAGGTTTCATTGATAATTCTAAACCTACTGCAACGGCAATGGCGATGGGCGTCATTATAATTGCGGTGGCATTATTGCTAACTACGCTACTCAGTAACATTGCAATTAGAAATATTAGACCAATAATAATCAGATTGGACTGGCCGCTCAATATTTCAAGTAAAAAGTTTGAGATAAATTTATCGGCACCTGTGTTGTTCATGGCTACACCTAATGGAATCATTCCCGCGAGCAGAAATATTACCTGCCAATTGATGCGGTGATACACATCGTTTAAATCCAAACAACGGGTTAGCAATAGAAGGCAAACCCCTGTAAGGGCGCTCACCAAAATACTTAATAATCCACTGGCAGCCATCCCGACTACCAAAATAAGGATGACAAATGAAATGGTTCTATTTCTCTTGTTTACCGCAGGTTTGGTTTTGTGTTCCCTTAAAACTGCCACATTTTCCATTTCGTGAAGTTGGCCAATTTCGTTCTTTGGAACTTCCACAAGAAGTCTATCGCCGGGTTTTAGTGTTATTTGTTCTATGCTTTTTCGAACAAGACGTTCTTCAGTGTTTCGGATGTTTCTTCTCTTTTTAATGGCAATTGGAACGGCATTTTGAAAGGTTTGCTTCCGCAATTGCTTTAACGTTTTGCCTATTAATATGGAGCCGGGTAAAATTAAAAGTTCAATAAAGCCAAACTCTTCCTGCTTTTTTTCTCCCTCATTTTCTTGAGTGAGGGCAGCAGTAATTTCCTTTTCATCCTTGTTTTGTTTTTTATGGACGCTTAAGTCATCGGCCTCATTCATTTTTGCGAGATTTTCGAGATCACACATTAGCAGTAACTTATCGTTTTCCTTTAAAGTAATATAGCGTCCGGGAGCATTGGTAATTTGCTTATTGCGCGTGAGTTTTAAAATTGATATGTCGGCATCGGTAAAAAGAAAAGTATCTTCAATTTTTTTATCAATTAATTTGGAACCTTTGTTAATTACTACCGTTGTTACATAGTTTTCCAGATCATAGGCTTCTTGCAGGTTTTCTTTTGAATCATTCGGAAGCCATCTTGAAGCAATGGTAACAACTATAATTCCTACAATTAAAAAGATTAATCCAAAAAAGGAAAATTCAAAAAAGCTGAATTTCTCCGCTCCCAAATCTTTTGCAATCGAATTTACTATAAGGTTTGTAGAGGTTCCCATAAGGGTGCAGCTTCCGCCTAAAATTCCTGCAAAAGAGATAGGCAAAAGTAATTTTGCTTGAGGCAAGTTGAAGCGTTTGGACAATTCTGAAATAATTTTTATAAAAACAATTACAACCGCTGTGGTATTTATAAAGGCTGAAATACCGCCCGTAATAAACATAAATATAGGTAGTAGCAGAAAGAGGGGGAGAATGTGAAGGTTTTTAAGTAAGCGCGCCAGTGAGGCTATAACGCCATTGTCTTCCAGCGCCAGCGCGATTATCATCAATGAAAGTACTGTGATTGTTGCGGTATTTGAAAATCCAGAAATTGCATCTTCCGGTTCTACCAAACCTGTTAGGGCCAAGGAAGCAATAATTAACATCGCGATTTTATCTACCGAAAATACTTCAAAAGCGAAAAGAATTATGGTAACTAAAAGAATAGAAAAAACGAGAATTATTTCTGGAGTCATTTAGAGAGTTGGTTGGACTCATAAAGATAACCGCAGAAATAAAACCCGTTCCTAAGAATTTCATAAAATATTGAAAGTATCAATATTTTAACATTTATGCATTAACCCAGATACTTTTTCAAGATGTGGCTTTTAGAGGTTTGGCGTAACCTGCGAATAGCTTTCTCGCGAATCTGGCGAACCCGTTCTCTGCTCAAATCAAAAGTATCGCCAATTTCTTGTAAAGTCATAGGCGGTTGTCCACAGAGACCAAAATTCAATTTTACTACATCTGCTTCTCGTGGAGCCAAAGTATCTAGCGCACGGTTTATCTCAATACTAAGAGATTCATGCATTAGGTTGTTGTCTGGATTTGGACTTTCACCTGAGCTTAAAACGTCATATAAATTGTTGTCGTTTTCACCTTCTTGAAAAGGGGCATCCATAGAAAGACTGCGAGTTGAATTTTTAAGGGAGCTTTTTACTTTGGCTTCACTGAAATCTAACTCATTGGCAATTTCATCGGCAGTTGGAATTCTTTCAAACTTTTGTTCCAAATAAATAGAAGCTTTTTTAATTTTATTTATATCGCCAATTTTGTTCAATGGCAATCTCACCACACGCGACTGCTCTGCAATTGCCTGCAAAATAGCTTGGCGAATCCACCAAACTGCGTACGAAATAAATTTAAATCCTCTAGTTTCATCAAATCTTTTTGCGGCCTTTACCAAACCAACATTGCCTTCATTAATAAGGTCCGGAAGACTAAGACCTTGATTTTGGTATTGTTTTGCCACGGAAATCACAAATCGTAAATTTGCCCTGCTCAATTTATTCAGCGCAGCTTGATCTCCTTCACGAATACGCTGTGCCAACTCCACTTCTTCCTCTGCCGTTATCAAATCTATTTTGCTAACATCCTGTAAATAACTGTTTAAAGATTTGGTTTCGCGGTTGGTTACTTGCTTCGTGATTTTAAGTTGTCTCATATTCTCTCAGTTTTTTTTAATAACTCGGCATAGTAAGACAATTTGGGTTAATATCCAAATAGTTAACACAACTTGTTAAAATTTTTCTGTATATTATTTTTTGCTTAATTTCAAGAAAAAATATTATGAAAATTCAGAGAACTTTAATAATTGCTTGTATTGCTTCGGTGGCACAAATTGCCAATCTTTTTGCACAAAAACCAACGGAGGTGCCAAAGCCCAGCGAGAAGCCTATCGATTTGAGCAACCCTGCCGATATTATAATTTATATTGTACTGCCGCTTTGCGCGATCGTATTAGTTATAATCTGGAACAGAAAGCGAAAAAAGGATAAAAAATAATGACACTGAATATTTAACAACAATTCGTAAAGCCGAAAACACTAATTTTGGTGCAATTGTTGTTATTCTTTTTGCTGAAAATTTAATTGGTATGTTTAAAAACTTCTTTTTCTTTACGTTTGTTCTATCCTCTTTTGTGATGTTCTCACAGATTGATTTACCTAATAGTTCGGTAAGATTTGATTCGCCGCCATCAAATTTGGACAGTCCAACCGGTTTTGAGTTTCCTGCAATTAAAACGCCCACTTTGTCAAATACAACTAATCCCAATACTCCAAACAATTCTAATTTGGGAAAGGAAAAGGAAAAACAGATAGACTTGCAAAATGAGGATGGTTTGTTGGAATATACCGGGACGAACAAAGCCCCAAAGTATTTCACAAAAGATAAAGAGGAAAAGCCAGAATACGGAAAAGATCAATATTTGGGCGATTTTAAAACCACCGCCAAAATTGCCACATTTATGTACCGTGACCACGAATTTGTAGATGGCGATATGATACGAATATATGTGAATGGCAATATTTCTATACCCCAAGCCAGATTGGAAGGTAGCTTTAGGGGGTTTGATCTTCCTTTGGAATCTGGTTTCAACAAAATTGATTTTGAAGCCCTTAACCAAGGCTCTTCGGGACCTAATACCGCACAACTTAATATTTACGACGAAATAGGTAATTTGCTCGCTTCCTATGAATGGAATCTCCTAACTGGAAACAAGGCTACAGCCATACTTGTTAAACAATAAGTGAACTAGGGAATCCAAAGCCTACCTATTTATCAAAAAATATTTTCCACGACTTTTCGTTGCCACTTTTATTAAAACCGCTTTAGATTGGAATAGATGTTTTATCTTTAAGCAAGAGTTTAAGAAAGAAAATATTCCGAAGAAATCTTTCAACCTCTTCAAAAAAAAATTGAAATAAAGCTTACAAACAGTTCTAACCAAAATAAGTACCAATGAAGAAAGTATTGATTACCCTAGACTATAACCCGAACTCAGAAAAAGTAGTGAATATGGGTTCTGAACTTGCCAAATTGATGGATGCTGAAATATGCCTGTTTCATGTGCTTTCAGAAGTGCGTTATTACGGAATGCAGTATGAACCTTTTATGGGTTATGAAGGGTATGCGTTTCCGGTAGATTTTAATATTCAAGAGGAATTCGTGAAGGTGGCGCAGGATTATCTGGACAAAACAAAAGCTCATTTGGGCGGAAATAATATTTCCACACATTTGGTGGAAGGCGATACTGCCAAGAAGATTTTGGAATATGCCAAAGAATGGAATGCTGATGTGATTGTTATGGGAACGCACAACCACGGCACGTTGGAAAGAATATTTTTGGGAACGGTGGCTTCCAGTGTTTTGGAACACACAAATATCCCTGTATATATGGTGCCAACGGGCGAAAAATAGGAGGGAAGCCACAAAATTTTATGAGGTAAATATTTAAACATACCTTTGAAAAAAACTATTTATGCCGTTAACAAATAATGATATAATGAAAAAGCTGCGCGTGGCTCACAAATTGCGCGATGAAGATATTGTGAAAATTTGTTCATTAGTAGATTTTGCAGTTACCAAAAGTGAGCTAGGTGCTATTTTCAGAAATGAGAACCATGAAAAATACATGGAATGTGGTGATCAATTTCTTCGGAATTTTTTAAACGGTTTGGTTATTCATTTGCGTGGGCCAATGCCCGAGAAGAAAGAAGTTGCAGCGAAGCCAAAACCAACCCCAATCCGCAAATACAATCCCAACCCTAAAAAATAGAAAAGCTGAATCAATTTTGTTTGATTCAGCTTTAACCGCTATTGGGCTTTATATGTTTCAATACACGTATCTGCATGTTTTTCTGATTGTGGGATCCTCAAACAGATGCTGATTTCCGCTTAGGTAGTTCAGTGTGTGCTGCTTTTGCGATCCGCATTTAATTCTTTTTTGAATGTTTCTTAAAGTTTTCATAGTTAATTATTTTGGTGGTAATGTGCGTTATTTAAAACGTCGTTTCATATTCCAACTATAAGCTTTGGAATTTTGTGGTCTGTGTTGATCTTCACTGTTGTTCAATGTTCTCATGTTTTCTAATTTTAATTGTTAATTGATAATTGTTTACCGAAACCTTCTTTTCAAATTCCAGGAATAAGATTTTGAAGTTTTCATTTTCTCTGTTAAATAATTACTGTTTAAAGTTCTCATTGTAAATTAATTTATTGGGTTATACTTAAAAGACGCAGGAATTACAAAAGTGTTACAGTACTATGTAATGCAAAGTAATGATTTAACGAAATATTAACTTTTCAATTAATTTTATTATTCACTATTTGAATACTTGCAGCTATTTGATTTACTACATTTTGTGAGGTTTTATTCTTATGCCATTGCCATATTCAATTTGGTGTAGTACTTTTGATGGTATGAAGCAACTTGCTTTGGAAGAAAATGCTTTTCACCTTAAAAATTCAACTTCTTTTCAATGAAGAAAAACGATCCGTATGCCGCATTACGATTTCGGGAGTTCAATATTTTTCTTATGGTTCGTTTCGCGATGGTGTTTGCCTGGAGCATGCAGTTTGTGGTGATAGAGTGGGAAGTTTATAGTATTACCAAAAATCCACTTTCATTGGGAATCATCGGGTTAATGGAAGTTATTCCAGCGGTTTCCATGGCCCTTTTTGCTGGTCATATTGTGGACCAACAAGAAAAACGGGCTCTTTTGTTTAAATGTATTTTTGGATTTTCAGTAGTAAGCCTTGGATTATTTTTGCTTACGTGGCCAAGAATAATAAGTGATCTTTCAACAAACACGGTGCTTTATTCGGTTTACTTCCTGGTTTTTCTCGGTGGAATTGTACGGGCTTTTTTAGGACCAACAATTTTTTCGTTGTTCTCTTTATTGGTTCCAAAAAGAATATACCCAAATGCCGCTACTTGGAGCAGTTCAGTTTGGCAAATGGGCGCTGTTGTGGGTCCCGCTGCGGGTGGGTTTTTTATACATTGGATTGGAGTTCATTGGTCTATGTGCTTCGTTTTTGCCTTTTCACTAATGGCTTTATTACTGTTATTAAAGATTCCGAAGAAGCCCATTTTAAATCCAAATATTGGAGAACCTGTAATGAAAAGTTTAAAGGAAGGAATCAAATTCGTGATGAACACGAGGGTAATTTTAGGAGCACTTACCTTAGATATGTTTGCAGTGCTCTTTGGTGGTGCGGTGGCTCTTCTTCCTATTTACGCCCAAGATATTCTTAAAGTTGGTCCCGAAGGTTTTGGGGTGCTTCGTGCGGCTCCGGCAGTTGGTGCACTATTGATCATGTTTACTTCTGCGCATTTTCCGCTTAATAAAAATGCAGGTATGAAATTGCTCGCTGCCATTTTTGGATTTGGTGTTTGTATTATTGTTTTTGGGGTTTCCACTTGGTTTTGGGTTTCAGTAATCGCGCTATTCTTGAGTGGAGCAACAGATGGTATTTCTATGGTTATCCGTTCTACTATTTTACAACTTCGAACGCCCGATCATATGCGTGGCCGCGTGGCTTCAGTAAACTCTATGTTCGTTGGTTCTTCAAATGAATTGGGTGCCTTTGAAAGCGGACTTACCGCAAAATTAATGGGAACTGTAACCGCGGTTGTTTTCGGCGGAGGAATGACAATACTTACCGTGGTAGGAACGGGATTCTTTTTCCCAAAACTTCGGAAATTGGATTTGCGAAAGGATTTGGAGGAACACGAGCGAAGCTAATGTTTTAAATACCCCATCCAAAATTACTTTTTCTCAAAATTAAACCCGTAACGCCCCTCGAAACCCTCTGGCAGCATAGTAAGATTCAACGCCATTGTGATAAATAAACACAGTATTGTAGCGGAAATCACCAAAAATAGCACCGCCCAATTTTCTGATATCGGCAGGAGTTTTTAGCCAACTTGAAGTTTTTGTATCAAACTTTCCGAGTTTCTGTAATTCGCGGTATTGAGTTTCCGTCAACAATTCCACACCCATTTCATCCGCCATTCCCAAAGCGCTGTTTTTTGGTTTGTGTTCTTTTCTGGCTTTCAAAGCTTCGTTGTCATAACAAAAACTTCTTCGGCCTTTGGGGCTTTCTTCCGAACAGTCAAAAAAAATGTATTCATTCGTTTTACTATCAAAACCCACAACATCGGGTTCGCCACCTGTTTCTTCCATTTGTTGAAGCGACCAGGATTTTTGGGGGTTTTCTTCAAGTTTTTTATGAACCTGGGACCATTCAATATTCGAATGTCGGCTACTGTTTTTTTCAAAACGGGTTTTCAATGTATTGAGAAGCTCTTCCGTTTCTTTTAAACTTAATTCCTTTTTGTTCGCTTTGGCCATAATTAAATATTTAAAATATTAACATTTTTGCAGCAACTATCTCTTACTTTATTGAGAAAAATAAAATTTAACCATCAGAATTAAAAGATCTCTTCCTAAGAATTTTTCTAAAGACGAGTCGCAGGTTCGGATTTCTTATAATCGAAAGCGATTCAAATTTAATTTTTTCAAAAATAAAATATTTGATACAGTTTCTTGTTCTTCGAAAATTAAATTTAGAAAAGAATACCTTAATTTTAAGCGTAAATTAGAAATTCAAATTTTTAAAATGATAAAGCCCGAAAGCGACATGCCTCCGAAAGATTTCACATCCTATTTAATGAAAACCGTTGGGTTGCCAAAAAACGAGGCTGATCTATTGTCATTGCCATTAAAGCGGATGCATTATGAAAAAGGAAGTATTCTTTTAAAAAGCGGAGATATTTGCAAGCATTCTTTTTTTGTGGAAAAAGGACTGTTACGGTCGTACATGCTGGATGAAAGTGGGAAGGAACACGTTATTCAATTTGCTCCCGAAAATTGGTTTATAGTGGACAGAAGTAGTGTCTATTTCAACGACCCTTCTGAAAGTTATATTGAAGCCATTGAAGATACAACCGTGGTTTTTATTGCCGAGGATTTTATGTGTCATGCAGCTGAAGTAAGCCAAATATTTGGGCGATATAATGATAAGCTTTTGCACAACCACATAAGGCAAATGCAGAAACGAATCAATCTTTTATTGGGTGCAACTGCGGAAAAACGCTATTTGAGTTTTATTGAAATGTACCCAGACTTATTGCTTCGCGTTCCGCAATGGATGATTGCTTCATACTTGGGAATTACTCCGGAAAGTTTAAGCCGCGTTCGGAAAGAACTGGCCCATAAAAATTTTAAAACGAATTAATCTGGAAGCGGAACAAATTCCGTTTCGCCCGGTACTTGCGGGAAACGTTGCGCTTTCCAATCTTCTCGCGCTTTTTCAATAGTTTCTTTTTCTGAAGCCACGAAATTCCAGTGAATATGCCGTTCTTCGGGAAAAGAATCGCCTCCGAAAATATATACGGTTGTGTTATCGGCCATTTCAAATTCGCAGAGTTTACTGTCGTTTGCAACAAGAATCTGCTTTGGCCCGTACGTATTTCCTTCACTGAAAACATTTCCTTCCAAAATGTAAAGTCCGCTTTCACCAAAAAGGTAATCACCAAGACTTACCTTTCTTTTTTTTCCACTTTTAAGTTCCAAAAAATACAGCTTACTGTGAACGGGAACGGGCGATTTTTTTCCCAAAATTTCGCCGGCAATTACTTTTATGGAAACGCCATCCTTTTCAAAATTTGGGATTTCCTGTTTATTAGTGTGGTGAAATGCAGGTTCCATTTGTTCCAAATGTTTTGGAAGCGCAACCCAAATTTGCAATCCATGCAATGATTTTTTTGTATTCCGAAGACTTTCGGGCGTCCTTTCAGAATGAACAACTCCTTTTCCGGCGGTCATCCAGTTTACGGCACCGGGAGTTATTTCAACCTCTGAGCCCAAACTGTCACGGTGCATTATGCTTCCCTCAAAAAGATAAGTGAGGGTGGAAAGCCCAATATGCGGATGGGGCGGCACGTCCAGATTTTCAGAATCGTCCATCGTTACTGGACCCATGTGGTCAATAAATGCGAATGGGCCAACCATTCTTTTTTCCCGAAAAGGCAACAAACGACCCACCATAAAGTTGCCAATATTGGCGGCACGTTCTGGGATTATTGTTTTGAGATTTGACATATTTAAAAATTTAAAAAAGATGTCAAGTTAGGCCTCGATTGAGCTTGACCTGAAAATGACATCCTATAAAGTTAATTAAATTTATTATTCCAAATACCCGAATTTTCCCATATTGAAATCACTTATTGCTTGAATAATTTCGCTGCGGGTATTCATTACAAATGGGCCTTGGGCGGCAATGGGTTCGTTTATGGGTTCGCCGCTCAGTATTAAAACTACTGCATCATCTGTAGCTTCAATAGTGAATTCTTCACCTTCATTTGCAAACAATCCCAAACTATCGGTTTTAATTTCTTCGGAATTATTCACTTTTATATTTCCTTCAACTACCAAAACTGTAGTATTGTAATTTTCGGGAAAACTGAATGTTGCTTTTCCGCCTTTATTCAGCTTAGCGTTTAGCATATTTACTGGAGTAAAAGTGAACGCAGGGCCTTTTTCACCCTGGTATTCCCCGGCAATTACTTCAACCGTGCCAGCGTTATCGGGCAATTCCATTTTTTTCATTTCAGCATTAGTGATGCCTTGGTATTTTGGAGAGCTCATTTTGTCCTTCGCTGGAAGATTAATCCACAACTGCACCATTTGGAAATATCCACCAGCTTTACTGAATTTTTCTTCGTGGTATTCTTTATGAAGAATCCCCGAAGCAGCCGTCATCCATTGCACATCGCCCTCGCCAATTACGCCGCTATTGCCCGCGCTGTCGTGGTGGGCAACGCTTCCTTTATAGGCAATGGTAACTGTTTCAAAACCTCTGTGCGGATGTACGCCAACCCCGCGAGGCTGATCGGTGGGAGGGAAGTAAAATTTGCTGTTGTAATCCATCATAATGAATGGATCCATTCTTTCAAAACCTTCGCCAATTCCGGAAGGAATATATTGGTGTACCCTAAATCCATCCCCAACCATATGTGGTGTGGGCGGGGTTAATACGCGTTCTATTTGTCTTGTTTTCATTTTAAAATATTTTTATTTTGTACAGTAAAATTACGTTGTAAATTACTGTTTTACATTGATGTATGTTAAGAACTGTTTAGCGAATTGGAATTAGCGAAGAGCGAAGAGCCCAATAAAAATTAAATCGAGAACTTCATTTGAAATAAACAAAGCTCTCGATTCTAAAAGGGAACAGTAAAATCTTGAAAGATTATTGTTTTATGAATTGTAACGAAGCAATCAATTTTACTTTATCGCTTACCACAATACTTCCTGCTTCGGTAACGGCGCTCCAAGTTAATCCGAAATCTTTTCGGTTTATAGAGCCTTCAAACTCGAAACCGGCTTTTGTTTGTCCGTAGGGATCAACTGCAGTTCCATTGTATTCGGTTTCTAAGGTCACTTCTTTTGTAACACCTTTTATTGTTAAATCGCCAACCATTTTTTCGCCGTCAAATGATTTTGAAGTGAATGTAAGTTTTGGAAATTTTTCAGCACCAAAAAAATCATCAGATTTTAAGTGAGTATCCCGGTCTGTGTTGTTCGTATTTACTGAATCGATCTCGGCAGCAAATGAAAAATTGCCATTTTTGAAATCGTCATTTGAAGTTTCAACTTTTCCGTCAAATTTTTCGAAACTACCACTTACGGTAGAAATCATCATGTGTTTCACTTTAAAATTGATCTCGGAATGTGTTGTATCAATATTCCAAACTGTTTTTGCATTGTCCATATCTGTAAATTTTAGTTATTAATTATTTATGGAACAAAGGTAAGGTGCATCATAAACCCTCACATTGATGTATGATAAGAAATGAAAAAAGGAAGCTTTAAGGAATGGTTTTTTGAATAAAGATTTATTTATTTAACTCTTCCAGCAGTTGGTCGTAATCTTCAATTTTCACATGAAGTACTCCTCCCAAGCTAATAATAGGGGTGGTCAACGAATCTATATTTACGGTAGAATTGGCAAATGCTGGCGCAAGTTGACTTTTCAATTCAGGTTTTTCAGAAAAACGATGAGACGTGTACAAATAACGGCTTTGGTCCAGTTTGGAAATTAGACTGTCACAACTGGTGCAGTTTTCGGGAATGTAAACAATTACCTTCTTTTTCGGATCAATTTTAATAGGTTCAAATTCTTTGCGCATGGCACGGCGGGACAGACTGTCGCTCACTTGTAATTTATAGGTATAATTAGCCTTTTTTCCTCTTTCTACCATTAAATTGGTCATCAAAACTTTTGAAGCAGCCGGAACACGAACCATTCTTGGAGCTGTTTTGGTCTGCCGGAAATTAGTACCCTCTACAGTTATAGAAACATCCAAATCCTGTTCATTTTTGTTTAAAGCATAGAGAAACAAGCGGTTAGCTTTTGTTTCTTCAACAATTTCTATTGGTCTTTCCTGCGAAAATAGGGGAGTACAGCTTGTTAGAACAAAAAGCGTGAAGAGTAATTTTTTAAGCATTGTAGGTTTTTTTTAAGCTTCCGAAGGTATAAATTTCAATGGGAAATCAAAAAATAATTATGGGAAATGCTAAAATTTAAAAAATATCTATATTTTGCTAGTTGCGGAAGAAAAAAAAGGAACTAAATAAATAATTGAGACTGAAAAGATAGTGGGCATATATAATCTTAAGAATGCGAAGATATTGAATAAATAATATTTCATTTTAGATGAATAACAAGTTAATTTACTGTATCTTTGCGCCACTAAGGCAATGAACACACAACCCCAGTAAGGTAAACCATAACTAAAAAAATTATATATAACCATTAAAAGTCATCTGCCCAACGCGGATGGCTTTTTTTATTTAGAAAACACATGGCAAAATCACAACAAACATACAGTAAGAAGGAAAAGGAAAAAGCAAAGCTGAAAAAGCGGGAGGATAAGCAAAAGAAGAAAGTAGCCCGTAAATCAGAAAAAACCCCGGGCATAGAATTTGTTTATGTAGATTACAATGGAAATCTAGTTGATACCCCGCCAGATCCATCAATGAAAGTTGAAGTTGATGCCGATGACATTATTTTGGGAATTCCAAAACAGGAAGAAGGCGATCGCGAAGCTTTTAATCCGGTGAGAAAGGGGAAAGTTTCATTCTATGATTCTTCCAAAGGCTTTGGCTTTATTGTGGATGACGAAAACAGTGAAAAATATTTTACCCACGTTAGCGGAATTATTGACGAAATAACTGAAAATGACAGTGTTTCCTTTGAACTTGAAAAGGGCCAACGTGGAATGAATGCCGTGAAGGTTACAAAAATCTAAGTAGTTGCTTTTATTGCAACAAATAAAAAATCCCGCTCTTGGCGGGATTTCTTATTTTTACTAAGGGTATTAATTATTGCCCATTTTGTTTGCTTCATTTTTAAGGTTACTAGCCTCTCTACTGGCCGCACCTTTAAGTTGATCATATTTTTCTGAAATAGTATCTTCCACCTCACTAGCTTTTTCCTTTATCTTTCTGCCGGTTTCGTTTGCTTTATCTTTCAGTCTTTGTTTTTCTTCAGGCGACATGTTTTTGTATTTCCAAAATGCAAATGCGCCAGCTGCTACTCCTAGCAGAGCCAGTAATCCTTTTCCTTTATTGTTCATGTTGTTTATTTTTTTGTTTATGTGAAGATACTCATATTTGAACACAATGAAAAGCAACCTATTATACTTTGGGAATATTTTAATATTCAGCTTCCTAATAGTTCAACATATCTTAAAATAAATTTTATTGTTAATCTTTTATAAGCTTAATATTATAGATTTCTCCATCCATTACTATTTGTAATATATAGATGCCGGCCTCTAAAAATTCAGAATTGAATGCTGCGTTACTTATTTCTTGATTTTTCACAACAAATTTTCCAGTAAGGTCAATTATGCTTATTTTTTCAATATTTCCTTGAGCGGAAGAAACAATTTTGAAGTTATCCTTTATAGGATTTGGATATACTTTCAATTGTGGTGAAATTCCATAGTCTTCAGTTTCCAATAAAACACAACCAACTGGAATAGGTTCAAGTCTGTCCGTCGTGGTTCCATCTCCCAGTTCTCCAAATTGATTTTTTCCACAAGAAAGCATCACATTATCAGCATTTATTACAAATGTATTAAAAGCCCCTAATGCTGTGGTTTCCCAGTTAGTGCCAGAATCAAAAAGGGTGGGTTCTAAAATATTATCTAAAGTTCCATTCCCCAATTGCCCATTACTATTGTAGCCCCAAACCCATAACGTGTTATCATCTTTTTGTGCAATATTGTGTTGATAATAGGTTCTTATATTGGCCCAATCACTATCTAAACCAATTTGTACAGGTAAAAGGGTTAGGGTTTGGCTAAATGTTCCATTCCCTAATTGTGATTTGTCGTTTCTGCCCCATGCCCATAATGTACCGTCACTTTTAATTGCAAGGGTATGGTCTATACTGGCATTTACTTCTTCCCAATTATTTCCGGGAGCTATCTGTGTTGGCACTAAACGGTTGGTTGTAGACCCATCTCCAAATTGTCCATAATTGTTTAATCCCCAGCCCCAAAGACTGCCGTCTGTTTTTATGGCGAGTACATGAAAAAGTCCTACGGAAAAGCTTTGCCAATCATTATCCACTCCTATTTGGGCAGGAGCATTTTTATTATTTGTGGTATTGTCACCCAACTGTCCGTGATCATTCACTCCCCAGCTCCAAAGTGTCCCATCGTTTTTTAATGCAACCGTGAAAAAATTCCCAACCCCTACGGCTTGCCAATCTGTATCTGTATTTACTTGAATAGGTATGTTACTATCTATATTAGTACCATCACCTAGTTGTCCTTGAGCATTGAAACCCCAGGCCCACAGAGAATTATTGGTTTTAAGCGCAACTGAGTGCTGAACTCCCCCTTCTGCAAAGTGCCAGTCGCTGTCCGTTCCTACCTGAACGGGTGATAGCATGTCTGTATTATTGCCGATGCCTAATTGCCCAGCCTGATTAAGTCCCCAACTCAGTAATTTACCGTCTTCTTGAATTGCGAGCGTATGCCAAGCTCCTTTTTCCACTTTCTTCCAGCATTGGGCAATGCTATGGTTTCCAATAAATAATAATATTAAAAATAAAAATAGCTTATTAGAAATTGTTTTAAATTTTTGATTAGTTAGTGTAATCTTCATTTTTGAAATTTAAAAATTTTAATAAATATACATTTTTTTACATTAGTCAAAATTGATTAGAGATTTCCTAATGTGAGAAAAAAAATATTCAACAAATGAATATTTCTAAAAATTTTATTGAATTAATTCCTTATATTTAAGAGCCTGAAAACGATTTCAACAATATGATTCACAGCAAATAAACAAGCCAAATTACCTTAATGTTTTTGGTCTTTTGCATCTGAAATAGTTAACTAACCATAAATCCATCACAGATGAAAATATATGACGACAAGCACATAAAAAATGTAGTTTTTGTAGGCGCCCACAATAGCGGCAAAACCACACTTGCAGAAACCATGCTTTTTGAAGCCGGCCTTATAAACCGTCGAGGAACCGTTGAAAATAAAAACACAGTTTCAGACTATCACGACGTTGAGCACGAAAGGGGCAACTCTATCTTCGCAACGCCTTTGCACACGGAATGGCGCAATTACAAAATCAATATTATAGACACACCGGGGCTGGACGATTTTATTGGTGAAATTATTTCCTCTATTCGCGTGGCAGATACTATTGTTACTGTTTTGAGCGCACAACAGGGCGTAGAGGTGGGCACGGAAATTATTTGGAATTACATCGATAAATACCGCAAACCAACGCTTTTCGTAATCAATCAAATAGATCATGTTAACGCAAAGTTTGACGAAAGTTTCAAAAGCATAAAAAATTTGGTGGGCAATAATGCCGTGAAAATCCAATATCCCTTGGTCGTGGATGGCGCACAGTGCATAATTGATGTGCTGAAAATGAAAATGTACAAATTCTCCCCCGAGGGAGGAAAGCCCGAAAAGTTGGAGATTCCCGAGGATCAAAAGGAATTGGCCAACAAACTAAACAATGAATTGATAGAAAAAGCTGCAGAAAATGATGAAACATTGATGGAGCTTTTTTTTGATAATGGAACTTTGAACGAAGACGAAATGAGAGTCGGCATCAAAGCCGGGATGTTGAACCACGAACTTTTTCCAGTGTTTTGTGTTTCCGCCCTAAATGATATGGGCACCGGCAGGTTGATGGGGTTTATAGACAACGTAGCGCCAGCAGCTGCCGATTTAAAACCAGAGCAAAGCACTGAAGGGAAAGAAGTGGTTGCGTCAAAAGAAAGCCCTACAGCGCTTTTTGTATTTAAAACCGTTTATCAACCCAATTTAGGGCAGATTACCTTCTTCAAAGTAATGAGTGGGGAAGTGCGGTTGAATGATAAACTAACCAATTCTCGAAACGGAGATACCGAAATAATAAACCAACTTTTTATAATGGACGGAAAGGAACGGCAACCCGTAACAAAATTAACTGTTGGCGATATTGGTGCTACTTTAAAACTAAAATACACTGAAACGAATGATACGTTAGCTTCACCAAAGAATGTTATTGCCATAAAACCTATTAAATTTCCGCAGCCGCGAATCAGAAAAGCGGTATTTGCTGTGAACACAAAAGATGAAGAAAAGCTGAGCGAAACCTTAAAAAAGATCCACAGCCAAGATCCAACGGTTGAAATTTCCTTTTCAAAAGAAGCAAAACAACTTATTCTATCCTGCCAAGGCGAACTGCATCTTGCCACTATAGATTGGACTTTAAACAATATTTACGGAGTGGAAGCGCGATTTGAAAAACCCAAAATTGCTTTCCGTGAAACCATTCAGAGGTCATCTACTTCCAATTATAGACATAAAAAACAATCTGGCGGCTCCGGGCAATTTGCGGAAGTTCACTTGAAAATTGAGCCTTGGTTTGAAAATATGGAGGAACCGCAAGGTTTCAATATACGCGGAAAGGAAGAAGTAAATCTTTCTTGGGGAGGAAAATTGGTTTTCTACAATTGCATTGTTGGGGGAGTGATAGACCAGCGTTATTTGCCGTCAATAATGAAAGGTGTTTTGGAGGTGATGGAAGAAGGGCCATTGGTGCGTTCCTATATTCGGGACGTGCGCGTAATGGTGTATGATGGCAAAATGCACTCTGTGGACTCCAATGACATTTCTTTTAAAATTGCGGGTGCTCACGCGTTCAAAGAAGCTTTCTTAAATGCAAATCCAAAACTTTTGGAACCCGTTTTGGAACTTACAGTAAAAGTTCCTGAAGAAATGGTGGGCAATGTAATGACCGACTTGCAAGCACGCCGTTCGATGATTCAAGGGATAGAGAGCAACAATAATTACCAGGTTCTAAAATGCTTGACTCCCGAAGCCGAGCTTTATGGATTTTCAACAGATTTGCGATCCTTGACACAGGGAAGGGCCACTTTTAAATCGTCGTTCTCGTCCTATCAACCCGTTCCCGCCAATGTGCAAAAGGAATTGGTGAGCCAGTAATAATGATTTCCAATAAAATGTTTTGAAAGTTCAAAGTGTGACTATATTTGCCGAAAATTAATGTATGTCACAACGGGTTTCTGATATGGAATCTTCCACCAAGGAAGAAATGGAAGAATTGAAAAACACTTTTACCGGCATCGACCCTAAAGGAATCAATGCGGAAGAAATAGCGAGATGCATCGCCATTCTTGAGTATTTGAACACAAATACCGATCGCATTTTCGAAATACCCAAAGAACAGCGCACCGCCTTGATAAAAGCTTCCGGCCAACTTTCACGCCCTGATCGCGATGAATTTTCCCGTAGAAAAAAAGATGCCAAAAAGGCTGAAAAGCGCAAATTGGCCAATAAGGACAGAACTGCACGAAAAGAAACAGGAATAAGAAGTGCGCGCGAGAACGTAGTGTTCGTAGCGCCAAAACTGCTTCAAACCTCAGAACTTTCATCAAAAAAAGAGCTTGAACTAGAAACCCCACGCAACTGCTACGTCTGCAAAACCCTTTACACTAGACTGCATCATTTTTACGATACAATGTGTACGGAGTGTGGCGATTTCAATTATGCAAAACGCTTTCAAACAACTGATTTAACTGGGCAAGTGGCGGTGATGACCGGTTCCCGGTTAAAAATTGGCTACCATATTTCATTGATGTTACTTCGTGCAGGCGCTACTGTTGTGGCAACCACGAGGTTTCCCGCCGATTCAGCTTACCGTTTTGCGCAGGAAGAAGATTTTCATCAGTGGGCAGACCGTTTGAAGATTCACGGTTTGGATCTTCGGCATATACCGAGTGTGGAAATTTTCTGCAATTACATTGAGCAGAAATATGAAAATCTTGATATTCTTATAAATAACGCTGCACAAACAGTGCGCAGGCCCGCAGGTTTTTACCAACACTTGATGCAACGGGAAGAAATGCCTTTTGAGGAACATCCGCAATTTGTGAAGGATTTGCTGCACGACCATATGAATTGTTTGCAGGAATTGAAAACGATAACGGCTGATATTGGTGCAAACCCCAATAAGAATCTTCCTATAACCTGGCACGGTTCGGAACCTGGAATAGGTATTCGCGCTTCGGCCAAACTTTCGCAGATTCCGTATAGTTTTGACAATTCCTTAAGTGCAAAAGAGGTTTTTCCTGAGGGAAAATTGGATGCAGATTTACAGCAAGTTGACCTTCGAAAAACAAACAGCTGGCGTTTAAGGCTTGGTGAAATTGAAACGACTGAAATGATTGAGGTTCAGTTAGTAAACTCGATAGCACCTTTTGTACTTTGCAATCGTTTGGGGGAAATAATGAAGAAGAAAAACACAGGCAAAAAGCACATCATAAATGTTTCTGCGATGGAAGGAAAGTTCCACCGTTTTTTTAAGGAAGACCGCCATCCGCATACAAATATGGCAAAGGCTGCGCTAAACATGTTAACACACACAGCAGCTGGAAGTCTTGCAAAAGAAGGAATATATATAAATGCTGTAGACACGGGCTGGGTTACGGATGAAGACCCAATAGAACTCGCAAAACGCAAAATGGAACTACACGATTTTCAACCGCCGCTTGATATTGTTGATGGCGCCGCACGGGTGATGGATCCATTAATTGATGGAATAAATACAGGGAAACATTGGAGCGGGAAGTTTTTGAAAGATTATAGACCTATTGACTGGTAGTTTTTTTAGAAAAAAGATTAAAGAACAAAGAATAAAGATTTTTTATAATTATGAGTAACGATCAACCCAACAATCCGCTACACGGAATCAAGCTTGCTGATATTATGCAATATCTTGTAGATTATTACGGTTGGGAA
Organism: Aequorivita sp.; assembly: GCA_030690315.1. Taxonomy (GTDB): domain Bacteria; phylum Bacteroidota; class Bacteroidia; order Flavobacteriales; family Flavobacteriaceae; genus Aequorivita. Next base: position 43,288 of record JAUYGY010000008.1, read on the forward strand.
GATTTAGGGGAAAAGATTAAAATCAATTCTTTCAACAGCAATCCTTCCATCAAATCCAGCTTAACATTTCTTCGGAAAACCCCGTGGGCGCGCGAAAAGGTGGAGCAGCTTTACTTAAAAACGAAGCGCAAATAATCCATAAGAAAATTTGTTAGTAACAAATCCGTTATTTCTTCTTCCAAAACCTACAAAAGGACGTAGTTTTGCAACTCTGCAAATATGAAGATTTTTATGACCGAGGCCAAAGACGCAATTCAAGAAAAAAAGACGGACAAGGAACTATATAGCTACCAAAAAGGGGCTATTGACCGTATATTTGAAAAATTTGAAAGTGCGCCCGACGATTATCATTTGCTTTACCAATTGCCTACGGGTGGTGGAAAAACGGTTATTTTTTCTGAAATAGTGCGTCAATATTTAAAGCACCACAATAAAAAAGTGCTTGTAATGACCCATCGCGTGGAGCTTTGCAAACAAACTTCGGAAATGCTCACAGGCTTTGGAGTGGTAAATAAAGTGGTGAACAGCACAGCAAATCTTTCAGATCAGGACAAATACAGTTGTTTTGTGGCGATGGTTGAAACCTTGAACAATCGTTTGAATGACAACAAGCTGGATATTTCAGGCATCGGCTTGGTCATTATTGACGAAGCGCATTACAATTCATTTACAAAACTTTTTAAGTTCTTCGAGAAATCCTTTATTCTCGGAGTTACCGCAACGCCGCTTAGTTCCAACAGAAACCTTCCTATGAAGGATAATTATAAGGAACTGATTGTTGGCGAGAGCATTCAATCATTAATTGATAATGAATTTTTGGCGCAGGTTGAGGTTTTTCAATACAACATGGGCCTTACTTCCTTGGAAATTGGCTCCAATGGCGATTATACGGTGAAATCTTCCGACGATTTATATTCTGCAGTTGGAATGTTAGACCAACTATATCAAGCATATTTAAACCATTCCAAGGGAAAGAAAACATTGATTTTCAATAACGGGATAAACACTTCCATTCAAGTTTATTATCATTTGAAAGCTGAAGGTTTACCAGTAGCGCATTTGGATAATACTGCCTCTAAAAAGCAGCGGAAACAGATTTTGAAATGGTTCCGCGAAACTCCGGATGCCATTTTAACATCGGTAAGTATTTTAACCACAGGTTTTGACGAGCCCACTATCGATACGATTATATTAAATAGGGCAACCCGTTCCTTGACGTTATATTTTCAAATGATTGGCCGTGGCTCGCGTATTTTGAACAATAAATCATCATTTTCTGTGATTGATTTGGGGAATAATTATCAACGTTTTGGGCCATGGGAATCGCCTTTGGATTGGCAGGCAATTTTCAGATCGCCAGATTATTATATGGACCGATTGCTTAGCGATGAAGATTTGGAAAGCAATTTCAGGTATGAAATGCCTGAAGAGCTTCGCGCGGAATTTGCAAAAAGCAAGGAGGTTTACTTCGACATAAAATCTACCTATCAAGAAGCTACTTATAAGGGAGAATCCTCAAAAGTTGTATTGGAGCGTTCCATTGCGCAGCACGCGTATATATGCATTGAAAACAGCGAGGATGTTTATGATGCTTTGGGATTGGCCAAAATGCTAAGTGACGATATTGATCACCGCATTGAAAAATATTCGCAATGCATCAGCAAAAGCACCCATAATTTTATAAGTTGGTTAAAAGACGATTATCGCCTAAAACTTCGAAGCTATCTTCGCGATAATTTTGATACTGTTTTTGAAGAAATTAACGGGCATCCACCAGAAGACTAATCTTTAAGCTCTCGAATTTTTACTTATTCAAAAAAGTAATCTACTTTTTTATCAAAATTTACAATCAGCGATATTTTTGTCGTTGTAATTTCATACATTTAAAACTGAAAATTATTTTGTAATAGGATGACTCACAGTTAGTAGTGGCATTTTGTTGTTTAAAATATAGTTTTCTCTCCTCATAGAATTATCCTCAAAAATTGGTATTGACTCTATTGCTTTTAATAAAGTGATTTTTATCAAATACAGTTCTTTTTAAATATTAATTAAAAACTAATGTTATGGAAACTCTTTTTCTTGGTAGCTGTGATACGGGTAAATTACCTTCAGATCGCAAAAAATTTCTTTCGCCATATCACAAAGACGGACTTACGGCCAGTGCCGTTTCTTTTCGGGATGATGACAGGACCACCTGGCGTTCCTTTCGGGAGGGCAATACCAATGATGTAACTGAACTGCAACAATTTCTTTTTAAAGCAGGTTTTATGCCGAGAGGAGTTATAGACGGTATTTTTGATTATGTAACGCAAGCTGCGGCTAGATTGTTTCAAGAATACATCCGCACGATGGACCCTGAAGGTGATAAAACGATGGTTCCAGATGGCATTGTGGGCAACGGAACTATGCAACACGTGCAACGTTGGAAAAATCAAGGGAAAGTGGCAGATTGGGGGAAATCATCTTCCGCCAATCCAACAAAGGAATACAGGGATTGGATAAATTTATTAAATGAGGCAAAAGCACATTACAAGGCAAGTCCTGGGCCAATTATGAAGGCTGTAAATGCCCTTTCCAAAACATATTCAACAATTAAGGTAAACGACTGGAATTTTTCAACAGATGAAATTCACTTGATAGGCATACGCCGTAAACACGACACCAAAGCTGCCGCAAAGCGTGCTAATGATGACATATTTGTATTGTTGGTTAATGGTATGGTCTTTAAATTCTGGGGCTCTACAGATCCAAGTAGGGCTATGGTTCAAGTGGCAAATCCGCCATCTCTTGTGGAAGGACAGCACAAATACAGATTTGGATGGCACAAAATATCTGAGGATAAAAAAATATATCGTGCTTTGAAACCTTATGTATCTGCTGGTGTAATTATTCTGAGGGATTTGGACAAGGACAATGCCCTCACGCCGAATGATCTTACCATTAAAGGCAGTAACAGTTTAGAGGTAAACAACAGTATCAATATCCATTGGTCTGGCGTTGGAATATCAAATTGGTCGGCAGGATGCCAAGTAATTGCTGGGAAAAATTATATCAACAATCAGAACAAGTTGGTGGATTGTTCAAAGTTTTCCTCTTCGGCTTACAGTGAATTGAATACTTCTTCCAAAAAAACCAAAGGGGCCTATAATGTTTTGGCAGATTTAATTGTTTGTTATTCCAAACCGGGGGTAGATCACGTTCTATATACTTTGGGCCGTGAGGAATCACTAAATCTCGATGCTAATTTCGGTTCAAATTATGCAATAAATGCTTTAAGAAAAATGAACCCGGGAGCGATCTAATTCCAAAAAAATCATTTTTATCAATTCTTAAAATATAGATTCTAAAAATCAATAACTCCATAAATGTGGATTATTCGTGCTTGAAACGCTACTTTTGCAGAAAATAAACAAGCATGGAATCATTTAACGAGCTCAATATTTCCAAACAGCTGCAGTATGCTATTGCCGATTTGGGGTTTGAAAAGCCCACGCCCATTCAGGCACAGTCGTTTTCGGTAATTATGTCCGGGACAGATATGGTGGGGATTGCGCAAACCGGAACGGGAAAGACCTTTGCTTATATGCTTCCCATTTTGCAGGATATGAAGTTTTTAAAGCAAGTACACCCTCGGGTTATGGTTTTGGTTCCTACGCGCGAATTGGTTTTGCAGGTAGTAGAGGAAATTGAGAAATTTGGGAAATATTCCTCCATCCGTGTTTTGGGAGTTTATGGCGGCACGAATATCAACAACCAAAAGGAAGCAGTAGCCCAAGGTACGGACATCATCGTTGCTACCCCGGGGCGTTTATATGATTTGATTATAAGCCGGGCCATTCAATTGAAATCCATTAAAAAAGTAGTGATTGATGAAGTGGATGTAATGCTCGATCTCGGTTTCCGGTTTCAGCTTACCAATATTTTGGAATTGCTTCCGGCCAAAAGACAGAACATAATGTTTTCTGCAACTATGACCGAGGATGTGAATTTGTTCATCCACGATTTTTTCGTAGCACCGGCAACGGTTTCAGTGGCAGTTAGCGGGACACCTTTGGAAAATATTACACAATACACTTATGCCGTTCCAAACTTTTACACGAAAGTGAATTTATTGCTTCACATTTTGAAGGACGAAAAAGTATTCAGAAAAACATTGGTTTTTGTACCGAATAAGAAAAGCGCCGATATGGTTTTTGATCTTTTGGATGAATTCTTCGGAAGTGAAGTAGCCGTTATCCATTCAAACAAAACCCAGAATTATAGAATCCGTTCCATAGAAAACTTTAATGCTGGAAAAACACGAATCCTTGTAACAACGGATGTTATGGCGCGGGGTTTGGATTTAGACCAAATTAGTCACGTTATCAATTTTGACGTGCCGAACTTTCCCGAAAATTATATGCACCGTATCGGAAGAACTGGTAGGGCAGAACAGGAGGGAACCGCGATTTTGCTTTACACCGAAAAGGAAAAAGATGCTAAAATAGCCATCGAAACCTTAATGGATTTAGAAATTGAAGTACTCGATTTTCCAGCCGAAGTTGAAGTTTCCGAACGACTCACTTTTGATGAACAGCCACAGGTTATAGAGATAAACAACCCCAACAACATGGAGGAAGTTGGGCCCGCTTTTCATGAGAAGAAAGAAAAAAACCTAAAGGAAAACCAAGGTGGCTCGTATAAACGTATCATAAAGCAGAAATACAAAAAGCCAAAAACACGAGGGGATAAGAATTACAATAAACGGAATAAGAAATAGGCAATAGGCATTAGGCTATAAGCAACCATCTAACAATCCAACCATCTAAGAATCTAATAATCCAATCATCCAACAATCCAACTGAAACCAAAAAGCACTCTTTTAATAATCCTTGCGTTTTTCTCCATCTATGTTATTTGGGGTTCAACTTATATGCTGAATAAAGTAGCAGTGGCAGAATTGCCACCTTTCTTTTTGGCATCCATTCGTTTCACTACTGCCGGACTTTTAATATTTATTATTTCCATAGCGATGGGCAAGAGCCTCGCCATCACCCGAAAACAGTTTAAAAACGCTTTTATAGTGGGCGTGCTATTCCTTTCCTTTGGCAACGGAATTATTGTTTGGGCGCTAAAATATGTAGATAGCGGCTTTGCGGCTTTGGAGATTTCTGCACAGCCTTTGGTGGTTTTATTGCTGATGTGGCTTTTGCAGGGCAAGCGCATTAAACCTATGTCATTAGTGGGCGTAGGTCTGGGAATTGCAGGTATATTTTTATTGGTTGGCCAAAAAGAGATTATTGCCAAGGAAGGCACCATTTTGGGAATGGTTATGATTTTTGCCTGTATGCTCAGTTGGGCCTACGGCAGTCTTTTTGTGGGGAAAGCAGATCTTCCTAAAAACTTTTTCGTGAATACTGGCTACCAAATGTTTACGGCAGGAATAACCCTAGCCCTTGCCAGTTTGCTTTTTGGCGAACAATGGATCGCGCCAACGCACTGGGGGCAACCCGTACAATTTAGCATGGTACTTTTGATTCTTTTTGGAAGTATTGTAGCTTTTACTTCCTTCAACTATTTATTAAAAACAGTATCGCCCGATAAGGTTGCTACTTCCACCTATGTAAACCCAATAATTGCTATTATTTTGGGATATTATATTTTGAATGAGCAGATTACGTTGCAGTCTATTATTGCGGCGGCAGTCTTGCTTACTGGGGTTTACTTCATAAATACCTCACGCACCACTATAACACTTCCGCGCTTTTCAGGAAAAATAAAAAAGGGAAATTAGGCTTTAAAATGGTATGGGGAGATATGAGCGAAAAGCGAAGGGCGAAGAGTTATTGAGTTGACTCTGGTTGATACAATTACATACTGAACTAATAATATTAAATATTGAGAATCATTGCCATAGTTGGAGAAAGTCATCCTTTTTATTGCGGGAGATACTTACGGCATCGTTATTATTCATTAAAATGTAGCCTCCATCTGCTTTAATATATTTTTTTACTTCCCTTAGGTTTATTAGAAAGCTATTGTGAACTCTCATAAAATTGTGTTCTCCCAATAAATTTTCATATTCCTTTAAATGCTTGCTCACAAGAAATTTGTTTTCGTTTTTTAATATAAAACAGGTATATGATCCTTCCGCTTTGCAGTAAATAATATCTTCAATGTTTACAAATTCGAAGCCGTCTGAGGTTGATAGGCATATTTTATCGCCTTTTGGATGTTGCTTTTTTAGATTGCTGAGCAATGTTTCCAACTGTTTATGATACACTTCTTTATCCTTAATTTTTTTTGCTTTTTCAATTGCTTTTTGAAGTTCTTCCAAGTCTATTGGTTTTAGAAGATAATCTAGGGAGCTGAATTTTACTGCCTTTAGTGCATATTGTTCAAAGGCTGTTGTAAAGATGACCTGAAAGTTGATGGTATCCAATTGTTCCAAGAGGTCAAATCCCGTACCTGTCTGTAATTCAATATCTAGAAATAAAAGGTCGGGGTTGTGAGCTTTTATAGCGAGTACAGCATTTTCTATGGTGCTTTCAGCGGTAATTATTTCTACTTCTATACAGAACTCATCAACCAAGTTTTTTAAGGTTTCCCGGCTGTGTTTTTCGTCGTCAACAATAATGGCTCTTAAATTCATATCTATTGTTCTATTGAGATTTTGATAATTACTAAGGTACCGGTAGGTTTCCCATTTTCATCGGTTTTATCTATTATTTGTATGCTGTTGTCTTCTGATTGGTTGAGCAACTGTAGGCGCTTTTCGGTAACTTCAATTCCCCTTGATTTTTTTGTGGCTTTTAGAATTGATTTTTCATCTTTGGAAGTCTTTCGCCCCACACCATTGTCTTCTATTTCACAGATAATAAATTCATCGTTCTTTTTAAAATGGACACTGAGTGTTTTTTCGCCTTCTTTTTTGTTTAGAAGTCCGTGCAGTATCGCGTTTTCCACAAAAGGTTGAACAAGTAGGGAAGGAACTTCAATGGCGTTGACATCTAGATTGTTATCTACTTCTATTTTGTATTTAAAGGAATGGTTAAACCTAAGTGATTCCAGTTCCAGATATTTTTCAAGCAGCGAAATTTCTTCGGCCAGTACGCCATTGGCTTCTATGGAGCTCTCCAAAAGATTGCGCATAAGCAGGCTAAATTTGTTGAGGTATTTAACGGCGCTTTCTTTTTTATTGGAGGTTATTAAATGTTGAATGGAACTTAATGAATTAAAAATAAAATGCGGGTTCATTTGCGCGCGTAGGGCACTTATCTGGTTTTCATAAGCGGTTTGCCGTAATTGAATTTTTTCCTCATTGTCCTTTTGCATTTTGTAGTTAAGTCCCAACCCAAACAGCAATACTTCCGCAACGCTTCCCAACATCATATAATGCCTGACTGTGGTAAAGAGCATGGCCAAAGCGCCTGCGGTAAAAAGTAGGGAACCAACTATTATAAAATATGCGAGGGCATTTTTAGAATATATTAAAAGATAAAACACAGCAACTACTGCAAATACTGACATTACAATTCTATGGATATTCATTATAAGTAGTTGGGTATCCAAAAGTAAATTAAAGGAGAAGTAAGTGTTTAGAATAATAAGTATCAATAAGAAGATTGCAATTCCATTAATGGCTTTATTTAGTTTTGGATAGTTACGGGCGGTTTCTAAATAATGTTTTGCAAAAGCTACATAAAATAGATTGATGAAAATCTGTAGGCTGGAATGGAACCAAATAGAAAACACAGTATAATCATAGGTTAACCAAACAATGATATTGTAGGCGCTTCTTCCCAAATAGATCAATAAACATAATGTGTATAGGGAATAGAAAAGAAAATCGAGTCTTTTGGATATAAAATAGGTTATGAGGATAAAAATGAAAATGATAAAAAAAGCGCCCACAAATAGATAATCCCTTGATGCTTCCACAACTTCTTCCCATGTGTAATAATTACTTTCAATGGTTTTTTGTTGTGCTGAACGCAGCATGGGTTGCAGGTTTTCAAAGCCATCTTTGGATGATATTCGCTTTATTTTAAAATAGAGATACTTGTTGTTTATCAAGTTTTCGGTACTGAAATATACCCCGCCTTTGGGACTGTAAAATGTATATTTCTCTTTGGTATTTAAGGGGCCATATTCCTTTAATTTAATATTGCCTTTATCCTGATAGTAATAGGAGATATTATAAAAACCACCTGTATGCAGGTACCAAATACTGTCTTGTTTTAAAAGAGGCAAGAGGGAAGTGAAATCTGTCCGTATCCAATAGGAATTTTTTGAATCATTTTTTTCGGGGGTGGCAGGAGCAGGGGTAAAGAGGGATTCCTGCTGTATCAAAGTTTTAAGGGAAATTGTATCTCCCAGCGATTTATGAATAGCAAAGGGAACTTTTTTGTGGAAGGTATTCACTTTAGCCTGTGACAAAGCTTTGGGCGGGAGCCAGCAAAATAAAAAGAATAAAAAAATAAACTTAATACAATGCGTCATTCTAATAGGTTAGGCAGGTTTAGTGTTATTTTACCTCCTTTTCCATCGCAATTTTCATTAAATGTAATCTTTTTTTTGATGTTATAGTTTTTGCAAGTGTTAAGCTGTCTAATTTGATCTTGCCATTTAATCAGTTGTTTTCGATAGTCCGGGATGTATTGTGGGGTTTCCTTTGGACTTTCCCCATATTTAAAAACAACGGTAACCAGCACATTTTTTGGTGATGTTTGAAATGAGATTTCAATGTGATAGTTTTTGTACTGGTTGTAAATGGCATGCTCAATTATATTTTCAAAAAGAGTTTGCAAAATAAAGGAAGGAATAGTTGCATCAATATTATCAGAATCTTGAACTAAAATATAATCAAACTGGTTGTTGTACCTCAGTTTTTGAAGTGAGAGATAGGCGTTCAGCATTTCTATTTCTTCAGAAAGCTTTACCGTTTCCTCGTCTAGATGTTTTAAGTAAAAACGAATTAGCTTGCTAAAGATGGATAGATAGAACAGCGAGGCTTTTTTGTCGCCAGTAGTTATAAAATACTGAACTGCATTAAGGGCATTGAACACAAAATGGGGGTTCATCTGGGCGTGGAAAGCTTTTAACTGGAGCTGTGCCATTTCCTCAGAAAGTTTTGTCTTTATTTCTTCGGAATTATTTTCGAGATTTTTATTCTGGGAAAACATAAATAAAAGGGAGTTAAGGATGTTACAATTCTGAATAGGGGCTTTAATTTAAAAAAGGCTGCCTTAATTTTTAAGAACAGCCTTTTCTTTATTGATTACAATACTAAACTTGGAAAAACCCGTTGTGCATTTTGATGAATACCAATTAATTTTAGCAAAAATTTCAAGTTTTTACCTCTTATCCTAAAGGAAGAACTTGAAATTTCATCGATATTGCCTTTAGGGTTAGGGTAAAAATCGATGAAATACTCAAAATGCCCAGGGGTTTGGGAAATATTTATTGCTTTAAAATTTTATAGGTTGCAACGTTATTTTCAGCACTCACCTTCATAACATACATTCCGGTTGGTAAATGTGAAAGGTCTATGCTTTTCTTTGTTGCATTAATTTTTTGGCCATACACTTTTTGTCCAACCAAGTTGAAGATCAAAACTTCATCAATACTAGTTTTGGCACTTAGGTTTAACTCGTTTGTAACTGGGTTTGGATAATATGTGAAATCTTGGAAACTGTTTTCACCCGTGCCCAATATTCCGGAAAGATTCACAGATACATCCGCTTTTTCAAAACCATCAATAAGTGCCGCAAAAAGATAATATGTTGTTCCAGCCGTAGCAATAATGGATGAAAGATTGTTGGGGCCGCACATATTTGTTTGCTGATCTACCCAAGTAAGTTCATTGGCAGCGGTAACGTTTTCATTGGGCGCGGAGAAAAATATTACCCCGCCAGCGCCTTGGGCAACCGATATTCCTGCAACCACTTGTCCATCAATTTCGGCGGTAAATTTATACCAAACTGGGCGGGCCACAGGTTCACATCCTGATGCTCCACCATCATTGGTATTAGTAGCGGCTGCAAAAATAACATCTTCATCATTGTAATCTTCGAGACCATTTAAGCTGATGGCATTTTCAATTAAATCATTCTCTGGCACTAACGCTTCGTTAATATTGATTAATATATCAGCATAATATGCGTTTTTCATATAAATATAGTAGGTAGTTCCTGCTATAACATCAAGGGAAGAGGTATCGCCCATAGAACAATCATTGCCGGATTGGTTTACAAAAGTAAGTTCCAAGCCGTTTGTGACATTCTCATCTGGCGCAGAGAAAAATATTATGTAGGGCACTCCGGTATTGTTCAAGATAGTTGCTTCAACATTTCCTGATGTTAGGGCGGTAAACTTATACCAAACCCCTGCCGTAGATACACTACAATCACCGTCTGTAGCGTCATTGGTAAAAGTGGCGTGATTAAATTGCACACTGCCTTCAATATATGGATAAGGACCTTCGGCAACGTTTATGGCATTTTCAATCAAATCGTTAGTTGGTACCATAGCAGATGCAATATTTATCAAGACGTCTGACACAATACTGTTTTTCATCAATATGTAATAGCTTGTTCCCGCAGTAGTTTCAATAGTAGAAGAATTTCCAACTTCACAAGGATTACTGCCTTGGTCCACATAAGTTAGTTGGGTTGCGAGGGTTACATCTTCATTTGGTGCCGAAAAAAAGATAACTATTGAGCTTTGTGGATTCACCATCACCGCACTAACCAAACCACTGTTAATGGCAGTAAATTTATACCATACTGCGGCTGCAGCAACATCGCAGGCCCCACCTGGAGTATCATTATTACTCGTAGCTTCGGGAAAGTTTACTGACAATTCTGAATAGGGAAATGGTCCCTGATCAATGTCGATGGCGTTTGCAATTAGGTCATTGCTCGGTGGCGCGACCATTGGGTTTGTTGCGAAAACCGTTGAAACAGTTAAGAGCAACATTACTAATAATAAAGGCATTGTAAAATTTGTTTTCATGATTAATTAATTTTTTATAATTACACATCAAAACTAGAGACGCTGCTTGCTATTTATTAGTACGAATTGACGAATGGTTTTTTTGGATTGATGGATGGGAATATTGGTGGGTAGTGGTTAGTGGGTAGGGGGTAGTAATGAATAATTAGTAATGAATAATTAGTAATGAATAATTAGTAATGAATTACTAGTGATGCGTTGATTTTTTTAAAAAGCTTATAATTAACTGATATTAAAATACTTACATACGTTCTTTGATTTTTTGATTTGAATTGATATGTAGCTTTGCCCTCTTTTTAAGGCAAGCTATGAATACAGGTAAATATATTTTCGCTCAACTTTTGCAGTTTATAAACCACTATGAGTTTGAAAAGTGTGTTTCTAAA
>JAUYGY010000014.1 GCA_030690315.1 Aequorivita sp.
TGGCACGGTCACTCCGAAATAGCCAATCACTGATAAATCAATTAATACAAAAATCGGTAACATCATCATCAACTATAAAAAAGCACCAATCAAAAACCTTAGCTTTTCTAAATCAAATTATTTCAAAACATTTTCAATCCAAAAAGATGATGCATTTAAAGCAATTGAAGATAAAGCTATAAATGAGTTTAAAGACGCTTTAAAACCAAATGAACATATTACAACCATCCAGTGTTTAAATATCATTAGATGTGATGTTATACACCATTCATCAAACCCCAGATTTAAATTCTCAAAAGAAACGAATATAAAAATAAATAATATCCTTCACCGTGTTATTATGCAACAAATGCAAGTTCAATCTATAAACGAAGGTTATCTTTTTTTCAAGAGAAATAAAACGAACGGAAGATTAGATACGAACCTTACTTCATTACCTGGCTATTTAAAACAATTTATAATCAATACGAAAAATGAAAACTTGGTACATCTGGATATTAAGAACTCACAACCATTTTTTTTCTATACCCTTTTAAAAAATAATAAAAGTGTAGAACCTCTTGAACTAGAAAGATATAAAAACTTAATCCTAACTGGTAATTTATATGAATATCTAATTGAAGAATATTTGAAAGTTTCCGATTCAAAAACTTTCAAATATTTGGAACAAGAAGAAAAAAGAAATTATATCAAAAAGCTTTTATTCAAGATTTTCTACTCAAAAGTAAATTCCTTCAAAAAACAAAAAGATTTTTTTGGTGGATTATTCCCAACAATTATGGAAGTTATCAATGAAAAAAATCTGTCGGTTCACAATACATTGGCAATTGAATTACAAACAATGGAATCGTTTACAATAATCGATAAACTATTAATTAACCTTCAAGAAAAGAATATACTTCCACTAACCATACACGATTCATTTTTATGTTCGGAAAGTGAAATTGATATTGTTTTAAAAGAAATTAATAACGTATTCACCAACCTTTATGGTTGTGTACCGCAATTACATTATGATGTAATCGGTAAACCAGTAATTCAAGATGATATTGAAACTGAAACTAAAGATATATATGCAGATTTATCATTCGAAGAATTTCTTGATATAATAAATAGCGAAGATTTTATACCAACATTAACCGAAGATGAATTATTCGAATATGATATATATATTCCAAATGATAAACCTTTTGAACAACAAGAAATAAAAACATTAACCATTGAAGAATTATTACAAGTAGCTTAAAAATGACAAGATTAACAACAAACCAAATTAAAAACCTAGTGATTCTTACCCTTTCACTAGGTCTTCTGGTTTTATATGTATTCTCACCTTCAAATAAGGTTGATACATCATTCCAAAAGGAACAAATAGAAGTTCTTAATCAACAAAATATTAAGCTGCTTAAATCAAACGATTCACTTGATGTAGTCAATTCACAATTGGATTACCAAATAGCACAACTGAATGATGTAATACAAGTGACCAACGGCAAATTGATTATCTCAAATTCAAAACTTAAGGATTTAACCGAAAAACAAACCAAGATTAAAGATTTGGTTAATAAGATTCCAGATAATCAAATAGCAAATGAACTATCCAAATACCTAAACAGAAGGGATTTAAAAAATAATTAGATTTTATTTTCACCAAACCTGGCTTTTTGGAAACTTCTAAGTATTTATATTAAAAGCAATATAATATGAAAGAAGAAATTACAAAGGCAATCAACATTCTTGTGTGTTACTCTTACCTATACCCTTCTACCAAATTCGTTTACATTCAAATCTATCCAGCATATCTTAATGTTGGATTCTACGATACAGATAAAAAACCATTCACACTATATGAAATGGGTGAACTTGAAGAAAATTCAAATGGAAACCAAGAAGCATTCACAACCAAAGGACTATTGGAACAATACGATGAACTTGGTGTGGAAGAATTAGCGAACTTTTTCCAAGACAAACAATTCGAAGCTGCGGTTAAGAACATAACAGATTCAAAAAAGAAAAACAATAGTGAATAAGACATCTGAAAATAATATTGCATTCTTCGTTGCAAATAATTCAATCAAATTATCTAATAAAAAAATTGATAAGATGTTTGAAGAACGAATAGAAAATGAAAATAATATTGCAAGAACTCACCTACCACTTGTTCTTGCAATCGCTAATTCATTCAATTACACCACTGGTGTTTCATTTGATGAAATATTTTCAGCCGGCCTTCTTGGTCTTACATATGCAATTCAAACATACAAACCAACACATAGCGAGAAATACCAAGCAACCTTTACCACATACGCCAAAATCTGTATAACTAATAAAATAATTGAATTTAAGAATGTTGATGAAATAATTAAACCACCAAAATGTAACCGTAATAATAACGTAGTACCAACAACATATAAATTTTCAGATTTATTAAGAGATAATAATGATGGTGATGAACCCACAATGGAAGAAAGAATAGCGAATGAATTTGAAGATGATTATCAAGAAAACGAAATAAATAACGAATTGGAATTAATCCAAATAATAAAGCAAGAAGTAAAGAAAGAAAAACAGCAAGATATTATTATCAAATATTTCGGTCTAATGTGCGAAGCTAAAAACTATAGAGAACTGGCAAAAGAATATAACACCTCATATCAAAATATCGGTTCGACATTTAACAAAGTAATAAACAAGCTTAAAAAGAATGAGCGTTTCAAAATGAAACTAAAACAACTATATAACAATTAAAAAAAATACTATGAAAAACATTGAGCAAATTAACCAAACAACAATTCAAGCTTCACAACGAAGCTGAAGAAATACTTAAAAAAGATAAACTTTCAGAAGATGAAAAATACTTCGTATTCGAAAATTGGAACGAAGGTGCAACTAGTATTAATTCACAAGCTGGCGCATTCTTTACACCAATGGGCCTTGCAAGAGATTTTAGCCTTGAAATATTCCCAGATTCAAACGTCATAGATTTATGTGCTGGAATAGGTGCATTATCTTATTACGCATTCCACCACACAAACTGCAATGTAACGTGCGTTGAAATCAATCCAAAGTATGTTGAAGTTGGAAAAAAACTACTCCCAGAAGCAACCTGGATTAATGCAAGCATTTTTGAATATCAAACCTTTGGTCACTACGACCAAGTAATATCAAACCCACCATTCGGTAAAATTAAAACTGGTATTGATTCGGAACTACTGAAAGATTTTAAATACAAGGGAAAAGAATTTGAATATATCACCATTGAAATCGGTGAATATGTTGCAGATTATGGAACATTCATTATACCACAAGGTTCAACGCCATTTAAGTATAGTGGTTCACAAATTGGATTCATTGATTTGAGGGAAACATCCAAAGGTTATAACCCATACGGACAAGAACCTATGCAGAAGGTAAAAAAATTCTTAAAGGAAACTGGATATAATCCAATATTCAATTTAGGTATAGATACTTCAATGTATAAGAACGAATGGAAAGGTGTATCACCAACGTGTGAAGTTGTTAATTTCGATTGGAAGGGTCTTTGGTGGTAATGGACTGGCAAACAAAAGGACTTCTTATAAGGTCAATAGAGGCTTATAATAAAATGGATTCCATCCAACAAAAGGAATCAATTGAACACATCCACAAGATGTTTAAACAGCACAAAAAGAACCTTGAAATATGGGAGGAAAGCTATGCGGAATATTACCCCAAAGCTGCCGAAATATTCTTAAGAATATTTGATAAAAAAAATGTTAACTCTTGACCTTTAATATTTTTGAAAAGGAACTTGGAACGGCAATGCACAATATACACAACAAGCGTTATTGAATCAGTTACGGCTCCGTCTTCCCCCTATCTTTTATTGCCCTTATCAATTTAATTAACTCATTGTTTACCGATTCCCTTTTTGCCTTGGGAAGAAATATATAAATCAATATCACCACTACCAAAAAAAGGAACGGTGTAAATATTGTTTGGCTGAGCAATTTTGTAATCAGTTCAATTGTTGTTGGCGCATCTGTTAAGTTTTCCATTACCGAAATTATTAGGTTTATATTTTTAAAAGAGCAAGGTATTAACCAAGCTTTTGATTCATTGTGACAACTAAATTTCAATCTAGCAACCCAAGATAAACACTGGGTTTCTAATATTCTGTGACAGCTTTTATATAAACAAAAAATTGTGGATTCTGTTAAATAAACAAAATTTGGAATAAGCTGTTACAAATATGTTTTTCCAAACCTAAACCAATCCCCATATAAAAAAAAGGACACGGTTTTCACACTTCAAATTGCAAGGTCTAAAATTGGTTTTTCTAAAAAAAGTACAGTTTTATAATTTTCCATATTACCCAAAATTAGATTAATATTTTCCAAACTATCAAATTCCCTATCATAGCTATAACTTGTATATAGCACTTATTTCTTGGGTCTAAATTACCTCCATATACCATTGTTTGTTGCTCAGAATTCTGAACAATTTCTAAACAGTATAGGCCAATAACAAGACCACCTTATCCAGTGAAATTGTCAATATGTATTTTTTAATTAATGAGTTTTGAAAACCGATAGTTTACTATGCAAGTTTTCTGGATTAATCTATCCACTCAATCGGATAGAAGTTTACAATTAGCAATAACATTATTGCCCTCTGGTTGATACTCTATTTTGCAACAACCACCATCTAAGTTATTATGGTCAACGTAAATGTAATAATAAATTTAATTGCGTTTGAAACTTTAACGTGAACCTTTCTAACTCCCATAGAAGCAAAATAAAATTGTTTAAGAGGCATTAGACTGGTGAGATGGATTTAGAAAGTGACGGTAAGACATACCACATCCAATGGATAAGAAGGGAATACCTTATTGATAAAATGTAATTATTGTTATAAGGCGGTTTATAATTAGCTGAAGATATAATAATGAAAAATTGAACGGTAACTATGTTTCTTTTTTCACTCTGGTTGCCAAGGAATTAAAATTGGGCATAAAAAAAACCCCTCCCATAAGGGGTTTGGTGGTCTTACTTCTTCTTAAAGAAATCAATAAAGGCTTTAAGAAGTTCAAGAATTGCAGTCAACAATACAATCGTGGAAATAAATTCTGTCAAAATTTAATAATAAAGTAAAATAAGCAACTAAGGAAAAGCAATTAAATAATCTGTTAACTTTTGTTTCCATATTGTTTGATTACCCAGTGCCTAAGCAATACTGTACTATTATTCGATATTGCACAAGGACTTCTTTGAACAAATATTATTGACGGTATTAATATATAAAAAACTTTGTTTATTGTCCAAAAAAAAATAAGGCTAACTATGTTAAAATTATCCACGTTGAAAAAAGAAACCCCACCTAAACCGATGGGGTTTTTTATTGGATGTATAATTGGGGTTACCATTGGCAACCCCACCTTATTACTACAAGTTCATATATATATCATTCAGTTCTTCTTGTTGAATACCTAGGTAAGTTCTGGTAACCAACGTTGAACTATGATTGAATAACTGTGATAGATATATCAAGCTACGTTCTGATTGCTTATCATTCATCCATACCCTTCTACCAAATCCTTTCCTTAATGAATGTGAAGATACACCCTTTCCAAAGTATTGCTTAATCAATCTGTTAACGTGTTGTGATGAATATACCGAACCCTTTTGGGATGTGAATGCTTTACCACCAAGTTGATAGGTAACTTCTTCTTCAAAGTGCTTTAAAGCTTCTTTAATAGCTTCATTCACTTTAAGAGTTCGCTTCTTCTTGGTCTTTCCTTCAATGATTGTGATGGTATCTTGTTTCAGTTGGTCAAAGGTCAATGATAATAAATCATCAATGCGTAATCCTAAGTTGATTCCACAAACGATTAGTAAACCGAATTTTGGATTGTCATTTGATTTAATCAGCTTCATACCCTTGTTTAAAGCTTTATCATAATCGATGTAAGTTGAACCAGTCATATTGTAATAGTTTATTGTGAAGTACAAAGATAATGTTCATTAATGATATATACAAATATAAATGAACTTTTATTATAATGACTTGATTGGTATGTACCGTAAACATTAGTAATGTTCATTTATATACTAAGTGAACATTATTTTATAATAGGGTATTCTTATTAACAAATGGTTTGTGAATAAGTTTTTCTTATAGTTATATTGAATTGTCTTATCTTTGATGAATAATCTTAAATATCAAATTATGAAAACAATTAATAGCTTCGGTTGGAATGTTGAAACGATTCGGAATTCAAAAGATATAGGTGTTACCGATGGTAATCTATCTTATAAGTGTAATGTGCTTGTTCAAGCGATTACTGCACCAGATGGTTCTAAAATACTTGTGGAACAACACATCGAAAATGATGGTGAGTATCAAGATATTCTGATTTCAAGAGTATAGGGGTGCTGGGGGGCCTGTAATGCGTGGCGTGGCTGTCCTAATTCGTTAATATCTTATATCCCCTTTTTAAGTAACCCTACTTCATTTCCCATTTCTAGCGTTTTTCAATGTCATTGGATATTGGAGTTATTAACAATTGCTGAAATTTATTTTTACCAAGAAAATAAAATTATTTTAGTGTAATTTTGAAAATATGGTAAATAATAGTAAAAAGGTAGTAAATAGTGGTAATTATTGCAAGTTGGATATTTCTACAATGTAAAAATTAAACGACCTTTTATTGTGAATAAGTTTGTATTAAGTGTGAGGTTATTTGGCTCAGATATGTTTTATCTTTGGCTTGTAGAGAAAAGAAAAGGAATGCAGGTCTTAATTACATTCCTTTAATTGTTCTGGTAAAATAAGTAAATCAAAACTTCTGTTGTAGTGAAGTAAGATTGAAAATTTCTAAGGGCTTCAGCAGTTGTATTGTTGAAGCTCTTTTTTTGTTTAGAATATCAAACTGTTTACAGTATCAAATTTAAATATTAAATATTAGATTTAGGTATTGGTGCACAACAAATGTGAGGTAGTTATAAAGATGTTACAATTGATTACAACACCCCTATTTCTAAGGGTACGTAACATTATATATACTACACTTGTTAATAAAAATTTTAATTATTTTAAAAATTTGTTTCGGTTTTGTCGCTAATTTGTTTTGGTTTTGTTTAATTAATGTTTGTTAAACACTCCAAGTTTTTTTTTAATCTCTATTGCCATACATATCAAACATCTTCATATTTTCAATAACAAAAACTGCATCTGGATTAGCCGATAGATGTTTATCGAGTTCAATGCTATTCACTCCGTATTTTTCAAACACTTCATCATCTTCTTTGTCATCGACCCAAG
Organism: Aequorivita sp.; assembly: GCA_030690315.1. GTDB lineage: Bacteria > Bacteroidota > Bacteroidia > Flavobacteriales > Flavobacteriaceae > Aequorivita. Next base: position 7,303 of record JAUYGY010000014.1, read on the forward strand.
TTATTGCTTTATACCCTTTATCAACATAAAATCTTGTTATATAACGACCTTCAAAATTTATTTCTAGTTTGTAGTATTTAATATTTTCCAGATAGGTAGAAGTAATAGAATGTATATATTTTTCTAGTATTACTTTTTTGTCATTGAAGGATATTTCTTTTGGTATGTTTTGAAGGTGTTGTGAAATTTCATCTTTGGTTAAATTTTTATCTATGTAGGATTTAATCTGTGTTTCAATATTTGATAACTTTATTTCAATGATATTGTTTTCTTTTCTAATTCTGATTATTTCTTTGTCACCTTCTGTTTCATTGATAATACCTTTAACTATTAGTTGAATAACTCTATCTTTTTCTTTTATGTTATTGGTTAGTTCTTTTTGAATAATTTTTTTTTCTTGGTTAAGTTCTTCTATTTTAACTTCTGGGTTAGTTTCGGTGAAATGTTTATTTATCCAATTCAGATATAGTTCATCTTCAAATAGTTTATCCCAGATAAAATTTTCTATGAACGTTATGTTTATTCCTTTGTTATTGCACTTATGATTTGTTTTAAGTCGTTTTGAAGCACATTCATAATAGTTATTCTTAATTGTTTTTTTTCCATACATATTCTGTCCACATACGCCACACTTAAGAATTCCCCTTACCAAAAATTGGTGATTTACTTTTGGTCCACTACCATTTAGTTTATTTTCTTGTAGATGGTCATTAGTTTTATTCCATTCCTTTTTACTTATTATAGCTGGAGCTTCAAGTATTTCACCTTTATATTTTCTTTCACCTTTATATAGCGAATTCTTGATAATCTGCAATACTGTATTTTGTGACCAAACCGTATCTTTTTTAAATGTCGTTGTTTTTTTTCCAGTTAGTTTATTTTTGGTTTTAAGCGTTCCTTTACCATCTTTCCCGTATCTGGTCTTAATCCCTTCATTATTTAAATAGTATGCAATAGAAGTTGTTCCAGTACCTTCTAATGACATTTTAAAGATTAACCTAATAACCTTAGCTTCTTCATCATCTATCACCATATAACCTTTATCATCTTTTCTATAACCGTATGGCACTATTGCACCGTTCACCTTTCCATCCCTCGCATTTCTTTTTAATGCAGATTTAATTTTTATCTTGGTTTCGGTTACTTGTCGTTTATGGATGATACCCTTTATTTCAGATATGAATTCGGTATCTGGATTTGAATAATCTAATATTCCATCAATGTAAGAATGTGTTATAACATTATAATCTTTAAAAATGTCGGTGATTAAATATTTGGTTCTTGGGTTTCTTGATAATCTTGATTCATCGATAACGAACACCTTAGTTATATCACCACTAATTATATCTTCAAGCAGATTTGATAGTCCAGGTCTTTCATCTAATGAATCACCTGCACCAGATATACCAACATCAGAATAATGTTTGAAAGGTATTTGAAGTTCATTTGCTTTTTCTTCACCAAGAAGTTTTTGGTCGTTGATGGAACGGTCTTTACCTTCTTCTTTTAATTGTGATATACGCGAATAGATACCAATCATAATATTAGTGGTTTAGCTTATTTGAATGTTCAAATATACACTAATATTTTACTTCCCTTACATTTAACATAGTAGCTTCTTTAGCATTTTGCTTCGGAAGAATAAACCCTTTAAAACCTTCTTCCTTTGCCTTTAAAGAAATAGGCAACGCACCTCGAATAGGCTGTAAATTTCCGTCGAGGGAAAGTTCTCCCATAATTATATATTCTGAAAGTGGATTTTGCTCTTCAATTTGTTCCGTGGCCACGAGGACTCCCATAGCTAAAGTAAGATCATACGCAGAGCCTTCTTTCCGAAGATCGGCGGGCGACATATTTAGAATTAATTTCTTTCCTGGAATTTTGTAGCCGTTGTTTTGAAGAGCGGCGGCAATGCGAAAATTACTTTCGCGAATCGCATTATCCGGCAGACCAACTAAATGGTAACCAATACCAATATCTACATTAACTTCAACCGTGATGGTTGTTGCCTCCACCCCAAATACTGCGCTGCCATATACCTTTGTGAGCATAACATTTTTAGTATAAACGGGGAGTTTAAATTGAAAGGTACTAAAAAGTTAGAAATTATAAATTGGAAAACTTCAGTTTATGATTGATTTATTAGAAATTTCTTAACCAATTGTTTTGTAGATGCAGATTTTACCAATGATGCTTCTCCTTTTTCAATAGCTTCCAAAGTGTCTTCTGCTACCGTTTTTCCCAACTCCACACCCCATTGGTCGTAACTAAAAATATTCCAAATTATTCCTTGAACAAAAAGCTTGTGTTCATAAAGGGCAATAAGGCTTCCGAGGGTTTTTGGTGTCAGTTTTTTTATCAGAATTGAATTGGTTGGTTTGTTTCCTTCAAAATTTTTGAATGGATTTTCAACCGTTTTTTTATAAGTTCCTTCCCAAAGTGCCTCAGTTTGGGCGAAAAAATTTGCCATTAAAATTTTGTGGTTTTGCATGTTTCCATGCAAAGATTCGCTGAAACCAATAAAATCAGTCGGGATTAATTTTGTGCCCTGATGTAAAAGTTGAAAGTAGGCATGTTGTGAATTACTGCCAACACTTCCCCAAACAATCGTTCCTGTTTGATAGTTTATTTTTTCACCATTTCTATCCACGCTTTTCCCATTGCTTTCCATCACGGCTTGCTGCAGATACGGAACCAATTTATGCAGATATTGTGAATATGCGACAACCGCCTCACTTTCCGACTTAAAAAAATTATTGTACCAAACGGAAATTAATGCGAGTATCACCGGAATGTTATTTTCAAACTCTTCCCTTTTGAAATGAGTGTCCATTTCAAAAGCGCCTTTCAGCAGATTTTCAAAATTCTTAAAACCGACGGCACAGCAAATGGAAAGGCCAACGGAACTCCAAAGTGAAAATCTACCGCCAACCCAATCTTGCATTGGAAAAATATTATTTTCAGAAATGCCAAAATCCTTTGCACCGATTTCATTCGCGGAAACGGCTACAAAGTGTTTCTCAATGTCCTTTTCAGTAGCGTTTTTCAAAAACCAATCTCTTACAACCGAAGCATTTGCAAGGGTTTCCTGTGTTGTAAAACTTTTTGAAACAATTATAAAAAGCGTTGTTTCCGGATTTAATTTATTAAGTTTTTCCACCACGTCATCGCCGTCAATATTTGCGATGAAATGAATTTTTAAATGATTCCTGTAAAATTGAAGCGCTTCCGTTACCATTTCCGGACCCAAATGACTTCCGCCAATGCCGATGTTTACAATATCCGTAATAGATTTTCCAGTAAAACCTTTGTAGTTGCCGTTGATTATTTCTTTGGAAAAAAGCTCCATTTTTTGAAGTGTAGCTTTCACTTCAGGTTTCATATTTTCGAAATCGCGGAGGGCTGAATGCAGCACTGCCCGATTCTCGGTTTCGTTAATTTTTTCTCCAGAAAATTGCTGGTTTATCGCTTCTTTCAGCTTTACTTCTTCGGCAAGTTTTAATAAAAGAGAAATGGTTTCATCAGTAATTCTGTTTTTTGAATAATCCAAATAAAAATCCTGCCATTCTATCTTCAAACGGGCAGCGCGAGTAGTATCTTCTGAAAAAATATCCTGCATTTGCCGCGCTTTTATTTCTTGAAAATGGTTTTCAAGTGCTTTCCAAGCTTCAGTTTTTGTAGGATTTATTGAGGGTAAAGACATTTTGATTTACGATTTTCGATTTTAGAATTACGATTTGTATCTTGAATTTGGGATTTTCTTTTTATAATACTCAATCAATCCATCAATGGGACGTTGAACGATGTTGCCAAGTTCAAGATTGTGTTCTTCAAAACATTCCCTGATTATTTTTTCAGAAAAATGGGCGATGGAACCAATAAAATGAACCGGAACTTCGTGCGCTTTTTCAAAACAAAGAATGCGACATTCAATAAAATTTGAAATGCCTTCTTTAATTAGCCCGTAAAAGTATGGGTTTATTTCCTTTTGCGTAAAAATGAATTGCGCAAATGAAGCCAAATATGCATTTGGGTTGGGCTTTTTGTACAAATTCACTTTAATATCGTCAGCCTCCAAATTGAAACATTTTTCAAATTCTGAAGCAATTTCGGCAGGCATTCTGTGGTAATAAAAATCGCGGATCAGTCTTTTCCCGAAGTAATTTCCACTGGCTTCGTCCATTAAAATATAACCCAAAGCTGGAATTGGTGCTTGTATTTCAATTCCGTCAAAATAACAACTGTTGCTTCCCGTGCCCAAAATACATATAATTCCAGGTTTGGTGGTAGCTGCAAAAACAGCGGCGGACATATCTTCGTAAACGTTTACTTTCGTTTTTGAAAATAATTCTTCCAAAACTTCCTTCAAAATACTTCGAGGGGTAGCAGTACCACAGCCAGCGCCATAAAAATCAAGGGCTTCAACACTATTAAAAACGCTTTTCAATGTTTCGTTTGAAGTAATGCGAAGCAACAATTCCTCTTTTGGAACTACTGTTGGATTCAGCCCTAAAGTATCGGTTTTAAAGACGATGTTGCCGGAACCATCCAGCAATACCCAATCACATTTTGTAGAACCGCCGTCGGTTATTAAGGTCATATTTTATAAAGTTGCAACGTGAGCGGCCAAATCTACAAGCTTTGCAGAGTAGCCATATTCGTTGTCATACCACGCCACTAACTTAAAGAAATTATCGTTAAGCGCAATGCCGGCATTGGCGTCAAAGGTACAAATGTGTAGGTCTGAAACGAAATCTTGAGAAACCACTTCATCTTCCGTGTAATTAACAATTCCTTTATAATCCTTTTCCGAAGCTTTTTTGAAGAGTGCTTTTATTTCATCGTATGTCGCAGCTTTTTTAGTGCGAACGGTTAAATCTACCACCGAAACATCTGTTGTTGGCACGCGAAAAGCCATTCCTGTAAGCTTACCCTTTAATTCTGGAATAACTTTGGTTACTGCAACGGCAGCACCAGTGCTTGTTGGAATTATATTGCTCAACGCGCTTCTTCCAATTCGATAGTTTTTCTTTGAAGGCTGATCTACCGTGGATTGTGTAGCGGTTACAGAATGAATAGTGGTCATTAACGCTTCAACGATTCCGTATTCGTCATTGATTATTTTTGCCATCGGTGCCAGGCAATTTGTAGTACACGAGGCGTTTGAAATGATTTTATCTGTTGCTTTAATCTCTTTATGATTAACCCCCATTACAAACATGGGGGCGGTTTTTGAGGGTGCGGAAATAATAACTTTTTTAGCACCAGCTTTTAAGTGGGCCGATGCCGTATCAACTTCCTTGAAAATTCCCGTACAATCAATAATAATTTCTGCGCCAACTTCGTCCCATTTCAAATTTTCGGGATTTTTTTCGGAGGTGACTCTAATTTTTTTTCCGTCCACAATTAAATTGCCGTGCTTTACTTCAATTTTGCCTGGATATTTTCCGTGAACTGAATCGTATTTCAACAAATATGCGAGATGATCTACTTCCAGCAAATCATTGAGCGCAACAATTTCAATATCTTTTCTTTGGGATGCTATTCTGAAAGCTATTCGCCCTATTCGGCCGAAGCCGTTGATTCCTATTTTTGTCATATATTTTTTTTGATACTTCTATGCTGTTAATACTGTGGATACTATTTCAAATAAGTTTTCGTCATCCTTCAAATTGAAATGATATCTGCTACACGAATCAATTCTTTGTCAATTTCATTACTGCCTTTTATTGCTTCGGAGAAAGGGATCGAGACTATTTTATTGTGCACAATTCCAATCATTACATCGGTTTCGCCTCTCAGCAGCGCATCCACCGCCCCAACGCCCAACCGACTTGCAAGCACACGGTCAAAGCAACTGGGGGAGCCTCCGCGCTGAATGTGACCAAGAACCGTAACCCTAACTTCGTATTCTTTTAAATTTTCCTCGATATATTCTGCCAAGCCAAAGATGTTTTTACCAATTTGATCTCCTTCGGAAACCACAACGATACTTGAGGTTTTACCGGATTTTTTACTTCGGCTTAAAGATTCCAACAAACGTTCGCGGCCCATATTTAGTTCAGGGATCAGGATTTCCTCGGCTCCTGCGCCAATACCGGCATTCAAGGCAATATCGCCTGCATCACGACCCATAACTTCAACCAAAAAAAGACGGTTGTGTGAATTTGCTGTGTCGCGAATTTTGTCAATGGCCTCCACAACAGTATTTAATGCGGTGTCATAACCTATGGAATAATCCGTGCCATTTATGTCATTATCAATGGTTCCTGGTAGGCCAACAATGGGAAAATTGAATTCCTTAAAAAATACTGATGCTCCTGCAAAGGTACCGTCGCCACCAATAACCACCAAGGCATCGATGTTTTCGTTTTTGAGATTATTGAAAGCTTTTTTTCTGCCTTCAACAGTCAAAAAATCTTTAGATCTGGCCGATTTTAGAAAAGTACCACCACGATTTATTATATTTTTTACGGAACGTGCGTTCAGTTCTTCAAAATCTCCTTCAATCAAACCTTGTAAACCGCGGTAAACACCTACGCATTCCAGATTATAATAAGTGCAGGCCCTAACCACTGCGCGTATTGCCGCATTCATTCCTGGAGAGTCTCCGCCACTTGTTAAAACTGCTATTTTTGTTGGTAATTTCATAAATGGAAAATTACTATTATTGTTATTAATTCAAAATGTTTATTGAAATAAAATACGTGTAAGTACGTATAGCATAGAATTATTTACTGCCTTATATTTGAATCATAGAATTAGTGGATAATGCACAAAGCAATGTTTTTTGTGGGGATAGAAAATATTCTTAGTGCACTTTAAAGTTTACTAAAGTTAGGTTTGTTAAAGAATCCCGGCCACTGGTCGGGATTCTTGTTTTTATACTCTTTTTTTCTTCACTCTATCCAAAATATTTTCAATATCTTTTTTGTGCTTTCGGTCACTTTGAAACGGTCGTCCATCCGATGACCGATTACCCAAACTATTTTTTCATCACTTAAAAGTAGCCAGATTTTTTCTTTTTCAGTCAAAGAAATTTTTTCATCTTTAAAAAATTTACTCAACTTCTTTTTTCCCTTCATTCCGAAAGGTTGAAAAGCATCACCACTTTTCCACTTTCTAATTGTTAATGGAAAAACCAATTTTTCCGAAGCAACGAAAATTAAATTTTTCTCCGTTTCGCCAATATATTTTGAAGGTTCTATTTTCAATTTGATTGGTGAAGCAATCCCTTTTTCAGAAACCAAAAATTCCTTAGTTATTTTTTCTGAACCAATTTCCGTCAGTTCCAGCTCGTTTCGGTTTTTCAAAAGCTTATGTGTCTTTGAAAAAACTTGTTTGCCCGTTTGTGCATCCAGTAAATTGGAAACGTCTTCCCATTCTGTAAACCCGAAACCATTCAACAGTTCATAAAGCAAAGCTTGGGTATTTGGCAATTCTTTAATTTTTTCAATATTTATTTTATAGGAATTTACCTCTTCCGTAACAACTAGTTTAAAAACCAGCGCCATATAATCTTCAATAATATTTTGTGAAGCTTGCAGGTTTTGTTGGGTTTTCTGAAAGTTTTTTAAAAGCGATTCGCTTGATTCTTTAAATTTTGGCAATACTTCCAAACGCAACTTATTCCGAAGATAATCTGTTTTTTTATTGCTACTGTCCTCGCGCCATTTCAAGTTGTTTGCTTCAGCATATTGCAAAATTTCCTCCCGCGAAAAATTCAAAAGTGGTCTTATAATTTTGTTGTTCTCTTTCGGAATTCCCGTGAGACCGTTTAATCCCGTGCCTCGTGAAAGGTTTATAAAAAATGTTTCCAACTCGTCGTCCAAATGATGGGCAGTCAATGCATAATCATATTTAAAATCTTTCAATATTTCAGCAAACCAATTGTAACGAAGGTCCCGCGCCGCCATTTGAGTAGAAATTCTTTTTTCCTCGGCAAATTTCTTGGTATTAAAAGTTTCGGCAAAAACGGGAATTTCTAAATTTTTAGCCAAACCGATTACAAACATTTCATCGCCATCGCTTTCCTTTCCGCGAAGCGAAAAATTGCAATGTGCCAATGCGATTTCATAATCTAATTTTTTCATTAATTGGGTCAAAACAACGCTGTCCAGCCCTCCGCTGCAAGCGATAAGTAGTTTTTTCCCTTTTAAAAAAGTAAAGTTTAGTTCAATATTTTTTTTGAATGAAACGAGCAATTTTATTATTATTTAAAAGAAATTAATGATAATTCCAGCAATAACCGCAATTCCGAAACTAAGCATAGTACCGATAAGTACGTATTCAGTTTTTAAAGTTTCGTTATTTCCATACCGGAGAATGGATTTTGCAGCAATCAAAAAACCAACGGCCGGATATTGGGAAACTATGATTAGCGTTAATGTCAAGATTCGCTCCAAAACGCCAATTACTTTTCCGGCATTGGGCATTTCATTATCGCTGCTTACTTGTATTTCAGTGACTTTAAAAACTTCTCTTATAAATATGTTGGCGGGTTTTAGGCAGATCAGATATCCAGTGATTATTAGCAAGTATTTAAAATTTATCAAAACATCAACGGAAGGATTGATGCCGTGCCATTTATGGAATAAAACAACAACGATTGTGAGAATTATTAAGTGAATTGCTTGATCTATAAAAAACGAATATCTACCGAAATACGTGCTATTGTTGAGATGTCGCTTAAAACCATCTATCAAAAAATGTGTTGTTGCAATTATTCCCGCAGCCAAAGCGAAGCCCAGCTGCAATGAAAACAACCACGCCAATACAAAACACGCCAATGCATGCCAATATAAAAAGGAACTTTTAAAACCGATTGTGTTCTTTTGTTTTGCAAGGTTATCGGTTTGAAAAAAATAATCCAAACACAGATGTGCTATAAATTGAAGCAGTAATAATTCCTTTAGTTCCATAGCTTCTATTTTGAAATTATCATTTTAAAATAGTTAACCGCTTCTTCAATGGCGTTCCAGCCAACACTGGTAGAGTGCTGGTTGACAGCAGATTGCCCAATGCCTAGTTTTTTGGCTATTTCTTCCTCTTGGTGGTTCATTAATTTTAAATATAAAACTTCGCATTGCCGGGAGGTGGCTTTGCTCAATAATACATCCAATAGCGCCAATAAAGGTTGGAAATTTTTATTTAAATCATCGCTTTTTGAGGCAAAAAACAAAGTGTTTTTGATCACAATGCGTTCTTTATTATATGTGGTTTCGCCACTAATTTCGCGGCCTGAAAAGTAAATAGCTTCGCCATCTATTATGCCCTCTTCGGGATTGTAGCGACTTAGTTCGCCATACCCGATTGCAAGCCTTATTCCGTGGGTTTTAAACTGTTTTATTCTATTGTCGCCTTTTGTATATTGTTTGGTTTCTACAGGAATTGCCTTTATAAAACTTTTGATAGCCAATGCTACTTGTAGTCCCTGAGCGGGATTGGGCACTACACATTCTAAATAGTCGCCTTTTATTACCCTACCATATACATTGAATTCCTGCTGTAGATCGCTCAAAAGATCTTTTATTTTTTCCTCAACAAATTTTTGATCTTCGTTATTTAAACTTGTGGAAGAAACAATGTCGCCAGAGATTACTGAATACTTCATTGATTAAAATTTTATCAAATATACGTGCTTATTAGCTTTTAAGCTAATAAAATGTAAATATTAGCTTAAACACTAATAAAAGTTAACTATAAGCTTAAAAGCTAATAAATAAAGAATATAAGTTTAGAAACTAATAAGTATGTTTTATGTGGTTTTATTCAAAACTTCACGCATAGCCCGTGCTTTCAGTAAACATTCCTCGTATTCATTTTCTGGAATGGAATTTATTGTAATTGCGCTACCCACAGAGAAACTCACATATTTTTTCTTGGAATTGTACAAAATACTGCGAATAACCACATTAAAATCAAAATTGCCCAAGGGTGTAAAATAGCCAATGGCACCGCTGTAGAGTCCGCGTTTTGCATCTTCTGTGTCTTCAATAATTTGCATGGCAGAAATTTTTGGAGCCCCCGTCATGCTTCCCATTGGGTACGTGTTTCTCAAAATCTCAACACTCGAAAAACCTTGCGGAACAGAACAACTAACAGTTGAAATCATTTGGTGTACCTGTTCAAAAGTATAAATGGCGCACAGCTCATCTACGGTAACACTACCCTTTTCGGCAATTCGAGATAGGTCATTCCGAACCAAATCAGTAATCATAATATTTTCACTGCGCTCTTTAGGATCTTTGGCCAATTGCTGCGCCATTTTCAAATCGGCTTCTTTGTTTTCCATGCGCTTCGCCGTGCCCTTAATGGGCTGGGAAATTACCGTGTTCCCTGTTCTTTTGAGATATCGCTCAGGGGAAGCGGATAGGGCAAAAAGGGTGTTCACTTTCAGAAAAGCTGAAAAAGGTGGTTTTGAAATTTTATTTAGTTGAAGAAACGTTTCCAACGGGTTAATTTCAGCATCTTCGGAATAAAATTCCTGACAGATGTTTGCTTCGTAAATATCCCCACGTTTAATGTGTCCCAACACATTTTCTACTTTTTGAATGTAGCCAGCTTTTGTGGTTCGAAAGTCTATGTTCAAAGCTTTTGATATTTCAGAAATATCGGGCTTTTGAAGCGTTTCAGAAATTGACTCCCAATCTTGCTCAATTTCATCGGCAACCATATTCAAATACTGCACCTCAACACTATTTTCAGAAAAAAGGAAAAGTTTTTTTGGTTGAAAAAAATAAAGGTCTGGAAATCCCAACCCATCAAAATTATTGGATTGTAGTCTTTCAACATCATTTTTCAAATCGTAGGAAAGGTATCCAAAAATCCAGTCGGCGGTGACGGTCTGATACTCCTTTAAATTATCAAAAGCATTGTGAAAATCGGTTTTTAGCGCGGTGAAAGTATCAACCGCCAAAATAGCTTGATAGGTTTCGTGCTTTTGCGAATAGTGATTGCTATCTAACCAAACAACTTCTTCAAACTGCTGTGCCCAATGGAGTAAGCGAGATTTAGCGTCTTCGGATAAAGAAAAAGGAAATTTCTTTACGGCACGCATTATTGCTCAATTTGATGGACAAAATTCTGGATAACATCAGTAAATCCCAACAGTAAAACTTCGTTGGAAATGGAATTGGTTTCTTCGGAAAAATTTTCAGAATAAAAAGGAATGCTGAAACTTTCTATTACGGTAGCGCCAAATCTGGGCAATACATTTTTTGTGTATTCCAAAGCGGAAGCTGCGCCACGTTTCCCACGAGAAGTGCTCATCAGCATTATTTTTTTGTCTTCCAGAAAATTTCGGTCCAGCCGTGATAGCCAATCTAATACATTTTTGAAATATGCCGAAATCATTCCGTTGTGTTCGTTTACTGAAATAACAAGTGCATCGGCTTCTTTTATTTTATTGTAAAGCATTTTTAAATCTACGGAATAGCCTTTTTCGCGCTCAATATCTTCACTGAACATAGGAAGTTCGTAATCCACCAATTTAATTACCTCAACTGTTTGACCAGCAAATTGTGAAGACGCAAAATTAACGAGTTTATGGTTGATGGATTTACTGCTGTTGCTTCCGGCAAAGAATAGAATTTTTTTCATCTGCCAAAGTTATTGAAAAGCAAGGTGTAAAAAAACCCGCGCCAAAAAAATTGACGCGGGTTCTAAAAAATTTAATAAATTAATTGCTTATTGCTTCACAATACGTTTTACAATACTTGTATTTTCAGCATTAATCTTAATAAAATACATTCCAGTTGCAAGGCTTTCCAATGAGAAATTGGTTTCAATTCCTGCTTCAGATAAATCTATTGTTTTAATTGTTCTGCCATTTACATCAGTAATAATAGCGTTTTCTAATTGCGCTGTTGTTTTGTTCATCAACGTAATAATACCAGTTGTGGGGTTCGGATATAATAAGATATTATTATAGAATTCGCTATCCACAAGACCCAAGACTTCTTCCACAGTAACTGTAAAGGTGCAAGTGTCTTCATTTCCGGCAGCATCGGTAGCTGTCATCGTCATTGTTGTTACACCCGCTCCAACCATAGTTCCTGCTACTGGGCTTTGTGTGATAACAGGAGCTGGATTACAGTTGTCTGTTGCTGAGGCATCGCCTGTATAATCTGGCAAAGTATATTGCTCCCCTTCTGGAACCTGAACCAAAACGTTGGCTGGACAAGTAATGATAGGGTTCTCAGTTTCAGCTATAACTTCGGTAAGAGTACGCTCGCCTGCGCAACCAGCAGCTCCTAAACTAATATCGCTGTTTGGTGTTCCAAAATCTGAAGTTTCGCAAATTCCGGACCAGTCTGCGGCAGAATTTGTATCACCAACTCTTCTGTAAGAATTAGAGCCACATGCTGTAACGAGTGAAGCACCAGTACCAGTCCAATCAAGATCGGCAGCGGTAACATTGAATCCAGAGATTGTAACGTTAAAACCTGCAATCTCGCCAGCATTGAAATTCCAGAAAACAGAATCAACTACGTTTCCACTTGGGTCTATAATTAATATCCATCCTGTTCCAGAGCTATCCCAGAATAAGTTATTGCCCCAATATCCTGTACCGCCATCATCATTCCAATCAACAACAGTATTAGCACCCATATTTCCAAGGGTTTTTACTATTGAATTTACAGAATTGATATTAGAATAAGGAGTATCGCTAACTGCAACTTTATATCCAGTATAATCTGTAGCCACACCCACGTTTTGAATTTCTAATCTATCTGGAGTTTCCAAACTAATTTCTGAAATAACCAATTGTGACAATGGTCCAGGAGCACTTTCCTGAGCATATACATCTATAGTTCCTGTTGGAGTAAAAGTATATGATGTACCTTCAAAAAGAAAGTTACCTCCGGTTGAAGCATCAAACCATCTGATTACATTGTTAGGGTCATTTAGAGTAGCTGTTACTGTTACTGGCGAGCCAACACAGAAATCTTGAACCCCTGTAGTTGTTGGTCCAGGAGGCACTGATAATACTTCAATAGTATCTGTGGCAGATGATGCTACTGAACATGGGCCAGCTTGCACATCATAAGTAATAGTGTGAACACCTATACCTGCTACAACAGGATCAAATGTGAAAGTAGATCCGTTACCATTATCTGTAACTCCCGGTCCACTATAAGTACCACCACTTGGAGTTCCTCCTGTTAAATCAGTCTGTATGCCAGAAGTAGCACAAACTTCTTCCAAAACAGACAATGAAGCTGTTTGTGAAGGAGTGTCAAAAGCTTGTGTTCCGTCACTTCTACTGCCAGAAGAACCTTGGGTTGCACTAAAGCCTAAGCCTCTTTTTGCAAAAGCATCCCAAAGCAAACATTCGTTTGCACCACCATAAATAGCTTGGTCTGCAGCAAAAATCGCATTACGACCATCCACAAAACCGGGGCTACAGGGTTGTAATTTCATTCCTTCTGTTACCAATGCCAATGCTTGAATGTTCCCAGCATCTTGGTTAACATCACCTGTAAAATTGTATGGATTTGGATCAACACCGTGTTCATCAATCAACGCCCAAGTTACTTCCCAAAGCATTTCCGCCCAAACAGAACCTACACCGTGAGGTACAGCAGCTGTTTTAATAAAATCATAAGTCTGTGGATTCACGCCCATATCGGTACTGTATGGATAATCACGAATACCTCCACCTCCTTGGCCTTGACCAAAAAGATAAGTTCCAACTGCACGTGGATCGGTACCAAGATCACCAGGCTCAATTGTCAATATTACTCCGAAATAGTCACTCCATCCTTCTCCCATTTGCTCTTGGTTTTGCAAACAGCTTGAGGCTGCAGGGCCGCCGGTTAATCTGTTTGATACTCCATGACCATATTCGTGCAAAATAACCAGATTATCAAAATCACCATCTTTATCGTTGCAAATGTACATTTGCATTGTTGGGTTACTACCATCTGGAGGAGTTCCAAAGTTAGCGTTACAAGTACCTGAACCATCTTGAGCTTCTGCGTTTACAGAATCACTTCCAAGGCCACCATTTGAATAATTGTTTTCCTGGAAATTTCCACCTACTTCATCAAAACCATATTGATACATAATGTCATGAAAAATATTGTTTATGTAAAAAAGGTTGGTTATTGCGGCATCCTCATATTGGGTTCCATTGGTATAAATTTGACTGAAAGGATATCCCGAAAAATCCAAATCTGCACCCCCATCTGGCTGATAGCCTGAGTTGTTTCCATCTTCATAGGCATTTGCATTATTACCGCGCGTTGTAGTAAATTCAGCTCCTGCAACGCCATTGGTGTCGTGCCATCCAAATGGAGAGGCCACTGCATTTGCAGGTAGTACCTCTATTGTACGTGGCCCGTAATAAGGACTTTCAAGAGGCAACTTAAATACTTCATAACACTCTACACAAGCAGCTGGTGCGGCTCCTTTTAGTTCGGCATAATTTGGAATATCATATAAGTTAGTGTTGAAATTCATTTCTTTCACATCATTGCTATGATCGTGTTCAACTGCACAGCTAACCATCCAGTTTGCTTTGTTTACAATTTCACCAGTGGTTGCATTAATTCTTAAGCTCCACCAGTCTTGGTGACTTTTTTCTTCAATTGAAATATCCCAACACAAAACCAATTGGTTGGTTTCTGTAAGGGCATACATCAATTTTGCAGGTATTGGGCTCGAAGAAATTCCGCCATCGCTTAGCAATGTTTCCTTAGCAACTCCTCTGGGACCATCAATTACAGATAGAGAGCCGCTAATGGAATATCCCAATTGCATAGCTGCTGCCTGTACTGCTTGTGCCGCTGTAAGCCCTGGCTGATTGGAGCCAGAAATTTTTTCAGTAGTATTTTTTATAAATTTATTGTCCTGTGAAATTACTTTTCCGTTTGCCAAAGTATGGATACCAGATTCAGTTCCATAAATTTCGATTCCGTTAAGTAATTGTCTGAAATAGACGTGCTGAATACCACTTGTTCTACTAATAGATTCACTTGTTATTTGCCACTGTACATCTTGTGGCAATAGCTCATTTTGCTCTAGAAAATGATTCAATTGTTTGTTGATCACTCCTGAAAAATTTTGCGCAATCATAGTGCCTGAAAAAACGCACATAATTGCCAGGAATAAGTTCCGGGTAACTTTTTTCATTTTTTTTTGATTTGTTTTAGATTAATATTAGCTTTAAGTAGGTTTAGGTTAAGGGTTTGTAAAGCTATTAAAAAATTCATTTTTCACAACTTTTTCATAAAATTCACAATAAATTTAACATAAAGTTGAACTAATAATGTAGCGTTCTCAGATATTTCTAAAAGTTGTTTAAAAACACAACTAATAAATTTCATTACATTTACCTAAAAAAAGTTCTATGGAACAACCCAATGATCTCATTATAGAGATGCAAAACGGAAACGAAAAGGCATTTTCCCGTTTATATACTATGTACAGCGAAGCCATATATGGTATAATTTACAGTATTGTTTTAGATGAAAACACTGCTGAAGAAGTTTTACAGGACGTTTTCATAAAAGTCTGGAACAATGCCAGTTCCTATTCTATTGAAAAAGGGCGCTTTTTTACTTGGTTGTTGAACATTGCAAGAAATACGGCTATTGATGAAACACGTTCAAAGGCATTTAAAAACTCCAAAAAAAACCTAAGTACCTCAAACTTCGTAGATATACTATCATCCTCAGATAGTTTAAACAAAATGACAAATGCTATAGGCCTAAAAAAGTTTGTAGATGCCCTTAAACCAGCATGTGTTAAAATAATTGACCTGCTGTATTTTAAAGGTTTCACCCAAGCTGAAGCATCAAAAACATTGGACATACCATTAGGAACATTAAAAACAAGAAACCGAACCTGTATCAATGAATTACGGGTAATGGTCTTAGGATAAAACATTATGAACCCCGAAGAAATTATAGCATCAGGAAATTTAGAGATGTATGTGTGTGGCGCACTGCCTAAAGAGGAAGCATTTGAAATAGAAGAAGCAATTGCCACCTACCCAGAAGTGAAGCGCGAAATAGAGCTTATTGAGGAATCATTGGTGCTCTTGGCAGAAACCGTAGCTCCCCCAGTTCAAGCAATGACCTGGACCCATATTTTAAATTCAATTCGAAACATTAACACTACAGAAACCTCCAAAGTAAGGACATTAAATTGGCCGGCAATAACAGGCTGGGCAGCGGCTATCCTATTTATGGGTGGAATTATGTGGATGTTGAAACAAACGAATGATCTGAACAATTCCCTACAAATAACAACTACTGAAAACACAGTTTTAAAGGAGGAAAAAACCACCGTGGATAATCAGCTTGCCGAAAATTCGCAAATTCTTGAAGTCTTAAGATCGAAAGATTATCAGGCATTTACACTTCCCGGAAACCAAGCCGTTGCGCCCGAGGCATTCGCGAAAGTATATTTAAACAAAACCGAAAATGTGGCTTATATTGATATTAAAGGTTTACCCGCGCCACCTCGAGGAAAGGTATATCAAGTTTGGTCCCTCAAAATGGAACCACTTACACCCACCAGCGTAGGTTTAATTTCAGCTGAAAATGAAACCAGCAAAGGAATATACAAGTTCATAAACTTCCCAGACCCCGAAGCTTTCGGAATAACCTTGGAGCCAGAGGGCGGTAGCGAAACACCTACCCTATCACAGTTATATACGTTGGGAATGATTACTATTTAAACAGAAAAAATCTTTAAAAAAAACCTGTACTCATTTATAAGTACAGGTTTTTTTATGATTCAAAAACTAATAGCTGTTCAAAAATTATAAAATAAAAAACGTCCGCCAATGGCGGACGCTTCAACTAACAAAAAAACTCTGAAAACCGGGTTTACCGGTTTTGTAAAATCTATCAATTTCTTGATAGATAACCAACCTCATTATAATTACGTAATAATTAAAAGATTGGTTTTCTATTTACTATAATTTTTCAATTTCTTTTGCTTTTACGGGTCCCAATTCATAAAATGCACCCATAAGCTCTTCTTTTATTGGGGTTACTTTATCATTCATTCCATTTGCTTTATAAATTAAAGCAGAATGGAAAAGCGCATTTGGCTCGGAAGTTTTCCCTACCACATATTCTTCAATCGTTTTCAAAGCGGCCACTTTATCACCTGCTTTCAATTGTGAATATGCCAACAGTTGGTATGTTTCTGGAGTAGCTCGGTTTGTGATTTCCTTTGCGGCTAAAGCCAATGCTTTTTCAGGATTCGTTTCAGCATAAAGGGTTATGAGATAAGTATTATACATGTCTCCATAATCTACATTTTCTGTTGCTTTCAGAAACATGTCATATTGCTTTTTTGCTTCGGAAGTATTTCCTTCATATTCTGCCATCTCCCCTTTCAAAAGGTAATAATCCGGCGCTTTGTGGTTTACCATTACAGAATCTAAAATCCGGTTTGCTTCTTTGGTATTTTTTTCAGAAGAATAGACCATCCACGCAATTTGCTTTTTCACATAATGGTTGTCCGGTTCAATCGTCAAGGTTTTGAGATAGCTATTGTAGGAATCCTCAAATCTTCCGGCGTGGCCATAAAAATCGCCAATGTTGCTATAAATCCAAGATTTAAAACCTTTGTTGTCACGTTCTTCAGCTATTTGTTTTGCCTGTTCCAGATATTTTATGGCTGCATCCAGATTTCCATTGTGGTCGCTCCATTTTGCCAAACGAATTAAATAATTGAAATCTTTTGGATCCTTTATTTTCCCTAAAAGCGTATCAGCCCTGTTATATTCACCCAATTCCATCGCTACATCAAAGAGCATCATTTCGGTTTCCTTTCGGTTGTCCTCATAGGTGTAGGCGCTATCCAATAAAACTTGCGCTTCCTTAAAACGGTGCTGCGAAATATAGTTATGTGCCAAACTGCGCAAATAGGAATCCTTGTCTCTGGCTGAAATATCGTGTGTCTTTTTAAGTAGCGTTTCAGAGGTTTTCAATTCTGAAATATTTCCCGTACTTCCAAAAAGGGCTGCATGAATTCCAGCCAAACGGCCCATTTCCATCAAATTTGTGGAATCATTATTGAATTTATTCTGCCAAAATTCCAACTCTTTATTGATAGCATCCTTTCCGGGCGTTTTAGCAGTCACTAAATATTGATCATAATCTTTGCTATCGGTTATTTCCTTTGGCTTTTCTTGGCATCCAAAAAGAATTGCAATTGTGAGTATTGTTATTATTTTTTTCATTTTAAAATGTTTTGTTGGTTTTCTAAAATAGTATTTAAAACAAAAAAGAGAACACAGACGGTTCTCTTTCTTGAATTAAAACGCTGTTTATTAAAACGGCCCAGCCAAATATGGGAAGCTGCTTGAAAAAGTAACATCATTTGTTGGCACACCATCACTGGTTAAGTCTGGATTTTCAGATCCATCTGGACCACCGAAAATCAATAACAACGATACATCTATAACATCATCACTTAAAGCTCTCCCAGTCAAAATCTCTGTCCCGTTAAAGTAAGTAGTAATTCCTGTTTTACCCAACCACAATACATCATTGGAAAGTACGGTTGTGAAAGTTGCAGCATCAAGCCCTAAAGCATTTGTTGTATAGCCGGCATTTAAAGCAAGCAATCTATCTTGAAATTTAGTTTGAAAAGCAGCCTGCATTGCGGTAGGAACCGTAACGTTAAAGGCATCTTTAAATCCTGTAGTTCCAAAAACTGTATTAATACCGGGACGGCCCATTTGGTCTTCCTGTTTGTACGTGCCGCTAAAGTCAATTACTTGTCCGCAAGGCGCACATTCCGGTCCACCGCAGTCCACTCCTGTTTCTTCACCGTTCATAATTCCATCGGTACAAGTTTCCTGAAATATTACGTTATCGTCATCATCTTTACACTGCACAAACAAAAGTGAAGTTGAAATTGCAGCAAAAAGGGTTATATATTTTAATGTTTTCATCTGTATAAAATTTTTCAAGGTTAGCAATATTATATTTTTCTTTTGGCCTCAACCCACACATTATATATAGGTGTATTTGGAGCAAATTGATTTACGCCTGCAACTCCACCGGGAATCATAGATTTCGGAACCTCAACAACAATACTAAGTACGTTTGTTCCAGCAAATGTATCAGCGCCGGGATTATTAAAACTGGAAGCTGTGCCGGCAAGAATTGCATTGTATTGGTTAAAGTCAAAGAAAAAAGGATCTTCCCGTGGCCCTGCAAAAAACTTCATTCCGTCTTTTTCGGCAATTTGAACATCATCTTTGGTAGAGATTTTCACGCTTCTTTTTGTTGAAGTAGCAATTGTGCTCTCCAACGGATCCATTCCGGGAGTAGCCGGGCCTGTCGGTCCAATGAAATACATAGAATCTCCACGCTTAATGGCTTGGATTACCAAATCTTCCTTAAGATCATTGTCATTATCTATATTAATTTCAATCAATACGGTTTCATCAAATATTGCCTGGGTTGTGGGTTGCCCCGGCGCCAATAACCCTTGTACGTTAGCAGCAAAAACAAAGTTGCCGTTGTTCTCACCCTGAAAAGCGTAAAAGTCTGTTATATCCGCTGTAGTGCCTTGAATGGCGGGGGCATCAATGTGATCCGCGGATATTAAAAATACCGATAGTACGGCTACGCCTATTCCACCGATTACTGCAAAAATTTTTGATTTTTTCATCTTTTTTGTTGGTTTATATTATTTATTTTTACTTGTTCGCTTATAGTTACGCTTAAATGTAATTGTTGGTTTTTAAAACTGCGTTAATCTTTTGTTAACGTGAAAATGTACTGTTTGAGAGCCCTAAATTAATTATAAATAATACAATGAACCCGTCTGCACCCGATTGGATTTTAAAATTTTTAAATCATTTTGACAGAAAGGATCTTATAGAACCCTTTGAAAACGACAACACATTTTATGACGCACTAAAGCAAACTGGTTTCATTTATGGACTTTCCGTAGCGGCAGTTCCACAAAAATCGCTCGGGAGCTTAAAGCTTACGCAGGAGGAATACACCAAAATAAATCTTTTCCACGCTTTGCTGTTTCAGTTTTATAAAAAAAATAGAAATGGCACCAACGAAGAAGCAATTACAGATATTCTTTCTTTTTACCAACACCTTCAAAAAAGAAAGACTGGTTTCTTTCAAAGATTTTCGCTTTCACAAGGCCCAGCAAATTCTTTGGAACACATACTTTCCGCAAGGCTACAGGATGCAAATACATTATTAAAGAAGAATACGGTTTCGCTACTTACGCACTCGCTCCTTTATTTGGACGTTTTGGCTTATAAACAATGGCAAACAGATACAGACAGTACCAAAAAATATTACAAACAATTGGAAACCGTGGTTCTAACTGGTTGTTTTTATACCTTAAAATCGAAAAAGAAGAAAAACAAATACGACAAACTTTTAATTGAATTATTTGAATCCTCTTCCGAATATATAATAGATGATGCCGATGGCGGAGCCGCTACCTTTTTGGAAAGCATAAACTATATGAACAACAGCGAGGAGTCGTTGGAAAAAAGGTATATGCTGGACCTCTGCTGTCTTACGGTTTTGGAAGACTTAAAACTTGACGATGCCGAGCATCAGTTTTTACAGCAAATGTTGGTAACGCTTGATTTTGGGACAGATGAATTAAGCAAAAGCCTTTTTGCCCTTGATACTTTTTCAGAAAAATACAGCAAAAAAATACTTCTTTTTGAATATACACATCCGGTGAAGCAGTTTTACAAACAATCTTCCTCAACGGTAAAACTATTGATTATTCGCAAAAAAGATCGCTTGGCGCGCGAGCTGGAAGAAAGTGGTGAGCTGGTGGTACTTTTGGGCCAATCTACCTTGCGCGATCTAACCCCCGAAGAAAAAATAAAAGTAAAGGAGCAGTTATTGGATGTCTGCAAAACCATTCCGTCGCTCACTATTTTTTTGATTCCGGGCGGGAGTGTTCTTCTTCCTCTGTTGGTGAAATTTATTCCAAAACTTTTGCCTTCTTCATTTCAGGAAAACAGGATTAAGATTGACAAAACGAAAAAGTAAACTTACTCCAACCAAAGTTTGAAATCCCGCACCCGCTCCCGCGCAACGATTACTTCTTGCTCTTTATAACTGTTCAATTTTAACTGAAGCCGTGAATTTGTGTAGGAAATTATATCCTTTATTGAATTGATATTTATATAATATTTTCTACTTATCCTAAAAAAAGTTTCGGGCGATAGTTCCTGTTCCAATTGCTCCAAAGTGGTTTCCAAAAGATAATTGCGTCCGTCTACGGTATGTGCATAAGTTCCTTTGTTTTCGGAATAGAAACACTCAATTTCATCTGCCGAAATCATTTTTATGTGTTGCCCAATTTTTGTGGTAAATCGTTTTTTGTACTCGCGCTCTATAGGATTTACGAGCAATTTTTTAATATCCTCAAAATTGAACTGAATGTTTTGGGTAGCTGGTTTTAAGAATTTGTATTTCTTAACTGCCGCCTGCAATTCTTCATCATCAATAGGTTTCAGCAGATAGTCAATACTATTCAATTTGAAGGCCTGCAAAGCATATTCATCAAAAGCAGTTGTAAAAATAATGGCGCTGTTCACCTCAACCGCATCAAAAATTTCAAAGGAAAGACCATCACTCAACTGAATGTCCAGAAAAATAAGGTCTGGATGCGGATTGTTCTGAAACCAATTTACCGCTTCTTCCACACTGTGAAGCATTTCATTTACGTTTACGTTCAGCTTTTCAAGCATACGCTGCAAATAGCGGGCAGATGGTTTTTCGTCTTCAATGATTAGTACGTTCATTTTATTAGTTTCAGGTTTCAGGTTTTGTTATTTTTCTTCTTTATCCAAAAATTCCTTTATTTTCCGTTCTTCCCAACGTCTAAAAATATTGTTTTCCATATTCATTACATAAAAAACATATATGGCGTGGGCTACTATTCCAAACCCCCAAAAAAAGGCGGTTGCATAAATTCCCAAATCGTTAAAATCGATTTCTTGGCTGTTGAAAACGTTTGCGGAAAGAAGTATAATTCCAACATTAACGAATACATAAACTGCTAAATGGCTGTAAAAACCTTTCAGCGTTTCCACTTTTTTCTTTGCTCTTAAATAAGCTAGGCTTCTTTTGGTTTCCATTTTATTTTCTTTTATTCTTCTTCAAGAAATTTTTCCAATTGTTTTTGTTCCCAGTTTTTTATAAACTTCAATTTATACTGAAAAGCATTTGCCGCGTGGAATAATACGCCAATTCCCCAAAATATTGGAACTATCAAAACATTCCAATCTACCCATTCCATGAAATCTTTATCGGGCGATTCATTCTTAAAAAATTCCACTATTTGGCCTCGAACAATAAATATGGCAATGTTCACAATAATATAAATAGCCAAGTGTGTATAAAAACCTTTTAAGGCTTCCACCCTTTTATGGGCTTTTTTCCATTTTATGTTTTGAGAAGAATCCATTTTAGTTGAAATTGGTTTTATTCTTTTTTTCCTCTTCCTCCATAAATTGTTTCAATTTTCTCTCCTCCCAGTTTTTGCCAATAAATGGCGACCATTTAAAAGCTTTTATGGCTTGAAAGAAAATGCCAATTCCCCATCCAAAAGCTGCCCATAAAAACCAGGGATAACTCAGTTCATTTGAATAATAATTTAATCCAGCCAAAGCACAAATGAAAAAGACATAAACCATTAAACTGGTATAAAACTTTTTTATCTCTGCCACCCGTTGCTTGGCCTTTAAATATTTGTGATCTTCATTATTGCGTTCCATAATAGGCGTTTTTAAATTAAAGTATAAAATTACCAAAGATTGAAATCATAAAAAAAATGACGGTACCCAACTGTAACTTTATATGGATGAATTGTAATTTATTCGTCCTTGTCCATCAACTCTCGGATTTTGCGCTCTTCCCAATCCTTTCCTAAAAAAGGATTGTAATTAAAGGTTTCCGCAGCGTGGCCTGAAACGCCAATTCCCCAACCCACAATGGGAAAGAGTGCCCACGGAAAACCTGTGTTTGAAATATAATTTAAGTAAATAAAGACCGGAAAAAAGAGGATATAAAGCGAAAGGTGAATGTAAAAACCTTTCAGCTTTTCAACCTGTTTTTTCGCAAGCTTGTATTTTTTTTCTGAAATAAATATGTCTGATGTGTTCACGATTTGAAGATTTTCTCCCAAAATGGGAATTGCAATACTGAACTCTTTTCGGTTCTCATTAATAATTACGGGGCGCTTCGTTAAAAGTGCATACCTGTCGCGAATATTTTTCAATCCTACTCCCGTGCTTTCCCTTAAAACCTGTTTGGGCTGGCTGGTATTGGTTACAACCAAATTGCCGTTTTCTTCGGAAATTGTTATATAAAGTTTTTTGGAAGGCATTAATTGATTGTGCTTCACGGCGTTTTCCAGCAAAAGCTGAAGCGATAACGGAACCACTTTTGCCTGTGGATTTTCCAATTTTGAGGGTTTTGTAAAAACAATGCTGTCTTCAAATCGCACGGCCAAAAGAGACATGTACAGTTCGGCAAACTTCATTTCTTCTTCAAGAGTAACCAATTCCTTGTTTTTCTGTTCCAAAACATAGCGATACACTTTTGATAATGAAGTAGTGAAACGGGTTGCGGCTTCCGGATTTTCTTCAATCAAACTGGTGAGCACATTCAAACTATTAAAAAGAAAGTGCGGATCCAATTGGTTTTTTAAGGCATCAAATTTTGCCGAAGCGGTCCCGGCGATAATTTTTTGTTCGGTTACTTTTCGCTCCTGCTTGTTTCGGTAGAAGTACACCGCATAAAAAATTGTTGTAACCACTACCGAAATAATGAAGGAGATGTAGTAATATTGAATTTTTTCAGTAACTATAAATTCTGAAAAAAATCTTTTATCAATTATCACTTCAGTAAAAGCCCGTATCGCAAAAAGACTTATAAGCGTAACTAAAGAACCTCCTAAAAGTCCCTTCATAAGATTCTTTGTCTTAAAAACCTGATTTGGAAATTTTTTCAACAGAAATCCAAAATAGTAAGCATTCACCAAATAAAGAACTACTGAATACAGTTGGTTATATAGAAATGCAATAAGAATTTCCCTACCGTCTGAAAAAACAAAGCCATTGGCATATTGAATTAATCCAAGTATTATAAATACAAGAGTTCCAACAAAAAAGGCTTTACCAAGATCTTTTAATATTCGCATTACTAATTTGAATTATCATTCATTTTTTAAGAATCTTATATTTTTAAAATTAGTGTATTCGTGGCTATTTTTTTACTTACAGCTTTCCGCCTGTATTTGTTTGGCGCGCTCCTCGCCGTAAGTTGGGTAAAATTCCGCGGCAGGTTTAAAGGTAGCAAAAAGATCAATGGCCCTTTGGAGGTCCTTGCAAAAAGGCTCCACGCTTTGCCCGAAATATTTTGCACCGCCCATATCCCATTCTGCCTTCGCCAAAATCATTCGGGGATTATCTGGTGCCAGTGCCAAAGCTTTGTTGTAAAGTTCAGTCGCTTTTCCGGAATAAGTCATTCCGTATTGTTGCCCGTCAAAAACAATCCAAGCAGTGTACAATTGAGCTTGCAAAACCAACAAATCTGGGTTGTCTTTGGAAATTGCCGTAGCATCATTTATGAAATCCTGGGCTTTGTCCAATTGTGCTTTCAGTTTTGCGGGATCTTTTTCCGTAAAACTGTTTATTACATTAATTTGTGCAACATAATATGGCGGCAACCAATTGTCTGTTTCCGCTGTCGCAATTCGTTCAAAGGTGTTTGCTGCATCCCAAGATTTGTCTTCTTGCCACAATTGAAAAGCTTTTTGCATTCCCAGTTGATATTTTGTGGGTCCGGAAACAGTGGTTCCAGTGATTTCGGTTTGGGCCTGCATTACCAAAGCAGTAAAGAAAAGGGTGACGTAAGTGATTAAATTTTGCATGGTTATATCTTTTATTGGTTAATATTAGATTCAAATTTCTTCTAAAATCGGGATTTTCAAAAATAGGAAATACCCAATTGTTGAATTTAAGGACTGAATTGTAATTATTAAAGATTATCAAGTTGGTTATCCTTTCCGTCATCGCTTATTGTCCAAAAGAATCCTACGAAAAAAAACTGGTCCGCGGCTGGGCGCAATTCTCTTCTGGCAAAATTTCCGTTGGCATCGGGCGCGTTTGCGTATTGATACCCATTTACATTTTTAAAGGCGAAGGCGTTGTTTATTGAAAAATATAGAATCTTTTGTTGCGAAAGCAAATACGCCCAATTCAAACTCACGCTGTTGTAACCCCGTGTTTTTTTCTGAAGAAATCCGGGTTCATTCAAATCAGTATAGGTCCGGCCGCTGCCGTATTCATAGCTGAAACCTATTTGGCTCTTCCAATCGTTGATCCAGTATTTTGCAACCAATGAAAAATTATGCGTGTTCGCAAAATTCGGGGTAGCCTCAATCGGGAAATTTTTATATTTCCGTTTAGTGTCTAAATAGGAATAACTTACCCAATATTCCACATTTTTGATACTTTCGTTGTCTCGCCAAAACAGATCCAGCCCTTGTGCATAACCATCGCCATTATTTGTAAAAACGCTGTTTGCATCCGGCATTGTTTCATTATAGGTTACTAGATTGCTGTATTGTTTTCTATAAACTTCCGCCCGAAAAATACGTTTGTTTGCAGAATATTGATAGTTCATAATATAATGCTGGGTGTGTTGTGCCTCCACATTGTCTGTAAATTTCAAAATCTCATTTTCCGGTTGCTGAAAGAAATCGCCATAAGCTAAAGAAAGTTGGCTGCTTTTCCCTGTTTTATACGCGAACGAAGCCCTGGGGGAAACCGTAAATTCCTGAAACAGTTTGCTGTATTCTCCGCGAACTCCCAATTTAAGGGCAAGTTTTCTCGAAAAAATAATATCCGCTTCCGTAAATGCCGCCGAAATACTATTGTTGAAACCCAACTTGGCGGCAAAATTTGGTTCTTCGTAATTTTCATTGAAATCGGTAATAAATTGTTCCGCACCAAAATTCAATTTAAAGCGATTGCTGAAACTTTTTTTCAGCTTCAATTTAAAGTGGGCTGAGTTTTCAACATCGTTTATATCGGCCGCATCAATACCAACTTTGGTGTTTCCGTAGGTATAACTCCCGCCTGCGAAAATTGTCCAATTATTATCCAGTATTTCACTGAAACTGGTATTTGTATAGAAATTTTTATTGTTCAATTTGAAGTGGATTCCATCGGGCTGGTTAATGTCTTCCTGCGTAAGTTCAAAATTTGTAGTATCAAAAGCACCGTACACTTTCAGCAATCCATCCCCTATTTTTTGACGAAAAACAGCTTCACCCGAAGCGGTTTGAAAAGGCTTTTGCCAATCGTTTCTATCGGGAAGAATTGCAATATAGGGCGCAAGATTTATATAGGAAGCGTTTAAACTCAACGAGCTTTTCTCCCATTTTTCAGTATGGCCCAAACCACCGCCGACGCTCATAATGGCGATATCGGTTTTTTTCTGTGTGGGTTCATCAATAGTGTTCAAAAGCAAAACCGAGGAAAGTGCCTGCCCGTATTCCGCAGAATACCCACCAGTGGAAAATGTAATGCCGTCAAAAAGGAAGGGGCTGTATCTTCCTCGCGTTGGAACGTTATTGGTTGTGGGGCTGTAGGGTGTAAAAACGCGAATTCCATCAATAAAAATCTGGGTTTCACCGGCATCACCACCGCGTACAAAAAGGCGGCCATCTTCGGCAACGGTTGTGGTTCCAGGCAGCGTTTGCAGCGCACCCACAAAATCGCCCAATGCGCTTGCGGTAGTTACAATATCCAAAGGTTTTAAAACTGAAATTTTGCTATTATCGCCCGCGGAAAAGGAACCTGCGGAAATGGTTACAGTTTCCAAGGAATTAACATCGTCGCGAAGCACGATTTTTAGATTTTTCATTTTTGAAATATCATCCGTCAATTTAAAAGGTTCAAAAGAAACATAGGATGCGGTGAGTGTTTGTGTGCCCGTTTCCGAAGTTGTAAAAGAAAATTTTCCATTGTCGTCTGATGAAGTTCCATCGTAAGAACCATCTAAATAAACATTGGCACCAATTATTGGTGTGCCGTTATTATCAGTGACCGAACCCGAAATCGTGTTTTGACTAAAAATATAAAATGGCAGAAAAAAAACTAAAAAGGGAATGACTGAAATTTTCATGGATTGGTTGGTTTTGATTTTCAGTTCAAAGGTGAAATTTCGGGAAATCATTTCAGAAAAAAACAAACTGAATTGTAAAAATTGAATGCTCAATTGTAATGGTTTATAAATTCGGGATAAAAAAGAAAACGGAAAATTGTATCTTCGGAAGAAAAGAATCTACAATGACCGATTCCCAAAAAGTTGACGCTTTTATAGCATCACAGACAAAATGGAAAGAAAAGCTGCAACAGCTTCGCGACGTTTTCCAAAAAACAGAACTTACTGAAGAAGTGAAATGGGGCAAGCCAACCTATACACTGAACGGAAAGATGGTTGCGGCGATGGCAGATTTCAAAAACCATATAGCACTTTGGTTTCATCAAGGTGTATTTTTAAAGGACGAGCACAACAAACTCATAAATGCACAGGAGGGCGTTACCAAAGCCCTTCGCCAATGGCGTTTTGAGGAAAAGGATGAAATTGATTCAAAGCTTGTGTTGGAATATATTAAAGAAGCAATCTTGAATGCTTCGGCAGGAAAAGAGTTGAAAAAAACAGTTAAAAAAGAAGTTACCCTTCCTGAAATTTTCAAAAATGCGCTGGCGAAGGATAAAGAATTAGAAAAAAAATTTAATAGCTTAACCCCAGGAAGACAGCGGGAATATGCAGAATATATTGGCCAGGCAAAACGAGAAGTTACCCAGCAAAGCCGGCTTGAAAAATGTTGCGAAATGATAAAAATGGGTGTGGGACTTAATGATAAATATAAAAATTGCTAGTGGGACGATAAATAGTATAAAATCAATATTATCCGAAAAAGAGATAAGACCGCTGCGCTGAAAGAACAAAGAACAAAGATTTAAATCGAAAATCACTGAAAATTAAATCTTTAAAATTATTATTAGGTTAAAACACGAAGTTTTGGTTTTGGTTTTAAATAAAATCAAAAGAAAGTTCCTTAGTCAGATAAATAGCAGAAGGCCTTTATTGATTTGAGTTTAACGGATTCGTTTCAATTTTTATCGGACAACAATGGTATAAAATATAAACTTTTAAACTCATCGACTTATAAACTTTAAAACTTTCAAAAAATGAAAACAGACAAATACACAAAAACAATCCTTACAATTATCGCAATATGTTTAACAATAAACGTAGTCAAGGATTTTGAGATTTTTCCGTCGGCCTATGCTTCGGAAAAAGTTGAAACTATAACCGTAAGCGAGGTGATGGACGTGCGTTTGGTGGATATAAACACTTACGACGAACTGAATGTTAATTTGAAAAGTGTTGACACTTATGATGAAGTAAAAGTGAATATCAAAAAAATTGAAACCACGGATGAGCTGGATGTAAATTTAGATGAAATTGGCGGGGGTTGGATTTCAAACGGAGGGCCGATTCCCGTGAAAGTTCAGTAAAGGGATAGTAGTTTCAGTTTGCAGGTTTTAATTTGCAGGTTTCAACTTAATAACCAATAATTTTTAACTTTTAGCTTTCTTAAACGGACGGATAATCAAACGTGCTGCGCGGTCATAATTTATATAGCTGTACGTCCAATTGAAAAAAGTAACCACTCTATTGCGGAAACCAACCAAAAACCACAGGTGAACAAACATCCACAAAAACCAGGCAATGGCGCCGCCAAAGTGCAATTTTCCAATATCAACAACGGCTTTGTTTCTACCCACAGTGGCCATGGTGCCTTTGTCAAAATATTTAAAAGGTTGCATTGCCTTGCCATTTAACATTCTTCTGAAATTTTTGCCCAAGTTTTTTCCCTGCTGTATTGCAGGTTGTGCCACTTGGGGATGCCCTTTTGGAAATTCGTTATTTGCCATTAAAGCTATGTCTCCCAAGGCATAAATATTTCCAAAACCCTTCACTTTATTGAATTCATCAACATTATAACGGTTGGCCCTTTCTACCAACGCTTCACCATTTATGCCTTTTATAAGTGCGCCTGTAACACCAGCAGCCCAGATAAATGTCTCAGTTTCAAACTTTTTTCCGTCTTTGGTAGTAACTGTTTTTCCATCATAATCGCTTATAAATGTTTTAAGATGAACCTGTACACCTAAGTGCTCCAGAAATTTTTGGGCTTTTTTAGAAACCGTTTCGCTCATTGGTGGTAAAACCCTATCCAATCCTTCAATAAGGTGAACGTTCATATCCTTTTCATCGAGTTCGGGATAATCATTTTCCAAAATTCCTTTTCTAAATTCCGCTAACGCTCCCGCTAGCTCTACTCCAGTAGGGCCGGCACCGGCAATAACAAAATTGAGCAACCGTTTGCGTTCCGCTTCATCAGAAGTTGTATCTGCCTTTTCAATATTTTGAAGTACTAGGCTTCTAATGTTTAATGCCTGCGGAACGGTTTTCATGGGCATACTGTTTGCGGCTATGCTTTCATTTCCGAAGAAATTAGTTCTCGTTCCCGTGGCGATTATTAAATAATCATATTTCAAATTTCCGATGGAAGTTGAAATCGTACTGCTCTCCGTATTTATGTTTTCAACTTCCGCCATTCTAAAGTGGAAATCCTTGTATTTTCTGAAAACCTTCCGAAGCGGATATGCAATGGAGTCCGGCTCCAATCCCGCCGTGGAAACTTGATATAATAAAGGTTGAAAAGTGTGATAGTTGTGTCTGTCAAAAAGCACGATTTGCACTTTTTCTTTTTGAAGTTTTTTTATGAAGGAAATGCCAGCAAATCCGCCACCTATCACAATAATTCGGGGCGCTCCGGTTTCAGGAATATTCATTGTTTTTTTATATTGTATAAAAGTACAATTTGTTAATTGAGATATCTTATTTTTTAGGATTTTTGTAACAAAGCTATTCCGAAGAACACTAATTAAAAAGCTAACCACTAACCATTGAACAAAGAACTTGAACATAGTTTTGTTGCCCAACTTGAGGAAAACCAAAACATTGTACACAAAATCTGCAGGTTATATACCAACGACAGCGACGCCCACAACGACCTGTTTCAGGAAATAACCATTCAGCTTTGGCGTGCATATCCTAAATTTCGGGGAGACTCCAAGTTTAGCACTTGGATGTACCGTGTTGCACTTAATACGGCAATTACGCTTTACCGAAAATCTAAACGTAGCATACCTACGCAAGATTTTGAAGGAGTTAGCTTTAAAATTTCCTCAGAACCCTATGACGATACGGCAGAGCAACAATTGAAGCTTATGTACAGTGCCGTGAAAGATTTGAACGATATTGACAAAGCACTTGTTTTTCTGTATTTGGAAGACAAAAACTATAAAGAGATTTCCGAAACTTTGGGTATTACTGAAGTGAACGCACGCGTGAAAATGAACCGGATAAAGGAAAAATTACGAACTATATTAAATCCGTAACCCACGATGGATGAACTGGAACTATTGAAAAAACAATGGCAAAGCCAAGAGCAGGTGCTTCCGCATTTGTCCTATAGCGATATTTATAAAATGCTTTTGAAAAAATCCTCTTCAATAGTAAAGTGGATATTCTATATAAGCATTGCCGAGATTATTTTTTGGACTTTACTCGCCTTTTTAGTGCCTGAATCTAGCACCAAATTTAGCGATGATATTGGTTTGCATAATATTCTGTTAGGAGCAAACGTACTGAACTATGTGGTTTTTGGATTTTTTATAATTCTATTTTACAGAAACTATCGAAAAATTTCAACAACAGATTCCATAAAAGAATTGATGGGAAATATTTTGAGCACGCGAAAAACAGTAAAATATTTTGTGATTTACAATATAACTACTTCAATTATACTTATTGTTGGTATCAATATTTTTTATTATTTAAACCAGGATATTGTTTTCAAGTTTATGACCGAAGACTACGGTATTGCAAACATTACACAAGAAAGATTTATGAAAATGTTTTTTGCAATTCAAATACTTTTTGGAATTGTAATGATTGGTTTTGTGATGTTGTTTTACCGACTTGTTTACGGAATTTTATTGCGCAGACTCAGCAAAAACTATAAAGAGTTGGAGAAAATAGAAGTTTGAAGCCAATGATTACTGAACACTCAATATCGCCATTGTCGCTCCTTGTTCAGTTCTTCCTCACTTAGGATTTCGGAAGATGGAATAACCTTTAAAAATGAGGGATGTTGCTCAATAGCATACTCCAGTTTTTCCACTATTTGTTCCATTGTCTCATTTTCATAATCGATAACCAACGGTGGTTTAATTTCCATAGATTGAAGGATACCGCGCTTCTTAATGCGAATTCCCTTTTTATCAAAGGACCTTCTAAAACCATCAATTACAATAGGAACAACTACGGGTTTGTTTTTTTTAATGATATGCGCCGTTCCTCTGCGAATGGGCTTCCAAGGTTTGGTAGTTCCCTGTGGAAAAGTTATTACCCAGCCATCATCCAAAGCTTTTGTAATGTTGCTCACATCGCTCATTTTCACTTGCTTGTTCACGTCCTTCCCCTTCTCGCGCCAGGTACGATCAATACTTACAGAGCCTGCATAAGCCAAAATTTTAGGTAACAACCCAGATTTCATCGTTTCTTTTGCGGCCACAAAATAAATATTCAACTTGGGTCGCCACAGATAACCAACGTTTTTTATACTGTCATCCCTTCCACTTAAACTGGCGTTAAACACGTGGAGCATCGCTGCAACATCTGCAAAATAAGTTTGGTGGTTGCTCACAAAAAGCACGTTTTTGTCTGGAAGATTTTTTAAAATCTCACTTCCGTGGATTTGTAGATCATTGAAACCCTTAAAACGTCTGTGCGTCATAAGGCCAGCAATCCGTATTAACCAGAGTTTTAGAAAAAGTACATGCCCGAACGGGTTTTTTTTGAAGAGGCTCATTTTCAGTATTCAGTAATCAATAGCCGATTTTTGTTTCAAAATTAATTGTTGAAATTTCACACTTCATATTTCGAATTCAAATTTCTTATTTTATTCTTCGCAAATATACTAAAATATGCGTTTACAGTACCATTTTCAGCAATTCGCGCACTTCGTTGAGCATCATTGCCGTAGCGCCCCAAACCACATGACCGTTTAGATGGAAAGCGGGTACTTCAATGCTGTGGGCGTATGATGTGGACAGGGTTTTTGTAATAATGTTTGCATCATTCATAAAATCCTGCAAGGTTACTTCTATGAGTGCTTCTACTTCTTCTTCTTGGGGAATAAATTTTGGCGATTCCGTTGTGATTCCCAAGAAAGGTTGCACAAAAAAATTGCTGGGTGGAATATAGATTTCGGTGAGTTTTTTTAATACTGAAATAGTTTCGCGCGAAATTCCCACTTCTTCCTCCGTTTCGCGCAGGGCAGCGTCTTGAATGGAATTATCATCCTCCTCAAGCTTTCCACCGGGAAAGCCCACTTGCGCAGAATGGACGCCTTCGTAAGTTTTTCGAAGAATCAAAATGAGCCGTGTTTCAAAATTTTCCGAAGGATAAAAAAGCGATAGTACGCCGGCACGTTTTGCGGTATCTTTATCTCTGGCTATTCTTTTCAATTCCTGCAAACGTTCCATCGGCGCCATTTTAAATTGAACAGCCTCGCCCGGAAGTTCCATTTTTGTTACTTTTACAATCCGTTTTTCAAAATCGCGAAAATCCATTTATGAGAAAGTTGTTTGTTTATTTGTTCGGAATTGTTCTTTTCTTCGGAAGCTGTGAAGATAAGAAAAAGGCTACCGAAATTGAAAATGAAATCGAAAACGAAATCGAAACTCAGAAGCCGATAGAAGCTGAAGTTAAAACTGAAAAGGAAGATGCCAATAAATATCCCGAAATTACCAATGAAAATGTAGTTTCTTTTTTAACCGAATACGGCAAAAAAAATCCCGAAACCAAAGTTTTAATTATATCCCGTTTTGGCGATATTGAAATAGAACTATACAAAGACACCCCGTTGCATCGAGCCAATATGATTTATTTGGTGAAACAAAAATATTTTGATGACACTTTTTTCCATCGCGTGGTACCTAATTTTATAATCCAAGCCGGAAATAGTGATATTGTTTCAACTCCAAGAAAACGGGTTGCTTTAGGAAATAAATATTTACTTCCAGCAGAAATTATTCCCGGGCGCGTTCACAATTACGGGACCGTTTCCGGCGCAAAGGAATATCGTGAAAACCCCGATAACAGAACGGCTCCGTATGAATTTTTTATCTTCCTCGGGCCAAAATCCTCTACGGGGCATTTAAATGGAAAATACACCATCTTCGGAAAAGTTACCAAAGGAATGGATGTGGTGGAAGAAATTTCAAAAGTAAAAGCGGATGATGGAGATTGGCCTTTGAGCAATATTTATATTACGGCGAAGGTGCTTGAATAAAATTAATTTTTCATTTCCTCTTTAGT
Organism: Aequorivita sp.; assembly: GCA_030690315.1. Classification (GTDB taxonomy): domain Bacteria; phylum Bacteroidota; class Bacteroidia; order Flavobacteriales; family Flavobacteriaceae; genus Aequorivita. The sequence continues at coordinate 40,818 of JAUYGY010000014.1, forward strand.
ATAAATACTCGGCAACGAAAGCTTATAATAAACCGCCAACAACCGTACAACAATTACTATTGAACCGGAAATAATAACAATAAAATTTTCCGTAATTGGGGAATAGTGTAATAAGAAATATGCAATAGCTCCTAAAATACAGGCCGTAGCATAAATTTCCTTTCTGAAAATAATGGGGATTTCATTGCAGAGAATATCGCGTATTACCCCGCCAAAACAAGCAGTCATCGTTCCCAAAGCCACGCAAATAATAGGATGAAAACCTGCTGCAATCCCTTTTTCTACACCAACTATTGTATAAAGTGCAATTCCAATAGTATCAAACAAAAACAAGGAACGGCGAATGTAATTCAATCTTTTTCTAAAAATTACCGCAAAAATTGTGGAGCAGAAAATAACGTACACAAATGTAAGGTTTCGCATCCAAGCCACGGGAACATCAATGAGTATGTCCCGCAAAGTTCCGCCGCCAACCGCCGCAACAAAAGCGATTATTAAAATTCCGAAAGGATCCAAACGCTTGTTAAGCGCTGAAAGCACCCCAGAAATGGCGAACGCAATGGTTCCCAAAATATCTATTAATAATATAAGCTTCACATGTGCTGTGTAAAATGGTTATAATCGCGCAAAACGGTATCAATATATTGCTTGTCATATAAATCTGATGAAGTTTCCAAAACAATTTCCACCTTCTTCCGAAGCATATTCAGCGTTTTGAAATCATTGGATTTTAGGGCAATGAGATAGGTTTCCTTGATTAGCCGAGCATCTTTATCGGTAAGTTTTGTCACATTCAAAAACTTTGGCTGGTAATCATCCGCGATTTCTTCAAGAATGGTATGGGTTATTTTTACTTTATTCTTTGTGCTTATTACCACCGTGCCAGCGGCGTGGTCGCCAACGCGTTGTCGTTTATCCGAAAAAATAATGGATAGCAACCCAATGGAACCCAAAAATATCCAAATATCCACCAAACGCAACATCCACAGAACCATATAATCGCTCCAGCGGGCTGGGCTTCCGTCTATTTTTACGACACGGGTTTTCATCGCCATTTTCCCAACAGTTCTTCCATTGAAAAGGATGTGCATATAAAGCGAATAAAACATCACGGGCAAAAGCAACAATTGTTGCAACCCGAAAACGGTCCAATGATCGCTAAAAGCCATGTTCATTGCTTCTGTGGCTAATTCAACAATGTAGAAATACACAAAAAACAGAAAGAGGTCTATTAAAAATGCTAGAATGCGCTCGCCCACACTAACTATTTTGTAGTCTAGGTTTACGTTTTGGGTTGTATTGATTTCTAAGTTTGCCATGTAAAAGCAAGTGGTTATATTTATCGAAAATTTCAGAGTATGCGCGAAGCGGCATTCGTCAAGCAAAATAAGGAAAAATGGATTGCATTTGAAAAGGCAATTACACTTAATTCAAAAATAAGTCCAGACCAGCTTGCCGACCATTACATCCAACTTACGAATGACCTTGCCTATGCGCAGACATACTACCCTGACAGCAAAGCACTTCAGTACTTAAATTCATTGGCTTCGCAGGCGCACCAAAAGATTTATAAAAACAAAAAAGAAACGAAAAACCGCGTTGTAAGTTTTTGGAAATATGAATTTCCATTGTTTTTTAGACAGCATCAGCGTATGTTGCTTTTTTCTTTTTTAATATTTGCGACAGCTTCAGCTATTGGCGCAATTTCGGCAATAAATGATGATTCTTTTGTTCGATTGATTCTTGGCGATAGTTACGTAAACGAAACTTTAAACAACATTGACAAAGGCGACCCCACCGCCATTTATAAAAGTGGCAGCGAAATCGGGACGTTCTTGGGTATAACCATAAACAACATTCGCGTAGCGTTTTTGGCATACGCTTTCGGGGTGATAACTTCTTTGGGAACTGCATATTTGCTGTTTAGCAATGGCGTAATGCTCGGGGCATTTTTCACGTTTTTTTACAATCGTGATTTGCTTTTTGAAGCTTCAAAAAGTATTTGGCTGCACGGAACCATCGAAATTTCAGTAATCGTTATTGCAGGCTGCGCAGGTATGGTGATGGGCAACAGCATTCTTTTCCCAAAAACATATTCACGGAAAGTTTCATTTCTGAAGGGCGCAAAGGACGGCCTCAAAATTGTGGTGAGCACCATTCCCTTTTTCATCATTGCAGGCTTTATTGAAGGGTTCATAACTCGCTACAGCAATATGCCCGTTTGGTTGGCAATGACCATTATTTTTAGTTCCTTGGCGCTAGTTATTTATTATTACGTTATTTATCCAATTATCCTCAACAAAAAACATGCAACACAAACATATACCGCTTAAAAGACAACGCGATGTAGGTGAAATGATAACCACCTATTTCGAGTTTATAAAACAGAATTTTAAGCCTTTTTTAAATATTTTCATCAGCTACAACGGAATCTTTATTCTTGGGTTTTTGGGCGTCAGCTATCTTTTGGTTACTGGTTTTGTGGGCACTTTTGTGAATACGCCTGTTTATGGAATTGGTCCGGATATTTCAAATTATCAAGCTTATTTTATTGCCGGAGTCGTGGGTTTTGTAATTCTATTTCTTATCACCGCTCTTTTAAATTACAGCCTTGCCGCAGTTTATATGATTCAATATCAACAGAACAAAGGCGAAGCTGTTGAAAAAAGAAAAGTGTGGGAAGTGATAAAACAAAACCTCGGCAAAATAATACTTTTCGTGATTTTGGCGGTTTTTATGTACATCGTATTAATGATAGTTGGCGTAATTATATCTTTCATTCCATTATTGGGAACAATTGCCTATTATATAATGATTTTGGCCTTTATGAGCTGGATGGGACTTTCGTTTATGGCGATGATAAACGATAATAAAGAAGTAACCGACGCTTTCGGGGAAGGCTGGTCGCTGATGAAAAAATTCTTTTGGAAAAGTGTGCTAACAAACCTCGTTATTGGCTTGCTTCTCGGAATTTTAATGATGGTAGTTTTGATGATTCCCGGAATTTTGATCGGTATTTACGCCTTCCATTCCTTGGATACTGGGGTTGATCTTGCAAATTCCCCAATGGCGAATATAGTTTGGACCCTCGCCGTTGCGCTGTTTATGATACTTTACACTATCAACCAATCGCTTTCGCAGTTTGTAAACGGAATTCTCTATTATTCGCTTCACGAAGAAACATACAACGAAGCCACACGCGAACGCATTGAAAACATTGGCGCGGGTGAATAGATTTCTCTTCATATTATTTTTTCTTTTGAATTCCCTCATTGTAACAGCTGCGAGAACGGACAGCCTCACCGTTGCCGTGGACAGCAGTAAAATTGTTGCAAAACAATTTTCAGAAAATTTATCGGACAAATATTCAGGTGAAGAATTTGATTACGAGACCATGGAAGGCGAGGCCGAAAACTTTTTAGGGCGAGCAATCAATTGGTTTTTCAACAAATTGGGAGAAATTTTCGGCATCCATCTTTCGCCTGAGATGTACCAAATTGTCAAATTCTTCATTTATGGGTTGCTCATTGTTTTTGCACTTTATATTTTGGTGAAACTACTCGTGGGCGATAATGCTTCGTCGTTTTTCAGCAGAAAAAGTAAGATGGTCGCTCCGCTTAATATTCAAGAGGAACATATTGAAAATGTAGATTTGGACAGCTATATAAAAAATGCTTTAAAGGAAGAAAATTACCGATTGGCCATTCGGTATATGTATTTGAAATCACTGAAATTACTTTCGCTAAAAAACATAATCAATTGGCATTTCGAAAAAACAAACAGCGATTATTACCGCGAAATTGAAAGTGAAGGTTTAAAGGAAAACTTCAAAAAGACATCGTATCTGTACGAAAATATTTGGTACGGCGAATATGCGCTGGACAAAGCCGGTTTTGAAAGCGCAAAGAAAGATTTTGAACGATTGAACCAAAACATGAAAAATGCTGGATAAACGTTCAAAAAGAGTGCTTTGGATTTTCGGAATCGCGTTGCTGGGCATCGTGATAACGGAGCTCGTGCGCCCAAAACCGATTGATTGGCGCGTAAGTTATATTGCTACTGATAAAATTCCATTTGGCGGATTTGTGCTTTTTGGGGAAGCTCCTTCCTTATTCAAAAATGCAGAAATTGAAAAAATTGATAGGGATCCGTATATATTTTTAACCGACAGCAGTTACGTAGAAAATTCCGCTTATGTTTTCATCAATGACGAAATCTCTTTTGATGAACGGCAAGCAGATGAAATTTTGAAATATGTTGAAAAGGGAAATACGGTATTTATTTCTTCGCGAAGCGTTGGATATATTTTGGGCGATTCGTTAAATATAGAGTTGTCATCAAATTACAGTATTCTTGAGGAAGAACTTCACCCCAAATTTCTCTCGCCATCGTTAAAACAGGATTCACTTCCAGCTTATAAAAAAGGGGTTTTCAGAACTTTTTTCGATAAAATCGATACATTGAAAACAACTGCTCTGGGCTATTACAGTTCCGAAGATCCCGAAATTGACGAATTAAATTATATAAAAATAAATTTCGGAAAAGGACAGTTTCTACTTCACAGTTTACCCGAAGCATTTTCAAATTACTATTTGCTGAAAGGGAACGAACAATACGCCGCCAATGTGCTTTCATACATTGATGCTGACAAAATTTATTGGGACGAATATTTAAAATCCGGCCGAAAAGTGGTCACTTCGCCCATGCGGTTTATTTTGGACCAAGCGCCGCTCACTTGGGCGTATTATGTTTTGCTCGGGGGATTGTTGATTTTTGTACTTTTCAAGGGAAAACGCGAACAAAGAATTGTGGAAGTTATTAAACCGTTGGAAAATACTTCAGTAGAATTCACCAAAACAATTGGCGATTTGTATTTTCAGCATAAAGATTACAGCAATATTATTGCGAAAAAAATTACTTACTTTTTGGAATCCCTTCGGTCAAAATACTATTTGAACACGAATGATATTACGGAAGATTTCATCAAAAAACTGGCATTGAAAAGTGGCAATACTTTTGAAAAGAGCCAGAAATTGATGCATTTAATAAAACATTTAAAAGAAAAATCTGTTCACAGCGAAGCCGATTTGCTGGAACTGAACAAACAAATTGAAGCATTTAGACTATAAAATTATGGAAGAAACACAGGAAAATCCGTTGGAATTCAATTCGAGAATCGATTTAAAAAATCTGCAGGAAGCCGTTGGGAGAATAAAAGATGAACTCGGGAAAGTAATCGTTGGCCAGGAAAATATGCTGGAAATGCTCATCATTTCAATTTTAACCGATGGACATTCTTTGATTGAAGGCGTGCCGGGCGTGGCAAAAACCCTGACCGCAAAATTATTGGCAAAAACTTTGGATGTCCATTTCAGTAGAATACAGTTCACGCCAGATTTGATGCCAAGCGATATTTTGGGGACATCAATTTTTAACGTGAAAAATAGCGAGTTCGAATTCAAAAAAGGACCCATTTTTTCAAACATTGTCTTGATTGACGAAATAAACCGTGCGCCCGCCAAAACGCAAGCCGCCCTTTTTGAAATTATGGAGGAGCGCCAAGTAACAATGGACGGCACCGAATATAAAATGCAACCTCCATTTTTGGTCTTTGCCACCCAAAATCCGGTGGAACAGGAAGGAACCTATGCCTTGCCAGAAGCACAATTGGACCGTTTTCTTTTTAAAATAAACGTGCCTTATCCAAGTTTGGAAGAGGAAATCAACATTCTTGAAAACGAACATAACAGGAAAGACGCTTTTGTTTTGGATAGTGTGGTTCGCGTTTTAAATGCACAGCAAATTGCAGAATACCAACACACCATAAAACAAATAATTATTGAAAGTAATTTGTTGAAATACATAGCAGCAATCGTAGATAATACCCGGACAAATTCAAATTTGTTCTTGGGTGCATCGCCACGGGCATCGTTGGCAATTATGAATGCTTCCAAAGCATTGGCAGCAATGAACGGGCGCGATTTTGTTACGCCGGACGATATTAAAAAAATTGCACCTTCGGTTTTAAGACACAGAATTATGCTCACGCCAGAGCGCGAAATGGAAGGAATAACCGCCGATAAAGTGGTACAGCAGATTATTGAAACTATTGAAATTCCGAGATAGTGAAAAGTGAGAAGTGAGAAGTGAGAAGTGAGAAGTGAAAAAAATAATTTTTCATTTTTAGAACTTGAAACTATAAACATTAAACTTGAAACAAATTTTAAAGTGAAGAAATTCCTTAAAAGCTTATACTTAACAAAACGATTTTTTATCGTTCTGTTTTCGCTTGCGGTCCTGTTTGTGGTTTCTTACTTCTTTCAGGGATTGTTTGGGGTGGTTAAGCTATTTTTCTATTTGCTTTTAGGGATGTTAATTTTTGACATTTTATTGCTTTATCGAAATAAAACGGGAATTCAGGCACAGCGAATTTTACCCGAAAAGCTTTCAAACGGCGATGATAATTCCATCGAAATTAAAATTGTAAATCGGTTTCAGTTTAAAACCTCGGTGAAAATTATTGACGAACTGCCCATTCAATGGCAGGTTCGTGATTTTAAGATTGAAACTATTTTGAATTCTTCCGAAGAAAAGAAGTTTACGTATCAAGTGCGCCCAACAGAACGGGGCGAATATCACTTTGGAAACTTGAATGTTTTTTCATCTTCGGTTTTGGGGTTGATTTCGCGCAGGCAGCAGTTTTCCGCGGAAGCGATGGTGCCGAATTATCCCTCTTTTCTTCAGCTTAAAAAATATGATTTCATTGCTTTTACTAATAGACTGAAACTTTTCGGACTCAAAAAAATACGAAGAATTGGTCATACCATGGAATTTGAGCAAATAAAGGATTATACTTCCGGAGACGATGTTCGGAACATAAACTGGAAAGCTACGGCGAAGCGAAGCGGCTTGATGGTGAACCAATTTCAGGACGAAAAATCGCAACCGGTTTATGCGGTAATCGACAAAGGAAGAGTGATGAAAATGCCTTTCAACAATCTCAGTTTGCTGGATTACGCCATAAACGCTACGCTCGTAATTTCAAACATTGTATTGAAAAAACATGACAAAGCGGGAATGTTCACCTTTTCCCGAAAAGTGGGCGACCGTGTTATTGCGCAACGGCGAAGCGCACAGATGCATCTTATTTTGGAAACCCTTTATAACGTGGAAACCGATTTTTCCGAAAGTGATTTTTCGCGTTTGTATGTAGATGTGAAACGGCATATCAAGCAAAGAAGTTTGTTATTGCTATTCACAAATTTTGAAACAATGGACGCTTTGCACCGTCAGTTGCCCTATTTACAAGCCATAAATAGGACCCATCTTTTGGTGATCATCTTTTTTGAAAACACGGAATTAAAATCATTTTTAGACAAAAAAGCAACAACAACTCACCAAGTTTTTGAGAAGACTATCGCGGAAAAATTCATTTATGAAAAGAAGTTGATTGTAAACGAACTTCACAAATACGGCATTCAATCTATCCTCACTGCGCCAGAGAATCTTACGGTGAATACGATCAATAAATATTTGGAAATAAAGGCGAGAGGGCTTTTGTGATTAACGATTGTAGATTTTTGATTGTTGATTGTTGATTGTTGAAGTCTATATTCCTTTCATCAAAGAATATGTTTTCTATATTTGTGACTTGTGGTTTCATTAATTCCTATAAATAATATTGATAGAAATATTATCTTCGCATAAAAAGTATTTACAATGACAATTACCCAACTTAAATATGTTTTGGCTGTAGCAGAGCACCAAAATTTTACGAAAGCTGCAGAAAAGATTTTTGTTACGCAGCCAACTTTGAGTATGCAAATTCAAAAACTGGAAGATGAGCTGGAAATCCAAATTTTTGATAGAAGCAAAAAGCCCATTGAACTTACCGGCGTCGGTAAAAAAATTGTGGAGCAGGCCCGAAATATCGTCAACGAATCTGAGCGGATGCAGGATGTTGTGGACCAGGAAAAAGGATTTATTGGCGGCACATTTAAATTGGGAATAATACCCACTGTAATGCCTACGCTGCTTCCAATGTTTTTGAAGAATTTTTCCAATCGATATCCAAAAGTGCAATTGAAGATTGAAGAATTAAATACAGATGAAATAATCACTAAAATTAATGATGGTTATTTAGATGCAGCGATTGCAGCCACCCCGTTGGGAAATGAAAAGATTAAAGAACGAGTTTTGTATTACGAACCTTTTGTAGGTTACATTCCCGAAAACCACAGATTATTTTCAAAAGATAAATTGGAAGTTAATGATCTTGATATTGAAGACATATTGATTTTGGAAGATGGGCATTGTTTCAGGGATGGAATAATAAATCTTTGCAAAGCTTCTAAAAATGGGGGAAGTGAAAAATTTCAGCTGGAGAGCGGTAGTTTTGAAACCCTTGTAAAACTAGCAAATGAAGGTTTGGGAATGACGCTTCTGCCCTACTTGCACACTTTGGATATTCTGCCTTCCCAAACCAAAAATCTAAAATATTTTAAGGAACCATCTCCAGCGCGGGAAGTGAGCCTAATTTACAGCAAAAGTGAGCTGAAAATGCAAATTATAAACGCACTGTATGATATTATTTCGGGAGTAATCCGTGGCGCAATTGCATTTCAGGATGTAAAAATAATTAGCCCAATGAAGAAGTAGTCAGTGGTCAGTGGTCAGTGGTCAGTGGTCAGTTAATAAAATAACTCAATACCTTACATACCCAACGACTCAATAACAAAAAAATCCCTCTGATTGCTCAGAGGGATTTTTTTATGGGTTTAGATAGATTAGACATTGATTTAATTGGGGGTTTTGCTTGATTAGCGAATCAATCCAGACTTTTAGCTCCTCCACTTCGTAGGGAAGTAATCTGGTTAACGCTTTTTTCAATTCTTTGCAAAACAAATTGACGTCAAAACTTACTTTTGAAAGTACAGCTTTGGTGTAATCAAACATTGCTCTTGCCATAGTTAATTGAGATTTAATTAGAAATTATAGTAAGTAAATTTTCTCAATAGGCGGACGGTTTTATATTTTAATTAGTTTTAAATATAACAAATAAATTTCAATTAAATTCTATTCAGGTCAATATTAACTTTGTTAAAATTTAAAAATTTTTCGAATATCTTTAGAGCGTCCCATTTCACTGTCTTTTATATTATTTAACTTTTACCGTCCATTCAAATTCAAAAATGGAAACTATATCACCAACCGCATCCCTTCCTTCAGATTTCATCCAAACGGTCTGTCCTTCGCCGGTAATAATGGCTTTTTCAATTGCCTGATCTATTAAAGCTCCATCCTTACAATTAAACAATATTCGTCCCTTTGCTTTTTTAGTAAATGTAGCTTTGTTGTTGGCTACTAGCATTGAAATCTTTCTATTGCTATCTCTAATTTTAGCCATTACCATCGCCCCGGTGCTAAGTTCAGCAGCCATGCCCTGCACAGCCCAAAACATGGAGTTAAATGGGTTTTGATTGATCCATCTATGCTTTACAGTGGTCACACAGGAATGTTCAGAAATGGTTTTTACCCGTACTCCCGTAAAGTAAGCAGAAGGTAGTTTGAATACTAAAAAAGTGTTGATTTTACTTGGACTGAGTTTCATTTTCTTCTAATATTCCACTAAGATATTCATTATATCCGTGACATCCTATTTGTTAAATTATTGTTAATTTTAGTACTATGTGTAACACACTACTATCCTTTAGACATATATTTGCATAAGAAAATAACAAGTTATGGAAACTACCCTTTCAGAAAACCAAAAAAATACAAGTGCCTTCATTCACTTGTCAACATTTTTAAAATACTTTTTCCCGTTTGCGAATTTTATCGCTCCGCTCTTAATTTGGACTTTCAATAAAGATAAAGCGTTTGTGGATGAACATGGAAAACAGGCAATTAATTTTCAATTGAGTGTTTTGATTTATACCATATTAATAGGATTGATCTGTCTTCCATTCTTTATTATTTTCGCCACAGATTTTGTTTCATTGATTGAAACTATTGATCACAGCGGCGGAGAGTTTTCAATGAACAACATTCAGAATCTGTCGGGTTACATTCTATTATTTGGTTTAGCGATTTTATTATTACTAGCGCTATTCATTTTTGAACTTTATGCAGTAATCAACGCTTCCGTTCATGCCTCAAGGGGCCAACTGTATCAATATCCGCTTAGCATACCTTTTATAAAAACCAACCTTAAAAACCCTATTAAAAATGAGCACATTAGTTAGTTACCTATTGGCAGCCATTTTGCAATTTATAGGCGCAAACATGCCACAGGAACAGGAAACTGTTAGCGCGTTGACTCATCAACAATGCGAAGAAACCGCAAGCGTGCTTCCTTATTCATTCATCATCAATAACGAACAGGAATTAAAAACAAGTAAAAACGAATTATGAAATGAGCCGAAGACGAATCTTAATTATTACAGTTGAGATTTTTAATCAGCGAATTCCATTTGACCTTTAAAAAAACAATTAAAACAAATGAAAATCGAAAACACAAAAGCACAGATGCGAAAAGGGGTTTTGGAGTTCTGCATTCTTTCCGTCCTAAAAGACGGCGAGGCATATACTTCAGACATTCTTGAAACCCTGAAAGACGCAAAAATGCTTGTCGTGGAAGGTACAATCTATCCGCTGCTCACAAGGCTAAAGAATGAAGGGTTGCTTTCTTACCGTTGGGAAGAATCTACCAGCGGACCGCCACGCAAGTATTATGATCTTACCGAAACAGGTAAACTATTTTTAACCGAATTGAGCGATACCTGGGCAGAACTGCAACAGGCCGTAAATAAAGTAACCAGCGAAAAAAACACAAAATGAACAAGACAGTAAACATAAATTTGGCAGGCACTTCCTTTCACATAGACGAAGATGCCTTTGGGAAACTTTCGCGCTACCTAGATGCCATCCGTAAATCACTAAAAAGTGCTGACGGAAGTGAAGAGATAATGCAGGACATTGAAGCCCGCATCGGCGAACTTTTTTCTGAAAAAATTGAAAGCCCTACACAAGTGGTGACTTTGCAAATACTGGACGAAGTGATTGCCGTTATGGGCCAGCCCGAAGATTACGAAGTGGATGACGAAATTTTTGAAGATGTTCCTCCTTCTTCAAAAACATACACAAAATCACGTGGAAATGCTTCACATAAACAGCTTTTCCGGGATGTTGACAACAAATATATATCTGGAGTTTCTTCTGGTTTAGGCCATTATTTTGGAATCGATGCCATTTGGATCCGTCTTTTATGGGTGCTTTTGATCGTTGCAGGATTTGGATCACCAATCGTTGTGTATATTTTATTGTGGATTTTGGTTCCACCCGCGCTTACCACTTCGGACAAGTTAAGAATGACTGGCGAACCCGTGAATATTTCAAACATAGAACGAAAATTCAAAGAAGGTTTTGACAATGTCGCCGATCGTGTAAAAAATGTGGATTACGACAAATACGGAAACAGAATAAAAACCGGAGCTTCGGGTTTTTTCGACAGCTTGGGTAACTTAATTGTTACTTTGTTTAAAGTGTTTGCGAAATTTATCGGAGTACTCATTATCATTGTTTCCTTATTCACAATTATTGGTCTCGTGATTGGCTTTTTTGCTTTCGGTTCCATAGATTTCTGGGGAAATAATGAAATAATGGAGAAAATTGCAATGGTCGATACTACCAATGTTCCCATCTGGCTTCTTTCTTTATTGGCATTATTTGCCATTGGAATTCCGTTTTTTGTCTTATTTATTTTGGGATTGAAACTTTTAATAAGCAATCTAAAATCAATGAGTTCAACAGTAAAAATTTTACTGATAGTGGTTTGGGCTTTATCTATAATTGGTTTAGCCATTTTGGGAATCAAGCAAGCAACCGAACAAGCTTACGACGGAAATTACATTGAAGAGCAAACTGTGGCTGTGCACACTGGAGATACCTTGCGTATTTCAATGAGAGCAGATAAACAATTCAGTTATGAAGTGAGCAGGGACAACGGCTTAGATATTAAATATACCGCTGATGACAAAAAAATTATCTATTCGAATGATATCCTGCTGAACATAAAACCTTCGAAGGATTCCATCGGAAAAATAATCATCGAAAAATCTGCTCAGGGCAACAACTATCTGGATGCAAAAAAACGCGCAGAGGCCATTAAATATAACTATTCATTTGAAAACAATAGTTTAATGCTCGATGGATTTTTCATCACTGATATTGAAAATAAATATCGCGACCAGCAGATTGAAATAACCATTTATGTACCTGCGGGAACGGTGGTTTATTCTGAAGAAAATGCAACATCCTATTACGGTTTTAATTCAGATTTTGCTGAATTGTCAGATTGGGACAACGAAGCACATTATTTCAGAATTTTGAAAAATAATTCTGAATGTCTAGATTGTAAAGAAAAACAGGAAGCAATTGAAAATGAAGATTCACTGGAAATGATAGATTCCGAAATGATTGTGGACACTTTAAATATCAATGAAAACCAAAACTGGGAGGAAGAAGTGAAAGATGGTTTTAATAAAGAAACCTCAACAAAAATTTCAACCCGAAGCACAACAGTAACCATAGATTAACAACCAAAAACTATACATTATGAAAACAAGAAACAGCATAGCAGCAATAGGGCTTTCACTACTTTTAAGTGCTTGCAATTTCAATATTAATACTGGTGAAAATGGCAACGGGAATGTTGTAACACAAGAACGCAATGTTACAGAAGATTTCACCGAAGTTAGAGGCAGCGCAGGGCTTGATGTATATCTCACCCAGGGTGATGAAAACAAGATTGTAGTTGAAGCCGATGAAAACCTGCAACAATACATTGAAGCCGATATTGAAGAAGGAAAACTGCACATAACAACTTCCGAAAACATCGGTCGTTCCAAAGCCAAAAAGGTTTATGTTACCTATAAGGAACTCAACACTGTTGAAGCCAGTAGCGGCGCAGATGTAACTGGAAATTCTGTTATAAAAAGTGAAAATATTTCACTAAAAAGTAGCAGTGGCGCTCAATTGAATGTGGAAATTTTCGCCAAAAACCTCACCGCCAAAACCAGTAGTGGCGCAGATATAATTGTTTCGGGAAAAGCTTCTTCTTTAAAAGCTGATGCTTCCAGCGGAAGTGAACTGAATGCAAAGGAGCTTTTGGTATTAGAATGTAATGCCGAAGCGTCAAGCGGTGCCGAAGTTACCGTTAATGTAAAAGATAATTTAGAGACAAATGTGAGCAGTGGTGGGGAAGTAAATTATTACGGAAATCCTGTCTCTGTAAATTCAAACAAAAGTCATTCTGGGAATGTGAATAAAATGTAAAGCTATCGACAAACTTTTATTTAAAAACAACCCAGAATTCACTAAAAGGCTTAACAGTTTCATAAAATACTGTTAGGCCTTTTCACATTTATCATAATTTTGTGACCGTTTTTCAGTTATTACGCCATCTTTGGTAAAAACTCTTTTATTATGAAAAAAATACTGATATTAATAACAGCAATTGTATTTGCAGCTTGTAGTTCAGATGATGATTCTGGCGATGCAAATACCAATGAATTTGAACAAATAGAAACCACATTGCCTCAGGGCCAATGGAAAGTAAGTAAATTAATTGATGGCCAATCAGACCATACTGCAGATTTTCAAAGTTTCGTTTTTACTTTTAAAGTAGATGGAACCGTTACAGCACAGAATGATCTTTTTACTGAAAATGGAACTTGGGCGTATGATAATTCGTCCAGTAGTAGCGAAGAATTGGTATTGCAATTTGGTGAGACAAATCCGTTTGATGAAATTAATGACGATTGGGATATTGTTTCAGTAAGCAATACAAAAATTGAACTTTCTGATGTAAGTGGTGGAAATGGCGATATTGAACTTTTAACATTTACAAAATTGTAAACCGTAATACATTCAAATAAAAATGCCGCTACAAAGCGGCATTTTTTTATTTATAACGTTTTAAAAATTATGCTGTGACTTTGGTTTCAATAGTCGTTAAATAACGTTCGGCGTCCAGCGCAGCCATACATCCTGTTCCCGCAGCAGTAACCGCTTGTCTGTATTCTTTGTCCTGCACATCGCCACTGGCAAAAACGCCAGGTTTGTTGGTTTTGGTAGATTTTCCTTTTGTAATTAAGTAACCCGTTTCATCCATATCCAATTGGCCTTTAAAAATATCAGTGTTGGGTTTGTGACCTATTGCGATGAAGAGTCCGGTGATTTTTATTTCTTCTTTTTCACCAGTTACATTGTTAACCATTCGTAAGCCTTCCACAACTTGATCGCCCAATACTTCGTCAACCTCGGTATTATAACGAACTTCCAAATTTTTAGTGTTATTCACACGGTGCTGCATTGCTTTTGAAGCTTTCATATGATCTTTGCGAACCAGCATCGTTACCTTATTGCAAATATTTGATAAATAAGTAGCTTCTTCTGCCGCGGTATCTCCTGCCCCAACAATCGCCACATCTTGATTTTTATAGAAAAAACCATCACAAACCGCACAGGCAGAAACTCCACCTCCACGTAATTTTTGCTCGCTCGGCAATCCTAAATATTTTGCAGTTGCCCCTGTTGAAATAATAACAGTTTCAGCTTCAATTTTTGTGGAATTGTCCACGGTTATTTTATGAATTCCGCCAACTTCATCACTAAACTCAACGTTTGTAACCATACCTATTCTCACCTGTGTTCCGAAGCGTTCAGCTTGTTGCTGCAGTTGAATCATCATTGTGGGACCGTCAATTCCTTCGGGATAACCGGGAAAATTGTCAACTTCAGTGGTAGTGGTTAATTGTCCGCCTGGTTCCATTCCTGTGTACATAACAGGTTTCAAATCTGCACGTGCGGCATAAATTGCTGCAGTATATCCTGCTGGCCCTGAGCCAATGATAAGGCATTTTATTCTCTCAATAGTTTCGTTCATGATAAATTTATTCAATATTTTTTCGAACGGTAAAAATAACAACTTTAATAGGAATGGGGCGCGAAAAGTTATGAAGAATTGTTATTTAACCATTTAGTGAGCTTATTAAAAATAATCTGGTATTTATTAAAAAAGCAACTTGCCACACTTTATATTTTCATTATTTTTGCCGTTGAATTTTTGGGCCCGATAGTTAACGAGCTCAAAAAATGGAATTTGCAGCATAGCTGTAATTCGGGATGTAGCACTTCGACAGGCTCAGTGTAAACTGCACTACTTGAAGTTTCCGAAAAAAATTACCAGTCGTGCTAAATTTTTAAAAGTACGGTTTTAAAAACATCATTCGGGATGTAGCGCAGCCTGGTAGCGTACACGTCTGGGGGGCGTGGGGTCGCAAGTTCAAATCTTGTCATCCCGACTTTAAAAGAAGACATCTTTCACGGTGTCTTCTTTTTTTTTGGTTGCCATTGTCCTTTGGCACCGCCAAAAGGGCAAGGACGTACGGCGAACCTTAAGTAAGTTCAAATCTATAATGTAGGTTTTATAAAGGGATAGTAAGACATCATAGAAGTATCAAGGAAGTATAGTCGGTATAGTGTCCGCATATAGTTCACATATAGTCCACATACAGTCCATATACAGTTGGCTGAGAAAGTGCAATTTTTAAAGTTTGATTATCTTTTATATAACCAATTAAAAGTGAAGAATCTTCAAGTGAAAAGCTTATAAATATACGAAATTTTTGACCTGAAGTCAAGTACTAAAAATTATTATGCGTGTTGAATATATATGGGCACTTATGAATCATTTTTTCAAGTATGATCCCCAACTGACATTTATCATTCTATATTAAAAATTAGAAAATTACTTTTGTCCACACATTTCAAAAGACATGCAAAACAGTTTAATTTCAAAATACAACGTTCCCGGCCCGCGATATACAAGCTATCCAACGGTTCCGTACTGGAATAACGATCACTTTTCGCTGAGTGAATGGAAAAAAAATGTGATCCACAGTTTTTCGGAGAGCAATTCAACCGAAGGCATAAGCCTTTACATTCACCTTCCGTTTTGTGAAAGTCTGTGTACTTTTTGTGGCTGCAACAAACGCATAACAAAAAATCACGGTGTTGAAACCCCATATTTGGAATCCGTTTTAAAAGAATGGCGCCTTTATTTGGAACTTTTTTCAGAACGTCCCATTATAAAGGAATTGCACTTAGGCGGGGGCACGCCCACTTTTTTTTCTGCTGAAAATTTAAAACTGCTTATAAAAGGAATTTTTCGCGATGCAACCCTCGCCGAAAATCCCTCATTCAGTTTTGAAGGACATCCAAACAATACAAAAGGCGAACATTTACAAACTCTTTTTGAATGTGGTTTTACAAGGGTTAGTTACGGCGTTCAAGATTACAACACTGCGGTGCAGATTGCAATCCACAGGCTTCAGCCGTTTGCAAATGTAAAACGTGTTACCGAAACTGCGCGTGAAATTGGGTACACCTCTGTTGGCCATGATATTATTTTTGGGCTTCCATTTCAAAAAAAGGAACACGTAATTTATTCCATCGAAAAAACAAAAGAATTGATGCCAGACCGCATCGCTTTTTACAGTTACGCCCACGTGCCGTGGATAAAAGGCAACGGGCAGCGTGGATTTAAAGATGAAGATTTGCCAAGTGCCTCAGAAAAACGGGAAATGTATGAAGTCGGAAAAAAAATGCTGGAAGAAGCGGGATATATTGAAATAGGGATGGATCACTTCGCCCTTAAAACTGATAGTCTATACACAGCGGTGGAAGAAAAAAAACTGCACCGCAACTTTATGGGCTATACCGACAGCAAAACCCAATTGATGCTCGGTCTAGGGGTTTCTGCCATAGGCGACAGTTGGTACAGTTTCGGTCAAAACTCAAAAAATGTAGAGGAATACCAAGAGTTGGTAGGACAGGGAATACTTCCCGTCTATCGCGGCCATATATTGAATGAGGAAGATCTCATTATCCGAAAACATATTCTGAATATGATGTGTCGTTTGGAAACTAGCTGGGAAGATGCCTCTCTTCAATTTAAAGAATTACCGGAAGTACTTTTTAAATTGAAAGAAATGGAAGATGACGGTTTAATTAAAATCAGCTCTACAAAACTTCAAATTACAGAAAAAGGGCGGCCGTTTGTTCGAAATGTGTGTATGGCTTTTGATGTGCTTTTACAGCGAAATAAGCCAGAAACACAACTTTTTTCAATGACGGTTTAAAAATTTATTTTAAAATTCTATCCTTTTTTTTCATAAATGACAAAGGTCATATTTTCGATTAAACGATATTAAGACATTTG
Organism: Aequorivita sp.; assembly: GCA_030690315.1. Taxonomy (GTDB): domain Bacteria; phylum Bacteroidota; class Bacteroidia; order Flavobacteriales; family Flavobacteriaceae; genus Aequorivita. Next base: position 58,102 of record JAUYGY010000014.1, read on the forward strand.
TATCTGTAATTCAAATACTCGGTTATAAATGAATTTTTCAAAAAGTATTTTCTTCTTAATTTTATTTTTTTCCATAACACAAACATATTCTCAATTTACCGTAGATGCACAACTTCGTCCGCGTTTTGAGTACCGCCACGGTTACAAAACCTTATTCCCAAATGATACAGATCCGGCGGCTTTCGTTTCACAAAGAACAAGACTTAATTTTGGCTACAAAACCGAAAAGCTACATTTCTATTTAAGTGCGCAGGATGTTCGGGTTTGGGGCGATGTGCCGCAACTTAACGTTGCCGATGAAAATGGGTTTTCCCTTCACCAAGCTTGGGCAGAGGTACAATTGATTTCTAATTTTAACTTCAAAATTGGGCGGCAGGAAATTGTTTATGACGATCAGCGTTTTTTCGGAAATGTAGATTGGGCGCAGCAAGGCCGAAGCCACGACGCAGCAATCTTAAAATTTGAACCCAATTATTTGAAACTCCATTTCGGAGCTGCCTACAATCAAGATGGCGAAGCTTTAACGGGAAATATTCTTACTAAAAAAACCTATAAAAGTTTTCAATATGTATGGCTTCACAAAGATTGGGAAAAACTCGCCGCCAGTTTTCTCTTTTTGAACAATGGCCTGCAATATATTGACGAAACAAATGAATCTAAAAACGACACCCGCTTTAGCCAAACTGCAGGAATTCATTTAAAGGCGAAGGCAAATAAATTCAACTTTGCTTCAAATTTATTTTATCAATTTGGAAAAGACATTGCCGATAATGATTTGAGCGCTTATTTAATTTCTGCGGAAGCAAACTATTTGGCAATGGAAAATCTCAATTTCACTTTAGGTGGTGAACTGCAAAGTGGGAACAATTTTGGCGCGCCTTCAAACGGAAAAAACAAAGCGTTCAATCCGCTCTATGGTACCAATCATAAGTTTAACGGGTTTATGGATTACTTTTACGTTGGGAATCATTTAGACAATGTTGGGTTAGTGGATTTTTATGGAGCTATTAAATATTCCTTCAATAAAAAATCAAATTTATCTGTTGCATTTCATAAATTTTCTGCTGCTGCGGAAATGTTAAATGAAAGCACAAAAGATTTAGGTTACGAGATAGATTTAGTAACTTCACATCAACTGAGCGATTTCGTGGGTGTTCAAGCTGGTTATTCACAATTTTTTGCTTCCAATGGTATTGAAATCGTAAAAAATAATTTTGACAGCAACTCCAATAATTGGGCTTGGGCAATGTTGACTATAGACCCAGTCCTTTTTACTTGGCAAAAACAAGACATAGAACTTAACAACCAAAAACTATAAAATCAACTTTAAATTGAAAACTATGAATCTAACTATCAAAAAAAATCTTGTAACAAAAGTGCTTTTCGGCATAAGCGCTATGGCACTTCTCTCCAGCTGTGTAAACGACCAATCCGAAAAAAAATACAACGATACGGTAGATATTCCCGTAAATCAGGAAATGATTGCAGAGCTAACCTCTCCTCCCAATGTTCCCACTCCCGTTGGAAAACGGATGGCGAAAAAATTGATTGTTGATTTGGAAATCCAAGAGCGGGAGGGCGAAATGACCAGTGGCGTAAAATATATTTATTGGACGTTCGGCGGCACCGTACCCGGCAGTTTTATAAGAACCCGCGTGGGCGATGAAGTGGAGTTTCACCTAAAAAATCACCCAGACAACAAATTGCCTCACAACATTGACCTTCATGCCGTGAACGGTCCAGGTGGTGGAGCGGAATCATCATTTGTGGCTCCCGGTCATGAAAAAGTGTTTTCTTTTAAAGTACTCAATCCGGGGCTTTATGTTTACCATTGTGCCACTGCGCCTGTGGGAATGCATATTGCCAACGGGATGTACGGGCTAATTTTGGTTGAACCCGAAGGTGGATTACCCCCCGTTGATAAAGAATATTACATAATGCAAGGTGATTTTTACACTGAAGGCGGTTATGGCGAACGTGGCGTGCAACCTTTTGATATGCAAAAAGCTATTGATGAAAAACCAGACTATGTTGTTTTCAACGGTCATGTGGGCGCAATGACTGGCGACAATGCTATTACTGCAAAAGTTGGTGAAAAAGTCAGACTTTTTGTTGGGAACGGGGGACCAAATCTAGTGTCTTCTTTCCACGTTATTGGAGAAATTTTTGACAAAGTATATGTTGAAGGTGGCGACTTAATAAATGATAACGTACAGACTACATTGATTCCTGCCGGTGGTGCCGCTATCGTGGAATTCCGTGTGGACGTTCCCGGAACTTTTATATTGGTTGACCACTCTATTTTCAGAGCTTTCAACAAAGGTGCCCTGGCGATGCTAAAAGTGGAAGGTGAAGAAAACAAAGCAATCTATTCCGGAGAAATTCGAGATGGAATCTATCTTCCTGAAGGTAGCGTTATCCAGTCAATGCCTAACGGTGGCGATAAAACGGAAAAAGTAGAAATGAAAGCATTAAGTCTTGAAGAGCGAATGACGTTCGGGAAAGATAAATATATGGCCACCTGTTCTGCCTGTCACCAAGCAAACGGTCAGGGAATTGAAGGCGCTTTCCCTCCTCTGGCAAAATCTGACTATTTAAATGCCGATGTTAATCGTGCAATCGACATAGTTTTACACGGAAAAACAGGTGAAATAACCGTAAACGGAAAAAAATACAACAGCGTAATGACAGCTCAGGCACTTTCGGATGAAGAAGTTACAAACGTGCTTACTTACGTTTACAACAGTTGGGGCAATTCCAAAAAAGAAGTTACTCCAGAAATGGTTCAAGCTGTTAGAAACAGATAATAAAATTGTTTAAAATGAAATTGTTCAACACCGCCCTTTTCTTAGTCTGCACGCTTTTGTTTTGCAAGGTCGCAGCCCAAAATAGTGAAATGGCCACCGTAAAGGGCGGTGATTATCTACCGCTCTACGGAGCCGCAGATAAAATGGTAAATGTGGAATCTTTTATGATTGATGTTTACCCGGTTACAAACGCCGATTTTTTAAAATTTGTAAAAGAATATCCGCAATGGAAAAAAAGCAACGTAAAAAGTCTGTTTGCAGATGAAAGTTATCTAACTAAATGGAAAACTGACGAAAGTTTCAGCGGACTTCCAAATGCGCCAGTAACAAACGTTTCATGGTTTGCCGCAAAAAAATATTGTGAATGCCTAGGCAAACGATTGCCAAAAATGGACGAATGGGAATTTGCTGCAATGGCCAATGAAAATGTGCCCGATGCACGAAAAGTGGAAGCGTACAACCAATATATTTTGAATTGGTACGAAACCCCAAAAACATTCAACAAACCAATTGGCTCCACCTTTAAAAATTATTGGGGCGTTTATGACCTCCACGGGTTAGTTTGGGAATGGACCCAAGATTTTAACACCGTACTTATTTCAGGGGAATCCCGAAAAGATGTGGATAAAGATTCAAACCTTTTCTGCGGAAGTGCCGCTATTGGCGCTTCAGATTTAATGAATTATGCCGCCTTTATGCGCTATGCTTTTCGCGGAAGTATGAAAGCACGCTATTCTTCACAAAATTTAGGTTTTCGCTGCGCAAAGGATATTGAAAATTAGAAACACTTGTTATGAAAAACTTCAAATATATTTTACTTGCACTTTCGTTGTTCGCAATTTCCTGTAACGATGCTTCAAAAAAAGATTCAGCAGGAATTGAAAGCACTTCGGAAAAAAGTAGCGACAACAAAATTTCGGATATGTCCATCTACAACCTTCCCTCCCATTGGACAACCCAAGACGGCAATGAAATTGAACTAAAGCAATTACAGGGAAAAGTACTTGTAATGGTGATGATATACACTTCCTGCCAAGCCGCCTGCCCAAGATTGGTGGCCGATATGCGTAATCTTGAAAAACAAGTTCCCGAAGATAAAAAAGAAGATGTTCAATATGTTTTCGTGAGCATCGACCCAAAAATAGATACGCCGGAACGCTTTACTGCCTTTGCAAAAGAAAACGAAATGGAAGACGAAAAATGGCTTTTCTTGAGCGGTAGCGAAGATGATACCCGTGAATTTGCCGCTGTTTTGGCTGTAAATTACAAACAGATTTCGCCAATGGATTTTTCGCACTCAAACATCATCAGCGTTTTTAACAAAGCGGGAGAACTTGCCCATCAACAGGAAGGTTTAGGGGTAGATAATAAAGAAACGGTGCAGGCCATTATTGATTTGGCGATATAAAAATAGTATTGAGATTTTAGTATTGAGTATTGAGTAATTCTGAAATCTCAATATTTTCTTCTCAATTCTCTCTACTCAATACTCAATACTCAATACTCAATACTCAATACTAAATACTAAAATCTAACTTTTCTTCTCTGGAGTATCGTTAGGTTTTTTTCGGTTCTGGACCATATTTTTTCGCTTTTTGCTTTGCTTCACATAAAAAAATAGCCCGCCGATAATGGCAAAACAGACAACAACGGAAATTATAGTTGTTATTACGGCTCCGTCAAAATTGTACAAAGGAATAAAATTTGAAATTTTCATAGCTGCAATTTTTTAAAGATCATCTTTTTCGGAGGGAGTTATTTCGTCATCACTCTTCTTTTTTCCGCTGAATACAAAGCTAAGTACAATGGCAGTTAGTGCAATACATAAAATTACAAAGAAAATAATAATTGCGGTTCCCATACCCCAATTGGCTAGTGGCAAGATTGAATTTATCATAGTCTAAATTTTTTAGTGGTTAATGATTTGTTTATTTTCTGAAGCCATCGTGTGGCAATTATAGTTAGCATCAACGGTTTCCGCCATCGGTTTGGGGGAAATGTAGGGAATGCCCAGCCCCAATCCCCGAACAATAAACAGACACCCAATAATCACAACAAAAACTGGAATTGCCCTGCGAATGCGCTGACGTACTTGCCCGTTTAAAAAATTTCCGAGGTAGATGGCAGAAGTCATAAGTGGAATTGTGCCAAGGCCAAAAAGCGCCATATATAAACTTCCCTGCAAAGCATTTCCCGAAGCAATCGCTCCAAATACAGCCATATAAACCAAGCCGCACGGAAGAAATCCATTCAAAAACCCGATGGTTAAAAAGGTGTCGGGGGTTTTCTTTTTGAGTTCTTTTCCCAAAGCCGATTTCACTTTTGAAATAATTTTGAAAACGGGTTTTGAAAAATTGTATTTGTTAAAGGTTTTTTGTGGAAGAAAAATTACCAACAATATCAAAGCACCAATAATTATTGAAAGTTGCTGTTGAAAGCCGAAGAGGTTCAAACTTTTGCCAAGCAATCCAAAAACGAGCCCAAGAATACTATATGCTAAAACTCTTCCGAAGTGATACAGAAATATCTGTCCCAGTTTTTTGAAATTGTTGGTTCTATCAACCGGCAACAAAAAGGCAATGGGCCCGCACATTCCCACGCAATGGAAACTTCCCAATAATCCGAATATAAGAGCGGTTGCGAGCATTTTTATGATTAACTATTTTGATTAACGATTAACGATTAACGATTGTTGATTTTTGATTGTTGATTTTTGAATATCTAAGCTTCTAAAATCATCGACTTCTTAACTCATCAACTTCTCTCAATACACAATTTCATTTTTATACAAATAATCCTCTCCTTCATAGCGCCATTGCACAATCGTGTTCCAGCGGCCGGCCACCAAACGTTCGTCAGGTATGAGCAAATTTGGACTTGAAAGCTTCAGCGGAAGTTGAAAATCCAATTGTTTGTTGGACGGCCTATAAAGGAACACGGTGCCTTCTATTTTTGAGTAATCAATATTTTTTGGAAAGGTGAGCATCCAGCCAGCCTGTGTCTTTTCCCCAGAAATATTTCCTTCTAAGGAATTAGAGTTTTCCTCGTCATCAATTTCTTTTTGGTAAACCATTTCCTTTTTATAATATTCTTCGGTTACCAAATCGTAATCATATTTTTTGTCCGTACTTATTTTTACAACAAAAAACATAATGAACCCTATAAATAGCACCATCACAATCACCAATCCCGTTCCCCAATTTATTTTCATTTCAATATTTATTTATTGATTATTTCATTCATAATTTCTGTCATCCGTCATCTAGCATCCAGCATCCCGCTATTTATAGCTTCTCGGCCCTAAAAACGTAACACTCGTTGTTTCAATTAAATCCTCGCCACTGTAAACTTCAATTATTGCACGATTTTTATCGCCGCTTAATGCTGCATTGTTTATTTCTATGAAGAGCGTTCCTTGTGCCAAATTTTGAGCGGGAACTACAATTTCTCCCTGTTTCACTGTGTGTATGGTTCCTTTTGGAGATTTCAGCTTAAATTGAATGTTTTCAATATTTTTAGTGGTTTTGTTCAACAATTTATAGGTAAAAACATTGCTAATAATATTATCTGCTTTGTGTTCATATAATTGGCCTGGAAGGCGTAGAATATTTGCTTCCACATCGCTTCTTAAAAACAACATTCCAGTGAGTACGCCAATCAAGATCACCAAAACTGCGGTGTAACCTTTTAGTCTGGGCGTGAATTTAAAAGGTGCTTTCTTTTCAATATTTTCTTCACTGGCATACCGAATCAATCCCTTCGGTAGCTTCACTGCTTCCATTATATCGTCACAAACATCGATGCATGCGGTGCAGTTTACGCACTCTAACTGCGTTCCATTGCGAATATCGATTCCCGTGGGGCAAACATGCACACATTGAAAACAGTCAATACAATCTCCTTTTCCGGAAGCTTCCCGGTCCTCATTTTTTTTGAATTTGGCGCGGCCTACTTCTTTTTCTCCCCGTTTATGATCGTATGCAACAACGATGGATTTTGTGTCAAGCAAAACGCTCTGCAACCTTCCGTAAGGGCAGGCTATAATACAAACCTGTTCGCGGAACCAGGCAAAAATAAAATAGAAAACCCCAGTAAAAATAAACAGCGAAATAAGCGTGCTAATGTGATCCAAAGGTCCTTCAAAGACATACTGTAACAGTCGATCACTACCTATAAAATAAGTCAGAAATATATTCGCAATCAAAAATGAAATGATAAAGAAAATGATCCATTTCAATACCCGTTTTCTAATTTTTTCAGCATTCCATTCCTGTTTGTCCAACCGAATTTGTGCGCCACGATCACCATCAATCCAATATTCAATTCTTCTAAAAACCATTTCCATAAAAATGGTCTGCGGACAGATCCATCCACAGAAAATCCTTCCAAAAGCAGCGGTAAAAAAGATGATGAAGACCACGCCAATGATCATCATAATCACGAAGAGGTAAAAATCCTGTGGCCAAAATGGAAACCCAAAAATATTGAAACGACGCTCCAGCACATTGAAGAGCAAAAACTGGTTGCCGTTAATTTTCACAAAAGGTGCGGCAAACAAAAAGGCGAGCAGAAAATAACTTACATATTTTCGATATTGATACAGTTTGCCCGAGGGTTTTTTGGGATATACCCAAGCCCTTTTGCCTTCTTCTGTCATTGTTCCGAGCGTGTCTCGGAATCTTTCGTTTTCTGGAGTATCCAATTTTGATTTTAGATTTTAGACTTTAGATTTTAGATTTATAATTGTGAAGTTATAGATGTTTATTGTTGTTCTTTTTACTTCAGCGATCAACAATCGTTAATCTGCAATCGTTAATTTTAAAAATTTATTTCCCTGATTCTAAACTGTCAGTAACCGAATTAGTATTCGCTTCTATTTGTGTAGCATCATTTTGCTTTACTTGGGCATTATCAACAGGCGCATTTTCGTCCACCCAAATATCTCCTTCGGCTTCTTTAGGCTCTGCTGGCGTGGTTCCGTGGAGGCTTAAAACATAGCTGGCCACCTGTGCCATTTCGCTTGGTTTAAGATCGGTTTTCCATGCAATCATCCCTTTACCGGCGCGGCCACCTTCGCTGATTGTTTGGAACACATTTTTGATTCCACCGCCCAAAATCCAATAATCATCCGTAAGATTTGGACCAATTCCTCCACCGCCATCTGCTTTATGACAGGCCACGCAATTTGCTGTGAACACTGCTTCTCCTGCAGCAAGATCTGCCGGTTCGGTTAAAAGTTCAACGGTGTTTGCATCAATTAAATCTTTGTTATTTTTCTTAAATTCGGCAATATCCACTTTCGCTTTAGCAACCTCTATTTCATATTCATCTATTTGGGTTGGACCGTCGAATACTTGATAATAAATAAAATAAGCAACGGCGAAAATAATTGTAATGTAGAAAAGTGAAGTCCACCACGGCGGTAATTTATTATCTAACTCGCGGATGCCGTCATAATTATGGTCAAGAACAATTTCCTGCTCGCTTTCCATGGGTTTGGCACCAAGCATTTCGGTATATTTTCTTTTGATCCAACCAAATTGGTTTTTCTTGCGAATGTTTTCAGCAGCAATGAAACGCGCTTTCGCCTCATCACTAAGATTGTTATATAGTATGCGCTGCAATGCTACGGCAACAATTTCCAAAGCAATGGCGAAAAAAAGTACCATTCCCAAAACCGCCCATATAATGGGATACTTCACTATTGCCCTTTCTTCTCCGGAATCGACAATAAATTCCAGTAGAAAAAAAGCGAGGATCATAAAACCAATAACCCTTAAAAATGAGGCTGTTTTCATAATTGTGTTTCGTTTTGGTTAGTATCATCTTCCAATGGAATATTGCTCACTTCTGCAATATGCTCTTTCTTAGCTGTGATTACCCAATAAAAAAGCACCACAAAAAAGATGAAGAATATTAATAGTGAGATCATTGGATATATTTGAACATTATCAATGTTTTCGAGGTTTCCTTTTATAAATTTCAACATAACTATTCGGTTTTGGCTGAAGGATCTTCAGCGGTTTTTACTTTAATATCTGTTCCCAATCGTTGTAGATAGGCAATTACGGCTACAATTTCACGATTCTTCATCTCTATAAATTCTTCACCATTTTCTTGAGCGTATTTCTTGCTAGCTTCATAAGTGGTTACAAAATCGGGATCGCTATAAAGATTCTTTTCAATTTTGGCTCCCTGTTCGTCCATCCATTTTTGGGCGTTTGCTATTTCTGCTTCAGTATATGGAACTCCCAGCGTAACGAGGGCTTCCATTTTCTTCTCTGTGTCTGATTTGTCCAATTCTGAATTTATTAACCATTTATAGGAAGGCATAATAGAGCCTGAAGAGGTGCTCTGCGGATCATACATATGGTTCAAATGCCAATTGTCTGAATACTTTCCGCCCACGCGGTGCAGGTCAGGGCCGGTACGTTTACTTCCCCAAAGGAATGGGTGGTCGTAAACATATTCGCCCGATTTTGAATATTCGCCATAGCGTTCCACTTCGCTTCTAAAAGGACGGATCATTTGGGAATGGCAGCCAACGCAGCCTTCCCGAATATAAATATCACGTCCTTCCAATTCCAATGGCGTATAAGGTTTCACGCTTGAAATAACAGGAACATAATCGTCCACCATTAATGAAGGGATAATCTGTACGGCGCCCCCAATCAAAATAGCGATGGTAGCGTAAATTGTTAATTTAACAGGGCGACGCTCCAACCAAGAGTGCCAGCCTTCACCAGAAGTTTGTTTTTTTGTTACGGGTGTTAAAGGAGCCGCTTCGGCAAGTTCGTCGGTAACTTTGCTACCTCTTCTTGCAGTCATCACAATATTATAAAGTAATATAAAAGCTCCTGTTATGTACAAACTTCCCCCAATGGCGCGCATCCAGTACATCGGCATAATTTGGGTTACTGTTTCAAGGAAATTTCCATAGGTTAGGGTTCCATCTGGGTTAAACTGGTTCCACATAGAAGCCTGCATAAATCCTGCAACGTACATTGGCAAGGCATACATTATAATCCCCAAAGTTCCTATCCAGAAGTGTGCGTTCGCCAACTTAATGGAATACAATTTTGTTTTGAAAAGACGCGGTACCAACCAATAAATCATACCAAAAGCCAAGAACCCGTTCCAGGCAAGTGCCCCAACGTGAACGTGTGCAATAATCCAATCGCTAAAGTGGGCAATTGCATTTACGTTTTTAAGCGAAAGCATTGGGCCTTCAAAAGTCGCCATCCCGTATCCGGTAATTGCAACTACCATAAATTTTAAAACTGGATCAACCCGTACTTTGTCCCAAGCGCCGCGAAGCGTTAAAAGACCGTTGATCATACCACCCCAAGATGGAGCCAAAAGCATCACCGAAAAAGCAACGCCCAAGTTCTGCGCCCATTCTGGAAGCGCGGTGTATAACAAGTGGTGTGGTCCTGCCCAAATATAAATGAAGATTAAAGACCAAAAGTGGACAATGGAAAGACGGTAGGAATATACCGGTCTGTTGGCCGCTTTCGGCACAAAATAATACATCAACCCCAAGAAAGGTGTGGTAAGGAAAAATGCAACCGCATTATGCCCGTACCACCATTGCACCAGCGCATCCTGAACACCCGCATACATTGAATAACTTTTAAGAGCAGTTACAGGTATAGCCATACTGTTCACAATATGCAAAACGGCAACAGTTACCCACGTTCCCAAATAGAACCAAAGAGCCACATACAAATGACGTTGGCGTCTTTTCACCATTGTCATAATCAAGTTTACACCAAAAGCTACCCAAATTACAGCGATGGCAACGTCAAAAGGCCATTCAAGCTCTGCATATTCCTTTGAAGTTGAGTATCCCAAAGGAAGCGTAATTGCTGCCCCAACGATTATAGCTTGCCAGCCCCAAAAGTTTAGATTGCTTAAAAAATCGCTCCACATACGCGCTTTTAGCAGACGTTGGGAAGAATAATAAACCCCTGCGAAAATTGCATTCCCAACAAAAGCGAAAATCACGGCGTTAGTGTGCAAGGGTCGCAAACGGCCAAAACTAAGCCACGAAATGCCATCCGTCATATTGGGGAACAAAAACAAAAAAGCCAGCAGCAAGCCGACACTCATACCAATGAGTCCCCAAAAGATGGTCGCATTGATGAATTTCTTGACAATCTGGTTGTCGTAGTAAAACTGTTCTGTTTGCATAGTATTAATAGAATTATTTTTTTGGATTGGTTATTTTATCTTTTGAAGTTTCTATTTTATTCGAAGTTTTTTCCTTTACAAGTTCATCATCAAAAAGCATCCGTACTGAAGGGGTATAAGTATCATCATATTGTCCTTTTTTTACAGAATAAATAAAAAGCACAAAAAAGATGAGGGCAACGAAAACACTGATTGCCAAAAGCATATAAATAATGTTCATACCTGAAATTTATTGTTTAAAAATATTGTTGTCTGTCCCTTTAAAATATGACATTCATCAACTTTGGTTATTTATATCCATTCTTAATTTCTTCCCAATATATTGCGTCGCGATTGTGGTGAAAACAACTATACTAATGGAACTCAACGGCATTAAAATAGCCGCAACAACCGGCCGTAAATGGCCCGTAACCGCAAACGAAAGTCCTACCAAATTGTAAAACAATGATAGCAGAAATGCCCATTTTATAATTTGCACACCCATTTTGGAAAAATTCAAATAATCGCCGATTTTTTTGAATTGGGATGCATCCAAAATACCGTCGCAAGCGGGTGAAAAAACGTTGGTATTTTCTGAAACGACAAAGCCCACATTGCTCTGCTTCAAGGCACCGGCATCGTTTAGGCCATCGCCTATCATCAATACCTGTTTCCCATTTTGTTGAAGGGTTTTTATAAAATTGAGTTTGTCGTCCGGTTTTTGGTTGAAGTAGAGTTTTGTGCCTTTTGGCAGTAGCGTTTCCAACCGCTCGCGTTCGCCTTCGTTATCGCCGGAAAGTACAATCACATCTTTATCGCTTCCCAACTGTTCAAAAATTTCTGCCACACCTTTTCTGTATTCGCTATTGAAAATGTAACACCCTTTATAAACCTGATTGGTGCTTATGTGTACAGTAGTTCTGTTTTTTAATTCTGAAGTGGTTTCATCATAAAACCCAACAAATTCATAGGAACCTACTTTGATGGAATTATGATTGAAAGTTGCGGAAATCCCCTTGCCCACTTCTTCCTCAAAATCATCCAATGTTTGAATATTGTTCTTATCCAAAATAGCATAAAGCGAACGGCTAAGCGGATGGCTAGAGGCTCGAAGTGTACTGGTAAGCAGTTGTTTTTCTTCATTTGAAAGCGCAACACCTTCATACGTAATCAGGTTTTTTTGATTGGTAGTCAGCGTTCCCGTTTTGTCAAAAACCACCGTATCAAGCTTCGCCATTTGTTCAATTACCGAAGCTTCCTTTAAATACAATTTTTCCCTTCCGAAGATGCGCAACACATTTCCCAAAGTGAAGGGCGCCGCAAGTGCAATAGCGCACGGACAAGCAACAATCAAAACCGATGTGAAAACGTTGAACGCTTTTGAAGGATCAACAACCAACCAAAAAATGGTAGCAATAAAAGCGATAAAAAGAAGAACCACGGTAAAGCGTTTGCTGATACTATCGGTTATACTCTCAAAAACTCCAGTTTTATCTTTGCTGAAAACATCGTTACTCCAAAGTTGGGTCAAATAGCTTTGAGCCACAGGTTTCAGTACTTCAACTTCCAAAATTCCGGCTTGCTGTTTTCCTCCGGCGAAGAGTTTGTCGCCGCTTTGTTTTGAGATTGGTTCGGCTTCGCCAGTAACAAAACTGTAATCTATCAGTGCATTTCCTTTTATTAAAATTGCGTCAACCGGAAGAATTTCGTTATTGCGAATCAATAGCCTATCGCCTTTTTTTACGGTGTAAACCTCAGCCTGCTCTTCAATGGTTTTTCCTTCAATATTTTTGAAAAGCCTCGTAACGGCAATTGGAAAATACGATTTGTAATCGCGTTCAAAAGATAGATAACTGTAAGTTTTCTGCTGAAAAAATTTCCCGAGAAGCAAAAAGAAAACAAGACCGGTCAAACTGTCAAAAAAACCCGTGCCCCAATCCATCACAATATCCAGCGTACTTCTTATAAAAAGTACCGCAATTCCCAAGGCAATGGGCACGTCTATATTCAAAATTTTTGATCGCAATCCTTTGTAGGCAGAAGTGAAATAGCCACTTCCCGAATAAAGAACCACAGGCAGTGAAAACGCGAACATCAACCAACGGAAAAAGGGTTTGAACTGGTCCAGCCAAAATTCGGAATGTTCAAAATATTCGGGGAATGAAAGAAACATGATATTTCCAAAGGCGAAACCGGCGATGCCCAATTTATAAATCAGACTTCGGTTGATGTTTTTTTCCTTTTTATCGGAATCGTCCAGTGAAATGTAGGGATCGTAGCCAATTCTGCTTAAAAGAATGACGAGATTTTTCAGGGAATTTTCAGTAGCGTTAAAAGTTATGCGAACGGTTTTCTCAGGAAAATTAACCTGTGAAGTTTTTACAGCCGGATTAAGCTTGTTAAGATTTTCAAGAATCCAAATGCAACTACTGCAATGGATGGAAGGAATTAAAAAAGAAACAATTTGTGTAGTGCCATCGTTGAATTCGAGGAGCTTTTCAACAATAGTTTCATTGTCCAAAAAGTCATATTTTCCCGCGATTTCCTTTGGGGAAATGCCTGGGGCTTTTTCAAGATCATAATAATAACTTAGGTCATTATCGTGCAGAATATCGTAAACGGTTTTGCAACCGTAGCAACAAAAAGATTTTTCGGCGTGCTTAATTTCAACGCCCAAACACGCATCGCCGCAATGGAAACAGTTTACCATCAATCTAAAAATTTGCTCATTATACCTGTTGCAAAGATTGCAAGGTATTTTGTTTTGCGAAATGATATTTATCAGCTATTGCTACCCTTTGAAATGTCTTTCACTTCAAAATCCCCACTTATGCTGAAAGGTAAAGAATTTTAATATGTTTGAAAAATAAACTTCCCACAGCCAGCGGAAAAAGACAACTTAAAACTGCCAATAAAATATAATAATCCCTAAAAAAGGGTAAGCCAAACCACAGGGCGATGGCTTTGTAAAAAATGAGCGCTTCCGTAGTTACAAACGCCAAAAGAAAAATTGAAATGAAGCCTTTTGGAAGACGAAGCAATTCAAAATATTTTAAAAAGGCGAGCAGGGTTGTGATTACGATTCCCAAAAAAACCAAGTGTAGATAACCAATTACGAAATCCTTTAGTTGAAAAGCGAGGTTCGCGAAATATGGAAATGCCGAAAATGTTTGCATCAAAATCTTAACAACCATTAAACTCCCAGCTATTTTCAGAAGAAAAAAGGCTTGGGGTACGAAGGATTTTTTCAAAATTGGGAAATGCTTTTTTAGCAAATAATAAAATTCGTAAAAAGCCAAAACTTGAACAACGGCTCCCGCCAAACCGAGGATGTAAAAAATAATTGGGGGCGTGAACCAAAGTACCGACAAAAAGACGGTAAACAATATTCCGAAATTCAAAAGAAGGAAAAACGATTTCAATTTTTCTGGATTGAATAGGATTCTCTTTTCTTCAAAAACATAAAATAGAATTCCCAAAAGTGTCAAAATAAACCAGCCGTTATATTGAAAATGGAGGTAGAAATAAATGGAGGTTTTGTACCAAATAGATTCTGGTCCCAAAGTTGCCATCACCCCGCCAATTGCCCAGGGTCCAATGCTGGAGAGGACGAGATAAAAAAGTGCAGTTTTTATGAGTTTCCACGAAAATCTGTTTTTGAATTTCTGCGGAACATACTTCATTGAAAACCACGTAAACCAATAGGAAGCAAACAGAAATAGCGTAGAAAATATAATGGAAAACAGCGCGTAACCTTGTATTGGAAAAGTCACTAACATTCCAATAATGCAAATGTTTGTAAAGATAAAAATGCGTCTGTAAAGTATCGGTTTTTGCACTTCGGAAAGAAAAAGCTTGTAAATCAAGGTTGTCAATCCCAAATAAATCCAGCCCAACAATGCGGTATGGGAATGTGCGTGGAGGATAAATTTATAATTCAGTGGAATGGGCGTTACAAAGAAAAACCGAAGCAACAAGCCCATTAGGGTTACAATGAAGAAATAACCCAACGCAATACCAATATGTTTTTTTAAATCAATCAAGCGCCAAAATTAAAAAAACAGTTCGGAATTTGGCTATAAACATTCATAATTGCCATTCTTCCGAACTGTACTAAAAACCAATCAAATAAAAATCCAAGATTTGGGGCTAGGGATAATTAGAATCAGTTTAACTAATTTTTCAATTTCTTTTCTAAGCTCAAAGCTTTTGGGAAAAGGATATTATTTTCCAAATGCACATGTTGGTGCAAATCCTGTTCAAATTCATCCAATTTTGCATAAAATGCGCGATAAGTATTACAGGCACCTTGTGGCGGGGTATAATTATTGCTTAACATTGCAATTTTGCGCAGTATTTCACCTGCTTCTTCGTGCTCGGCTTCCATCATTTTTATTGGGTTTTCAACAGTTCCAAAATGGATTGCGGGAATTTCACTGCCTTCGCGTTCTGCCTTTACCAATTTTTTGATGAAAGGAAATAGAATCAATTCTTCCTTTTTCATATGTGCCGCCAATTCTTGTACCACCTGTTTTACCAAAGTTTCTATTTCGGCCAATTCTGTATAATGATGGCCGTGCACATGGTTCACTCTTTTGGAATACTGAAGCAATAGCGGAATGCTCTCTTCCACATAGCCGTGATGCACGTTAATTATATGATCTGTCAGAAAATCAAGCTTCCAACTGTTGAAGTCTTTTGCTCGATCTTGCACGGCATCCAAACTTAAAAGTTCTGCTTCTAGAATTGCCGGATCAATTTTCGCCTTTTCGCAAGCTTTTTTAATACTTATTCCGCCGCCACAGCAAAAATCTATGCCGTGTTTTTTGAAAATGTGTGCTGCTTTTATGTTTTCTGTAACCACATCGGCTACCGTTTTTTCTTGGAGTGTTGTCATCGCTTTCTATTTTTTTTTGAATATTATAGTGCAAATTTCAGTGAAATAAATGCAACATTTTATGACTTAAATCATAAAAAGATATTTTTATCTTATATTTGGGAATTACTCCCAAAAAGGGTCGTGATAATCTGGGGTTTTCTGAAGATGGCGATGAATTTCTTCAATTTTTTCGAGTTGTTCCTCCGTTGCCACTTTTTGTATTTCGTTGAAAAGAATCCGTTCCTCAAACCGAATGTGTGCCTCCAATTCTTCTTCCAAATGGTTCAGTGATTTAGCTGGGTCTTTTGTGTCGTTAAAAAGGCGTTTTATACGACGGTGGTCTTTCAGGGCGCGTACCACCAATTCATTATCTTTTTCAAGTATTGGGAAAAGATATTTTTCCTCATCCCTGAAATGGGGTTTAATTTCGTGTTCATAAAACCACTTTGCATATTCGCTAAGCCTTTCTATTTCAATATTTTTGCTGAAACCCTTCCGCAGTTTCCAACTGAAAAGCAAGCCGAAATGATGTTGACGGCTTAATGGCTGTAATGCTTTGTGTCGTTTTATTGGTTTTTTCTTTTCCATAATTTCAAGGGTTTTCTATATATTTTATTCGCTTGCCCCCACACTCCGGACAACGTTCAATGATTCTTTTTTTGTTTTTAAACCCATCTAGGTGCTCTACCATAAACTTCCCAACTTTCACGTGTTTGTCTCGGTGGTTTTTTACATCAATTTGCTTATCCTTTGGCATTGATCGGGTTTTTTCATCATATGCTTGATATCCCCAACAAAAAGGACAACTTTGGTCATTTACTACTTTTGTTGTTGCTTCTTTCGGCTTTGTTCGAAAAAATTTAAGAAAATGATATAAATAGTTCATTACAATTCAATTAGAAAATCAATTCCCTGTTCCAGAATATACTCATTCGGGTGCTTTTGGGTTTAAAGGCCGAATCGTCATTTCGCTTATCAACATATTGTCTGGAGTGTTCAGAATGTGAAGTAGCGTTGAAGCAATATCCTTTGCCTGAAGCATATTTCCGTGTGAATTTATTCCAGAGCTTGCAAAAAAGTTAGTATCGATGGAACCAGGATTTAAGCAAGTCACCTTAATATTATCAGTCCTTAATTCCTTAAAAAGTGCTTCGCTAAAACCGTTTATCCCATACTTCGTAGTACAATAAGCCGCACCTTCGGCACGGGCTGTTATCCCAAGGATAGAGCCAATATTTACTATATGAGTATTATCCTTTTTTGCCTTCATAAGCTTAACAACCTCAGATGTTATACAGTACATGCCGTTTAGGTTCGTGTTTATCATATTATACCACTGTTCGGAAGGCATTTCGTCAATTTTCCCGAAGGAACCCACGCCCGCATTATTGACCAAAACATCTGGGGATTTCTCTTCGGAAAAAGTTTCAGCAATCCACTTATTTACTGCTTTGCTTTCCGAGATATCAAGTTGCACAGGAATAAATTTACTTCCTAATTTTTTCTGCAACTCTTTAAGTGAATCGTTATTTCGAGCAAGCCCAAAAACCGTTGCGCCCTCTGCTACCAAGGCATTGGAAATGGCTGCCCCCAGCCCGCTACTGGCTCCTGTAACTATTGCGATCTTATTGGGAATATTCATTTTCGGTGATTTTAAAGTGCATGGACTGAAGCGTTATTATGGATTGTAACTTCCGGGTTCCTTTCGAAAACCTATGGCCAATCGGTTCCAACCATTAATCGCCACAATGGCCATTGTTAAAGCCAAATGTTCCTTTTCATTAAAATGTTCAGTAACTAATACGTACAATGAATCAGGAATATCATTCTCAGAAATTAAGGTCATTGCCTCGGTCCAAGCCAATGCAGCGCGTTCCCGCTCAGAATAAAATGAAGTTTCCCGCCATGCGGATAATGTATATAGCCGCTGCTCCGTTTCGCCAGCTTTACGGGCATCCTTGGAGTGCATATCTATACAATATGCACAACCATTGATTTGTGATGCGCGAAGTTTTACCAGTTCATAAAGGCTTTTTTCAAGGCCCGAACCTGCAACATATTTTTCGAGTTCCAACATTCCCTTTATGGACTTAGGGTCGGTTTGGTTATAATCCAATCTCTTTACTTGCATAATTTAGGCTTTTTGTTCAAAAGAACATTTAAAAAATTACTTAAAATTCTTCCTTCACGATTTATTCTATTCACCAGAGCTTTCAGATTAAACAACTGTTCTATTTTTCATCTCTATAAAATATTTGAGAAATGAGTAGATGGAATGCCAATAAATTTATCTTCGGTTGGTTTGAAACTTGTAAATGGGCATTTCATCGTAACTAGAGATTCAACAATTTTCTTATATCCGCTATTTATGTATAAATGATTTTTATAGGTCGAATTTTTCCATTTCTTCTATCGCAATAGTGGCGTGTGCATAAGCGGCTCCTGCGCGCATTTCGGAAGCTACCCAAATGGCCTCCATTATTTCCTCTTTGCTAGCGCCTTTACGCATGGCTTGTGGGGTGTGGGCACGAATGCAGTATGGACATTGGGTAACGTGAGCCACGGCAACGGCGATGAGCTGTTTGGTTTTTTCATCCAGGGCTCCCGCCTGAAATACCGTTTTGCTGAAATTTCGCCAAGCTTCTATATTCTGTGGAGCAAGTGCTGCTTTTTTTTTCAGCCAGTTCGCGAGTTGCTTTTGGGAACATTTCTATATTTTCCATAATTCTTCTTGTTAAAATTTAATTTTAAAAATGATATAAATATTAAGTTGGCTTAGCTCTTAAATTGTATTGCTGAAGTGTTTTCCATAATTGCAATTGCGTGAAAATCTGTTTTAATTTTTAAACTGTGCTCCACCATTGCTGGAACAATGAAAGTGTTTCCTTGGGAAAGGGTATGTTCTCCATCGGGCATTTCTAAAATTGCTTCCCCTTTCAAAACAACGATTACTGCTTCCTTTGTACTGTAGTGAAGCGGCATTTCCATTCCTGAATTTGCAGTTATATTAAGTGTTTTGAATGTTTCGCCATTAGCGAGTGGCGTCATTTCAGGTTTATTTGAATTATTCATAAAACAAATTTTAAAATTTAATATTACATCTACTTCCTACCGAAAAGTTATTTCTAAAAGAAAGATTTGTATAATTCTGGGCTCCAGTACATAATGATATAAAACAATCCAAAGGCGAAAAACGCAATCAACAAAGCCCAGACCCAAGCGGGAATTGCTTTTGGGGTTTCGGAGCCTTTTATAACAAAGAAATCTTTAGTTTCGCTTCCATAGGCATTGATTATCAATGGCACTTGGGTATCTACCGTTTCGTTTTCCTTTAATCCCACAACCGAAATGGAAGGTCCGTTGCGCACTACAAAGGGTATTTCGCGGATGCCTTCTATTCCATTGGATGACTTGGCCACAATTTTTAGCGTGTGCTTGCCATCGGGAATTTTGGTGGTATCCAAAACAATTTTTACCGGCGGTGCAAAGGAGGCAAAGGGTTTTGGATCTTCATCCAAAAAAACTTTTATGATTCTGTTATCTTCCATAATTTAAAATCCTTCATTTTTAACGATGTTCTTAATATGGTCTGGGTTGTTCTCTTTGGGTCTAATTAAATATTTCAGACTTAAAAATAAGGTGGCTGCCACTATTATTACTCCCGTCCAAATAATTATATAATCCAGCGGTCCCGAAGGTCCTGCTCCGTGGGTGATATTCTCAAGGCCAGCCGGTTGGTTCTTTTTGCATAAGTCGCAAGCCCAGCTTAGCTGATTGCCCAAAAAAAACAAGACTGTAAAAACCGATAGTATCTTTTTCATCTTTTATTGATTTAGTTCACTTTTAATGAATTCCCTAATTTTCCTCACATCCTCTTCCTTAACGGCTGGGGCATCATTGCCCCAACTGCTGCGCTCATGGGTTGTAATGGCTGCAATTTCCGCATCGGTTAATTGATCTCCTAATGGAGGCATTACTCCATAATCGGGGCGGGCATCATAACCTTGGAGAATAATTTTTATGAGCAAATCTGGATCTTCGTTGTTTACAATTTCACTGCCTGCTAATGGCGGGAATGCACCTGCCACTCCTTTTCCGTTATCCTGATGGCAAGCGGCGCAGGTTTGTTTAAACAGATTTTCGCCATTAAGACCACCACTATCAATAGCACCACCCATTCCTTCCTCCTGGATTTTTTTCAAAGCTGGAATAAAGTCATTTACCTTTCCTCCTGGCAATTCCATTTGTTGCAAGGATTTTATATATTCTACAAGTAACAAAGCATCTTCGGTCGCAACGATTTTCATTCCCGGTTTATTGAAATATTCTTTTGGGACCGCAATGGTTTTGTCGTCCTTTCCAACCAAGGTGCTGTCAACTTCCCTAAACAACCAAACGTAGGAAGGCATTACAGATTCCGGTACTACTGCTCTTGGATTGTACAAGTGAAGCAAGTGCCAATCTTCACTGGGTTGGCGCTTGCCAATATTTGTAAGGTCGGGGCCAGTTCGTTCACTTCCCAAAAGAGAAGGAGATTGCCGCCAAACATCCAATCTTTTTTTGCTGAAGAAATAATCTGATGGAATTGAGGGGCGACTTCCCCAAACATTGTCCATTTCTATATTCCGTACCTGTTGGGTGTGGCAGGCCATACAGTTTTCGGCAACGTAAACCCGTAGTCCCTTTCTTTCATTGGCCGATAAAGGTTTTTGGCCTGGGATGGGTTCCGTTTCCTGCATCTGAAATGCCGGAAGTATTGCTATCATTATACTCAAGGCTATAAATACAACTCCGGCCGTGAGTACCAAATTTTTATGTTCTTTGTGAAAATTGAGCATTTTTTAATAATATTAAACAGTTATTTCCTCTACTTCTTTTGACCTTTCTTGGGTATCCACTTTCCGGTAGTTTTTCACCATATAATAGAAATTATAAGCGAAAACCAGATGCGAAATAAACATTAACGAACCACCAATGGCACGCCATACCCAAAAGGGTCTCATAAGGATTACCGATTCAATAAATGCATTACCCTCTATCCAACTGAGACCTTTGTAGGTTCCGCCAGCCATTAAGGAAACCATATAGGCAAAAAGGCCAAGAAATGCCATCCAGAAATGCGCCCCCACCAAAACCTGCGGTGGTTCTTTTCCCGTTATTTTTGGAAGAATGGCATAAATAGAGGCCCATAAAAAGAAGGCGATAATTCCATACATAGTCATATGGCTGTGCGCTACGTTGAAATCAGTGAAATGCCATACGTAGTTGGTAAATCGAAAGGCTTGCAAAGTTCCTTGCATGGAGCCAACGAAATAGAAAAGGGTTCCCACCAAAAAGAAAGGCAATACATAGCTTTTGGAAATATGGTTCCAGCTACCACGCATAGTCATCAAGAAATTTGTTGTTCCAGCCACAACCGGTATTACCATTCCTGCGCTGAATACAATAGCAACTGTCTGTAGCCACCAAGGCAACGGACTGAACACGAAATGATGTGTCCCAATCATTGTATAAAACAGCATTTGTGTCCAGAATGCAAGAACCCCCAAGGAATAAGAATAAATTGGTTTGTTTAGGGAGGACGGTAAAAAATAATAAACCAGACCCAGGGTAAAAGTCATAAACCACATCCCTACCCCTTGGTGCATATAATATCCTTGGATTATAGTTTCACCCAAACCGTCTTGATAAAACGGCAGATAACCAATGATGGCCAAGACTATGGTCCAAATTAAAGAAGCAAGAATAAACCAGTTTGATATATATATTTCAGAAATTTTACGCTTCGCAACCGTTTTATAGAAATTGAAAAAAGTAATTATCAAAGCAATTGCAAAGAGCAACATAACTGGCCAAATATATTCACGATATTCTCCGCCCCCGTTATTTATACCGGCCATTAAAAACAAACTTCCCAAAATAATGGTTGCATTAATGAGGAACCAGCCGTACCATGCAAGCTTTTGACTGTGAATTACAGTGTTTGAAGTGCGCGCAATTACGAAGTAGCCTAAACCAATCATAGCAAGCGAAGACCATCCCCAAAAGACCATATTAGTATGCACTGGGCGTAACCTTCCAAAAGAAAGCCATGATTGATGGTCCATTTCTGGCCACAGAAATTTCATTCCGAGATATTGGCCAATCAAAGTTCCCACTATCAACCAAACGGCTGCCGTGCCTACGTAGTAGATTACAATTTTCTTTAAGTGTTCAGGCGTTTCAAGACTAAGTGTTGTTTTCTTTTTTTCATCAAAAAAAGCGTTACTGGGTTTATTTTCAATATGATGCACCAATCCCTTTTCATCTACTGCCCCATTTTCCCCTCCTAACTCATCCCCAGATAATTTATAGGTAAAAGCAGCTTTTCTCTTTTCAAGTATGGAATCAATATCACTTTCTTCCATTGCGATAATTTCATCATCAAAAGCCAATTTGTTTTTGTTGTGCTGCTTTCGTTTCAGTGTGTCTATATAGGAATTCAATTTTACCAGTAGAATTATCACCGCAACAAACAGAACAATGGCAATCAAAACAAAAGTGCCTATAATCCCAGGACTTGAAAGCCAGTTTTCTGTTGATATACTACTGTTTTGCGATATTGCAAATTGAGGCATACATCCTAAAAGCAATAGTAAAACCCATTTCATTTTTTTCATTTGTATCTAATATTTATTTTTGATCTGATGGATTATCCAAATTTCTTATTTTATTACCTTTTTATCAGAAATAATATTAAATTTTTATCGCTTTAAAAATGACATTCCACCATCTAGTCCATTTGCCAATTCAGAAAGACTTGTGTTTTCCAACATTTCTTTAAGATTTTCCCTAATATCAAAAAATTTATTGTGCATAGGGCAAGGTTGTAGGACATTGCAGGAATCGAATCCAAGGGCACATCCATTGTATATGGAATCGCCATCTATAGCTGCTACTATATTGCTCAATTTAATTTTTTCTGCGTTACCCTCCGGAATTCCAAATCCACCGTTAGGACCTTTTAGGGATGATAAAATATTCTGCTTTGCAAGTTGGTGCAGAATTTTGGCCGTAAAAGCTTCTGGAGAATTTATATTGTATGCAATATCCTTCAAACTAACACGATTACCCAATTCTGACTGCGATGCTATATACACCGAAGCTTTTATTCCATACTGACAGGCTTTAGAAAACATAGTTTTTATCTTTGTAAAGGTATATAAAATCCTATTTCTGATAAAACTATCAGAAATAAATTTTTCTTAAAGTATTTTGAATTGATATATAGAAAATTAAAGTTTCAAAAATGTTTCCCCATCTTCCAAATTTGCGGCAAGATCCATCACCAATGTATTTTCACACATTTGCTTTAAACCTTCCCGCACGCTCATAAATTGGTCGTGCACTGGGCAAGGATGTTCGGACGAACATTTCTGAAGTCCCAAACCACAACCATTAAAAATAGCATCCCCGTCTAGCACAGTCACGATTTCCGAAAGTTTTAATGTAGAATCCTTCTCAAGATAAAATCCACCATTGGGACCTTTTTTGGAGCGTATAATATTTTCTCTTGCCAACTGCTGGCACACTTTTGCAGTAAACGGTTCGGGAGAATCTACTGCTTTTGCTATTTCAGCAATATTTGGGCGTAGATCCTGTTGCGATTGCTTTGCTATAAACAAAACTGCCCTAATACCGTATTCACATGCTTTTGAAAACATACTTTTCGTTTTGCTCAAAAATAAGCAATAGTATGTTTATTTAAAGATATAACCATCCTAAAAATTATTTCCAAAGAATTTTATCCGAACTATTTCTTCAGTAAAAAGGTTAGTTATTAAATCTTTTTCGGGCTTCAATTTCCAAAGCTTCCCGATGGTCGGGATGGGCGATAGAGATTAGTGCTTTGGCACGTTGTTCCAAACCTTTTCCAAAGAGATTCACCACGCCATATTCAGTAACAACGTAGTGAACATGGGCTCTGGTTGTAGTAACGCTTGCCCCTTCCTTTAAAAAAGGAGTAATTTTTGAAATCCCTTTATTGGTAACGGAAGGCATCGCAATAATTGGCTTCCCTCCTTCTGAAAGCGAAGCGCCACGAATAAAATCCATCTGCCCGCCAACGCCGGAATATTGGTACATCCCGATACTATCTGCACAAACCTGGCCGGTTAAATCAATTTCAATAGCGCTATTGATTGCGGTAACTCTTGGATTTTTGCGGATGATGGCGGTATCATTGGTGTAACCCGCTTCCTTAAAATGCACTAGAGGGTTGTCATCCACAAAATCATATAGTTTTTGGGTTCCCATAGCAAAGCACGTTACTATTTTTCCTGTTTTTATTTCTTTATCTTCCCCTGTAATTATCCCTTTTTCTACCAAAGGAAGTATCCCGTCACTGAACATTTCGGTGTGGATTCCCAATCTTTTATGATTGTGCAGATTATGAAGTACTGCATTGGGAATGTTTCCAATGCCCATTTGCAGTGTTGCGCCGTCTTCCACCAAGCTCGCTATGTGTTTGCCGATGATTGCTTCCACATCTGTTGGCGTTCCCAATATTGATGCGTGAATAGGAGCGTCCATTTCTACGGCAAAATCTATATTTTTTATGTGAATAATGCCATCGCCATGGGTTCTGGGAACTCTCGGATTGATTTGTGCCACCACTTTTTTTGCAGTCTGAATAGCGGGCAAAGTTACATCAACCGAAACACCTAGTGAACAATAGCCGTGTTTGTCTGGAGGTGAAACCTGAATAAATGCAACGTCCAACGGAAGGATATTTCTTCTAAAGAGCCAATGGATTTCGCTCAGAAAAACTGGAATATAATCTCCAAACTGACTATTTACACCCTTCCTAACATTATCGCCCACAAAACAGCTGGAAAGATGAAAAGCCTCGGTGTAAGGTGCTTGGGTATATTTCGCTTCGCCGTGAGTGTGGATTTGGATTATTTCAACATTTTTTAATTCTCCATATCTTTCGCACAAAGTGTCTATCAACAAATTGGGCGTCATTGCAGCACCCTGAAAAAATACGCGATTATTTGATTTTACTATAGATACTGCCTCTTGAGCCGAAACGATTTGCATAATTATATTTTTATGCAAAGGTTGGAAATCAGGTCGGTATTTAAAATGATTTTGGTCAGATTTTGAAAATTTTGATGGTTTGAAACACGACTTTTTGAATCACGACATTTTGAATCACGACGTTTTCAGTCGTGCTACTCTTTAGTCGTGGATCGTGCAGCGTAGCGGTCGTGGTTCGTGGGTCTTTTTTAAACCTTTACCTCAGTAGTTTCCAAAATATCATTCACAATAGAAACCCCTTTGTCATTGTTGTACCAAATTTGAAGTATTTCCTTAAAAGCATCATCAATTTTGCCGTTGTGGGCTTTGTAATCGGTTACCAATTTTGTGGCTGCTTTGGAACGCGGACCAAAAGTTTGGAACACATTCATAACCTCATCAAGCATAATTACTATAGGAATTGACCGGGAGCCATTGGTCAAAAATTGATCCATCAATTCAGGATTTTCATCTCGAAGCACGATTTTTAAATCGATGTTTTCTGAAAACTGTGCAATCTTATTTAAAAACGGAAGCGTTTGCGCCGCATCGCCGCACCAAGGTTCGCTAATAACGAGCCAAGTTTGCTTTTCAGAAATATTTTTGAAAGCAGCTATGCTATCATTTGTAATTTCAGCCGTTTTATCCAATCTTTTAGTGCGACTAAAATTCAGTTTTGTGTAATTAATTTTTTCCTCAGTTTGTTCTCCAGTGGTTCTGCCCTCTTGCACCAATTGCTTAAAAAGTAAGTTGTAATCGGAATAATCCATTGCTTTTTTTACTGTATTCTCTATTAAAGTTTTCATACTTTTTCTTTTAAAAATTTATTGTAATCTTCATTGTAATACCCCCCACGGTTTTCATTTCTTGCCAATGATTGCTGAATGATTAAATGTGCCACATTCACCATATTCCGAAGTTGTGAAAGTACAGTGTTGAGCTTGTGATTTTGATAAAGTGCTTCCGTTTCAAAATATAATTTTTCCAGTTGCAGGGACGCCAATTTCAAATCATTATTGTTGCGCACAACACCTGCAAATCTTCGCATCAACTTTTGTAACTCCATTGTTTTCTGCTGAAGAATTTCAGAACTCTTCAATAAAACCGTGCCTTCGTCATTCCATTCAGGAATGGCTTTGGTCGCCCTTAAAGGCAGATGTTTACAGAGATAATTAAAGATTTGATCTGCATAAACCAAAGCCTCCAGCAACGAATTGGATGCCAGACGATTGGCGCCGTGCAAACCGGTATGTGAACACTCCCCGCAAGCAAATAGATTACCAATAGAAGTTTTTCCGTTTTGATCCACTACAATTCCGCCACACAAATAATGCGCCGCTGGTACCACAGGAATCCAATCATTTTCCACGTTAATATTTTTCTGCAAACAGGTTTCGTATATGGTTGGAAATTGATGTTTGAAATCGTCAATATCGAGATGGGTGCAATCCAAATAAACGCAGTCATCTCCAGATTTTTTCATCTCAAAATCAATAGCGCGCGAAACGATATCGCGTGAAGCAAGTTCGACACGAATATCATACTGAAACATAAACCGCTCTCCGTTTTTATTCCGAAGAAACGCTCCAAACCCACGCACTGCCTCAGAAATCAAAAAAGAAGCACCGTTATTTCCATCGTAAAGTGCGGTGGGATGAAACTGGATAAACTCCATATTTTTAATTCGGGCCTTTGCGCGATATGCCATTGCAATACCATCACCCGTGGCAACGGCGGGATTTGTTGTGTGGCCATAAACTTGCCCCATCCCGCCCGAAGCGAGCGTTGTGCAATCTGCTTTAATAGTAAAAATACTTCCAGAAATCTGATCCAATACATAGGCCCCATAACAGGAAAGTGTGTTTGGTTTTTCTTCAGAAATGTGATGTTCCGTAATTAAATCTATCGCGAAATGATGTGGAAGCAGTGTGATATTGGTTAGTTTATTGGTACGCTCCAAAAGTGTGCGTTCAATTTCATTACCAGTGGTGTCTTTATGATGGATCACCCTAAATTCAGAATGGCCGCCTTCCCTGCCCAAATTGAGTTCACCATCGGCATCGGTGTCAAAATCGGCACCCCATTCCATCAATTCCTGCAATCTTTTGGGACCGTTTTTAATGACCATTTCCACCACGGCTTTGTCACAAAGTCCGTCGCCAGCAATTAGTGTATCCTCAATATGTTTTTGAAATGAATCTTCCTTAAAATC
>JAUYGY010000006.1 GCA_030690315.1 Aequorivita sp.
ATTTTTTCCACTTCGTACTTCTAACTTCGTATTGCATATTTTGTACTTCAAACTTTATATTTCAACTTCCTATTTCCAACTTCGCACTTCTAACTTCCTATTTCCAAAAACTCCAAAATCCTTCTCCCTTTAGGGTCGGGGTAAAAAGGTTTTTGGAGTTTCTTGCGAATTCGTTAAAGATTTATGAATGGGATTTCCCGCTTCAAATTTCTATTTTTTCCACTTCGTACTTCTAACTTCGTATTGCATATTTTGTACTTCAAACTTTATATTTCAACTTCCTATTTCCAACTTCGCACTTCTAACTTCCTATTTCCAAAAACTCCAAAATCCTTCTCCCTTTAGGGTTGGGGTAAAAAGATTTTTGGAGTTTCTTGCGAATCGTGAATCGTTGATTAGTGATGTGATTTAACAATTAAACGGTTCCACAATTAAACAATTCCCCAATTCCACAATTAAACAGTTAACCAATTCCACAATTAAACAAAATAGCGCTAAGGGAAATTCCACCTGAACCGACAACAAACAACAGACAACCGACTATACAATCATCCCCGCAGCAACAGTTTCATGTGTAGTATCATCAATCAAAATGAAACTACCCGTGAAGCGATTATCACGGTATTCATCCACCATTAACGGACGCGTGGTGCGAAGGCTTATTCTGGCAATGTCGTTCATTTTTAACTCTTTATCCTCTTCTTCCCGAGCATAAGTATTGATGTCAATTTTGTAAATAACTTCTGTGATCATTGCTTTCTGCTCGTTTGAAGTATGTACAATGGTGTATTTCGCACGCTCCCGGGCAGGACTATTGTTAAACCAACATAGCATCGCATCAAATTCCTGCAGGGCCTTGGGCTGGTTGTTTTCTTTCACTATCATATCGCCACGGCTGATGTCTATATCATCTTCCAAAGTAATGGCAACGGACATTGGCGCAAACACCTCTTCCAAGGCACCATCCATTGTATCAATACTTTTTATTTTTGACGTAAACCCTGAGGGCAAAATAACCACATCGTCCCCGGGTCTAAAAATGCCACTGGCCACGCGACCAGCATATCCTCGGTAATCCCTAAAGCCTTCCCGCTGCGGACGTAAAACTGTTTGCACAGGGAAACGGGCGTCTATTTTATTGATGTCGCTACTAATGTGCATCGTTTCCAAAGTATGCAGCAGTGGGGCACCTTGGTACCAGTCCATATTTGTAGAGCGGTTCACTACATTGTCGCCATCCAACGCACTTATAGGAAGAAACTGAATATCCTTCACATATAATTTTGAAGAAAATCCTTCAAACTGATTCACGATATTTTCATAAACTTCTTCGGAATAATCCACCAAGTCCATTTTATTTATACAAACGATTATATGGGGAATCTGTAAAAGTGAAGCAATAAAAGCGTGGCGTTTTGTTTGTTCTATCACCCCGTGCCGCGCATCAATCAATATCAAAGCAGCATTTGCGGTGGAAGCTCCCGTAACCATATTGCGGGTGTATTGAATATGGCCCGGTGTATCGGCAATTATAAATTTTCTTTTCGGCGTGGTGAAGTATCTATAGGCAACGTCAATGGTTATCCCCTGCTCCCTTTCATCGCGAAGTCCGTCAGTAAACAAGGCCAAATCCACACCTGCGTGCCCTTTTTTCCGACTTGTATTTTCCACTGCCTCTAGCTGGTCCTCAAAAATGGCTTTGCTATCATATAATAGCCTTCCAATTAAAGTACTTTTTCC
Organism: Aequorivita sp.; assembly: GCA_030690315.1. Classification (GTDB taxonomy): domain Bacteria; phylum Bacteroidota; class Bacteroidia; order Flavobacteriales; family Flavobacteriaceae; genus Aequorivita. Next base: position 1,741 of record JAUYGY010000006.1, read on the forward strand.
ATCATCCACACTTCCCGCGGTGGTGAAACGTAATAGTTGGTTTTTATCTATCATTTGTTACTAATTTTTCCGAATTTATCCGAATTAATCCGAATTGGGTTTGTTAAGTATTCTTTTATAGGCTAAGGATGACTGGCCAAAATTGATGAGTATGCCTAATTCAAGGTTTGTAGCTTTCAAATAGTTTTTCAATTGCTTGTAAAAAGCTACCGGCATAATACTTACTGATTTGATCTCTACAATAATTTTATCAAAACAGATAAAATCCGCTCTATAGGTTTTGTTTAGTTTTTCGTCATTGTAGAAAATATTTAATTTAGCCTGTTTTAAATAGGGAATGTTCATGTTATAAAATTCCTTTTCCAGTGCTTCTTCATAAACAGCTTCCAAAAAACCAGAACCTAACTTAGTATGAACCTTCATACAGGCACCAATTATCTTATAGCTTTCGTCCTTATATAGTATTTTATTCGAGTTCATAATTATTTCGGATTAATTCGGAAAAATTCGTTTAATTCGGATTCAGAAATATCCCAACCTCTTCCTATCCTCCATCGCCGTCTCGCTCCGTTTATCATCACTTCGATTCCCGCGTTCGGTTTGTTTCATTGCGGCGACTTCTGCTACAATTTTTTCCAAAGTATCGGCTTCAGATTCTATTCCGCCAGTAATGGTAATATCGCCCAACGTTCTAAAACGGATTCTCTTAGTTTCTATTTTTTCGTTTTCTTCCCGCTTTAAATGTTCTGAAACCGGAATCCAGGAATTACTTCGCCAAACCACTTCGCGTTGGTGTGCCAAATACAATGAAGGTATTTGTATGTCTTCGCGTTTAATATAGTTCCAAACGTCCATTTCGGTCCAATTGCTTATAGGAAATGCCCGAAAATGCTCGCCTTCAAAATGTTTTCCATTTAATAAATTCCAAAGCTCCGGGCGTTGGTTTTTTGGATCCCACTGCCCGAAATCGTCTCGGTGTGAAAAGAATCGTTCCTTGGCACGGGCCTTTTCCTCATCGCGGCGCCCACCGCCTATTGCGCAATCTATTTTATTACTTTCTATGGCATCCAAAAGAGTTGTAATCTGAAGGGCATTACGGGTGGCATTCTTCCCTTTTTCCTCCGCCACCCTACCTGCATCAATGGATTCCTGTACAGAGCCAACGATTAATTGCAGGCCCAGTTCTTTTGTTAAATCATCGCGAAACTGAATGGTTTCGGGGAAGTTGTGGCCCGTATCAACATGCAAAAGTGGAAAAGGTATTTTAGAAGGATAAAACGCTTTTCTTGCCAAATGCGTCACAAGAATTGAATCCTTTCCGCCAGAAAAAAGAATCACAGGGTTTTGAAACTGCGCCCATACTTCGCGAAGGATGTAGATGGCTTCCGATTCCAATTCGTCGAGATAATTTAAATAGTACTTACTCATTGTTTTATGCGTTAATTCGGGATTCGTTAATTCGGGAATTGTGATTTGTTTAATTGTTTAAATGTGTAATTGTGTAATTGTTCATCAGTTGTTAATTAATCGCTTATTGGTAACTTTCTTTTTTCTTTTTTCTCTTTTCTCTTTTCTCTTTTCTCTTTTCTCTTTTCTCTTTTCTCTTTTCTCTTTTCTTTTTTCTTTATTCTTTATTCTTAATTCCTAATTCTTAATCATTGTTGTCAGATATAATTATAACAACATCCCATGAAGCATTGAATCATATGCCGTCCATTTCGACAGGCTCAATGCACCGCCTACGGGACGGGTGGGCTTGGGGGTGTTTTCTTTTTTACCTATATTTTATGCCTAACGGCATAACTTCCAATTTATAAAATACTATAAATCATGTAAATGCAATGAATTAGTGTCCTTGATGGGATATTACATTATTTTTATTCGGACAACAATGTGATTACGAAATTATATATTATTCATTACTAATTATTCATTACTAATTATTAATTCTTTTTTTTATTTCATTCATAACTAAAACTACCGCTTCATCAACCGAAACCACCGTCGTATCAACCTCAACATCCGGAGCCATGGGTGCCTCATATGGGGCATTGACTCCCGTAAAGTTTTCAATCTCGCCAGCACGTGCCTTTGCATAAAGGCCTTTTACATCGCGGCGCTCACATTCCTCAATGGGTGTATTCACAAAAACTTCAACAAAATTATCATAACCCACAATTCGCTTCGCATTTTCACGGTCTTCGCGATAAGGTGATACAAAAGAAGCAATCACCACCAAACCGGCGTCTATCATCAAATTAGCAACTTCTGCAATACGCCGAATGTTTTCGGTTCTGTCTTCTGGGGAAAAAGAAAGATTGTTGTTCAATCCTTTTCTAAGGTTGTCCCCATCCAATAAATACGTGTGGATTTCTTTTTCAAATAACGCTTTTTCAAGTGCGTTTGCAATTGTGGATTTTCCCGAACCCGAAAGTCCTGTGAACCAAACCAACAATGGTTTATGATTCTTTAAATCGCTCCGTTGCTGTTGGGTAATGCTAAAATTATGCGGAATAATGTTTTCTTCCATAAAAATCTATTTTCTGTTTGGCAACCCATAATTGGTGCGATACCAAACCCGTTCGTGAAGATAATATAAAATCATTTTTGTTAAAAGTTCTGACAGCCCAATCTTAAGCCCCGTCATTGGGTTGCCAGTAATTAGCCAAGAAAGCAACATGGTATCTAATGTTCCAACCCCTCGCCAAGTAAAGGTTTTTGCAATGTGGCGTTTTCTGCTTTCACGAATAATACCTTTTTCTGAAAGGTTGATCTTAAACCAAACCCGCTCGTGAAAATAATACAAAACCATTTTTGTTGCTACTTCCGCGACCCCTATTTTCAGCCCCGTCCAAGGGTTGCCAGTAATGAACCACGACAGCAAAATGGTGTCCAGCGTACCAACGAAGCGCCAAGTGATTGTCTTGGCTATATGCCTTTTGCGGGATTGGTCCATCATTAAACTTTCACCACAAAATAGTTGTTGAGTAAATTTGGTTTATTGTATTGCATGGCTTTTCCGGTAGATTGGTCAATCACATTTACGCCCACGGCGCTACAAATTGCATGGCCTGCTGCGGTGTCCCATTCCATAGTTGGGGCATAGCGCGGATAAATATGTGCCAAACCTTCCGCGACCAAACAGAATTTTAAGGAACTACCTTTTGAGACGATTTCTATCTTATTATTTCCTCCTTCGGCGGACAGGCTATTTTCAATTTCTGAAATAAAATTTTTAGTGTCCTCATTCAAATGGGAACGGCTACCAACTATTTTTACTTCGGAAATAATTGCCGAAGGGTTTATGGTTTTGGCTTTTTCAAATATCTCTTCCACAGAAATTTCTTCCGAAGAAACAATTATTTTTTTTGAGGTTTTCCCATCTTCGGAAGTAAAGTAGAGTTCCTTTGAAACAGGAACATAAATCACACCGAGCACCGGATTTCCATTTTCAACCAGCGCTATGTTTACGGTAAATTCACCATTTCTCTTAATGAATTCCTTGGTGCCATCCAGCGGATCTACAATCCAGCATTGGCTCCAATTTTTCCTTTCCGAAAAATCAAGTTGTCGGTTTTCTTCACTAATAATTGGAATATTGGTGCGTTTTAGATAGGCATTTATTACCTCATTCGCATTTTTATCTGCTTGGGTAAGAGGCGAATCATCCCCTTTTGTTTCTACGCGGAAATCAGTTTCGTAAATTTTAAGGATCTCCTTTCCCGCATCCAAAGCAGCCTGTATGGCTACATATAAATTAGTTTTCATAAGCAGACTTTATTTAGGGCGTGAAGTTAGGAGTTTTGTATAAGGTTAACCAGAAAAAAATCAACCTTATTCAGGGACGTACAACGTACACTACTCACTACTCACTACTCACTACTCACTACTCACTACTCACTACTCACGAAGAACTCATAGCAAAGCCATAGCAAAGTCATTAGAATGTAAGAAACAGGTTTTTTTCCTACAAAATATTTTTATGGTCTATAAAAAGCCATTTAACTCTGAAATTTAGTAGATTCTTCTTGTTAAAAAAAGGCTAAACCCTCTATAAAAATCGCGCGCCCAAGAGGTGTTGTTTATCTTTGGTAAAACCTTTAAAAAACTAAGAATATGAACTACTTGAATCTCGATAAAAAGAAAACAACAGCCACCGCAAAAGAACTTAATATACTGCTGGCAGACTATCATTTATACTACCAAAAACTTCGCAATTTCCACTGGAACGTTGTGGGTAAAAATTTCTTTGATCTTCACATAAAATTTGAAGATATGTATGAGGATGCCAAAATGAAAGTAGATGAAATTGCTGAACGTATTTTAACACTCCGTTTTCAACCTACCAGCAATCTTTCCGATTATTTAAAAATGAGCAACTTAAAAGAATCCTCTTCTGATATCAAAGATCTGGAGATGGTTAAAATTTTACTCGAAGACCACGGGAAACTACTAATACAAATGCGGAATGTAGTTGAAAAAGCAGATGCTGCCGGAGATGAAGGCACCATTGATATGATTGGTGGCTTCATTGGCCATATAGAAAAAATAAGTTGGATGCTCGATGCCTGGTCAATGAAAACAGATGAAAACCATCCGGGAGCTTAATTTTATTATTTATTATTATTCTTTATTTTTTAGACTGTAAAAAAAGAAAAAACTGGGAAGGAATATTATTCCAACCCAGTTTTTTCTTTTTACCAATATTTTATGCCTAACGGCATAACATTAAACAAAATGCGAGAAATCAACGAAAGGATATTATATTATTTTTTTTGAATGCTTCCGAATTCGTACTTCGCACTTAACATTTTGAACCGCTTTATTCTTTCTCTTTATTCTTTCCTCTTTATTCTTTCCTCTTAAAAATCAAACCCCAATCCAAAAGTAAGCCTCGCTCCTTCCTTTGAATGGAACAAATTAAAATTGGCATTCACTCCTCCCGAACCTGTAATCCAAAAGCCTCCGCCGTAGGCATTGTGCCACTTATCTGAACTTTCTTCCGGCAACCACACCCTTCCCAAATCGGTCCCTACATAAATTCCAGTTTGAAAGGGAATTAACCCAATCTTAAATTTTGGCAAGCTATAACGAAGGTCGGCACTGCCAACCAAAAATGACTTTCCGGTAAATCGTTGTTCCCTATATCCTCTCAGTCCATTATCGCCTCCCAAGTTTGCAGCTTGGTAAAACTGATACCTTTTCCCAATATTTACTTGATAGTTCATAGTTGTTTTTAGTACCAATGTTCTGTTTTTTAACAAGGTGTTGTAAAACCCAATGCGCGACTTTATAAACCCAAATATTTCACTAGTATCCTCAAGATTGTCAGTAATTCCTGCATTTAAATCAAACAACATCCCCAAACTCGGATTGAGAATATCGTCATAACTGCGGTAATTATAAATTCCTTCTAAAGTTCCAAAAATGCTGGTTTCGCCTTTATTGTCAACGCTTGCTGCAGCAATAAAATTGATTGGGGAATTGTTTACTTCATACCCATCAAAAGTGGCTTGCAGTTTGAAAAAACTACCAAAATTACTATTCCGCAACACTCCGAAGTTTGCAGAAAAATGCTGTACTTCCACCCTATTGAAATCATATCCTGCTTCATCCTGAGGGTTTTGTGTTTCGTTTCCGAAGCCGAAAAAATTCACTGTGTAATTCGGACTTGTATATTTTGCGCCAAAACTTAAATTGAGGCGATCCTTAATATTTGCAAATTCCGCTGAGTAGGAAATCTCAAAACTGTTGATATCGGTAAAATATGCGGCATTAATTACATGCCGTTGTGAAAAAGGATTGCGCTGAAAACTATTTACTTGATAGGCATATTGCAATGCGGCCCTAAACCCATCATCGGGATTATAACCTATTGCTGAAACCACTCCTTGCGAACGTTCTATCTGCTTTCGGTAATCATAAGTATTCAGATTATAAACATCTGTAAAACGTACACTCCCACCTTTTCTTTCTTCAATTATACTTGGTTGGCTTTCATAATCATACACTTTCACCCTTCGTCCTTCCTTTAAACTGAAAACATCTTCATCATGCCCTCCTATTATCCGAACAAATACCAGATTATCTTCATCGCCGCTAACGGTAAATTTATCCTTGCCAGCCAGACCGTAAATCCAAAGTTCTTTGGTGTCTTTATTTACATAGGTCCTGTCTATTAAAGTATCTGATTTTATTCCATCATAGGTAGTAAAACTCCGCACGTTTGTTCGCCCATCGGGCAGGCGGGTAATTTCAAACAGATCGTCATAATCTGTTCCAATTATGGTCTGCAAGGTTGAAAGATAGCTGTAATACCTATCTGCAATTTCAACAAGATTCTTTTTGCGTTCTTTCAGTTTTTGTTTTATTTCATCCAATGATTTGTCCTGAACTTCCTGCGGAATTCTGTTGAAGGCGTTTTCAATCACCGCATCGCTTATACTGTCCTGAAGCACCTTTGCCAAAAACTTCCACTGGTTACGGCCTGAATTTTCAAGCAGCGCCCTATCAAGAATAACCCCTTCTTTACTGAACCACTTAAAATCTGTCAGATTATCTCCATAAACATGTTTTTGCTTGGAGCCACTGAAAAGCGAACGGGTAAAATCTAAAATGTTGCCGTCAAAACTTGAAAAAGCATTGTCACGGTTATTCGGAATGGGCACATATACATTTTTTTGGTAGGTATTATAATATTCCGCCCATTGCCAATGGTCTGGCTCCCGGTCCCAATCGCCAATAAGCATATCAAACAATCTTGATTTTATATAGTTTTCCTCATCCACAAACACATCGCCTGTTTTGCGAAGTTTTATCAAAATATCATCGGTGGTTTCCATATCATCGGGATATTTAAAAAGTCCTTCCCCTTCACTCCTTTCAGAGGGTTCAATGGAAATAAGGTAGAGATCATTACCAAACTTTTCGTTGTAATTACCCAAACGCAGCTGCTTTGGCACATAAAACAATTGTGGGGTAGTATAAAAAACATCAATCGCCTTAGCCATATCTGGGATTGCCATAACTGCGTATGGATGGGTTGCGGTATAAAAATTTGCGTCCTGCCCTTTTAAGGAGGGAATATCTATTTCTTCTCCTTCATTAGGTTTGTCGGTTTCTTCATCAAAAGCCAGCTTTCTTGAAATTTGAAGCGCATTCTTTCCCATTGCCCGCATTCTATAACGATTGCCTTTTGCATCTGTCAATAACAGCGAATTGTAATCTCCTTCATGACCTTCGCGAATTACGCGCAACCCACCAAACAATGTATCTAATGATGCTACTTGTGCCTTCACGGGTTGTGAATATGCATCTTTATATTTCGCTCCCCAGACTGTTTTAAAATACAATGCTTCGCTAATGCTATCCTGTTTGTAAATGGGCACTGTATATTCCTTCGGAAATATTTCAGGATACGCAGAAAGATCGATGCTTTTTGGCGCAGGAATTACTTCCTTTTGAAAAAGTAGTTCTGGCTGAAGGCCTTCCCCAGCCACAAAATAACGAACCCAAGATGACCCATCGTCAAAAACATCCAAAACCGCAAAACCCTGCGCCCCTGTACTGAAAAATCCGTCTTCCCCCGTAGCTGCATACGATTCCTTTGAGCCGGCCCCGGAAACTATTTGCTTAATCCCGTCCTTTTCAATGTATTGAAGATTGTGGTCGTGGCCCGATGCGAAAATAAGTCGCTTGTTATTCTTAATAAGCTGTTGCAGTTTGTTCATCAAATTGTTGTACAGCTCATTATACCTATCCTGTACCGAAACCCCGCCCTGTGAGCGAATTTGAACGACAAGGGAAGACAAAATTGGCATGGGTATTTTCTTTTGAACCGGGTATAAATGCTTCTCTAAAGCGAAATAACCTCCGTGGTTCCCATTGGTAAACATTGGGTGGTGCATGGCAAAAACTACGGTCTTGTTTTGATTCTTTTCCAGCTCCAATTGCAGTTCTATAAAGAATTTTTCACGAGTTTTTATATCACACTTTTCATTGATGGTGGGGTTCTTATCCCAGTCCTCCAAAAACCACTGCGTATCTATAATTATCAGCTGTACATTAGCGGAAACCTCAATACTTTCCAGCGGACAACCATTGCTGGGCCTAAAAGCATCCTGCTCAGGGAATTTTGATTCCACATAATTTTCCTCCCTGGCCACGCCCACAACCCCGTCATTGTACCATTCATGATTTCCCGGTATAAAAATGGTTTGCCCTTTATATTCGCTCACCGCTTTATGTTGGGCATCAATCATATTTTCAGACCATTTTCTTTCCGGGTGGCCTTCGGGATCCATTCCGGAGGGATAAATATTATCGCCTAAATAGATTGTATAGTTTCCTGTGGTTTTTTCATTCTTAAGATAATTATTGAATGTAGCCAAAGCATCGCTCATACCTCCCATTGGCGAAAGGCCAGCATCACCAACTAAATAAAAAGTTTTTTCAATTTTCTTGTCCGAAGGAAAAATGGGGTTGGCATTTTTATCTTTGAACTGGGGTCTATAAGTAGCGCAGGAGAATATAAATAACAGCGCTACCAATAGAAAATAAAACTTTTTAAAGATCATAATTAGTTACATTGAAAATGATAGCCCAAAAGTAAATCGCAGGCCTTCATCGCCGGTGAAAAGATTAAATGTTGCGCTCAATAAATCGGCGGTATTCACCCAAACTCCGCCACCGTAGGAACTGTGCAAAACATCTGAAGTATCGTTTGGAACCCAAACCCTTCCCACGTCATACCCACCTAAAACACCTATTTGAATAGGCGTTAACGCAGTACGGAATTTATTGAAACTATACCGAAGATCGGCTCCGGCAACTGCGGCACTTCTGCCCGTAAACCGTTGGTTCCTGTAGCCGCGTAGCCCGGTATCGCTTCCTAATTGTGCACCTTGATAAAATTCAAAATTGTTTCCGATATTGAACTGACCGCGAACATCGGTTTTTAAAACCAATTTCCTGTTTCTTGTAAGGGCATTGTAAAATACAATTGATGGTTTCACATACCCAAAAACAGCCTCACTGTCTTCTATATTCTGCGTTCCCCCGGCAACCAGTTTAAAATCCATTCCGCGGGTTGGGTTTACTTTGTTATCATAGCTTTCGTATTGATAGGTCCCTTCCACCGTAACAAAATTCTTCACCTCCTCTAATTCTGTTAGTGTCGGAATTGTTTCCGAAATGTACCTGTTATCGGTTTCCTCAACTTCTATTGCTTCAAAAATTCCCTCAAACTGAAATGTACTTCCGTAGGGAGAATCTTTTTTAATACCAATGGAACCACCGTAGCCACTAAGGCGCACACGGTTGTAGTCCATCCCCAAATCAAATTCATAATCTGGATTTATTGTCTCATTTCCGAAGCCAAAGAAATTCTCTGAAAAATTTGGGCTTTGGAAATGCCCGCCTACCAAGAAGTTCCAACTTCCAAAGATATTTGCGAATTCCGCTTCGTAATTAACATCAAATCCCTGTGTAGCGAAATAATAGCCAAAAGCAAGACGATGCTGTTGTGAAAATGGGTTTCGTTGAAAACCGTTTAACGTGTAAACATTGGAAAATCCAAGTTTAATACCATCATCAGGATTAAAACCTATTACAGGAAGAAATAAATTGACCGCCTGAATTTGTTTTTTATAATCATAAGTGTTGTTGTCATAGTTATCTGTAAATCGGAAAGCGGCTCCGCCTTTTTCCTCCACTGTGCTTTTTTTGCTCTTTTGGTCGTAAACTTTCACTTTTCTGCCGTTGGCTATTTTATAGGTGTCGTTATTCTGTCCGCCAATTATTCTCATAAATATTGGACGGTTTCCGTCTCCTTTCACATCGAAAACATCATCATCATCAAGACCGTACACCCAAATTTCCTTTGTTTCATTGGCATCAAAAGTTCTGTCCACCATTATATCTCCTTTTGCACCATCTTTTAAACGGTAGGTTTTAATGTTGGTTTTTCCTTCGGGCAAACGGGTTATTTCGAAATAATCATCTTTATCTGTCCCAGTAATTACTTGCAGTTTTGCGAGATAATCATAATATTCGCCAGCAATTTCAACAATATTATTCCGTCTTCCTTTTAATTTTTGTTGTATATCGGCAGCAGTTTCATCCTGTGCTTCTGTGGGCAGATCTTTAAATGCACTATCTATCACATTATCGGTAACATTCTTTTGAATGATTCCCGCCTGCTCCAACCAAGCATCTTTTCCATAATTTTGAATCAGGGCGTGATCCAATTTAATTCCAGCAGCATTGAACCATTTTGTGTGTTTCAACTCCTCGCCATACACCTGAAACTGTCGCGACGTATTAAATAATGTTCTTACAACATCAAGCAAACCTCCATCAAAATTTGAATATACTTGATCTCTATCCCTGGGAATTGGAACAAACAGTGAGTTTCCGTCTTCATCTTTGTGCTGTGCAAAACGCCATTGGTCATCATGACGGTCCCAATCGCCAATCAACATATCAAAAACCCGGGCACGGATGTAGGCTTCTTCATCAAGTTTGTATTTTTCGTCCTCGCGAAGTTTTGCAAGCAAATCATCCGTACTTTCAACATCATCTGCAAAATTGAAAATTTTACCGTCAAAGGCTTTGTCTGGTCTTTCCACAATCATATAAAGCTCATCGCCGTACTCTTCATTATATTTTCCGAGGGCTTTTTGTTTTGGCACATAATACAACTTTGGATTTGTGTGAAGAATTCCAGCGGCATCAGCTAATTTAGGAATCGTAAATGCCCCGTAAGGATGTGCAGCGGTATAAAAATCGAGAATCAAATCTTCGGGAATAGTGTTTACAAAATCATCCTCAATTATTTTATCCTTTATAATTACAGTTTGTAGAAATTGCACGGCACTCTTTTTAAGGGCGCGCATATTATAGGTTTTTCCGTCTTTATCTTCCAAACGCAACGATCGGGTTTGGTGGCCACCACCTGCCCTTTCAACAGTTAAGCCGCCATAAAGCGTATCTAATAGCACTGTTTTCGCAGTAACATCTTTGCCGTATATCTCTCTGTAATGCTTTCCCCAAACGGTTTTGTAGAAGCCTGTTTTTTCAACCATTTCATCACTGTAAACCTTTGCTTTTGTGGTTGCGGGAAAGTTTTCGTGGAGCGTGGAAAAATCATACTCCTTTATTGCTGGAAATATTTTCTTTTGAAAAAGAACTTCAACATTAGCATCATCATTGGCTTTAAAAAAACGCACTTCTGAAGCGCCGTTTTTTTGAACATCAAGCCTTGCAAAACCTTGTCCGCCATAAACAAACTCTCCATATTGCCCTAAGGCCGTGGCAGTTTCGCCAGAACCGGAACCTGAAACTATTTGCTTTGTGGATCCCTTTTCAATATACTGTAAAGATTCATCCAAACCGGAAACAAACACAAGCCGCTCAACATCTTTTGTGAGCACTTCCATTCTGCCCATCAGTTCGTTGTAGCGTTCGTTGTAGCGATCCTGTTTTGAAATTGCCCCTTGAATTTTTACCTGTTTGATAAAAGTGCTAAAAACATCTTCGTGAATTAACGGATATTTTCCGCCGTGTTCCCCGTAAGTTACAAGCGGGTGATACATAGCAAGTATTATGGTTTTATCGGCATTTTTCTTTAGTTCGCCTTCAACTTCAATAAAAAACTGATTCCTTGTTTTTATGTCGCATTTATCGTTCATTTTTGGATAATCGTCCCAATCTTCCAAAAACCATTGGGTATCCAAAACAAGCAAATGCACATTGTTATTTATATCAATACTTTCCAAACCGCAGCCGTTGTTTGGTTGCAGTACATCGACATCGTTAAATTTGCCTTTTAGAAAATCCTCTTCAAGTTCCAGCCCATCTACACCGCCTTTCCAATCGCGGTTTCCGGGAAGCACCACCACTTTTCCCTTAAAATCCTTTAAGGCATCAAGTTGCAAATTCATTGATTTTTCGGCTTCGTTTTTTGCAGCATCATCTTTGGGCTGCATTCCGGATGGATAAAAGCTATTTCCCAAAAACAGGACATAGCTGTCTTCGGAATTGTTTTCAGCTAAATAATTTTTTAAGGATTTAATGGATTTTGAAGCCTCGTCCCCGCCTTTTCCAGCATTTCCAATCAAGTAAAAAGATTTATCTATTTCTCTTGCTGAAGAATCGTTTCCGAGCTTGTTTTCTAGCGTTCGATATTGTGGATTGAAGGTTGCGCAGGCAGAAAGAATGGCGGCCGCAGCAAAAGTTATAAAGATGTTAATTTTATTCATATATATATTTAGACATTGATTTTTTAGTACTTTGGATCATTAAAAAAACGCTATGAACGATATTGTTGAAGCTACCGATAATTTTATATTCCAACTCTTTAAAGATAAGCTTCCAAACACCTTTGTATATCACAATTATACACATACAAAACGTGTTTATAAAAGTATAAATGAAATTATTGAAAACTCCCAAATTGATGTTAAAGATGCTACAATACTACGTTTGGCGGCTTTGCTGCACGATTCTGGCTATACAGTTTCCCGTGAAAACCACGAGGAGGATGGCGTAAAAATAGCCGTTGAATTTTTAACAGAACAGAAGGTAGAAAAAGATATAATTGAGGGTGTAAAAAAGTGTATTCTCGCCACAAAATTTAAAGATACTATCCCAAATAATGAACTCGAAAAAATAATTAGGGATGCAGATTCTTCCCATTTTGGAAAAGAATATTTTGAGGAGGCCAGTGAATTTTTAAGACAGGAATATATCTCCCAGAACATTCAAAATTACACCTCCCGGGAATGGCTGGAAGAAAATATAAAAGTATTGGTGGAAAATCACCAGTTCTATACTGACTATGCATTGAAAAACTGGCAGTCGGTAAAGGAATCCAATTTGGCGAAGTTATTGGCTAAGCGCAAAAAGGACTCTGAAAAATTAAAAAACGAGAAGGTAAAGGCCAAAATAAAGGCGCAGTACAAAAACGATAGCCCAGATAGGGGCATACAGACTTTTTATAGAACTGCTTTGGGAAACCACATAAAGCTAAGCGACATTGCCGATACAAAGGCAAATATTATGCTTTCGGTAAACGCCATCATTATATCGCTGGTACTCACCAACCTTATTTCCAAATTGGACAATAATAATTATTTAATTATCCCCACTGCTATTTTTATTCTCTTCAGCGCTATCACCATGATTCTTGCCGTTGTTGCAACGAGGCCTAATGTTACCCGCGGGGAGTTTACCAAAGAAGATGTTGAAAAAAAATCGGTAAATCTGGCTTTCTTCGGCAATTTCCATAAAATGGAACTTGACCAGTATGAATGGGCCATTGATGAAATGCTGAAAGATCAAACCTATATGTATAAAGTTCTTACAAAGGATTTGTATTTTTTAGGAAAGGTATTGGACAGGAAATACCGGCTTTTAAGGCTTACCTACACAATATTTGTTGCCGGGGTAGTCATTTCCTTAATCGCCTTTGCCACCTTCTTTTACCTTCAAGCTTAAGGTTTATTCCTCAATTTGCGATATTAAATCTTCGTAGGTATAATATTCCTTCACTTTATCGCTGTTTTTTGAATAAAGCACCTTTACTCGCAATGCCTTTAAGCCAGTAACACCTTGCAGATCTTCAAGCTCTAAGGTTTCAATCTCATCGCCGAGCAATTTTTGGTACTGGAGAAAATGGATATATTTCAAATATTCTTCCTCATCTTCTTTTTGAGAATAGATAATTGCAATTTTTCCTGGCTGGGTTATACGTTCGTCAGTATTCTTTATGTTTGCTTTATCAACACGCTTTTTCACAACTTCATAGCGCGCATTATAGGTACCGTCCACATCAAAACGCTTTTCGTCCATTCTAAACCTAAGGGAAAGCGAGCCATTAAATGCCAGTATCATGGAAGCCACATCAAGCTCTACAGGCAGTTTGTCCTTAAAACGGTAATAATTGTTCTCCATTTCGCAGATTACTTGCAATTGCCAAAGTTTTAAGTTTTTCAGAAATATCCTGTTGAAGGATTTTTCCTTTGTAATGGCTTCCCCTATATATAAATTATGCTCTACCCCGTCCGTTTTAAACCGTTCAAAATAGTGAGGGTACATTTTCTGTGCTTCCTGTTGTTTTCTATCCAAAACGGAAGCAAGCCTTTTGTTTATAAGCATAACAGATTCATCATAATCCCTTCTATTTTTGTAAACGAGACCTGTATTTGGATCTATCAAAGTATAGTATTCATCAACTAAATCCTTAAATATTTCATTTCTTTCTCTAATATATTTGAAGAAAGGTACTATTTCAGAAGTTAGAAAATCTATTATTTTCCTTTCGGTATCTACCTGCAGATTTTCTTCAATTTCTTCCAAATACCCATTGATGGCATAATTCATTTGATCCAAAATGGGTAATGGAGTGTGATTGGTAAGTTTTATTAGAACCGTTTCTATATGGGAAAGTTGCAAGATCAAATCCTTTTTTGTAGCCTCATTTCTGGCTTCCGATGATCCTTTAATATCTGTTTGTCCATAAAGGGGATACACATCCTCAAAAACTATTTCGCGAAAAAAGGTTGGGTTGCCTTCGGTTATTAAATTTAAATAGCGCTTTGCCTCTTTTCTAAATTTCCATTGAACGCTGCTGTGGATGGCTGTACATTCTTCTTGGATTATAAGCTCCAGTTCGTTTTCCAATTTTTCCTTGGACCGCACCACTGAATCAATTAAAAACGGCATAATGTCACGAAGCTTATTTGCGTTTATTGTGTTCAGTTCGTTGGCGTTGGGAGAAACAAGTTCCAAAACCCCTAGAATTTTTTCTTCCCAAACAATAGCGGCAAATATGGCGCTCTTCATTCCCTGATCCAGAATTTTTTTATAGAGTAAATTCTCGGGATACAATTTATGGTACCTCTCGGCATCAGTTACGCAATAAAATTCCTTTTGCTTGAAAAGCGTATAATAGGAAGCGCTACAAAGTGCTTCCTTGCTTGATTGTGATTTTTTGCCTTGAAGGATAAAACTTGGAATTTCTTTAAAAAGAGTGCGTTCAAAAGACTCATTTTCTTCATTATAGTCCGTAAAACCTATCATAAGGTCTTTCATATTAAAAATTGCACGAAAAATACGGCTAAACTCTGTATCATATAATCCGCCATTTTTTTCCAAGCGCAGTAAATTGGTCTTGAAATCGGAAATGGATACATCCATCGTTACATCTGTTAATGTAGCTATTACGAAACCATTAAATATCCAGCTTTCCGGAGGGAACTTTTCCTTCCAAACTGAAATGTCCTCAAAACTTTCCAACAATTCGTGAATGTCTTCTTCTGTAATTTCCTTGGCTTTTGCCGTTTTTTGGATTTCAACAAAATCAGCATTATAAAACAATCTGTAATTTTTTATAATTCCCTGTCCGTCTGGAACATTGTAGTAAAAAGACCTTTTAAAATCTACTTTCTTACCGTAATAAAAATTTAATATCATACTACAGCCCATGATATAAAAATGGTCTTCATTAAAATTTATGATGTCCATTGAAAAATCATCTCCCGCGGCTTTCAAAATATTTTTATAGCGCTTCGTGCTTTTAAAAGCTACCTCTTGAAAGGGAATAGTTGCAAATTTTATTTCATTGTTTTCCAATACAGCCGGAAATAATGGATCAAGAATTATATTTATCTGATCTTGATACTTTGAAAGTTTATCAAAATCGGCTATACCAGAAGATAAAATAGGAAAATCTTTTTCCAGGGTAAGTATTTCGGAACTTTGTTTTTTTGCCAAAGCACTTTCGCCCGCATGTTCCCTAAAGGCATCAAAAACCTTTTTAAACCCGATTTTTATCTTTAATGGGAAATCTTTTTTTTCTTTCTTCATTATATTCAGAGGTATTAACCAATAAAAGTAAATTTTTAAATCTTGAAAAATGTTAATAAAAAATAAATCTTCACGCATTTCTGCCAATGAAGCAAGAAACTGCTATTTTTGTATGAATTTTAAAAAACCTATATATGAAACTGATTTTTGCATCACTTCTTACAATTTCACTTCTTTCTTGCAATAATGATACCAACAGTTACAAACTGGATGGCGACGCCGTAGGTTTTGCCGATGGTACGGGAATATTTGTTTATACCCTAGAAAACAAGCAACCAAAGGTTATTGATACACTAAAAGTTACCCAAGGAAAATTTTCTGCATCCTATCCTAAAAGCGAGGATATTAATTTGAATTTTTTGAGAATTAACGAAGTGAACGGCTCTGTTCTATTTTTTCCAGAAAACGAAGATATGTCAGTGACTATTTACAAGGATAGCATTCAAGCTTCCCGTGTTATTGGTGGAAAACAAAACGAAGCTTACGGCGAATTTGTTACAAAAATGACCGTTTTCAACAAAAGGAAACAAGAGAGCATGGAACGTTTCCGTGAAGCAAGACAACTTAACGATACTGCTGCCATTGCGCAGGTACAGAGCGAAAACTTAAATCTTGTTGGCGAAGAAACCGAATATAAAAAGCAATTCTTAAAGGACAACAACAAGTCGCTTTTCTCAGTGATGCTTATTTCTGAAATGATAAGCAGAAAGGAAATTACACCAGCCGAAGCATCTGCATTTATTGAAAATCTTGATCCCAAAGTAGGGAAATCTGAAATAGTGCAAGAATTAAAAACAAATCTTGACGCTCTAAAAAAAGCGGAAGTGGGTAGCGCGGCACCAAATTTTAGCGCTCCAACCCCAACGGGAGAAACAATGTCCTTAAAAGATGCAATGGGCAAATACACCATCATAGACTTTTGGGCATCGTGGTGCAAACCTTGCCGAATGGAGAATCCAAATGTGGTTGCTGTGTATAACAAATATCACGAGAAAGGATTAAACATTATCAGCGTTTCATTGGACAAAGCAGAACAAAAAGACAAATGGATACAAGCCATAAAAGACGATAAAATGGATTGGTACCACGTTTCAAACCTACAGTTTTGGCAAGATCCAATTGCACAACAATACAACGTGCGTTCCATCCCCGCAACTTTCCTTTTGGATGAAAACGGAATGATTATAGACAAAGATCTTCGCGGTGCAGCTTTGGAAGCAAAGATTGCTACGCTTTTGGGTGGGGAATAATTGCAATTAGCAATTAGCAATTAGCAATTAGCAATTAGCAAAATTAAAAAAACCTCTGTTCAAATAGGAACCGAGGTTTTTTATTAAAAAGATAATTTATGTCTTTTTTCTAACTTTTAAACTTTCTAAATTTATAAACTTAATTCAATAGAAAACTTACATTAACAGATGTTCTAATTTCCATTTCCCCCAGCGCAAGGGTCTGCTCTGTGCCTCCGCCTGATGAATCCATTGCCATTTTGTACATAGGTTGTGGCCCCACTGAATTATTAAGCTCACTTATAGAAACCGCTTTCCCAATTGTTTGATTTAAAACCGACACGTATTCCTTCGCCTTCATTTGTGCATTTTCTACTGCTTTTTTTCGGGCTTGGCTTTTTAAGGCTTCACTGGTTGAAGAGGAAAATTCAACCCCGTCAATGCGGTTTATTCCTGTGTCAATAAGCCCTTTCATTACAGGTTCATATTTTTTAAGATCGCGGAGTTTTACCGAAAGCGATTGGTTTGCCGCAAAAGTGTATGTCTTGCTATTGTAATCGTAGTTTTTGCTGAGGTTCATATACTCTGTTCTCACATCTTTATCGTCGATGTTCATTTTTTTCAGAAATTTCAATACCTCGCTAATGGTTGCATCGTTTTGTTCCTTCAACGTTTTTGTATTCTCCCCCGTATTTTCCACACGGATATTGATAGTTACTTCATCGGGAACAACGCGAACAATTCCTTCTCCGGTAACGTCAATTGTATTAGGTGGTAAAGGATTTTGCGCCATCATCGCTGTAGTTGTTATTGCCAAAATCACAAAGGTTTTAAATGTTTTCATAGTTTTTTATTATTGATTATTTATCTTTTCATTATTAATTATTAATTATTTTATATTTTACCCAATTTATGAAGAATGAATAAAAGAATTAACGGAACTGCCAGTAACACAACAATCCATAAACTGGTTTGGAATAAGTAAGGCGCAAACAATAATGTTAAAACATATCCTCCAATTGCCCCGCCAATGTGGGCGTCGTGGCCAATGTTCCCCAATCTTTTTTTCATTCCGTAGATGGAATACAACAAATATGCCATACCAAAAAGCCAGGCCGGAATAGCTATAGGAATAAAGAACAGATACAGCCCCATATTGGGAAAGAAAAGTATTGCAGAATACAATATTCCCATCACCGCCCCACTGGCACCAATGGCACTATAATGGTATTCATCCTTATGGAAATAGAACGATAGCAAATTTCCCAACAATAGGCTCGCAACATAAATAATCACAAAAAATGTTACGCCCACGCTCATAATAACAACATTCGCGAAAAAATAAAGCGTAAGCATATTGAACAGCAAATGTGAAAAATCTGCATGCAGAAAGGCAGAACTAAACATCCGAATATGCTCTCCACGACGGATTCCCGCAATGTTGAATTTATATTTTTCGAAAAAAGAAAAATCACTGAATCCTTTCATTGATATAATTACGTTTGCAGCGATGATTATGATTGTTGCGATATGAAGATTTTGCATTTGAAATAAGAAATTAGAAGTTAGAAATGGGAAGTGAAAAAATAAGAAAAAAGAAATTAAACGTCGGAAATATGATTTTGAAATAAAAAAAATGTATTTCTAATTTCACACTTCGTATTTCTCATTTTAGATTTTTCTTGGCGGTTTTTATGGAAGCCACTGTAATAGCTACTATTTCATTGGCTTCTTTGTTTAATCTTTGTAATGTATCTTGATTATCTTTTAAAATGTGTGTAAACATTTCTAACCAAAATGCGCTTTCATCGGCTTCTTCTTCAACAATTTTCAGTTTATTTATAAAATCACGGGATGATTTTCCCCGTAAGGCAGCCCGATAATTTGCACCAACTGAACTTGAGCTTTTGATTAATTGGTGAACATATGCATTATACTCACGCGAATTGGGAATTTCAGCACAAAGATGCCAACAATCCAAGGCAAATTTTTGGGTTCGCTGTTTTAACTCTATACTCATAATTAATATCTGAAATTACAACTTAAAATAAACAATATTATTTCGAAACTTTCAATTTCATACTTCCCATTTCAAATTTCCGATTTCGTACTTCCCACTTCCCATTTCCAATTTCCCATTCCGTATTTCCCACTTCCCATTTCACATTTCCAACTTCCCATTTCGCATTTCCAATTTCCAATTTGGCATTTCCAACTCCCCATTTCCCATTTCCAACTTCTAATTTCGCATTTCAAAAATTAAATTAGTTAGTTTTGCGGTAACTATTCCTATGCAAAGATTGCTTTATATACTGGCATATCCAATTCTTTGGCTGCTTTCCATCTTGCCGATGCGCATTTTGTATATCAAATCTACCGCGCTCTATTTTTTGGTGTATTATGTTGTTGGTTACCGAAAAAAGGTGGTGAAAGACAATTTAGCCCTGGTTTTCCCCGAAAAAACGCAGCAAGAAAGAGACAGGATTGCACAGCAATTCTTCAAACATCTTTGTGATATTATTTTTGAAACCATAAAGGCTTTTACTATTTCTGAAAAGGAAATAAGAAAGCGTTTTGTGGTTACAAATGCCGAAATACTTGATCCATATTATGAAAACAATCGAAGCATTCTTCTTATGGCTGGCCATTACGGCAATTGGGAATGGAGCGGAATTTTAAATAAACTTATGCCCCATCAGGCCCACGCCGTTTATAAACCATTGGGCAGTAAACAATTTGATGCTTTGGTGAAGAAAACGCGGGAGCATTTCGGGGGCATCATTGTAAGCAACAAAAAAATTGTGGGCGTTCTTTTCCGAAAATGGAAAAAAGGAATTAAAACCTTAACCTACATACTTTCCGACCAAACTCCGAAACTTGGCGCCTTCAAACACCGTGATACTTTTATGGGAATAGACGTGCCCATGTTTACCGGTACTGAGGAATTGGCCAAAAAACTAGACTTCGCGGTGCTTTATTTAAAAGTAGAAAAAGTAAAACGCGGGCATTACACCGCCACTTTTGTCCCTTTGGTTGACAATCCAAAGCAATACCCAGATTTTCAAATAACACGAATGTTTTTTGATGCTTTGGAAAATCAAATCCGAGAAAAACCGGAGTACTATTTATGGTCGCACAAACGGTGGAAGCTTAGAGGGGTGTAGCTGTATTGGAATTAAAACCCTCATATTTTAATATCTTTGGTTTTCAGCAAAAAAAAGCAATTACGGAATAAATATAATACCTATTTACAGGATAACAGTTATAAAAGTTAGGATATAACACTTTGTGAACAATACTATGAAACGAACTTTAAAAATACTTCTGATACTAATTTCAACTTTGAGTTATTCTCAAAATAACTCAGAATCTGACGTTTTTAAAAAAATCATTGAACACGAGATTGGTAAAGGTACTTTAGGAATATATGTTCTATGTGAAAAATCTAAAACTACTTTTGACATAAAAGATTTCAAAGAAGAAGCTAGACTTGAAGTCCCCGAAAACATACTTAAAGAAATTGATATAAACGTATCAAAAGGTGATAATGGAATTTGGAATTCAGAATTAGTAAACAAATTGAATTACGGTTCTGGTTTTATAAATAGTGAAAAATGTTTGACTAAAAAAGAGGTCGAAGAAATATTTATAAAGACAAAGAAAAGACAAAACATAATTTCTATAAGCGACCCAATTTTTGACAATAATTACGAAAATTGTGTTGTTTCTATAAGCTACTGGAAATTTACAGGCAGCGCAAGTGGAAGTAAATATTTTCTGAAAAAAGTATATGGAATTTGGACAGTAGTCGCTGTATATGGAATTTGGATGACTTAAAAAATATGCTACTTACCTGAATAGGCCCAATCCCAAATTAAGGAAGGAAAACAAAATTAAGACCATTCATTCTTTTTTAAAAATTGAGGGAAATACATTGACAGAAGAAAATAACTGCACCTTTTAGAGAACAAATGGTAATGGAAAACACTACAAACATAGACTTTCGTATATTTGATGAAAGTTCAAAGATGATAACAAAGGAAATCATATTAAAAACACTTAAATCAAATATGCCAAAACTTTCGAAACTCGGTATTCGCAAGGTTGGTTTATTTGGATCGTACATTCGTAATGAGCAATCAAGTGAAAGTGATATTGATTTGTTGATCGATTTTGATCCTGAAAAAGAAAACTTCGATAACTATATGGCTGTTTATGACTTATTTGAAACGATTTTTAAAAACGAAAGGATTGAAGTTGTAACAAAAAATGGTTTGAGTCCATATATTGGTCCTAAAATCTTAAATGAAGTTCAATATGTCTAAAGAGCCTAAAGAATTTCTTAGGCACATCCAAGACGAATGCCTATATCTTATTTCAGTTAGCCAAAATCTAGATTTCAATTCCTTTCTGGATGACGAAACCTTAAAACGAGCAGTCGTTAGAAGTTTGGAAATTGTTGGTGAAGCAACAAAGAAAATTCCTGCCGATTTTAAAGTCAATCATAATTCCATTCAATGGAAAAATATGGCCGGAATGCGGGATCGACTGATTCACGATTACATTGGTGTAAATTATTCGATTGTTTGGGACGTAATCAAGAATAAAATCCCTGAACTTAATAATCAAATTAGTGAGGTTTTATCCAAGGAATAAAAACGTTATATCCCCACAATCCCCTCAATTTCCCCAATAATCCTATCAGCCAAAGCATCTGCTTCTTCCTGACTTTTCGCTTCGGTATAAATCCGGATAATCGGTTCGGTATTGGATTTTCGAAGATGTACCCAATTTTCAGGAAAATCAATTTTTACTCCATCAATAGTATTTATTTCTTCGGAAGCGTACTTTGCTTCCATCGCTTTCAGAATTGCATCCACATCCAATTGTGGCGTCAATTCAATCCTTTTCTTGCTCATAAAATAAGCCGTATATTTTTTCCGAAGCTCACTAACCGCAATTTTTTCTTCTGCCAAAAAGCTTAAAAACAAAGCAATTCCCACCAAACTATCGCGACCGTAATGTAATTCTGGATAAATAATTCCACCATTGCCCTCCCCTCCTATCACGGCATTGGTTTCTTTCATTTTATCAACTACATTCACTTCGCCAACTGCGCTGGCTGTGTAAGTTCCACCGTGCTTTTCGGTTACATCGCGCAAGGCTCGCGAAGATGACATATTGCTCACTGTATTTCCGGGGGTATTTTGCAAAACATAATCCGCAACGGCAACTAAAGTGTATTCCTCGCCAAACATTTCGCCTTTTTCATCCACAAACGCAAGTCGGTCCACATCCGGATCTACTACAATTCCAAAGTCTGCACGGTCTTTCACTACCTTTTCCATCAAGTCGCCCAAATGTTCTTTCAAAGGTTCGGGATTGTGCGGAAATTGGCCGTTCGGAGTACAATGCAATTTCACGGGTTCAACCCCCAAAGCTTCCAAAAGCAACGGCACCGCAATTCCTCCAGTGGAATTCACCGCATCAACAACAACTTTAAATTTGCAGCGTTTTATGGCATCTTTTTTTACCAATGGCAAATTCAATATTTCGTCAATATGCAGATCGATGTAAGCATCATTTTTATGGATTTCGCCCAAATTGTCAACTTCAGCGAATTCTATAGTTCTATTTTCGG
This sequence comes from Aequorivita sp., assembly GCA_030690315.1. Classification (GTDB taxonomy): domain Bacteria; phylum Bacteroidota; class Bacteroidia; order Flavobacteriales; family Flavobacteriaceae; genus Aequorivita. Next base: position 24,478 of record JAUYGY010000006.1, read on the forward strand.
CAATATCCAGAATTTGCTGTCCAGCTTCGGCATTTAAAAATTCGCCTTTATTGTTTAGCAATTTTAGGGCGTTCCATTGTTTTGGATTGTGGCTTGCAGTGAGAATAATTCCCCCGTCGGCGTGCTCCATTGCAACGGCCATTTCAACGGTTGGCGTAGTTGACAGATTTAAATCGATCACCGTTATACCCATCCCAACCAAAGTATTCATCACTAATTGTTGAATCATTTCGCCTGAAATTCGGGCATCGCGCCCCACGACTATTTTATAGGTTTCTTTGTTGCGCTGTTGCTTAACCCAACTGCCATAGGCAGCAGCGTATTTCACCGCATCAATTGGAGTTAAATTGTCGCCCTGTGCCCCGCCAATAGTTCCGCGGATTCCTGATATAGATTTTATTAAAGTCATTTGTTATAGTTTGTAATTGTAATGGTTAATAGTAAAAAGTAAATCATAAATCGTTAATCATAAATCGTTAATCGTTAATCAGACTTTGTATTTTGTATTTTGTATTTCTCACTTCGTACTTCAAATTTCGTATTTCGTACTTCAAAAGTTATTTTCTGAATTTGTTTTTCAATTTTAAAAAGTAAAGCTCAAAATAAGTATAAGATAAGTGAGCAATCAAAAGTGTACCTGCGAAGGTAAGCAGGTGCATTAAAATTATGGTTAAAGTTTCATTAAGGTTTTGGAGCATTTCCAGTTTCAGAAACAAAAATACAACCGCATTCAAAACAATGGCGTGAAACATATAAATGCCATATGAAATACTTCCGAAGTGATGCAAAAGTTTGTTGTTCACTTCCACTCCTCGATTATTGAAAGCCAATGAATGGATAAAGAACGCAAACAACAAACAAGTGAACAATGCCCGAAGCCAAAGCGGTTCAAACATAAACCAATCGGTGATATAATAAAGCAAAGTCGCGATACAGACCATTACTGGAAAAACTGCGGAACACTTCAAAAATTCCAGTTTTTTCTTTTCTTCCAAAATAGCAAGTACACCCCCAGAAAATAAATAGAAAAACACAAAGGTATATTTTCGAAGTACTTCAAAAATATCTGACCAAAAAAGGATGAAATAACCCATCAGTAAAAGGCTTAATACACGTAAAATCCATTTCACATTGATGAAAAAGAGAAGCGGTGCAATAATGAGGTAGAACTGTTCCTCAATCCCGATAGACCAAAGAATCTCAAGTATGCCACCCGGTTCGTAGATTTTTGCAAATACATTGGGGAGAAAGAAAATGTTGTAAAACAAGGCTTCTTTCCAAGTGTAATTTATTTCAAAAGGAATATTTAAAAAAGGCAATAGCACATTGTAAAAAAGCAATCCAAAGCCCAAAACAAGATAATACAGCGGAAAAATCCGTAGAATTCGCCGGATATAAAAATCCTTTATGGAGAAATTATCGCGGATTTTTGCACGGTAAATTAAACGGATTATCAAAAATCCACTCAGTACAAAAAACATATAAACGGCTTCCAAACCACGATGGTATATTGGAAGCCCATCAAAAGAAGGAAGTCCCTGATTGGCGGAAAGTTGGGGCAAGTGAAAGAGCAACACAAAGGAAGCCAGAAAAAACCGCAATGGGTCCAAATTAGGTAACCTGTTCAATTTTCAGTTTTTACAGCCCAAAAATACATATATTTATTGAATGAATTTTCTAGCACATATCTATCTCTCCGGCAACGAAGAAGATGTTATAATCGGCAACTTTATTGCCGATGGCATTAAGGGAAAACGCTATTTAAAGTTTCCGCCGTCCATTGCAAAAGGAATTTTACTGCACCGCGGCATCGACAGTTTTACGGACTCCCATCCAACGGTACATAAAAGTACAGCACGGCTTCACAAAAATTACAGTCATTACAGCGGGGTAATTGTTGACATACTTTATGACCACTTTTTGGCGAAAAACTGGAGCAAGTATCACAACCAACCCTTGGATGAATATGTGCAGGATTTTTATGAATTGCTTCGGAACAATTTCACCATTTTGCCCCCGCGAATCCAACGAATGATGCCTTATATGATTGCTGATAACTGGCTGCTAAGTTATGCCAGCGTTGAAGGAATCGGTAAAATTTTGGCACAAATGAACATCCGCACAAAAGGGGTTTCAAAAATGAACTTGGCCGTTGCCGAACTTGAGGAATATTATGAAGAATTTGAAGCAGAGTTCACCTCCTTTTTTGATGAATTGATTTCCTTTTCCAAACAAAAACTTATAGAATTATGACAAAATTTTCTTTCCTGCTTTTATTACTTGCTTTGGTTTCCTGCAAAGACAAACCCCAACCCCAAACCAACCTAGAACCTACAAAAGTGGAAGAAAAGGGCGTGATTGCCGATAGCGCTATGGTAGTTTCTGCCCGTGTGGAAGCTTCAAAAATTGGAGCCGATATTCTTAAAAACGGCGGCAATGCTTTTGACGCGATGATTGCCACACATATGGCATTGGCGCTCACCCATCCCAATGCGGGAAATATTGGCGGTGGAGGGTTTATGGTTTACAGAACGCAATATGGCGAAATAGGATCTTTGGATTTTCGGGAAAAGGCCCCATTTGCTGCCACGCGCGATATGTATTTGGACAAAGAAGGCAACTTTATACCAGAAAAAAGTACCGAAGGCGGTCTGGCAGTTGGCGTTCCGGGTACTGTTGCAGGAATATTTGCAGTTCACGAGAAGTTCGGATCGCTGCCCATGGAAATTATTCTTAAACCAGTAATAGAACTTGCAAATAAAGGGTTTGTTATTACGCCCAAACAAAAGGCGCGCTTTGATGAATACAAAGAGCAATTCGAAAAAATTAACGGCGAACCTTCCATTTTTACTGAAGTTTATAAAGAAGGTGATACTCTAAAAAATACGGCATTGGCAAATACGCTCACTAATATTGCAAAAAACGGGCGTGCAGAATTTTATGCCGGGGAAACGGGCACGAAAATGATTGATTTTTTAAAGAAAAAAGGAGGGATTATTACGCAAGCAGATTTAGACGCATACGAAGCAGTTTGGCGCGAACCATTGGTTTTTAATTATAAAAACGTAAAACTTATTTCCATGGCGCCACCTTCCAGCGGTGGAATTTGTCTTTCGCAGATTTTACAAATGGTTGAACCATTTCCGCTTTCTGAGTACGGGCATAATTCACAAAAATACATTCAAGTTTTGGTTGAAGCCGAAAAACGGGCCTATGCAGACAGAAGTGAATATTTGGGCGATCCCGATTTTGCGGATATTCCTGTGGACTCATTGCTTTCCAAAAACTATCTTTCACAACGAATGGAGAATTTTAGGTTTGAAAAAGCAATCCCTTCCCAAGAAATAAAACCCGGAAAAATAAGCGGTTACGAAAGTTTGGAAACCACACATTATTCCATAGTAGATAAATTTGGAAATGCGGTTTCCGTCACCACAACCTTAAATGCTTCCTACGGTTCCAAACTTTATATTCCAGAACTTGGTTTCTTTTTAAACAATGAAATGGACGACTTTAGCGCCAAGCCCGGAACGCCAAATATGTTTGGTTTGCTTGGCGGAGAGGCCAATGCCATTGCGCCCCAAAAAAGAATGTTGAGCTCCATGACGCCAACAATTGTTGAAAAAGACGGCAAATTATTGATGGTATTGGGTACGCCCGGCGGCTCCACAATTATTACTTCCGTATTGCAAACATTTCTGAATGTTTATGAATTTGATATGAACATGCAAGAAGCGGTGAATGCTCCACGCTTCCATCACCAATGGATGCCTGATGTTATTTTGTTTGAAAAAGATTTTTCTGCAGATATGGCAAAGCAACTTGAAACAAAAGGATACCTATCTAACGCTGAAATATTGCCAGAAATTGGGAATGTTGACGCTATATTGGTGAAACCCAACGGCAAACTGGAAGGCGGCGCCGATAAAAGGGGCGATGATACCGCAGTTGGATATTGAATTTCACCCTTAAACGAAATCTTCTGCATTATATCGAAAGGTATTATTTTGGGTAATAAAAAAGATTAGATTTGATTCAACTAACTATGGATTTTTACAAATTTTAAATTGAGATTTTTTGAAGAACCTATTCATATTCACATTTTTGGAATCATAAATAATTTTTTTTCTCTAGCTATTAAAAGTTAAACATTACACTTTTGAAGTAATTTTTTATTGTAAAAAAATCCTATTATCAGAACCTCTTCGCCCCATTTTGGTGATGTTTAATTTATGAGAAAAAAATCTTTTACAAAGGATTTATACTCCATTATCGCTTTTGTGATAAGTGGTGCTCTCTGCGCAGGATTAATATTTCTACTATATCAAAAAAACGAAAACACCCTCGGTTTTGAAGCGGTTTTAAAAAGTCTGACCACAATTTTCATTGGCATCAGTGGTTTCCTTTCTGCAATCTTAATGGTTTTTTTGGCAACTTCAGCGCTTAATATGAAATCAAACAAGGCCAGAATAATTGAAAAAATAAGCAAGACAACACAAAAGATGCACAATTTCAGGAGTATTGCTGAAATTCTTTACAACTCAAATATGTGGTTTCCCGGCTTAAAGGATTATATTGAAAAGGAATATTCTGATCTTTCTTATTTTGAAGTTAAGGAATTTTATAAAGCAAAATCCAGATTGGCTATTGAATTTCTTCAGGAAACACATCATTTCGGCGAAACGGAAAACATTTATTTGGAATTGAAATCATTATTGATGACAAATCCAAAAGAAAAATACATTCCCGAAACCATAAATTATCCACTTGTATATAGCGAAAGCATAATAGAAAAATGGGTCGAGCATAAATCTGGGGCTGGGCTTTGGTACGTTTTCGGTCATAAATTTGGAACCTACAAAAATTCAATAAACCTGGAAGCTGTTTTTGAAAGACACCAAGAAAAAATTCTTACCCTAGCTTGTACAATAGACAATGAGGCTTTTGAAGATTCTTCCTTTAACGAAGTTTTTTTATCCAAACTTTGGGAGTATATGACGAAGGAGGTTATTCCAAAACTTTACCAATTTCAAAGTCAAATAAGCCGAAACGCACCACGGTTGGTGCGCTATCTGTATATCATTTTCATGCTACTAATGGCTTTCGGGGTGTTGCTTCCTCTTATTTATTTAATGTTGGGGTTTTCAGCCTTAATTATTATTGTGGGATATTCCATCGTTATCTGCACCATTTTTTACATCGCCATTACTTTTCATGTTTATCTTTCCAAAGAAGTAAATCAGCAACTTTAACGCGAATTTCTTACCTAAAAATTAACATCCGTAAAATGGCATGCATTCTTTATTTTCGGTTCAATTAAGTACCTTTGCAAGCTATGTCAAAAAATGAGGATTTTATTGAAGTTTTGGGCGCCCGCGTCCACAACTTAAAGAACATTGATGTTCGAATTCCTAGAGAAAAATTAGTAGTAATTACAGGGCTTTCCGGTAGCGGAAAATCCTCTTTGGCGTTTGACACCATTTATGCCGAAGGGCAACGCCGTTATATTGAAACCTTTTCTGCCTATGCCCGCCAATTTCTGGGAAGTCTGGAACGCCCCGATGTCGATAAAATTGAAGGCCTTTCCCCCGTAATTGCCATTGAACAAAAAACTACAAGTAAAAGCCCGCGTTCCACCGTTGGCACAATTACCGAAATTTACGATTTTCTACGCCTTTTTTACGCCCGCGCCAGCGATGCATATAGCTACAACACAGGCCAAAAAATGGTGAGCTATAGCGATGAAAAAATAAAACAACTTATCCTCGAGGATTTCGCCGATAAAAAAGTGAGTGTGCTCGCTCCCGTAATCCGTTCCCGAAAGGGCCATTACCGCGAACTTTTTGAACAGATCGCAAAACAGGGATTTCTGAAAGTTCGCGTGGACGGCGAAGTTCGCGATATAGTAAAGGGAATGAAAGTGGACCGCTACAAGAACCACGATATTGAAATCGTAATTGACCGACTGAAAATTCCCTCGCCAGTAGATGCATCATCTAAGGCAGAAACGGAAGGAGAGAACAACAAACGGCTTTCCGAAACCATAAACACCGCAATGTATCACGGCGAGGATGTTTTAATGGTTTTAGATAACGATACTAATGAAGCCCGGTACTTCAGCCGTTCTTTAATGTGTCCTTCTTCTGGGATTTCATACCCAAATCCGGAACCGAACAATTTTTCGTTCAATTCCCCAAAAGGAATGTGCCCGAACTGTAAAGGCCTCGGAAAACTTTATGAGGTCAACCTAAAAAAACTAGTTCCAAATTCTAAACTATCCATTAAAAATGGTGCTTTGGCACCACACGGGCCGCAGAAAAGCAATTGGATTTTTAAACAACTTGAATTAATTGCAGAGCGTTTCAACTTTAAATTGAGCGATCCTTTTGAAGGTATTCCGCAAGATGCCAAAGATGTTATCTTCTTTGGAGGGAATGAAAAATTCGACATTGCATCAAAGGCGTTGGGTATTACACGAAGCTATAAAATAGATTTTGAAGGCGTTGCAACCTTCATCCAAAATACATTTGAAGCCAGCGAAACTACTTCCCTGAAACGTTGGGCAAAGGAATATATGGATAAAATTCCGTGTCCGGAATGCAACGGAACACGCCTCCGCAAAGAATCGCTTTACTTCAAAGTGAACGGAAAAAACATCGCTGAACTCGCCAATATGGACGTGGTTGAACTGGCAGATTGGTTTAAAAACCTCGATAAAAACCTTTCGGAAACACAGCTTAAAATCGCTTCAGAAATTATAAAGGAAGTACGTTCGCGACTTCAGTTTTTAGTGGATGTTGGCCTAACTTATTTGGCGATGGACCGAAGCTCGAAATCGCTTTCGGGTGGCGAGGCGCAGCGAATTCGTTTGGCAACCCAAATTGGTTCGCAGTTGGTTGGCGTGCTTTATATTTTGGACGAACCCAGTATTGGTCTGCATCAGCGCGACAACGAACGCTTGATATATTCCTTGAAACAATTAAGGGAATTGGGCAATTCGGTTATTGTGGTAGAGCACGACAAAGATATGATTGAAAGTGCCGATTATGTAATTGATATTGGCCCCGCAGCGGGCAGGCACGGGGGCGAAATAGTTTCTGTTGGTACGCCGGAAGAAATATTAAAACACGACACCCTTACCTCAGACTATTTAAACGGAAAGAAAAAAATTGAAGTTCCCGAAAGACGCCGCGAAGGAAACGGCAAAACGCTAACGCTTAAAGGAGCTTCGGGGAATAATTTAAAAAATATTTCAGTGGGATTTCCATTGGGAAAAATGATTGGCGTTACAGGTGTTTCGGGCAGCGGAAAAAGCACACTAATCAATGAAACCCTCTACCCTATTTTGAACGCGCATTTTTTCAACGGTGTAAAAAAACCGATGCCGTACAAAAAAATTGAAGGGCTTGAGCATATTGATAAAGTAATCGATATAAACCAATCCCCCATCGGCAGGACGCCGCGAAGCAATCCGGCTACTTACACGGGCGTTTTTTCAGAAATACGGAATCTTTTCGCTAAAACTTCCGAAGCAATGATTCGTGGTTATAAGCCCGGACGTTTCAGTTTTAACGTTGCTGGCGGAAGATGTGAAACCTGTAAAGGAGCTGGGTTACGAGTTATTGAAATGAATTTCCTGCCAGATGTTTATGTGGAATGCGAAACCTGCCAGGGCAAGCGCTTCAATAGGGAAACTTTGGAGATTCGCTATAAAGGAAAATCCATTTACGACGTTTTGGAAATGACCATCAACGAAGCCTGTGGCTTTTTTGAAAACATTCCCAGAATATATCGAAAAGTAAAAACCATACAGGATGTTGGTTTGGGCTACATCACGCTCGGCCAGCAATCCACGACGCTTTCGGGCGGGGAAGCCCAGCGAATAAAATTGGCAACGGAACTTTCAAAACGCGATACCGGAAATACCTTTTATATTTTGGACGAGCCCACAACAGGGCTTCATTTTGAGGACATCCGCGTGTTAATGATTGTCTTGAACGAACTGGCGGACAAAGGCAACACTGTATTGATAATTGAGCACAATCTGGATGTTATAAAAACCGTTGACTATATTATTGATATTGGCCCCGAAGGCGGAAAAGAAGGCGGAAAAATTATGGCTTTAGGCACGCCAGAAGAAGTTGCGAACAACAAAAAAAGCTATACAGCCCGTTTTCTTAAAAAAGAATTACTTTAGGAGCGGGAGGAATAATGAATAATGAATAATGAATAATTAGTAATTAATAATAAAAACTAATTACTGTTCACTGAATACTGATTAGGGAATACTGATTAGGGAATACTGATCACTGAATATTGAATACTGAACACTGAATACTGAATACTGAATACTGAAAATAATGAGAAACGAACAAGTACCAAAAAACTGGAATGAAGTAAAGACCAACGATTCTTGGGCCATTTTTAAAATTATGGGAGAGTTTGTAAACGGTTATGAAAAGATGAGCCGTATTGGACCCTGCGTTTCTATATTTGGATCTGCCCGGACCAAACCGGACAATAAATATTACAAACTGGCAGAAAACATAGCTAAAAAAATAACCGAAAATGGTTATGGAGTAATCACCGGTGGGGGTCCCGGAATCATGGAAGCTGGAAACAAAGGCGCCCATTTGGCAGGTGGAACTTCCGTAGGTTTAAATATTGCCCTTCCTTTTGAACAGCATGACAACCCTTATATTGATAGTGACAAAAGCATTGATTTTGATTACTTTTTTGTACGGAAAGTAATGTTCGTAAAATACTCCCAAGGCTTTGTGGTTATGCCCGGAGGCTTTGGAACGCTCGACGAATTTTTTGAGGCACTAACGCTCATCCAAACCCATAAAATAGATAAATTCCCAATAATACTTGTGGGCACCGAATTTTGGGGTGGTCTTTTTCATTGGATAAAAACAACGCTCTTAAATGCCAACAATAACGTAAATGCCGAAGATTTGGATCTTGTGCATTTGGTGGATAGCGAAGATGAAGTTCTTACTATTTTGAATGAATTCTATAACGAGTACAATCTAAGCCCGAACTTTTAAACTTCAACAGCATATTTTTTTGACACTCCAACGCTTTTTATACAGTATTTTATTCTGCCTCACACTTCAGGCATCGGCGCAGCATACCGTAACAATTGATGCTACGCTAAATCCTTCGCAAAAAACCATTGCAATAAAACAACAGATTACCTATAAAAACACTTCCGCAGACACATTAACAGAGCTATTTCTTTATGATTGGGCCAATAGTTTTTCGTCCAAAACCACCCCGCTGGGCAAACGGTTTGCAGAAAATTATGATAGTGCTTTCCACTTTGAAAAAGACGAAGAACGCGGGGAAACAAGTATTGAAAAAATTTATGACAATTCCCTCATTCCTCTGCAATGGCAACGTGGAGAGGCTGTTGATATTTTAAGAATTATTCCCGAAGCAGCGCTAAAACCCGGAGACAGCTATACCTTTAATTTGGACTATACCGTAAAGGTTCCTGATGACAGATTTACGCGCTACGGGGTGAACAAACTGAACGAGTATAAACTGCAACATTGGTATATTTCGCCGGCGGTTTATGATGGAAAATGGCAAATCTACAGCAATAAAAATACAGACGATCTTTACTTGACGCCTTCAGAGTTTTCCATAAATCTTCATCTTCCAAAGAATTATACCCTTACTTCTGATCTTGATTTGGTTTCGGAAAACATTTCAGAAAACACAAAAAACATCCAACTTACCGGAAAGGAAAGAACAAGCGCAGTGCTTTATCTTGAGAAAAATCCAATCTTCGAAACCATTGAAACCGACAAATTACAGATTGTTACCAACCTGCAAAATAGTAAGGTAAACCCACCGGTACAGGCTTTGATGATTGATCGGGTTGTGCATTTTTTAGATTCAAAACTAGGACCTTATCCATTTAAAAAAATGGTTATCAGCGAAACCGACTACAAAACGAATCCGGTTTATGGGCTTAACCAATTGCCAAGTTTTATCAGCCCTTTTCCCGATGGTTTTGAGTATGACATGGAGCAACTGAAAACCATAACCCGTCAATATATTGACAACACAGTCATTTTGAATTCCCGAAAAGATCATTGGTTGCAGGATGCTTTGCAGATTTATTTGATGATGGAATATGTGGATACTTATTATCCAAAAATGAAGATAATTGGCAATTTGAGCGATTGGTGGATAATACGTTGGGCGCATGCCGCAGATCTTGAATTCAACGATCAATACCCCATACTTTATTTAAATATGGCGCGCAACAACATTCATCAACCGCTGACCACGCCCAAGGATTCTTTGTTGAAATTCAATATGAACATTTCCACCGGATATTACGGAGCAAGCGGGTTGCGCTACCTGGATGACTATTTGGGCGATGAGATTTTGGATAAAACAATCAAGGATTTCTATTCAGAAAATAAATTGAAACCAATAAAATCTTCAGATTTTGAAGCATTTCTTTCTGAAAAAACTGAGCTTCCCATAAATTGGTTTTTTGAAGATTTTGCCGATACCCGCACCACGATCGACTTCAAAATAAAGAAAGTGAAAAAGATAGGGGATTCGCTGCAGGTTTTTATCAAAAATAATCGAAAGTCTGAATTGCCAATTTCGCTTTATGGTTTAAACAAAAATGAAGTTGTATTTAAAACCTTTACAAAACCCATAGACAGTATTACCTCAATAACAATACCTGCGGAAAACATTCGCAAGCTTGCCCTGAATTACGAAGGAAGAATCCCCGAATACAACCGCCGAAACAATTTTAAGGCGGTAGATGGTTTATTGAACAAACCGCTTCAATTCCGTCTATTTCAGGATGTGGAAGATCCAAACTATACCCAGTTTTTCTTTATGCCCATTTTTGAATATAATTTATACGATGGACTTTCAACAGGGCTACGACTTTACAACAAAACAGTACTGCCAAAAGCGGTGCATTACAGTTTGGAGCCACAATTCGGGTTTCGGAGTAAAACCCTTGTGGGCAGCGCTTCAATAAGCTATATTCAACCTATGGATCAAGGCGAACTGTATGCAATGCGCTATGGATTTTCTGGAAATTATTACTCCTATGACCGCGGATTGTTTTACAAACGTTTTACGCCATACATAACATTCTCATTCAGGAATGATGATTTAAGAAACAATGAAAAACAGTTTATAAACATTCGAAACGTAAACGTATATCAGGACGAAGATCCGAACAATCCGCTGCAAGAGCCCAATTACAGCGTTTTCAATTTGCAATATGTGTATTCAAATCCGAACCTTATCAATTATTTTAGGGGTGTGGCAGATTATGAAATTTCTTCAAAATTCAGCAAACTAGCCGTGAACCTTGAATACCGAAAACTCTTTTTGAGCAACCGCCAGCTTAACCTTCGCTTTTTTGCCGGTGTTTTTCTTTTTAACGATACTCGCGAAAACGAGGATTTTTTCAGCTTTGCCCTAGACCGTCCCAACGATTATCTTTTTGATTACAATTATTACGGACGGAGTGAAGATTCCGGACTTTTCAGCCAACAGTTGATTATTGCTGAAGGCGGATTTAAGTCTCAATTGGAGCCGGCATACGCAAATAGTTGGATGACCACCGTAAACGCCAGCACCAATATTTGGAAATGGATCTATGCCTATGGCGATGTTGGGCTTGTGCACAACAAGGCCCGTGGCACAAATACAGTTTTTGATAGTGGAATTCGCCTAAGTTTGGTTGCAGATTATTTCGAACTCTATTTCCCTATTTATTCAAGTTTAGGATTTGAGCCAAACTTGCCACATTATGATGAAAAGGTTAGGTTTATAGTTACATTAAGCCCGAAAACATTATTGGGGTTATTTACTAGACGGTGGTATTGATGGACGTTTCAGGTTTCAAGTTTCTAATTTCTAATTTCTAGTTTGAATTCACATATTCACAATAAATGCAACTATTAAACAACTGGCGAATCATCCTTTTACTCTGCCTTACTTTGGGATTGGCTCCCTTTTTTCCCGAGCCACACCTTTGGGGAAAGCTTAAATGGATTGCCGGCGGTGCTGAGGGAATGCAGGCTGCAGATTGGTTTGATGTTTTGCTCCACGGTTTTCCATTCATTCTTTTACTTAGATTGTTGATTCTTAAGCTGGTTGCTTCAAAAAAGAATTAAATAATAATAACATTCACCCGTTGTGCATTTTGAGCATTTCATCGATTTTTACCCTAACCCTAAAGGGAATATCGATGAAATTTCAAGTTCTTCCTTTAGGATAAGAGGTAAAAACTTGAAATTTTTACTAAAATTAATTGTTATTCATCAAAATGC
>JAUYGY010000018.1 GCA_030690315.1 Aequorivita sp.
TGGCACAAAACGAACCGTTACAACTGGCACAAATCGAACCGATATGATTTTGCCAAAAACCAAAAAGTGGCACAAATCAAACCGAAACGACTGGCACTAACCGACCGAAATCAGTGGCACAAATCGAACCGAAATAGCCAATTGCATCGCACTATTTACATAAAGCCGTGTTAACCACAGAAGAACGCCTTAAAAATATTATCTCAAAACTTTTCGACTTTATAATTCTTGAAACTCCCCGCAAACACGTTTCAGAGGAAAAACAGATTGACTATGTTATTTCCTATGAAAAGATTATTAACGAAATTGGGGAAGAATGAATAATGAAACATTAAAAAATTTAACAAAGCTCAGAATTGCCGGATTGCTCTCTGAAGCCGCAAGATTAGAGGTGGAAGAAAGAATAATGCAAGCTAGAACAGCTGAGTCTTCTGAAGAACTCGACAAATTAAATTTTAGTTGATTATCTTTTTATCAATCTGTAGCGCTTGCAACAATCCGTCTAAATTAAGTTCTTGCTGCTCCCCGCTTTTCATGTTTTTAAGCGTAAACGTTTCTGCATCCATCTCCTTTTCCCCAGCCAAAATTGCAAACGGAATATTCCGTTTATCTGCATAACCCATTTGTTTTCCCATTTTTGTAGCATCCGGATACAATTCAGCCTTAATGCCAACTTTGCGCAATTTTGATATTGCCTTCATCGCATACAATGCTTCCTGCTCGCCAAAGTTGATAAAAAGAGCTTTGCTATTTTCTGAAACGGTTTCAGGGAAAAGATTCAATTCCTCCAAAACCAAATAAATTCTATCCAATCCAAAAGAAATCCCTACGCCGCTCATATCTTTCAATCCAAAAATCCCGGTAAGATCATCATACCTACCGCCGCCACCGATGCTTCCCATGCTGACTTCTGCTGGAGCAGAAACCTCAAAAATGGCGCCTGTGTAGTAATTTAAGCCTCTGGCAAGCGTAACATCAATTTCCAATGATGCAGTTTGCAATTGAAGTTTTTCAATATTGTTGATTATAAATTCAAGTTCCTCTACGCCTTTCATTCCTAACTTGGAATTGTTAAGCAAGCCTTTCAGGGAGTTCAATTTTTCGTCATTGATTCCTTTGAAGGAAAAAAGAGGTTGTAATTTCTCCAAGGCAGTTTCAGAAATGCCTTTTTCACGCATTTCTTTTTTTACGCCTTCTTCCCCTATTTTATCGAGTTTGTCCAACGCCACGGTAAAATCAATAAGTTTGTCATCCGCACCGATGGTTTCGGCAATACCGCTCAAAATTTTACGGTTGTTGATTTTTATGGTTACGCCATTTAAACCCAGTTTGGTAAAAACGGCATCGTATAATTGTACGAACTCCACCTCTTGCCAAAGCGAAGTGGACCCAACCACATCTGCATCACATTGATAAAACTCACGGAAACGTCCTTTCTGTGGTCTGTCCGCTCGCCAAACTGGTTGAATTTGATAGCGTTTAAAAGGAAAGGTGATTTCGTTTTGGTGTTGTACAACGTAACGTGCAAAAGGAACGGTTAAATCGTAACGGAGGGCTTTTCCAGAAACTAGCCTAGTAGCAATCTTCGGGTCTAATAAGTCTAAATTTTTATAATCATTAATATATAAAAGTAAAATGTTTTGTCTGACAGCAGCTTTTTCAGCATTATTAAAATCTTTATAAACTTTACTTAAATTTAAAATCTCTGTTTTTCTCTGATTAAAAAAATTTCTCGAATAATTTTTATCGTAATCGTTTTGAAAGAAAATATCCAAACCTATAATAAGTTCATTATCCCAATCGGTTATATTTCTAACTAATAAACCTTCGTAAAACAATAATACACTGTTAGAAAGTTTCGCCGTTGAATCAATATTATTTCTAACCTCATTTAAATAATCACCACTATCTAAGATTTTAAAAATCAATCGGTCGCCCTCTTCGCCATATTTCCCCATCAATGTTTCGCTATTTTCAAAAGAAGGCGTTTCAATAGGCTGAAAACCATATAATGAAAAGGTTTCCTTTATTGCATTGAAAATATAATTGCGCCGTGAAACTTCTTCCGGATTGAAATCGCGGGTGCCTTTGGGAATGGATGGTTTTTTTGACAAGGGTTTACGTTTTAAAAATTTGTATTTTGAATTGACAAATATCCTAAATAATAATGAAGTTTGCCACAATATGATTGTCGTAATCAATATCAGCTTCACTGTAATTCTGTAACTTTATCGTGCGTTTGCAGTCTAACGAGAAACACAAACTAAAAATATGTTTTCACTTTTCTGGGAAAATGTTCGGATTGCGCTGGATTCCATTAAAAGCCAGTTACTAAGAACTATCTTAACCATAGTAATAATCGGAATCGGTATTTGGGCCTTGGTTGGAATTTTGAGCGCCGTGAAGGCTTTGGAAACAACTATTTCTGGCAATTTCGCATCTATGGGCGCCAATACGTTCAACATCCAGCAATATGAATTTACGGTTCAATCAAACAGAAGTGGCGAAAGGGAAAAAATAAATCCGATAATTAGCTACAATAACGTGCGCGAATTTTTGGACAAATATGAATTTCCTTCAACCAAAACCTCCCTTTCCTTTCAAGGAACAAGTGCCGCCGAAGTGAGATATGGTTCCGAAAAAACCGACCCGGAAGTACAGGTGTATGGCGTAAATGAAAACTATTTGGACAACACCGGTACCGAAATAGACCTCGGGAGGAATTTCACCATTTTCGATATTGAAAACAATAATAAAGTATGTTTATTAGGTGCCGATTTTGTGAAAAATCTTTTTGAGAATGACGATCCAATCAACAAAACAATTAGTATTCGCGGAGTAAAATTTAAGGTTATCGGTTTGTTGGAATCCAAAGGTTCCACTTTTGGAAACAATCAAGATTTAAAGGTTTTGATTCCCGTACAGGTTGCGCGGGGAATTTATACCGAACCCAATATAAATTATAATATTAGTGTAAAAGTAGATGATAAACAGATGATGGAAGCGGCACAGGATGAGGCTATCATCACTTTTAGAAATATTCGCGGCCTGAATCCAGTGGAAGCAAATAATTTTGGAATTGAACGCAGTGAAGATTTGATAAATAGAATTGCATCTATTACCCAATATTTGGAAATCGCTGCGTGGATCATCAGTATAATAACCATTCTTGGGTCTTCAATCGCATTGATGAATATAATGTTGGTATCGGTTACCGAACGCACCCGTGAAATTGGTGTTCGCAAAGCATTGGGCGCCAAACGATCTACAATTTCAACACAGTTTTTTATAGAAACTATTGTTATTGGTCAATTCGGTAGTGTTCTAGGAATTTTTTTGGGAGTGTTGACCGGTTTTGGTTTTGCGAAATTTTTCGAATTCGACTTTACTTTACCTTGGACGGCAATGATTTGGGCAACTATAATTACATTTCTAGTTGCGGTAATTGCAGGCTCTTATCCAGCTTCAAAAGCGGCAGGTTTAGATCCAATTGAAAGTTTGCGTTATGAATAATAATGATTATTCGTTAACCAAATCTGTAAAATAATTGTATAGTTCTCCCTTCGTTATTACAGCACCTTGCTGAATCAAAACAAAAATATCTTTGTTTCGATCGTCTTTTATTGCTTTGGTTGAAGTGTAAAGAGTTACTGCGTCATCATGCAGATTTTGCTGAAGCCATTTGTAGCCATAGGCAGTGGTAATATCAACGTTTTCTTTATCTACCTTTATTCCTATCAATTCCATAAAGGTTTCCGTAATGTGAAAAAGCATTAATTGTTTGGGCGAAATGTGTTCCACATAGTTCACTTTGTTTAAAACCCCTTCCCAAATTAAATCGCTGAAAACATCGAGTTCCTGCTCCGCTACCTCGGGCTTTTCTTTTTTTATAGAATCCCATTCCTGTCCAGTTATGGATTGCGAAGCAAGAAAGTTTATAAACTCCTGTTGTAGTTCTTCAAACTGTTCTTTCGTTAATCTGCTATACTTCATAGTTTTATAAAATAACAAAACCTTCCCCGAATTGGGAAAGGTTTTATAACAATTAATCGTGTTCTCTATTTTTCTTCCGAATTAGCTTCAGATTTTTCTTCCGCTTTTTCTTCCGATTTTTCTTCAGTTTTAGCTTTTGCTTCCGGTTTTCCTTTTACTTCTGGTTTAGCTTCCGCCACTACTTCAAAAGTAAAGGTACTCACAACGTCTCTGTGGAAACGGATAGTAGCCTCATATTGTCCGGTACGCTTAATAGCGCCTCCAGCAACTGCGATGTATTTTTTCTCAATAGAAACGCCACCTTTTTCAAGGGCTTCTGCAAGATCACCGTTAGTTACTGAACCAAATAATTTATCACCTTCGCCAGTTTTGGCAGTGATCTTAATATCAAGTCCATTCAATTTTTCAGCTTGTTTTTTAGCTTCGTCAACCACTTTCTTTTCTTTGAAAGCACGTTGCTTCAAAGTTTCAGCCAATACTTTTTTAGCCGAAGGGGTTGCAAGTACTGCCTGCCCTTGTGGGATCAAAAAGTTTCTTCCGTAGCCGTTTTTCACGGTTACAAGATCATCTGCAAATCCCAGATTTTCTACGTCTTTCTTTAATATAAGTTCCATATCTATCTCTGGTTTTTTATTTTAATAAATCGGCTACGTAAGGCATAAGTGCCAAATGGCGAGCTCTTTTAACGGCAACGGCCACTTTTCTTTGGTACTTTAAGGAGGTTCCGGTAAGTCTTCTTGGAAGAATTTTACCTTGCTCGTTTACAAATTTCAATAAGAAATCTGCATCCTTATAATCAACATATTTAATACCGGATCTTTTGAAACGACAGTATTTTTTTGTCTTGTTGGTCTCTATATTAAGCGGAGTAAGATATCTAATCTCTCCGTCTTTTTTTCCTTTTGCTTGTTGTTGTAACGTTGCCATAACTTATGCTGATTTTTTATCGCGGTTTCTTCTTTTTTCTGCCCAAGCAATTGCATGCTTGTCAAGGCTCACTGTAAGGTAACGCATAAAACGTTCGTCCCTTTTAAATTCAGTTTCAAGTTCGTTTACGGTTTCGCCGTCAACGGTGTACTCAAACAGGTGATAAAACCCACTTTTTTTGTTTTGGATTGGGTAAGCAAGTTTTTTCAAGCCCCAATTTTCTTTGGATATCATCTTAGCACCTTTGGAAACAAGAATATCTTCGTATTTCTTTACTGTTTCCTTTATCTGATCTTCAGATAAAACGGGATTTAAGATGAAAACAGTTTCGTAATGATTCATAAAAAATCTATTAAAATTAATGATTAAACTTTTGGCTGTTTGCCAAGAGGGTGCAAAAATAATACTTTATTTGGTATTATCAAACCTAATCTTGAAGAGACTTTAAAAATCTTTCTTTTAGATAAAGTGATTGATTTTTTCGATTAAAATCAAAAAAAGTTGCATTTCATCGATTATTTCCATAATATTGCCTTATACAAAACCTACTATTGTGGAAAAAACAATACTCAAGTGTGCAATTGTAGATGATTCTACACTGCAACGGCTTTCAATTGTAAAGTTAATACAAATGCACCCTTCTCTTGAACTTGTTGGGGAGTATAAAAATGCAATTGAAGCTAAAATTGGGCTCGCCTCTACCGAAATAGATCTTATTTTTTTGGATATCGAAATGCCTATTCTTTCTGGATTCGATCTTTTGGATGACATCCAAAGAAAACCACAAGTTATTTTTGTTACCGGCAAAACCAAATACGCCTTCAAAGCATTTGATTATGATGCTGTGGATTATCTTCGCAAACCCATTGCAAAAGATCGTTTTTTAAATGCCGTTCACAAAGCTATTACAAATCACAAACTTAAAAACGAAGAAGGCTTTGACGATGAAGATTTTATATTTGTGAAAAGCAACCTAAAGAAAAGAAAAGTTTTCTTGAATGAACTTCGCTATATTGAAGCTTTGGGCGATTATGTGAAATTGGTAACTGAGCACGATTCATTGGTAGTCCTTTCTACAATGAAAGCCTTTCAATCTTTATTGCCCAACGATCGCTTTTTAAGAATCCACAAATCTTATATCGTGAATTTGGACAAAGTGCAGCGTTACAACAGCAAAACCATTGAATTGGACAAGGATAAACTTCCATTAAGCCGTAATAGAAAGTCAGACTTAATTGAAGCATTGGCCGCTACCCAGAACGCTTAATAATTATCTACATCAATATTTACGCGGACGCTTGAAAATTCCTTTATGGAATTAAAACTGCGTTGCACATTTTCTATATACTTCTTCGTCTTTTCCAAGGACTGGTTCTTCGGGATTTTCACGAGAAGGTTGATTATGTATTTATTCTTGATTCTCCCTATGGGCGGTGGCTCGGGTCCCAAAACATTTTCTTTGAATTGAATTTCCAGTGCCTGCCCAAACCACGCCGAAGATTTTTGCACTCGTGCTAAATTTTTATCCTTAAAAACTATTTTTATCGTTCTAAAAAACGGTGGGTATTTATAATTGTAGCGCTCCTCAAGCTGCTCTTTATACATCGCTTCATAGTCGTTCACGCTAACCTGCTTCAATATTTGATGGTACGGATTGTAAGTCTGAATTAAAACTTTCCCCCGTTTGTGGGTGCGGCCCGCCCTACCCGAAACTTGTTGAAGTAATTGAAAGCTGCGCTCGTGTGCCCGAAAATCGGGAAAGTTTAAAAGATTATCGGCATTCATCACGCCTACCAAACTTATATTTCTGAAATCCAAACCTTTGGCGAGCATTTGTGTTCCCACCAAAATATCAATTTCTTCGTTTTCCAAAGCTTCAATTAATTTTGAATATGAGTTTTTTCCTTTGGTTGTGTCTTGGTCCATTCGGGCAATTTTATGATTTGGAAACAACGTTTTCAATTCAGTTTCAATCTGTTCGGTACCAAAGCCTTTAGTGTCTAAAGTTTCACTTCCGCAGGCAATGCAACTTTGCATCATAGCCATGTGATAGCCGCAATAATGGCAGCGCAACTGGTTTTTGTGTTGGTGAAAAGTCAAGCTCACGTCACAATTTGGGCACTGGGGTGAAATGCCACACGTAGTGCATTCCACAACTGGCGAAAAACCCCTTCTGTTTTGAAAAAGAATTACCTGTTCTCCATTTTTTAAAACCTCGCGCATCTCTTCCAAAAGGATATCGCTGAAATGGCCGGTCATCTGCTTTTTTCGATTTTTTTCTTTTACATCAACCAATTCAATTTCTGGCATCAACACATTTCCGAAGCGTTTTTTTAAAGTAACCAAGCCGAACTTTCCTGTTTTTGCGTTGTGGTAACTTTCAAGCGAAGGTGTTGCGGATCCCATTAAAAGTTTTGCTTTTTGAAAATTTGCCAAAACAATGGCACTATCTCGGGCATTGTAGCGCGGGGCCGGACTGTATTGCTTAAAGGACGGTTCGTGTTCTTCGTCAACAATTATAAGCCCTAAATTTTTAAACGGAAGAAACATAGAAGAACGGGCGCCAATAACCACTTGTGCTTTTGGCTTTTCGGCCAGTACGTTCTTCCAAACCTCCACTCTTTCATTTACTGAAAATTTGGAGTGATAAACGGAAATTCTTTCCCCAAAATATTTTTGAAGCCTACTGATTAATTGGGTTGTCAACGCAATCTCGGGCAGCATATACAAAACCTGCTTTCCGGAATTAATTATTTCTTCAATCAAACTAACGTAGATTTCCGTTTTTCCACTGGAAGTGACGCCGTGCAATAAAACAACTTCATTGTTTTTGAATGAAGTTTTAATTTCTTCGTACGCTTTTATTTGGGCTTCGTTCAAAGTTTTAATTTCGGAAGCTCCTTCCCCTGAAAATTCAATACGGTCTTGCTGGATAAAATATTCTTCCAGAATACCTTTATCAATCAACGATTTCAGTGTTGCCGCCGAGGCTTCGCTCTTCTTTTGAAGCAGTGTGGAGCTTATAGGTTTTTTCGTCTGCGTATTCAGCATAAAAAGGTGCATCAGCACATCACGCTGTTTGTGTGCCCTGCTCAATGAATCTAAAAGTGCCTTTAAGCTTTCTTCAGAAGTGTATTCCGAAGCCAATTTTATGTAGCGTTTTAGTTTTGGGGTGTATTGTTCGTAAACTGTTTCCTCAACTTCTATAATGTTTTTATCGAGCAATGTTTGAATTACCGAAACGATATTATTTCGATCCAAAATAGAGCGGGCGTCATTAATGTGAAGCGAGGACTGATGCTGTAAGGCTTCATATAAAACAAATTCATCATCGGTTAATGATTCTTCGTCCTGAAAATTTCTGGATGAAAGTTTGATGATGGTTTCACTTTCCAATAAAAAAGCACTCGGAAGGGCGGCTTTTATTACTTCACCCAAAGAGCACATATAATATCCAGCCAACCATTCCCAATGCTTTATTTGGATATTGGTGATGATGGGTTCTTCATCCAAAATATGGTCTATGGATTTGGTTTCATAACCAACGGGCGGCTGGTCGTGAACTTGATACACAATTCCGGTATAAACTTTTGTTTTCCCAAAGGGAATGGCAACGCGCATCCCCTGTTTCAAAAAGGCAGCTTCATCCTTGTTCACGCAATAGGTGAAGGTTTGCTTTAAAGGAATGGGAAGAATGACGTCTATGAAATACAAGTTATGAGTTATGAGTTATGAATCTTTAAAACTAAAATTTTAATTTAGTTTGGGAAGCTTGCTTCACCTCCCTCGCAATAAAAAAGCCACCTAAATTGGTGGCCTAAAGATAGTATTTTAAAAGTTTTTTTAGTTGACGCGCGTCCAGGTTTGTGTTCTTCCCAAAAGAGAAAAACCGATGTAACCGCGGACATCCAATTTATTGGCGCCGTCAAGCTCTATATAGCATTTATAAACTTTTCCGTTGTTTGGATCCATAATAGTGCCGTCATTGTATTCGTCACCATCTTTTTCAAGGCCTTTCATAATTACAATTCCCAAAATGGGTTTGCCTTTATCAGAGCCGGGGCATTCATCGCAAGTGGCGTTCTTTTTTGCAGGATTTAAAATCTCTACGACTTTTCCGTAAACTTTTCCATTTTGCTTGTAGATTTCGACGATTGATTTTGCTTCGCCGGTTTCGTCGTCAATTGTTTTCCATTTTCCGGTTACATCCTGTGCGTTGGCAGCCAATACCGTCAAGGCAATTAGGGAGAAAGTTAAAAGTATTTTTTTCATTTGTAAAAATATTTGAGGATTAAGTTTAGTATTCTAGTCTTTCTTTTAGTCGCTTCATTGATACGTTCAGTTCAAAACCCAGCAACAATAGGTTTGCGTTTATCCAAATATATAACATCAAAATCAGAAGTGCTCCAATAGAGCCGTATAACTCGTTGTAATTTGAAAAATTATTGATGTAAACTCCAAAAAAATAGGTGGTCAAAACAAAGAGCACCGTTGTTGTAAGGGCCCCAATTGAAAAAAAGCGTGATGACTTTCCTTTCTTAGTACCAAAATAATACAATGTTGAGATAACCACATAAATCATTACCAAAAAAACAATAAATTGAAAGAACGAAATCCAGAAAACATCATTTTCAATATAGGCTCTGGACTCAAGATCGTGGATAATATATTCTATATAAAGAATTACTCCCACTGAAGCCAACAACAACAATGCCAAGAAGACAGAAATTATTAAAGCTATTAGATATTGTCTAAAAATATTTCGGTTGATATCTACGTGATAAGAATATTCAAACGCGCTGAAAATGGCGTTTACACCGTTTGCAGATAAAAAGATCGCTAGAAAAAATGCAAATGAAACCAATCCCGCACGAGGGTTTACAGCAATATCTGCTATTATGGGGTAAAAATATTCAGTGGTTTGGGCGGGTAATAATGCTTCAATAAAAATCAAAAAACGCGTCTGGAAACCTTCTACGGGAATATAGGGAATAAGGTTGAGCAGAAACAGTAAAAAAGGAAACAAGGCCAGTAAAAAACTATAAGCAATAGAACTCGCCCGGGGCGAAAAAGAACCTCTAATTATTCCCGTTCCATAAATTTCCAGCAAATGGAAAAGCGAAAACTCCCCAAGGCCGGGAAGCTTTATTTTTTTGCTTATACGAACCAAATCCCGAATAACCGGAATATCTATTTCTTTTTCGTTTTCTTGGGTCATTTAACAGCTTTTAGGCTAAGGTCCATATTGTAAACGGAATGCGTCAAGGCACCGCTGGAAATATAATCTACCCCGCATTCGGCATATTTTCTGGCGGTTTCCAGCGTAATTCCGCCGCTGGACTCTGTGAGGCATTTGCCGTTGATGAGCTTTACGGCTTTACGGGTATCTTCATAATTAAAATTGTCTATCAAAATTCGGTAAACACTATCAGATTGTAATATTTCCTCTATTTCGTCCAGATTTCTGGCTTCAACTATTATTTTAAGATCAAGTTGACGTTCTATTAAATATCGCTTTGTTTTGTCAATAGCCTTGGTTATTCCGCCGCAGAAATCGATGTGGTTGTCCTTCAACATTACCATATCATACAAGGCAAAACGGTGGTTCTCCCCGCCCCCAATCTTTACTGCCCATTTTTCCAAAGCGCGGATGCCGGGCGTTGTTTTGCGGGTGTCGAGGATTTTGGTATTGGTGCCTTCCAACAACTTTACATATTCATTGGTTTTGGTAGCAATGGCGCTCATACGCTGCATGGCGTTCAGCACCAATCGTTCCGATTTTAAAATGGATTGCGAAAGCCCCGAAACATAAAAGCACACATCGCCATACTTTACTGGGCTGCCGTCTTCTATTTTTACATCAAGCTCCAAGCCTGGGTCCACGTAATCAAAAACCTGGCGCGCAAACTCTACGCCGGCAATGATGCCAGCGTCTTTCACCAAAAGTCTTGCGGTGCCCTTTGCATCTTCTGAAATGCAGGCGAGCGAACTGTGATCGCCATCGCCTACGTCCTCACGAATCGCATTTGCAATTATGATGTCTATTTCTTTATGAAATTGTTTATCTGAAATCATAGCCAGGAAATTTTAGCTAAAATACTTTAAAAAGTTTGAAGGACGAAGTGGGAAGTGGGAAGTAGCAACTTTTATCTTTGTATTTTAGCATCTGAAACGTTTTTTAATGAAAATTACATTGCTAGCCATAGGAAAAACCGATAATAACCAACTGCAAACCTTGATGGATGATTACACCAAACGGTTGGGGTTTTACATTCCTTTTGAAATGGAGGTGATTTCCGATGTGAAGAACGCCAAAAACCTATCGGAAGCACTTCAAAAGCAGGCCGAGGGCGAAGAAATATTGAAACGAACCACTACGGCTGATGTTTTGATTCTGCTGGATGAAAAGGGAAAAACGTTTACATCGGAAGGGTTTGCGGAGTTTCTTCAGAAGAAAATGAACAGCGGTTTAAAAAACCTCATCTTCGTTATTGGTGGGCCTTATGGGTTTAGCGATGCGGTTTATGCCCGTGCCAATGGGAAGGTTTCACTATCTTCCATGACCTTTTCGCACCAAATGGTTCGGCTATTTTTTATTGAACAACTTTATCGGGGGTTTACTATTTTGAGGAATGAACCATATCATCATCGGTAGGAATTAGCGAAAAGCGATTAGCGAAGAGGGACTTTACCAATTACAATCTATGTAATCCGTTAGCATGTGGAATAATAAGCCTACGGCTATGATTCTTGTTTTTTTGAAGAACAATAATAGTACATAAACGCCCATTGCCCAATAGGTGTGCAGCGGATGGAAATTGATGCTGCAACGGGTGGGATCAAAAAGTGGGGTGGCTAGCAGGTGGTCCACATCTACTAGCATTGTGGCCAGCATGATGAGCCACGCTTTTTTCCATTCCTTTCTGAAGAAAATAAAGGCGATTAGGCCGGGAACCAACAAATGCAGGGTATAATGAACGAAGGTTTGCAGCATCTGGTTTTTACTATTTCACCATTTTTGCCAAAAGCACTATCTGCCCCAAATGATAGGCATCGTGCTGGATGATGCCGTGGATGTGCTGATAATAGGTAAGTTTATTAACGGGATATTCATTACCAAAATGGGATTCGTTAAAGGTGCCCAGAAAATAAAGCCACTCCTTTTGGGTGGTTTCCAAAGCGTCGAGGGTTTGGCGCCAGGCATCGTCTGATGCGTCTTCTATTTTTTCTATGTAATTGTTTGCTGGGGTTTGGATCACTTCGCCTTGCACTCTTTTCAGAACGTTTTGGCGCCAAGCAATTATGTGGTTTACTATTTCCCAAATGGTATTGCCGTCTTTTATGGGGCGCTGGTTTGCTTGTGAGGGGGTGATTTGCCGAAGGGTGTCCTGCAGGGTTACGTCCAGCCAGGGGTGGCCGTGGTATAGGTCTGTGAAGAGGGATTGGATTCTTTGGGATTCGGTCATTGGGTTGGGTTATTGTGGTTTTTTCTTTTGAAGTTGTTGTATATCCAATAGGTCTTTAGGGCGACCGGACTTAATTTTACTCGTAATTAGATCTTCTAAAGAGATTACGTTCCAGACTAGGGTTTTATTGTTTTTTTGAAGTGTTACTTTCTCGCTTTGTTTATAAGCTTCATCAAACGATTTGTTGACTGAAAAGTTTGTGATTAGTTCCAAGTCAAAATCTACTGGAGAGAATTTTACGGAGATATTCTGCTGTTTGTTTTTTACGGTTTCGGGGAAATCATCAATTTCGTAATCCATTTCCTGAAAAACCGCTACAAGCTTTTTGAAATTCTCTTCTGAAGTATCTATCCAAAAATCAACATCGGCTGAATGGCGCTGATAGCCGTGAAAGTTTACCGCTACGCCGCCTACCATTAGCATTTTTACCTTGTGTTTGGCAGCAAGCACAATGAAATTTTCAATGGCGGTATTCCATTCGTTAATCATTACAATTGAATGTTGATGATAAAATTGTTAGCTTTTTGAGGCTTTTCCTTAACGGGAAGACTTTTGCTTTTCTGCATCAATTCAAAAAAGCGCCATACCCTTTCCGGTTTAGATAACTTTAGAAAGGCTTCTTCTTGCTGGCGGTTGCTCTCTTCTTTGGTTTGGAATTTAAGCTCCATCTTTTCTTTTCTGATTTTATTCAAAGATAACGAAATATTTCTTGAAGAAATAGGCGTTGTCGGTTTACGGTGATGGGTTGGATTACCACGAATACACGAATTGTTTATTGGTCTCTGTTGTTGGTTTCGGTTGTTTACCACGAATACACGAATTGTTTATTGATCTGGGTTGTTGGTTATGGGTTTTTGGCGGGGGTTATATGGGATATGTTTGCAGTTTGTGACTATAAGGGTGGAATTTTGTGTGATACGGGCGGAGTTTTTTAGAAACAATGTTTAAAGGTTTTAGCTAAATTTTGTTACTGTGGCCACGAGCGGGTTGGTAGCTCACGTTGGTTCGAGTCCAAATATGTTCGATATTGTACCTGAGGCAATTAAAAAATAGCATTTGTAAATTTGGGGTATTTTTGTTGTATATTAGCGGGAGTGAAATGGTTGAGATTAAAAAGTTAGTACAGATTAAAATATTCTTTATATTCATTATTTTTGCTTGAGCTTTTTATTTCTATAGAGCTGCGTTTCTACTGAAACTTTCCATTTAAATTATCCCAATCCATCTGAAAATAACCCGAAGTTGACCTGGACTAGACCCGAAGTTGACCCGGACCTGACCCGGACCTACATAGGCTTATCGTAGGGTATGGGTAGGGTATGGGTAGGGGTATTTATGATAATACCTAGCGTAGATTATCGGTTTTCAGGTTTCAAGTTTCAGGTTTCAGGTTTCTGGTTTCTGGTTTCAAGTTTGTAGAGTCCTAAATAGGATTGACTGTTTTTAAGAGTTGGTTAATCTATTTATTGTAAAGTTACTAATTCTTTGTTCAATTGATTTTCAAATTCTATTGGGGTACAATGATTAATTGCACCGTGACTTTTTTCATAGTTATACATATACACAGCTTTCTTTAATTTTATCCTTAGGTCACTAAAGTTGGTGGGGTGGTATCCCGTTAAATAATTGTTTTTGATAATTCCATTAATTCGTTCGGCATGTGGATTTTCATATACATTTTTACACATACTATTTCTTAAACATCCACTCGTAAGGCTTAAAAATTCCTTGCTGTAATACTGTCCCCCGCCATCGGAGTGAATGATTGGTCTTACGGCCTCATCCCCCGTCAGACGTCTTAGGGCCATCTTCAGGGCAGCTACAGTGGTGTTTTCTGTCCTAAGGGTATAACTTGCGCTATAACCGATTATCCTTCTGGAGTACTGGTCCATAATAAAGGTGAGATAGTAGAACTTACCGTTCATTTCATAATAGGTTATATCACTCACCCAAACCTGGTTTACACCTGTCAACTCCCGGCCCGTAACTAAATTAGGGAAGCGGATGACCCCGGTACTGTCCGTTGTCCTCTTGAAGGATTTTTTTGGAGCTATTGTAAATCCATAATTGCGATAAAAATCAAAGAACCTGTCCCTGCCCATTGTCTGTGGGTTCACCTTCCGGTAAAGGGCCTTGCATCCCATTTGCGGATGATCTTCCCTTACCTGAAGCAAAATTACTTTCAGCTGTTCCTTTTCCTCTGCTCCTTTTAATGCTCTGTTGAGCCGCTGGTGCATATTCTGCCGGGTAGTTCCCAGCCAACGGTAGATCTGGTTCATTTTCCATCGGTGGTTTTCCCTGTGGAGCCAGAACCAGGTAAGGGTCGGGAACCAAGTTTTTTTTTAATGTCGATACCGTACATCTCTTCGGCAATATCGATCATCTTACTTTTAAATTCAATCTCGAACTGCTTTTGCCCGACCATTTGTTCCAGTTCACGGATCCTGGCTTTGAGATCCTGTATTTTTCGGGTATCGCTCATTAGTTCTACAACTTGTTTTACACCGCGTTTGCGATTACGGGAGAACTTGTCCAGCCATTTATAGACTGCCGTAGTAGACACTTCGTATTCCCGGCTGACCTCCAGGACAGTGGTTGTGTTCTTCTCAATCTCCCGAACCTTTTTACGCTTAAAGCTGTCACTAAAATAACGATTTATTCGCAGGGAAGCCTCGTTGGAAAAATCTTTGATGTTTGCCATAATATGAAGTTGTTTAAAACTCCCTAAAACGGTCAACTTATTTCAGTACCCGACA
>JAUYGY010000031.1 GCA_030690315.1 Aequorivita sp.
TTAACAGTTGCGAAAAGATGGGCTGTCCGATAAAATTTGCATTTTTGCTCATAGTATTTAATTGTTTTGTGGTGAAACAAAAATACTATCTTGCGGGTTGATTTATTCAACTCGCATTTTTTTTATCGGACAACAGTGATTTCGAATTATGATAAATGTAATTTTTTTGGGCTTTGGAAATGTGAACAACCATTTGTTCGATGCTTTACATAAAAGCACCGAAATTACTATAAAACAGGTTTTTAATAGAAATTATATTAAAATGATTTCTCCTTTTGAAGACATTCCCTTTACGGATGATGTTTCAAAAATAAAAGAAGCGGATATTTACATTATTGGAATTCCCGACGATGCCATTTCCAGTTTTTCCAGCAGCCTGCCTTTTCAAAATAGATTGGTGGTCCACACTTCGGGCGGCGTTTCTATGGATGCGCTTTCAAATAAAAACAGACGCGGTATTTTTTATCCGCTACAAACCTTTTCAAAACAACGGGAAATTGATTTCAAAAATATTCCTATTTGTATTGAAGCAGAGAATTCAAAGGATTTGGAATTACTGCAAAGTTTGGGAGAAAAAATTTCAGAAAACGTAGTTGAAATTTCTTCGGAGAAAAGAGCAAAACTCCATTTGGCAGCGGTTTTCGTGAATAATTTTACCAACCATTTATATCACATTGGCAGTGAAATTTTGAAAGTTGACGACTTGCCATTTGATCTTTTGAAACCACTTATTTTGGAAACCGCTTCCAAAATTGAAAACCTTTCCCCCGAAAAAGCACAAACAGGCCCCGCAAAACGGAGCGATTTAAAAACAATTGAAAAACATTTACATTTGTTGGGAAACAGCCGATATCGCAAATTATATGAATTGTTTACCGAGGAAATAAAGCAGAACTATGGAAAAAAGCTATAAAGAATACCTAAAGCACATAAACACATTTATTTTTGATATAGACGGCGTGCTCACGGACGGCACCATTCAAGTAAATACGCAAGGGGAAATGTTCCGGACAATGAACATAAGAGATGGCTACGGCCTTAAAACCGCGGTTGAACAGGGTTTTCACGTTTGCATAATTTCCGGCGGCACAAATGAAGGCGTTAGGGTTAGGCTTCAAAACCTGGGAATCAAAGACATTTTTTTGGGCGCTCACCACAAAACCAAAATTTTAGCAGATTACTTGAAAGCCAATAACCTAAAAAGAGAAAACATTCTTTATATGGGCGATGATTTGCCCGATTATGAAGTTATGCAGCAAGTAGGTTTGCCAACTTGCCCGCAGGACGCTGTGCAGGAAATAAAAGCAATCTCAAAGTACGTTTCCCATAAAAAAGGTGGCAAAGGCTGCGTTCGCGATGTTATTGAACAAGTGCTGAAGGTGCAGGGAAAATGGATGGCAGACAACCAAGTGAGCGCAAAGTTTGATTAAACTAGAAGACCGATGACCGATGACAGAGGACACCTTTTTAAAACTAAAAATACATAATTAAACACATTGAAATACCTAAATCTCATTCGTTACCAAAACCTTCTCTTTATTGCTTTGGTACAGATTTTCATTAAGTACGGCCTGTTTCAACCATTAGGAGCAGACACTGTTTTAAGCACTTTCGGCTTTGTACTCCTTATTATTGCTACACTTTGCATAGCCGCAGCGGGCAATATAATCAACGATATTTATGATGTGGAAATTGACAAAATAAATAAACCAAGCAAAGTTTTAATAGGAAAAAAGATATCGGAACGAACTGCAAATAGATTGTTTATAATCTTCAATGTCCTCGGTGTTTCAATAGGTTTTTATCTTTCAAACAGCATCGGAAAACCTAGCTTTGCGGCGCTTTTCATCGTGTTTTGGGCATTGCTGTATTTGTATGCTTCCTACTTAAAAGGCATATTGCTGATTGGCAATCTTTTAATTTCGGCTTTAGTGGCGATGAGCTTGATTATTGTGGCCCTATTCGATTTACTTCCCGCAACCACTGCGCAAAACCAAACAGTACAATCTGCTATTTTCAAAATTGTTTTACACTTTTCCCTGTTTGCATTTTTCATCAATCTTATTCGTGAAATAGTGAAAGATTTACAGGATATAAACGGCGATAAAAAAGGAGGGATGAGCACTTTAGCCATTGCAATTGGAAGAAAAAGAACAGTGATGATCGTGTTCCTTTTAGGTGTATTTATGGTTTTGGGAATTGTGTTTTATATGTATGAATATTTATACAATGAGCAAATTTTATTGCTGTATTTTCTTTTTGCCATCGTTGCGCCACTTCTTTATTTCTGTATAAAATCTTATGATGCCGAGACCACGAAAGAATTTGCATTTCTTTCAAAACTTTTGAAAATTATAATGTTTCTGGGCATGTGTTCCATTCCACTTTATCAATTTGCTATTATGAAATAACAAAGATTCCCAAAAACAACCTGCAACTTGAAACCTGAAACCTGAAACAAACTATGCTTCGCGAAAAATTAAAAAATTACAACATCATCCTCGCCTCCGGTTCCCCGAGAAGACAAGGATTTTTTAAAGAACTGGATTTAGATTTTACCATTCAAGTAAAAGAAGTGGTCGAAGTATATTCTTCCGAATTAAAACATTCAGAAATAACAGATTACCTATCGAAACTTAAAGCATCAGTTTTTACTGATTTACAAAAAAACGATATTCTTATTACCAGCGACACCATAGTTTGGAAAGATGATAAAGCCCTCGGAAAACCAAAGGATTTTGAAGAAGCAAAACAAATGTTGCAGGATATAAGCGGGCAAATGCACGAGGTAATTACTTCGGTCTGTTTTACTTCAAAGGAATTTCAAAAAACAGTAAACGATGTAACCAAAGTGTGGTTCAAAATTCTTTCCGAAGAAGAAATAGATTACTATCTAAAAAACTACAAACCCTTTGATAAAGCCGGAAGCTATGGCATTCAGGAATGGATAGGATACATTGGCATCGAGAAAATTGAAGGATGTTATTTTAATGTAATGGGACTTCCCACGCGGCTCGTTTATAAAACATTAACCGAGATTGCCGACCGTTGAATTTTTTGGTATTTTTGAGCAAATTCTGATAGAAAATGAACAATGTCAAAATCTCTTCTATATTCCTTCTTTTTATTGTGTTCGGCGGCTGCAATTTTTCTAAAGAAAAGAATAATTCTGAAACCATTTCAACAATAAAAAAGGAAGACAAAACCGCAATTCCAAGATCCCTTTCAAAAGAATTTAAAGATTATTGGTATAATGGAACTGCTGAGCTTACCTCCTATTTGCTACTGCAGGAACGCTATGGCGAAATCCGTCAGGGTACTGCTGTAACAATATTTGTTGCCGAGGATTTTCTGCCGGATGCGCAAGTAAAAGCAAACAACACTTCCGAAGAAAATATTTCAGTGCTGAAGTTAAACCAAATGAAAAATTTCAATACAGGCATTTATCCGTATTCCATTATGAGCAGCACTTTTAGTCCCATTGCAAACACCGGCCACCCGCTAAAAGTGAGCAATGGCGTGCAGGAATGGTGCGGGCAGGTTTATATGCAGCTCAACAATCGCGATAATTTTGAGATAGAAAGCCATTCCTATTTTGAGGGCGAGGCAGACCAAAAGCTTTCTTTGCCAAAAACCTGGTTGGAAAATGAAATTTGGAACCTCATCCGCATC
The DNA here is from genome assembly GCA_030690315.1 of Aequorivita sp. GTDB lineage: Bacteria > Bacteroidota > Bacteroidia > Flavobacteriales > Flavobacteriaceae > Aequorivita. The sequence goes on from JAUYGY010000031.1 coordinate 3,673, forward strand.
AATCCCGAGGAATTGCCCACGGGAGATGTAATGATTATTCCTTCGTTTGAATATTTACGGCTTCGGCATAAAGAAATTAAACAACACAACGCCTTCGCCAGTTTGAAGCAAGGCGATTCCATTACAATTTACACATTGAATTATCCAGATATTCAGCGACAGTTAATGATTTTTTTCAACAGCGCCTTTCCCTATGAAATTGAAAAGTGGGAAGAAGTGAACGCAGCCGACCAAAACGATACGCTAAGACTGAAAACCACGGCAACAAAAATCAAACGCATACGAAGCATTTATTGGAACCAGAACAGCAATGAATTTGCACATCTTCGAGATTCCTTAGGGCTATAAAATTTAAAATTATGATAGATTTAGATTTAAAAGTTTACTCACTTCAATTTATAGAATCACTTATTTTGGTTGTGGTATTGCTGCTTTTAAGGCTTATCCTTAAAAAAACCATCCGCAACTATGCGAAAAAAATAGAGCGGCTGGAGCACCGCACCGGACTAATAATGAAGCACGTAGATTTTGCCGTATTTTTTCTAATTGTAATAGGGCTCATATTAATTTGGGGCGTCGATTTCAGAAACCTGGGGCTGGTTATGTCGTCCGTTTTTGCCGTTATCGGGATTGCTTTTTTTGCGCAATGGTCCATCTTAAGTAACATAACCAGCGGTGTTATTATGTTTTTCACCTTTCCGTACAAAATTGGCGATTATATAAAAATACACGATAAGGAAATGGACTGCGAAGGGATTATTGAGGATATTAAAACGTTTCATATAATTCTTCACACAAAAGATAATGAAATAGTTACCTACCCCAACAGTATGATGCTCCAAAAAGGGGTGAGTATAATAAAGGCAGACGATTTTTATGAAAAACAGCATCAAAACGAGTTGGATAAAAATAAGGAAGAACTGCCGCACGATTAATTTTTACAAATAAGTATCTTTGAAAGGTTTCGAATAAATCAGTCCTATTTTTATGCAAAAAACAATTTTAGTCCGACTTCTAGTTTTATTTTTCACAATAGCTGCCACGGCACAAACCCCTAAAAAACCTACCGCTTCAGAAATTTTCCATTCGCTTCAAAAGCTTAATTTTGTTGGTTCTGCGCTTTATATTGCCGCACATCCCGATGACGAAAATACTCGGCTCATTTCCTATTTAGTGAATGATGTGCACGCAAACACGGCATATCTTTCAATAACCCGCGGCGATGGCGGACAAAATCTGGTCGGGCCTGAACTGCGTGAACTTTTAGGCGTTATCCGTACGCAGGAACTTGTGGCGGCACGAAGAACGGACGGTGGACAACAATTTTTTACGCGTGCCAACGATTTTGGGTACAGCAAAAATCCCAATGAAACCTTTGAATTCTGGACGAAAAATGATGTATTAAGCGATGTGGTAATGACTATTCGGAAATTTAAACCAGATGTTATCGTAAACCGTTTCGATCATCGCAACCCCGGCAGTACGCACGGGCACCACACCGCTTCCGCAATGCTGAGCGTGGAGGCTTTTGATTTGGTTGACGATGCCTCAAAATTTCCGAAATCTGCTGAAAAATACGGCGTTTGGAAACCACAACGCTTGTTTTTCAATACCTCGTGGTGGTTTTATGGAAGCCAGGAAAAATTTGAAAAAGCGGATAAATCGAAACTTGTTTCTGTGGAAACAGGAAACTATTTTCCCGAACTCGGCCTTTCCAATGGCGAAATAGCTTCATTAAGCCGGAGTATGCACAAATCGCAAGGCTTTGGCAGCACAGGTTCGCGTGGTTCCGAAACAGAATATTTAGAACTATTAGAAGGAACTTTGCCTTCAAAAAACAATCTTTTCGAAGGAATAAATACAGATTGGTCACGGCTTGAAGGTGGAAACGAAATTGGTGCAATTTTAAATCCTTTGGAAGAAAATTTCAATTTTAAAAATCCTTCGGAAATGTTGCCCCAACTTTTGAAAGCATATCCGTTGGTTTCAAATTTGAAAGACGCACATTGGCGAAACATAAAATTAGAGCAGTTGAAACAGCTCATTTTAAACTGCGGCGGCATATTCCTTGAAGCCGCTTCCGAGGAAAATTCAATCAATCCAAACCAAAATTTCAAAGTAAATATTGAAGCCATCAATCGCGGGAAAAGTGAATTTATTCTAAAATCAATAAAAAATTCAGAAGGAAAAATACTTTGGAATGAATCTGAAACGCTTCCTTTTAATGAAGATAAAAAAATTGAGATCACAGTTAATTCTAAAAAGCAAAATCCACTTTATTCCTCTCCTTATTGGTTGAATGAAAAGGGAACCGTGGGAATGTACGCGGCGCCGGAAGAATTAATCGGGCTACCGGAAACTCCGCCATTGGAGCAATTGGTTTTTGAACTTCAATGGGGAAATAGTACCATTCCCTTCACAAAAAATATTGTTTACAAATTCAACGATCCCGTAAAAGGCGAAGTGTACCGCCCGCTTGAAGTGTTGCCCGAGGTTACGGCTTCCATTTCTGAAAAAGTTTTGATTTTTGCAACCGAAGCGCCCGAAGTTGTTTCTGTAATCGTTCGCGCTGGAAAGGATAGTATTTCAGGAAATATTGGTTTGCAACATCCCGACGGCTGGAAGGTTGAACCTACACAGCAATCATTTCAACTAAATAGAAATGGCGAAACGCAAACATTTAATTTTAATGTAACTCCCCCGAGCGGACAAAGCGAGGGCTATTTGAAACCAATAGTCAATGCGGAAGGGCAAACATTTAATAACGAATTGGTAATTATTGATTACGAACACATTCCGTATCAAAGCGTTTTATTGCCTTCGGCAGCGAAAGTTGCTAAGATTGCCATTCAGAAAAAAGGACAGAATATTGGTTACATAAACGGCGCAGGTGATGCGATTCCGGAAAGTTTGAAGCAGATTGGGTATTCGGTTTCAACGATTGACCCTTCAAACATTTCAGAAAAAAATCTGCAGAATTTTGACGCAATCGTTGTTGGAATCCGTGCCTATAACACCGTTCCGGAACTTGCTTTTGCGCAACCAATTCTTAATAAATATGTTGAAAATGGCGGAACTCTGATAGTTCAATATAACACCAATCACAGTTTAGTGACGGAGAATTTTGCGCCCTATTCCCTAAAACTATCCCGCGAACGCGTGACCGATGAGTTTTCCGAAGTAAAAATTCTCGCCCCCGAAAATCCGCTTTTAAACACTCCCAACAAAATCACACAAAAGGATTTTGAAGGTTGGGTGCAGGAACGCGGACTTTATTTTCCCAACGAATGGGCGAAAGAGTTTACGCCAATTTTAGGAATGAAAGACAAAGGCGAAACCGAAACAAAAGGTTCATTACTGGTGGCCAAATACGGAAAAGGATATTACATTTATACCGGCTTGAGTTTTTTCCGCGAATTGCCCGAAGGAGTTCCGGGAGCCTATAGATTGTTTGCGAATATGCTTTCAATCGGTAAATAATATTTGAAAACATGTCCGAAGAAAAACAAAAATTCGTCTGGAAATGGAGCTACACTTTGGTGCTGCTGCTTAATGCCGTTTACATTTATCTGTTTTATTTACTAATGCAAAATTTCGCCTAAATGCAGCAGATTGATTGGATAGTTTTAATCGGAACGCTTCTGTTTATTGTGATTTACGGTACATGGAAATCGCGCCAACACAAAGATGTGGGCGATTATTTAAAAGGGGGAAGCACGGCGCAATGGTGGACTATTGGGCTTAGCGTTATGGCAACCCAAGCCAGCGCGATTACCTTTCTTTCTACGCCTGGACAGGCTTTTCACGACGGAATGGGGTTTGTGCAGTTCTATTTTGGGCTTCCAATTGCAATGGTGATTATTTGTTTGGTTTTCATTCCAATCTATCATAAACTCAATGTTTATACAGCTTATGAATATCTCGAATCACGTTTCGATAAAAAAACCCGTACACTTACGGCAATACTATTTTTAATTCAACGCGGACTTGCCTGCGGGATTACCATTTTTGCGCCTTCCATTATTCTTTCCGCCGTGCTAGGCTGGAATCTGGTCTATTTGAATATAATAATTGGCGTACTCGTAATAATTTACACCGTTAGTGGCGGCACCAAAGCCGTAAACGTTACGCAAAAGCATCAAATGGCGGTTATTTTCTTCGGAATGTTGATTGCCTTTTTATTGATTCTGAATTATCTGCCGCTGGATATTACTTTCTCCAAAGCGCTTGAAATTGCTGGCGCCAATGGCAAAATGGACATTTTAGATTTTTCCTTCGACTTTGATAACCGCTATACTTTTTGGAGCGGAATTATTGGCGGTACTTTTTTGGCCCTTTCCTATTTTGGAACGGACCAAAGCCAAGTACAGCGCTATCTTTCGGGAAGTAGTGTAAAACAAAGCCAAATGGGTTTGATAATGAACGGGCTATTGAAAGTGCCAATGCAGTTCTTCATTTTGCTTGTTGGGATAATGGTTTTCGTGTTTTATCAGTTCAACAGTTCGCCACTTCACTTTAATCCTGCTGCCGTAAAAGATGTGAATAAATCTGAATATGCAGGCGAATACAAGGCTTTGGAAGTGAAAAAAGAAGCGTTGGACCAACAACTTGCAGCTACACAAATAGAATATTCAAAGGCTGAGACCGAACTTGAAAAACAAAACTATGCTGACGAGATAAAAGCATTGAACGCTTCCGAAGGAAAATTACGGGAGCAATCAGTAGCGGTAATAAAAAAAGCGAATCCAAATGCCGAAACAAATGACAAGGATTATGTTTTTATCCACTTCATTTTAACCAATCTTCCGCGTGGGTTGATCGGCTTGCTTTTGGCAGTTATTTTAAGTGCAGCCATGTCTTCAACCGCTTCAGAACTGAATGCTTTGGGAAGTACCACCGCCATTGATCTTTATAAAAGAAATGTACCCGGAAAACGTGAGAAACATTACGTTTCGGCCTCGCGTGCATTTACCCTTTTATGGGGAATAATTGCAATAGTTGTAGCGTGTTCGGCACATTTATTTGATAATCTTATTCAGTTAGTTAACATAATCGGCTCCATTTTCTACGGAAATGTTTTGGGGATTTTCCTGCTTGCGTTTTTTATAAAATATGTGCGCAGCAAGTCAGTTTTTATTGCGGCGTTAATTACACAAATAATCATTATCTATATTTGGTATATAGACCTTATGCCCTATTTGTGGCTGAATTTGGTGGGCTGTGCTTTGGTGATGGGGATTGCTATTTTACTTCAAGTTTTATTGCCGAAGAATGATAATTCAGATTTAATTATTTCAGAAAAAGTTTAAAAAAAATCACCACGAATACACGAATATTTTTTTATAAATATTCGTGTATTCGTGGTCAAAATTTTACTTCCCAAAAACCAATCTTGAAATTCTATTATTACCCGAAGCAAAGGCAATGCTATCATTTACAAATTCTATAGCGAAAAAGCCTTCTTTTGAAAGTTCTTTCCAGCTTTTTCCGCCGTCGCCGCTAAAGGAAATTCCGGGAGAGCCAACTGCTACAATTCCCTGCCCTTGTGTTCCCGGAACATATTTCACCGAGGAACGATAGCCGGGCTCCTTTCCATTGGCAATCAGCTTCCACGTTTTCCCGCCATTTTTGGTTATTGCTTTATTGCCTTCATTGAAAGATTTATCATCCCAGTCACCGCCGAAAATAATTCCGTTTTTTTCATCCAAAAAATCAATGCTATAAATTCCTGTCATCGCCTTGCCCTGAACAATTGGGGTATCGAAAATTTCCCAAGTTTTTCCTTTGTCTGCCGTGTGCATCACGCGCGATTTTTTTCCGCCAGTTGCTACCCACGCGTGATTCCCAAAAACCGCTATGTTGCTATTGCTTGCCGCAAATGCAGCTTCACCCTTTTCAACTTTCGGGAGAATTTCGCAGAAAAGCTTTTCCCAAGTATTTCCGCCATCGCGGGTAATGATTATGGACATACAATTTTCAACCGGATCGCCAATGGCAATTCCGTCGTTTTCATTCCAGAATTTCATGGAATCATAAAAAACATTCTCGCCTTTTTCGTTGTAAACTTCTTCAATATTGGTGGCTTCAGAACCATTGAAACCAATTTTATAAAGTACGGCCGGATTGGCAATACTCAACACAAATACAGCCTCTTTGTTGATTGCGATGGATCGAAAATGAAGCAACGAATCGCCATATTTTATAACTGCCAGTTTCGGCGTGTCACCATCAATCAGGCCCACTTTTCCTTTATCGGCCGCAAACCACACCCTATTTTCGTCCAAAGGTTGGATTGCCCGAATGCTCAAACTATCAATAAAAACAGGAGTGATTTTTACTGAATTGAATTCAATTTCAGTTTTCTTTTCACAGGAAAAAAGTAGAAAAATAGAGCAAAGGATAATTATAAAGCGCATCGTATAGAATTTCTTCAAAAGTAACAATTCTAATATTCCAAATGGCAAAAATGTTATCCTGAGCCTGTCGAAACACCAAATTCCAAATGAAGGAATCGTTATTTCTGAATTTGATTTCGATTTAAGTTTCGATTTCAATTTCATTTTAAAAAGATACCTTTGTGGTCAATAAATTACAACAATGAAATTACACCGAAACCTAGTATTCGCCACAATAGATTCGCTTCATCAAATTTTCAATGAAAACAAGCAGGCCGACAAAGTGCTTAAAAACACACTGAAACTCGACAAACGTTGGGGCGCACGCGATAGAGGCTTTATTGCCGAAACCACTTATGATATTGTTCGCTGGAAAAGACTGTATTCTGAAATTGCCGAAGTGAACGAGCCTTTTGACCGTCCAAATCTTTTCAGATTATTTACTGTTTGGGCAACTTTAAACGGAATTGCAATTCCAGAATGGAAACAATTTGAAGACACGCCAACCCGCCGTATTAAAGGAAAATTTGACGAGCTCTCAAAAATTAGGAAGTACCGCGAATCCATCCCCGATTGGTTGGATGAATTGGGACAAAAGGAATTGGGCAAGAAATGGGACAAGGAAATTGCAGCTCTGAATAAGCAGGCCGATGTAGTTTTACGCGTAAATACTTTAAAAACTACCGTTGAAAATCTTCAAAATGAATTGGCCGATTTAGAAATTGAAACCGAAATATTAAAAGGGTATCCCAATGCTTTAAAGTTGAAAGAACGCGGAAACGTTTTTACTACCGACGCTTTTAAAAATGGAATGTTCGAGGTGCAGGATGCTTCTTCCCAAAAAGTGGCGGAAATACTTGATGCAAAACCGGGAATGCGCGTGATTGACGCTTGCGCTGGCGCGGGCGGAAAAAGCCTTCACATTGCAACAATGATGGAAAACAAAGGGCAATTGATTGCAATGGACATTTATGAAAGCAAACTGAACGAGCTGAAACGCCGCGCAAAAAGAAACGAGATTTTCAATATTGAAACGCGCGTTATCGATTCCACGAAAGTGATAAAAAAATTAATCGATAAAGCCGATAAGGTTTTGATTGATGCGCCCTGCTCCGGTTTGGGTGTTTTGAGACGAAACCCGGACGCAAAATGGAAATTGCAACCTGAATTTTTGGATAACATCCGCGCTACCCAAAAGGAATTGTTGGACAGCTATTCCCGAATGGTAAAACCAGGCGGACAGTTGGTTTATGCAACCTGCTCCATTCTTCCTTCGGAAAACGAAATACAAGTGAAAAATTTCTTGGCCCGTGAAGCAGGGAAGGATTTTACACTTTTAAATGAAGAAAAAATTATGCCCAGCAAAAGTGGGTTTGACGGATTTTATATTTCATTGCTTCAGAAAAAATAAATCATTCCTTAAATTTCATTTGTTGCAAAATCACGTAAAGGAATTGTTTTCCCTAGAAAAGTTCCAATTATTACCTCGTTTGGAGGAAAGGTTTGCTGAGCATAAATTGCCATACTTAGCAACATAAATGTCGCGAAAAGTAATTTTTTAAATTTCATGGTTTGTTTTTAACAATTTGGAAGCCTAAAGATAATCGATATATTTAATTTTTAAATGTTTAAAACCAGAGGTTTAAATCATTTTAAAAAAACAAAAAACTCGAGTTTCCCTGCCATTAAAATTTCTTCAAAATTGGTTACATTTGCACCTTTCTTCACCTAAGCTAAAGCGAAGGTGAAACTTCAAAAATGAACTAATATTCAAAAGGATGATTCACTTTTTTGGGAACGTTGAAAACACTGTTTTTGCTGTCCAAACCCACGGAAATATTTCAGAAGAAAACATAAAAAAGTTGGAGTGGCTTTTCGGCAACCAACCTAAAATAGAGAAATCCGTAATATCGGATTTTTTTGTTGGGCCACGCGCCGCAATGGTTACGCCGTGGAGCACCAATGCTGTAGAAATTACCCAAAATATGGGTATTGATGGAATTATCCGCATAGAGGAATTCCACAATGGCGCTGAAAAAATTGTTTTCGACCCAATGCTTTCGCAGAAATTCAAGGAATTGAACCAGGATATTTTTGATATCCACCTTCAGCCTGAGGCTATTTTGGAAATAGAAAATATTTCAGAATACAATCAAAAAGAAGGCTTGGCTTTAAATGCTGAAGAAGTGGAATATTTGGAAAACCTTTCCAGAAAAATTGGCAGAAAACTTACCGATAGCGAAGTGTTCGGCTTTAGCCAGGTTAATAGTGAGCACTGCCGCCACAAAATCTTTAATGGCATTTTTGAAATTGACGGCAAGGAAATGCCCTCTTCCCTATTCAAACTAATTAAAAAGACTTCTGCCGAAAATCCAAACGATATAGTTTCGGCTTATAAAGATAACGTGGCTTTTGTAAAAGGTCCAATAGTGAAACAATGGGCGCCCAAAAGTGCCGACAAGCCGGATTGGTACGAAGAAAAAGATTTTGAAAGCGTTATTTCCCTAAAAGCTGAAACACATAACTTTCCAACTACAGTAGAGCCCTTCAATGGTGCCGCAACAGGTAGCGGAGGTGAAATCCGCGATCGTTTGGCCGGCGGAAAAGGTTCATTGCCTCTGGCCGGAACAGCTGTTTATATGACTTCTTATTCTCGATTGGGCGCTTCGACTCCGCTCAGCGACCGGTCATTGAGCGGAGCCGAAATGACCTTGCAACCCTGGGAAAAAAGTATGAAAGAACGCGATTGGTTATACCAAACGCCCCTAGATATTTTGATAAAAGCCAGCAACGGCGCTTCCGATTTTGGAAATAAATTCGGGCAACCGCTGATTGCAGGTTCTGTTCTCACTTTTGAGCACGAAGAGGAGGCTCGCAGATTGGGCTTCGATAAAGTAATAATGCTCGCCGGCGGAATTGGCTACGGAAAAGCTAGCCAAGCCATTAAAGGCAAACCGCAGGAAGGCGATAAAATTGTAGTGCTTGGAGGCGATAATTACCGAATCGGGATGGGCGGTGCCGCGGTATCTTCTGCAGATACAGGGGAATTCCACAGTGGGATTGAGTTGAACGCAATCCAACGAAGCAATCCGGAAATGCAAAAACGTGCAGCCAACGCCATTCGCGCGATGGTTGAAAATGACAATAATCCTATAATTTCAATTCACGATCACGGGGCGGGCGGACATTTAAACTGTTTGAGCGAATTGGTGGAAGACACTGGAGGCCGGATTGAACTCGATAAACTTCCCATTGGCGACCCAACCCTTTCCGCTAAGGAAATTATGGGCAACGAAAGTCAGGAACGAATGGGGCTGATTATTGGCGAAGAA
>JAUYGY010000033.1 GCA_030690315.1 Aequorivita sp.
TGAAGCACCCTCGGAATTGATACCCCACTTAAACTTCTTCTTCCTCCACCAATCCACCATGGACGATATTGAAGCACCCTCGGAATTGATACCCCACTTAAACTTTTTCGGACAAAACAATATTATCGACTTTATCATTGAAGCACCCTCGGAATTGATACCCCACTTAAACTAATTTTGATGTTTTTTGAAGTTGCGATTAATGATTGAAGCACCCTCGGAATTGATACCCCACTTAAACCTTTTTCGTCCATTTTTTTATATGGAGTTATATCATTGAAGCACCCTCGGAATTGATACCCCACTTAAACGTTCTTCTTGATATGTACCATCTACTTTAGAACAATTGAAGCACCCTCGGAATTGATACCCCACTTAAACTTTTTTTGCACGCGGATCGCCAATTTCCTGAGCATTGAAGCACCCTAGGAAAAACCAATGTCAAAATTGAAGCACCCTCGGAATTGATACCCCACTTAAACTTGGTTACGAAAAGAAAGGGTTGATTGAAAGATTGAAGCACCCTCGGAATTGATACCCCACTTAAACTTTTCAAATTTTTTTGCTGAAATCCTTTTAATATTGAAGCACCCTCGGAATTGATACCCCACTTAAACATTCATGTCATCCTGTACTACAAACTCAGCAGATTGAAGCACCCTCGGAATTGATACCCCACTTAAACTTAATGTCATCGAAAATGCCATAAAAATGGCCAAATTGAAGCACCCTCGGAATTGATACCCCACTTAAACTTTTTAAAGTCGATTTTTTGAATAATCAACCTTTGCCGATGGCATTAAACTGGTCAATATTTTTATCGCTTAACCTCTTATTTTCTCCGATACAGAAGTGCCACACATTACAAACGAAAACTTCCAAAAAAACCAACAGCCAATAGCCATCCAAACCGGGCATTTTCACCAACAAATACCAAAATTCAACAAATACCAATAAATATAACGCCTCTTAACGACTTTTACCTATCTTAGCCATCCTAATTAACAAAAACCTGTGTATCCAATTCAAATAGTACTTCATCAAAACCGCTCCCATTTATCTGATCTTTGTCGTGAAGGGTTCTATTTCATGTCGAGTGCCATAATCATCAACAGAATAAAAAATGGTGAATAAAAAGAGTTTGTCAGAACGCGACATTTGCACCAAGTATATCAACCCTGCTCTGGCAAAAGCCGGGTGGAATATTAAAACCCAGATACGTGAAGAGGTGTTTTTCACAGATGGACGTATTATTGTCCAGGGAAACATGCACACTCGGGGGAAAAGAAAACGGGCGGATTACATTCTCTATTACAAACCCAACCTGCCCATTGCCATTATTGAGGCAAAAGACAATAAACATTCCGTTGGGTCAGGCTTGCAACAAGCTTTGGACTATGCCGCCATCCTTCAAATACCCTTTGTGTTTTCTTCCAATGGGGATGCATTTATTTTCCATGACAAAACAATCAAAGAAGGTGAAATAGAAAAAGAGCTTTCGTTGGATGAATTTCCATCTCCTGAAACATTATGGAAATCATACCTGAACGAAAAAGAAATTGTTACCAAAGAAGCCATCCACATCGTTCAACAGGATTACCCCGTCGACCAGGATGATAAGG
>JAUYGY010000043.1 GCA_030690315.1 Aequorivita sp.
TCCTCTTTCCTCTTTCCTCTTTCCTCTTTCCTCTTTATTCTTTATTCTTTATTCATTTTTCATTATTCATTATTCATTATTCATTTTTCATTATTCTATTTTCAGGGACAGCAAAAATACTATAAATCCCAACGTGTTTAAGAATTATTTCCCCACATTTAACCAAAATTCATTATGCGCGCATAACAAAAAAAAGAAATATATCCGTAACTTCGCACACGAGCAAATTTGTGCTTTCATCAAGGCCTATTTTGCCTATATTTTTCAATCCAAAAACAATTCAAAAATGAAATGCCCTATAAACAATTAATAAATTGTGAAGATGTAGATTGGGGCATTACATCTTCCTATATATCAAATATTATTAAAGATGAAAATATTAGTCTGTATAAGTCACGTACCGGACACTACTTCAAAAATCAACTTCACTGACGGCAATACAAAATTTGACACCAACGGGGTGCAATTTGTAATCAATCCCAATGATGAATTTGGCCTAACCCGCGCTATGTGGTTTAAGGAAAAACAAGGCGCAACTGTTCACGTTGTAAACGTTGGCGGTCCAGAAACTGAGCCTACACTTCGCAAAGCCTTAGCCATTGGTGCCGATGAAGCAATACGTATAAACACAGCCGCAACCGATGGCTTTTCAGTAGCGAAGCAACTTGCAAACGTTGCAAAGGAAGGCAGTTACGATCTTGTAATAGGCGGTCGCGAATCCATCGATTATAACGGCGGTATGGTTCCCGGAATGCTTGCAAAACTAACCGGAGCAAATTTCGTAAATACGTGTATTGGTCTTGAAATTGAAGGCGATAAAGCCACAGCAATTCGTGAAATTGACGGTGGGAAGGAAACTTTAAAAACTTCACTTCCGCTGGTAATCGGCTGTCAAAAAGGATTGGTGCAGGAAAGCGATCTACGCATCCCGAATATGCGCGGCATTATGCAAGCCCGTACAAAACCATTAAATGTGAAAGAACCAATAGCATCAAATGCAGAAACAAATACAATTTCATTTGAAAAACCAGCCCCAAAAGGCGCTATAAAATTGGTGGACAGCGTAGATGAGTTGATCAATCTTTTGCACAACGAAGCGAAAGTAATTTAATCTAAAAAAAACAAATCGCAAAAAGGCAAATCACAAATAAATTTCAAAAAACAAAAAGCAATCTTTAAAGTAGTTTTAAAACAATCACACTTTGATTTTTGAATTTTTAAAAGTTGAAAGTTATTTGGAATTTGGAACTTGAGATTTGGAATTTTTCAAAAGTAAATTCAAACTCCAAATCTTAAATATTAACTTCAAAATAATATTAAAATGATATTAGTTTATACAGAATCAGAAGAAGGAAAAATAAAGAAAGTTGCCTTGGAAGCAGTTGCATACGCAAAAGGAATTGCAGACCAAATGGGGACTTCGGTTGCCGCAGTTAGCATTAACGCCAATGACATTTCAGAATTAGGAAAATATGGCGCTTCAAAAGTGTTGCAGGTTTCCAATGATAAATTGGGCAAATTCAATGCTGAAGCGTATGCCGATGTAATTGCACAAGCCGCAAAAAATGAAGATGCCAAAGTTATCGTGATTACTTCCAGCGCAAACAGTAAATTTTTGGCCCCTGCACTTGCCGTTAATTTGGAAGCAGGGTATGTTCCAAATGTAATAGGTCTTCCAGAAAGCACTTCGCCTTTCAAAATAAAATCGAATGTTTTCACCAATAAGGCTTTTGCTTTAACCGAAATTAAAACCGATAGAAAAATTATCGGTTTGGGGAAAAATTCCTACGGTTTGAAAGAAAACGAAACTTCAGCAACAAGCGAAACTTTTTCACCAAACCTTGATGCCCACGATTTTGCAATGGAAATTGTATCGGTAGATAAAGCAACCGACAAAGTAACCATCGCCGATGCCGAAATAGTAGTTTCCGGCGGACGTGGCCTTAAAGGTCCTGAAAATTGGGGTATGATTGAAGAACTTGCAAAAACCTTGGGCGCAGCCACGGCTTGCTCCAAACCTGTGAGCGATATGGGCTGGAGACCGCACAGCGAACACGTTGGGCAAACCGGAAAACCCGTTGCTTCAAATCTTTACATTGCCATCGGCATTTCCGGGGCAATCCAGCATTTGGCGGGCATCAATGCTTCAAAAGTGAAAGTGGTAATCAATAACGATCCGGAAGCACCATTCTTTAAGGCCGCAGACTATGGTATGGTTGGCGATGCTTTTGAAATTGTGCCCAAACTCACCGAAAAATTAAAAGAATTTAAAGCACAAAACGCTTAATTTTTTATTAATTTGTGCCTCGAAAAAGGCTGTTTAAATAAGGAAACATCTTCGTTTAAACAGCTTTTTCTTATTTTTATACTTTAGATAATAGCGGTCACACGGAAAACCTTGGAACCTGAAACCAGAAACCTGCAACTTCAAAAATGAGTTTAGTAAAACTTACCATAAAAGGAATATCCTACAGCCAAACGCAAAATGGTGCCTACGCCCTTATTTTGAATGAAGTTGACGGTGATCGGAAACTGCCCATCGTTATCGGTGCCTTTGAAGCCCAATCCATTGCCATTGCCCTGGAAAAAGACATAACTCCACCTCGCCCATTAACGCACGACCTTTTTAAAAACTTTGCAGACCGTTTTGATATTGTCGTAAAACAGGTTATTATCCACAAATTGGTTGACGGAGTTTTCTATTCCAGCATAATCTGTGAACGCGATAAAATTGAAGAGATAATCGACGCTCGAACCAGCGATGCCATTGCGCTTGCACTTCGGTTTAAAGCGCCCATTTTTACTTATAAAAACATTTTGGACAAAGCGGGAATATTTCTTAAAACCTCTACCAGCAAAAAATCCATCTCAAAAGATGATGAAAGTGTTATTGAAAATCTGCTTTTGGGTGATGACAAAGAATCCATAAAACCTACTGGCGAAGATTACAGCAAACTAAGCCTAAGCGAACTGAATAAAATGCTTGACGAAGCCGTTATAAATGAAAATTATGAAACGGCAGCAAGAGTTCGGGATGAAATTTCAAAAAGGCAATAATTGGAACTATAAAAAATTTATGCAGAAATTTTTAGTTGTAACGCTCGCTCTTTTTCTCTTCGGAACTGTTTTTGGACAAAGCATTGAAAAAACTTGGCAATTTTCTGAAGTAAAAGACGAAAACGGCCTTGCCTCTCTAAACACCAATTCCGAAAAGGATTATCTAAAACTCGAAAACGGGTCCTTCGAATACCAACTTTCACAACCTGACAGTCTAAAATCTAGCGGCGATTATATTTTTCAGAATAATTTATTGGTGCTTTTCTTCAACAAACCCAATGACAGCATCAGAAGATTTCGTGTTGAACAGGTAACAGACAGCACCCTTGCGCTTTCCGAAAACAATTATAAATACCAACTAAAAGTTCCAAAAACGGAACTTGCACCCGTGCTTGCTGCCACGGCAAGCTCTTCAGAAATTATCCCGAGCAAAGGTTTTTCAATGCAAAGTTTGTGGCGCGGTGTTTTAGGAATGATTTCCCTGTTGGTAATTGCTTTTCTTTTCAGTTCAAACCGGCGGGCTATTAATTGGAAAACCGTGGGTATTGGTTTGGCTTTTCAATTATTGATTGCTGTTGGGGTTTTAAAAGTGAATTTCATAAAAAGCGCTTTTGAAGGCGTAGGCCAGCTATTTGTAAATGTTTTGGATTACACAAAAGCTGGAAGCGAATTTCTTTTCGGGGGCATGCTGAACATCAATTCCTTCGGTTTTATTTTTGCCTTTCAGGTTTTACCAACCATAATCTTTTTTTCCGCCCTAACTTCTGTTTTATTTTACTTCGGAATAATTCAAGTAGTGGTAAAAGGAATGGGCTGGCTATTGACCAAACTTTTGAATATTTCGGGCGCTGAGAGTTTAAGCGTTGCAGGAAACATATTTCTGGGGCAAACCGAAGCCCCGCTTCTCATAAAAGCCTATTTGGAAAAAATGAACAAGAGCGAAATGCTTTTGGTTATGATCGGCGGAATGGCAACGGTAGCCGGCGCAGTACTTGCCGCTTATATCGGCTTTTTGGGTGGCGATGACCCAGCTTTGCGATTGACATTTGCAAAACATCTTTTGGCAGCTTCCGTAATGGCCGCTCCCGGGGCAATCGTTATTTCGAAAATATTATTCCCACAAACTGAACCCATTAATACAGAAGTAAAAGTTTCCTCAGATAAAATTGGATCCAACTTTTTGGACGCAATTGCAAACGGAACTACCGAAGGCTTAAAGCTTGCAGTAAACGTAGGTGCTATGCTTCTGGTTTTTGTGGCGTTTATAGCTATGTTGAATGGAATTCTTGGGTGGGTTGGCGCTATTACTCCCATTAATGATTGGGTAGCGGCAAATTCGGCCTATAAAAGCCTCTCTTTGGAAGCTATTTTAGGAACCGTTTTCGCACCCTTAATGTGGCTCATTGGCGTGGCAACGGAAGATATGATGATGATGGGCCAGTTGTTGGGAATAAAACTGGCCGCAAGTGAATTTGTAGGTTATATTCAGTTGGCAGAGCTTAAAAATGTTTCAAATGAACTACATCTTAACTACGAAAAAAGCATTATCATGGCAACCTATATGCTCTGTGGCTTTGCAAATTTCGCATCCATCGGAATTCAAATTGGTGGAATAGGTTCTTTGGCACCGGGCCAAAGAAAGACGCTTTCAAAATTTGGGATGAAGGCATTAATTGGTGGAACAATTGCATCGCTAATTTCTGCAACTATTGCGGGAATGATTATAGGTTAGGCTTTTCGAACTACGGTATTGGCCCAATCTTCAGCTTCAGCTATTGTTTTAAAATAACTAAATGCTCCTTTATAGAGACCCTGTTCATTATAGGCTTCCTGTTTAACAGCATCACTTTCAGAAACAATAGCCAACCCAACCATATATTTAGGGTTAATGGCTTTATAAGCGGCGGGTGAAATAGGCGATGGGAATTTTCGGCTTGCTATGAAAACATACTTTTTAGTATCATAATGTTCCCCTGCAAATGAAAGAATCTCTTTGGCAGCTTCCGCGGTTATTCCATTAGAAGACAGATGAAAAACCAAATAGTTTTCATAACATTCCATTATACCGTGAGGCGTATTGTACATTTTATTCATTGTTTAACTAATACGCCACAAATATAAACATGTTTCTTAAATAAATGTTAAATCGTTAATAACTTATTTAAAACCAATTCTGAAAAAAGTTGAGCATCAACTTCGCTATTAGTATTTTTAAGCCAACTATTTAGATTAGCTATAATGAAACAATATCACGACCTTCTGAAACACGTCATGGAACATGGCACAGAAAAACAAGACCGCACAGGCACAGGAACGAAAAGCGTTTTCGGCTACCAAATGCGCTTTGACCTCAGCGAAGGTTTCCCGATGGTTACCACAAAAAAGCTTCACCTAAAATCTATTATTTACGAACTTTTATGGTTTTTGAACGGGGACACAAACATAAAATACCTTCAAGAAAACGGGGTGCGTATTTGGAACGAATGGGCAGATGAAAATGGCAATCTTGGCCCCGTTTATGGCCATCAATGGCGAAATTGGAACAGCGAGGAAATTGATCAGATTTCAGAAATAATACAAACCCTAAAAACGAATCCAGACAGCCGCCGCATGCTTGTTAGCGCTTGGAATCCAAGCGTTATGCCAAACACATCAAAACCTTTTTCCGAAAATGTCGCGAACGGCAAAGCAGCGCTTCCGCCTTGCCATGCTTTCTTTCAATTTTATGTTGCAGAAGGAAAATTATCCTGCCAACTCTATCAAAGAAGTGCCGATATTTTTCTGGGAGTGCCCTTTAATATAGCTTCCTATGCCTTATTGACACTGATGGTTGCACAAGTTTGCGGCTATCAGCCTGGCGATTTTGTACACACCTTCGGCGACGCCCATATTTACAGTAATCATTTTGATCAAGTAGAACTTCAGCTTTCCCGTAAACCACTACCTTTGCCAAAAATGTTGCTCAATCCAAATGTAAAAGATATATTTGGCTTCACTTTTGATGACTTTACACTTGTAGATTACAATCCGCACCCACACATCAAAGGCGCTGTTGCCATTTAAATGAATCTTAAATTTCCCAAATGAAAAACTTACTTATACTAGCCTGCATTCTTTTTTCAACCACAATTATTGCCCAGCAAGAATGGGGTGACGTGAATAAAAACACGGTAACCTTAAAAGAAATAGCTCCCATTTGGCCCGGTTGTGAAACTGGCGATTCTGCAAAAAGAGATGCGTGTTTCAATCAAAAATTATCTGCACATATTTCCAAAAACTTTAAATTTCCCGCCGGCTACGTTAAAAAGGAAAAAATAAGGGTTATTGTTGATTTTATAATCAATGAGAAAGGAATTGTGGAAGTAAATAGTGTTTCCGGCGGAACAAAGGAATTGCAGGATGAAGCCAAAAGAAACATTCTGGCAATTCCACAAATGGCAAAACCCGGAATGATGGGCGGAAAACCGAGAGCTATCAAAATGACTGTTCCATTTACTTTCTAACACTTCAAAATAAAATGCTGAAAAAATTATTAATATTTACAGCAATAACCATTTCTTTTGCATCATTTGCGCAGGAAGGAAATATAACCGAAGTTACGGAATATGAAATGGCAAAAGGTGATGTACCCTATGCTGTAATTGAAAACGTTCCTGTTTATCCAGGTTGTGAAGGAAACGGAAATTTAGAATTAAAAAACTGTATGTCAACTAAAATTGCTGAATTTGTAAATAGCAATTTTAACATGAAAAAAATTGCAGGATTGGATTTGACTCCAAAAGTATATAGAGTGGCAGTTCAATTTAAAATTGACAAAAAAGGAAAAGTTTTAGATGTTCGCGCGCGTGCCGAACACCCTGAAATTGAAAAAGAGGCAGTTCGGGTGGTGGGCAATCTTCCAAAAATGGAACCGGGCAAACAAAAAGGTGAAGCGGTGGGAGTTTTATATTCACTTCCTATTATTTTCGAAATTGAACCTTCGCAAACAGCTGAAAAGAAAAAGAATAAGCGAAAATCAAAAAACTAAAAAAAACTAGTTTAACAACTGTTTAACGCCAAGGAAATAGGCTTAATTATTAAAATTTTTATCTTTAAAGTGTCGTCAAAAAAATTTGCGGCACTTTTTTTATGATTGCAACCAATACTTTGGTTTCGTTCTTTCTCGAAACCCGACAACATACCGAGAATATTTGCAAACCGCTGGAAATTGAAGACTACGTTGTCCAGCCAATTGTGGACGTTTCTCCCCCAAAATGGCACCTGGGCCATACTACTTGGTTTTTTGAGGAATTTATTTTGAAGCCCCACAAACCGGGCTACCAATTGTTTCATGAAGATTTCGCTTTTGTTTTCAACAGCTATTACGAAAATGTTGGAAAACGTGTAATTAGAAACGATCGCGGCAATCTTTCCCGACCTGGCGTGGCAAAGGTTTACGATTATCGCCATTACGTTACCAACGAAATGAAGGATTTTCTTTCTGAAAAAATTTCAAAGGAAATTGAAGAAATCCTTTTGATAGGAATTCATCACGAAAAACAACACCAAGAACTTCTTATAACCGATATTAAATACATTCTCGGGAACAACCCATTGCTGCCAAAATACAACGATTCCTTTTCAGAAAACCCCATTCAGAACTTTCGGCAGGAATGGATTGAAATGGAGGAAGGCATTTATGAAATTGGACATACTAACAATGAAGAATTCTGCTATGACAATGAATTGGCATTCCACAAAGTTTATCTGCACAAGTATAAAATTTCAAACAAGCTCGTCACCAACGCCGAATATCTAGAATTCATAAATGCCGGTGGCTACAAAGATTTCAACCTTTGGCATGCCGAAGGTTGGGATTGGGTAAAAGAGAACAACATTGATGCGCCAATGTATTGGCACAATATTGATGGCGAATGGCACCAATACACGATGCAAGGGCTACAAAAAATAAATCTGGAAGCGCCACTTTCACACATTTCCTATTTTGAAGCTTTTGCTTATGCGCAATGGAAAAATTGCCGCCTGCCCACCGAATTTGAATGGGAGGCAGCACAACAAAACTTTCAATGGGGCAACCGTTGGGAATGGACAGAAAGTGCCTATCTGCCCTACCCCGGCTATACCAAAGCTCCCGGGGCAATTGGCGAATACAACGGCAAATTTATGGTAAACCAAAAAGTGCTTCGCGGCGGGTCTGTAGCAACTCCAACCGAACACACCCGGGCTACTTATCGCAATTTCTTTCAAACCAATCTGCGGTGGCAGTTCACAGGATTAAGGTTGGCAAAATAAATACGACTATAACTTTATGACCATAAAAATACAACCCCCGATGAACTCTGCTTTCAAGAAAGAAGTAACCGCAGGCCTCACCAGCTTTCCAAAATATCTTTCTTCAAAATATTTCTATGATAAAACGGGCGACAAGCTTTTTCAGGATATTATGGCAATGCCCAGCTATTACCTTACAGCTTGTGAATTTGAAATAATTTCAAAAAACACTTTCACTATTGGCGAATTGTTCCGCGATAAAGAAAATGGCTTAGATCTTATAGAATTGGGCGCAGGAGATGGTAAAAAAACGAAGGTTCTTTTGAAATATATGGCGGAAAATAATTTCAACTTCATTTATAAACCGATTGACATTAGTGAAAATGCAGTGGAGTTACTTTCAAATAATTTAGCTCACGAAATGCCTACCCTAAATGTAGATGCCGAAGTAGGCGAATACTTCGAGGTTTTGGAAAGGCTAAAAAGTTTCAATAAACGCAAAAAAGTAATCATGTTTTTGGGAAGCAACATCGGCAATTTGCCACATCCAAGAGCCATCGAATTTCTGACAAAACTAAAAGACGCAATGGGCCCCGAGGATTTGCTTTTTATGGGTTTCGACCAAAAGAAAAATCCGCAGACCATTCTTGACGCTTACAATGACGAAACCGGAATTACTGCAGCTTTCAACAAAAATGTTTTAACCAGAATTAACCGCGAACTCGGCGGAAATTTTGAAGTAGAAAACTTCAAACATTGGGAAGTTTATGATCCGGAAACCGGCACGGCAAAGAGCTTTTTAATCGCGACCAAAGCGATGGAAGTAACAATTGAAGACCTTCAGCTTACTGTAAATTTTGAGGAATGGGAAACAATCCATACCGAGATTTCTCAGAAATATGATGACAAAATTGTCAATTGGCTTGCTGTTGAAGCTGGACTGGAAATTGAAACTTCTTTCACTGACCAAAAAGCATATTATAAAAATTATGCTTTTAGAAGAAAAGAATAAAACTATCTATTTTTCAACACATAAAGTAACTTGTCCAGTTCCTCCATTGTATTATAATAATGAAAGCTAACCCGGATGCCCCCACCCCGTGGCGAACAAATGATTTTATTATCTTTCAATTTTTCAAATAACGCCGTATCCCCTTTCAAATTAAATATTGAGGAATGTTTTTTGCGCAAGAGTGTGGTATTTTCCAATAACCCAAGTTCTGTAAACGCCTCCTTTGCCGTCTTTGAAAATGTAGCAATACCATCATATAACTTTTCCCGTCCCAGCTGTTTCGAAAAAAGCAACGCCTGTTCCAAACTGCCGTAATTCAAAGTATCTTGATGTCCAGGTTCGAAATATCTCATAAATTTTGTTTCTTCAGCTTTGCTCTCAAAACGTTCCGCGCTATTAAATCCTATGGTTTTTGGAAAAATACGTGCTCTCGCAGCCTTTTTCACCATTATAAATCCGTTGCCATACCCTGCAGTTAGCCATTTGTAGGCGCTTGCTCCCAGAACATCAATTCCGCTTTCCTCAAAATTAAACAACTCCGTTCCCAAATATTGGGTACCATCTGCAATGAGCAATAAATTGGGGTGCTCCGTTTTCAATTGCTTTAAAAAATCCAAGTCAATTTTAACGCCATTCAGCCATTGCACAATGCTAAACATAAACACATCTGGCCTGTGTTTTTCTACCGCTGCAGCAATATTCTCCTCCAAATGCTGGTCAATTTCAGCATAACATAAGTTGAAGTCATGCGTTTCTGCCGGCCAAAGTATGGATGGGTAATCATTTTTGAGAAGCAGTATTTTCTGCCGCTTCGGCAGTGCTTCCAAAATTGTATTCATCCCGAATGAAAAATTGGGCACAAGCGCCGTTTCTTCTTCCGATGCATTAAAAAAACCTGCAACCGTTTTCCGTATTTGCTCAATGTGTGTTTTATGCTGATCGCGAAACACACTGGCGTGGTTCATCAAATCCATATCGTGTTGCCTTCGCCACTCCACCACAGGCTTTGGTATCACTCCGTTAGAGGCTGTGTTTAAATAAGTACACGATGCCAAAGCTGGAAAATGTTTGCGTATTTCTTCCATAAATGAATAGTCTAAAAGACGAAAAAAAGGTATTTTTACAATACTGAAATCCTCAGTTTCTATTCAACGAAAATAACCAACTATGTTTTCAAAAGCTAAAAAAACCGAAAGAATTGACGCAGAACAACGCGAGCAATACGAATATGCCCGGCAACGTATAAAACAGAAAAAAAACTTAATGCGCCACTTTATTGTTTTTTTGGTGGGCTCCGTTCTTTTGATTATTATCAATCCATTGTTGGGTTATGGCAATGAGTTTTTCATACAAGATTGGTTTATTTGGGCCATTTTAATTTGGACATTTATATTTCTTGTGCATCTTTTTAATGTGTTTGTGATGAGTAAATTTATGGGCAAAGAGTGGGAAGACCGCCAACTTGAAAAACTAAAAGCTCGCCAAGCAGAACGGACGGCTGAACTGCAGAATAAAGTGGATACCGAATTACAACTGCCTACAAAACCAACTGATGCCACTGAAAGGAACGAGCTGAACAACCCATTACCTCCTGACGTACAATGATTACAATGATTGCCGCCGCTGGCGAAAATAATGAATTGGGAAAAGACAATGATTTGCTTTGGCATTTGCCCGATGATTTTAAACGTTTTAAACAAATCACTACCGGCCACCATATTATTATGGGACGGAAGACTTTTGAAACATTTCCGAAGCCATTGCCCAATAGAATCCATATCGTCATTACACGCAACAAAAACTTCAAAAAAGAGGGCGCCGTAGTTGTTCATACTATGAAAGAAGCCTTGAAACTCGCCGAAAAGGATGAACAGCCTTTTATAATTGGTGGCGGTGAAATATACAAAATGGGGCTTCCCATTGCAGACAAAATTGAACTGACCCGCGTGCATGCAACTTTTGGGGATGCCGATACTTTTTTTCCTGCATTTTCAAATGATGAATGGCAGCTTATTTCAAAAACAGTGCATCCCAAAGATGAACGGCACAAGTATTCTTTTACCTATGAAACTTGGGTTCGGAAAGAAAATCTTTATATTTAATTCTACTTAAAAAATCACTCAATGAAAGCATATATATTTCCCGGACAGGGTGCCCAATTTACCGGAATGGGCAAAGATCTTTACGAAAATTCTTCCAAAGCAAAGGAATTGTTTGAACAAGCCAACGAAATTTTGGGTTTTGATATTACTAAAATTATGTTCGAAGGCACCCCCGACGAGCTAAAAGAAACCAAAGTTACGCAGCCAGCAATTTTTCTTCACTCCACAATTTTGGCCGAAGTGATGGGAAACAAATTTCAGCCCGATATGGTTGCAGGCCATTCGCTGGGAGAAATTTCTGCATTGGTTGCCAACAGAACCCTCGCTTTTAGCGATGGATTACAACTGGTTTACAAACGCGCTTTGGCGATGCAGCATGCCTGCGAATTGACGCCTTCAACAATGGCAGCCGTTTTAGGTTTAGAAGATCACTTGGTTGAAGAAATCTGCGCAAATACACCCGGAATTGTTGTCGCAGCCAATTATAATTGCCCAGGCCAACTCGTAATTTCAGGCGATGTGGATGCCGTGGGAAAAGCTTGTGAAAGTTTAAAAGAAGCCGGCGCCCGAAGAGCATTGATTTTACCAGTGGGCGGTGCCTTCCACAGCCCATTGATGGAACCCGCGCGGGAGGAACTTGCCGCCGCAATTGAAGCAACACAGTTTACAGCGCCCGCTTGCCCAATTTATCAAAACGTTTCCACCTTTGCCGTTACGGATCCTTCGGAAATAAAGGAAAATCTCATCTTCCAACTCACAGCTCCGGTTAAATGGACACAGAGTGTTCAGAATATGATAAAGGATGGCGCAACAAAATTCATTGAAGTGGGGCCTGGAAATGTTTTGCAGGGATTGGTGAAAAAGATTGATGCTTCTGTGGAAACGGAAAAGGCAGAAATGTAGTATTGGCGGGTTTGTTATGTGATTACAAAAAAGATAAAGGAAACAACAATTTCTTAAAACGAAATCTTGTAGCTAACATTAGGCAGCATCAATGCTTCTCGGTTTTCTATTACTTTTCCAGTTTTAAAATTATACCGATGGCCTAAAAAGTCTTCATAACCGGTTGCATTTAGTATTTTAATTGAAAACTTATGACTGGTTTTTTTTCGGTTCATTACATAACTTAAGGTAGTGTGCAATACAGCAGACGGATCTGTTTGTTCTGAAAAAGGATTAGTTTCATCATATACCACTTCTTCCTGAAGCATAGAAGCATTCATATCAATTTTAGAATAACGACTTCCACCTTGTAAAGAAAACCTAACATTAATGCCTAAGGTATGCTGCTTGTTTTTTCCGAGTTTAAATTCCTTTCCTGCCAACGCATTAAATACATAATTTTTATTAAAACGGGTATTAAACCAATCTGTATTTTTGTTTTTAAACTCCGAATTAAATACCGAACCCGAGAGCAAATAATAAAAGCCGTTATTCATATACTGCTCAAAAGTAATGTCCAGCCCATAGTTTCTACCTTCACCAGTATTGTAAAAAGTGTCTGTAATAAACCAATCACTCTGTAGGTTGAGCAACGATTCGTTACTGTTTGCCGCCATAGGAACATTGTATAAAATTTGATAGTATGGTTCTATTTTTAAGTGAAGTTTTTCAGAGATATTCCAATCATAACCCAATACAAAATGATGCGCTTTGGTAAAACCTAAGTCTTTATTGGCCTGAGATTTTGAAGAATTTGGCGTTTGAGTAAAATAAATTTGTAATGGCTCCAAACGACTGTGCAAACCATAACCAAAGCTCAAACTGTGCTTTGGATTTATTTGATAGGCCGCCCCCAATCTCGGCTCTAACGTAAAACTATTGTTGAGCGTAAAAATTTGGGAAGTTAGTCCAAGATTAAAGTTAAACTTGTTTTTACGGAGTGTAAAATTAGTAAATGCTGCCATAAGGGACGTGAACCCACTTTCTTTAGCAATGTTTTGAAGTTCTCCTATATTATTTGCTTCGTTAAAATCTAAATCATACCCTAAACCTTGTAAAATAATTCCGGTCCTATTAGATAATACTTCCGAAAACCTACGATTGTAATACGATTTGAAAGTAAGATTATACCGACTGCTTGCAATGCTGTTTTTAGGAACCAAAGCATTTTCTTCATTTAACCGATCTGTAGTTAGGTCTAATCCTTCCGAAGAAAAGGCTAATATGGATTTAAGATAGGCCGAATTTGCGAAATAATAATTATGATTTAATCCAAGAGCCCCCATATATTGTTTTACATCTTGGTTTTCAATATCTTGATAATATTCACGCTTGTTTTCATTTTTTTCGGGTTCACTGCCAGATTTGTCGATAAGACCAATACCCCAAAGTGAAAAAATACCTGCTTTTTTTGTAGGAAAATTTAATTTGAAAGATAAATCTTGGTATTTGGTCCCTTGAGCATCATCGGGCATTGCAGATTCTAATAATGCCAAGGAAGAAAAGCGATAGTTAATCAAATACGAAGCCTTACTTGCTCTGCTTATAGGCCCTTCCGATGCAAAATCCAACCCTATCAATCCGACCTCAAAACTATGCTCATAGTTTACACTGTTTCCAGTACGCATACGCATATCAAAAACTCCAGCAAGTACATTGTTGTATTCAGAAGGAAAAGCCCCTGTCATAAAGTCGGAATTGGCCAATAGGTTACTACTTAAAGCAGTAAGTCCGCCACCACCAAAACTGCTCAAATTTGCAAAGTGGTTCGGGTTGGGTATTTCTACCCCTTCTATTTTCCATTGCAAAAATTTGGGAGCATTACCACGAATAATGATGGCGTTATCGGCACCACCACCACCTGCCACTCCTGCAAAAGATGAAGCTAGCCGAGCCGGATCGTCAAAACCCCCTGCATAGCGGCTGGCTTCTTCTACACTTAGCATACGGGCACTTACGGTTGCAATGTTATTGATGGGTCTTTCTTTATTAGCCTTTGGAGCTATAACAACTTCATCTAATGAAGAAAGACCCGGAGTAAGCTGCATATTGAGTTGTACGCTTTTTGCTGAGGTCACTACTACTTCTGAAACGGTTAAAGGTTCATAGCCCATATAAGAAGCTTCAACAGTTACTCGACCAACTAGAACATTTTTAATTGTATAAAATCCATTTTCATCAGAAATTGTTCCAATGGCGGGGCTTGAATCTTTAATATATACATTAACAAATGGTAAGGGCTCATCGGTTTGATGGTCTGTAATTTTACCGCTAATGGTCTGTGTGAGTTCTTGTGCTTTAGCAGAAGTAAGGCATATCATCAAAAGGATGGTTGCTACAAGTAGGTTTTTCATACTTTTTTTCTTGTTTCTCGTGCAAACCAACAAGAATCCTCGCAATAAAATGTTTCAATTTATAAATGAGAACTATAAACATGTTCTACGTTATAAAATAGAACGTTCATTTTTGAACACCGTGGGAGTTTTTCCAGTATGTTTTTTAAAAACAGTATTAAAAGCTGTTTTTGAATTAAACCCGGATTCGTATGCAATTCCTAGTATGGAAAGATGGTCATACTCACTGCTTACAAGATAGGCTTTGGCTTTTTCTACGCGGTAATCGTTTATAAACTGAAAAAAGTTTTTTTGAAACCCTTCGTTTAAAACATACGATAATTGATGCGGCGAAACAGTTATTAATTCTGCCAATTTTGTTAAGCTTAAATTACCTTCCAAATATGGTTTTTCACACTCCATCACTTCTATTACCCTTTGTTTTATTTGTGCCAACTCATCATTCGAAATAAGTTTGTTTTTTACCTGGGCATTATATTCCTCATCTTGAAGAATATATTCCATATCTTCTTTGCCGATAATAAAAATTTCTTTTTGGCGCATCGCATGATATGCAATAAAATAAATAATGACAAGGGTAAGGGAGTTTGCTATACTATTTAGGCTGCCTTCAATAAAAAGGATATTATAAATTGAAATAAATACGCTAATACCAATTAGAGCAATAATAATATGCTTAATCCATTTTAAATCTACTGATTCTCTTTCCGAATTGAACAATTCCAATCGTTTTTGGTGTTTTTCCAGTAAAATATAGGAAAGAGTTGTATAAAATAATGCCTGAAGTAACATTGTAACAACAAAAAGTTGCCGCCAGGAATAGCCAGAAACAAATTCAGTTTTAAAAAAGACACTTACCGAAACCACCGTCGGAATAACCAAATGCAAATAATCCTTACCTCTAAACTGTTTGTGTGGATTTGTAAAATAACAAATACTAAAATAAAACAATACAGATACAAAAAGTTGTAAAATATTCAGGAATGTGCTTAATGTTGTTGTGTGCTGCAAGTGGAGTAATGCAAAAATCTCATCCGACCAAAAACTTACCCATAGCAACAAAAAAATTCCGAAAAACAAATTTGCTTTCCTGTTAACCTTAAGCAAATTACTACCCAGTAAAAAAGAAAGTAGCAGCAATGAACCTGTAATAACAATTACTAAAAGTGAATTAATCGGGTTTAATCCTGGCATTTTTCTTCAAATCTTATTCAAAGATAGTTATCCCTTCTTTATATTTTAAAAATTGTTTTACAACAGGTTAATAACCTGCCTTTTTAGTCATATTATTTTATTCTTTAGGCAATTTTTCCGGAACTGCAGAAGAAATTTAAACTCATTGTACATATAAAAAAGGCTCAACTTTTATATAAAAGTTGAGCCTTTACACTTTTTAATGGTACACCAACAAAACGTTCTTAATTATTTTGTTATGCACTTATTCTGCAATCTTCACAATCTTTAACTTCGCCATAATAGGTTTCGCGATATTTGTGAAGGGTTTTAAATGGAATATTTAAGAATGTTTTTTTAATGTAGATCACGCTTGTTGTGAACATTCCCATCTTTTCTGTAAATCTCTTTTCTGTTTTTGTTTTTCGTTTCACTGAAACTAACTTCATCATTTTAATTTTGACTCCCTTCGGCTCTTAAAGCATTCATTTTGAAGCAGAAGTCCAGAGTACGGTTTGATGCAAAGAAACACATCCTAACATCCAATTCCAATAAACAAGCGTTAAACCTGGGTTAAACTTACTTTTGGTTATGAATTATGGATTATGAAAAAAGTGAAGTTTCTAAATACTGGGTTACTGTTTACTCGCTACTGGCTACTGGCTACCGGCCACTGCGTACTTTCAATTCCCATTTCCAAGCAGATTTTAAAGCATCTTCCATCGTTTTTTCTGCTTTCCAGCCTAAAACTTTATTTGCTTTTTTAGTGTCTGCATAAACTGAAATAACATCTCCGGGACGACGATCCACGATTTTATAATTCAATTTTTCGCCAGTAGTTTTTTCGAAAGAATTCACAACTTCCAAAACAGAACTGCCCCTTCCAGTACCTAAATTGAAAACCTCAAAATTTGGGTTGCTGAGCGGAGCCGAAGTATCATTTTTTTCGGAAAGCAAGCGTTCCAAAGCAATAACGTGTGCTTTTGCTAAATCTACCACGTGAATATAATCGCGAATGCAGCTGCCATCTTCCGTGGGATAATCATCTCCAAAAACCGAAAGTTGTTCCCGAACTCCCGCGGCGGTCTGGGTAATAAATGGAACAAGATTTTGTGGTATGCCTGCGGGAAGTTCACCAATTTCTGCGCTTTCGTGTGCCCCAATTGGGTTGAAATAGCGCAGTGCAATTGCTTTTAATGCAGAAATTGAGCAGGTATCTTTTAATATTTCTTCGCTAATCTGCTTCGTATTTCCGTAAGGTGAAGTTGCGGGTTTTACGGGCGCAACTTCTGTAATTGGCAGCGAATCCGGTTCGCCATAAACCGTGCATGAAGAACTGAAAATAAAATTTTCAATTTCGTGAGTATTGCATTCCTGAAGTAAATAAATGAGTGTATTAAGATTGTTTTCGTAATAAAGCAAAGGGTTTTCAACGCTTTCTCCAACAGCTTTACTGGCGGCAAAGTGAATAATTCCGTCGATGTCATTATTTCTCTTAAAAAAATCGGAAACATCTGCTTTAAAGCGAAGATCGAGCCTTTCAAAAGCTGGAGGCGTTTTGGAAATATTGGTTATACCTTCCAAGACATCCAAAGAGGAGTTGGAAAGATTATCAACAATAATAACCTGATAGCCCGAATTTTGAAGTTCAACAACGGTGTGGGAGCCAATATAGCCCAATCCGCCTGTAACGAGTATTTTTTTCATTATTTTGAAACGAAATTTATAACGGTTTCCGTAATATAAGTTATTTGCTCATCGTCCAATTCAGTATGCATTGGCAAGGAAATTACTTCTTTTATTAACTGATTTGTAACTTTAAAATCTTCCTCTTTGTAACGCTCATCTTTATAAGCTTTTTGAAGATGCAACGGAATGGGGTAATACACTCCGCAAGGAATTCCCTTTTCATTCAAATGTTTCACCAATGCATCGCGGTCTGCATTTATGATTTTTAAGGTGTATTGATGAAAAACGTGGCTTCTTTCAGAAATATTTTTTTCAATATCAAATCCGCCGGGAGTTACAATATTTTTAATCCCTTTAAAGGCCAAAGTATATTTATTGGCTGCCTCGATTCTGGCTTTATTATAATTGTCCAAATGTGGTAGCTTAGCTCGAAGTACTGCAGCTTGAATAGAATCCAATCTACTGTTGACCCCTACAACATCGTGATGGTAACGCACGTACATTCCGTGATTTACGATGCCGCGAATGGTGTGTGCCAAATCATCATCATTTGTAAAAATAGCGCCTCCATCCCCATAACAACCCAAGTTTTTAGAAGGAAAAAAGGAAGTGGAAGCTACGTGACCAATGGTTCCTGTTTTTTTCTTTGAACCATTTTTCGATGTATAAGTGGCCCCAATTCCTTGGGCGTTGTCTTCAATTACATAAAGATGGTGCTCCTCGGCAATTGCCATAATTTCATCCATATTCGCCGTAAGGCCAAAAAGATGTACGGGAACAATCGCTCTGGTTTTTGGCGTTATTGCTTTTTTAATAGCCTTAACATCTATGTTGAAATTAATAGGGTCCACGTCCACCAAAACTGGGGTTAGTTGTAAAAGGGCAATTACTTCAACTGTTGCGGCAAACGTAAAATCTGCCGTAATCACTTCATCGCCGGGCTTTAAACCAAGACCCATCATTGCAATTTGTAGGGCATCGGTACCGTTTGCGCAGGGAATTACGTGTTTTACATCTAAATACTGCTCAAGTTCTTTTTGAAATTCGTGTACATCGGGACCGTTAATAAAAGCTGTGGTTTCAATCACGTTCATTATGGAACTGTCCACGCGCTCCTTTATATTTTCATACTGACCTTTAAGGTCAACCATTTGTATTTTTCTCATGCTTCAGAAATAAATTGAATTCGGTAAAATTACGAAAATGATATTTGTTTGTGCTGAAGTTAATGAGTTATTGGGTTATAAAGTTATTGAAGCGCACATTTGGAATTAGGTGCTTGAAATTTGGTATTTTTGCTTCGTATGCACACAATCTATAATTTATTAATTTATGTAGTTTCCTTTGCTTTAAGGATTGTGGCGCTGTTCAGCAAAAAAATGAAGCTTTTCGTTAATGGCAGAAAAAGTGTTTTTGAAATTCTTCAGCAAAAAATTTTGCCAACAGATAAAACCATTTGGTTTCACTGTGCTTCTTTGGGCGAATTTGAACAAGGCGTTCCCATAATTGAAGCACTAAAAAAATTGAAGCCCGAACATAAAATTGTGGTCAGTTTTTTTTCGCCATCGGGTTTCGAAATTAAGAAAAACACCACTTTAGCTGATACCGTTGTTTATCTGCCAATGGATACCCCAGCAAACGCAAAAAAGTTTATTGCGGCAGTTCACCCCTCATTGGCAATTTTTGTGAAATACGAATTTTGGCCCAACTATCTTTTCGAACTTCAAAAGAAAAATATCCTGACGCTTTTGGTTTCGGGTATTTTTAGGGAAAACCAAATCTTTTTCAAATCTTATGGTAGTTTTATGCGAAAGGCTCTAACTACTTTTGAACACTTTTTTGTACAAGATGAAAATTCTGAAAAACTTTTAAAAAGTATTGGTTTTAAAAACATAACTATTAGTGGTGATACCCGTTTTGACAGGGTTTCACACCAAATTGAAATGAACAACACACTAAAATTTGCTGAAGAATTTAAAGGAAATTCACTCTGCATTGTCTGCGGAAGCACTTGGCCAGAAGATGAAGCTGTGCTACTGGATTATATAAATGCTGCTCCCGAGAAAGTGAAATTTATCATCGCTCCGCACAAAATAGAAAACGATAAAATAGCAGCCTTCAGCAAAAAGATTGTCAAAAAAACAGTCCTTCACTCCCATAAAGACGAAGTAAATATTTCGGAATATTCCGTTTTGATAATTGACTGTATTGGTTTATTAAGCAAGCTTTACAGTTATGCAGACATTGCTTATGTGGGTGGGGCAATGGGAAAAACCGGACTTCACAATATTTTGGAGCCAGCCACTTTTGGATTACCAATTATTATTGGTAAAAATTATCAGGAATTTCCCGAAGCAATACGCTTGCGTAATTTGGCAGGCTTATATTCAATAGAGAATGCTTCGGAATTCGAGGAAATTTTTAATAAATTGCTACAGGATACTTCCTTTCGAAATAAAACTGGAATGATTTCAGGCCATTTTGTAAATAAAAATGTTGGTGCTACCGCCAAGATTATAGATTATATTGATAATTATTTAAAGTGAAAGAGATATATTGAGAAAAACGCTTTAATTTTCTCAAAATAAACTGATATTAATGTTTTTTTCACACTTTTTAATATATAATTATAAATTCACGGTAATTAAAGAAGTAGATTTGTCTAACCCTAAAAAAATAAATATGAAAAATCTTTTTATTATCCTCACAATAGCCGCCTTGGCTTTAACATCCTGCCGAGAACAAAAAACGGAAACTAAAGAAGTAATCCGTGAAGTACACGTTGAATCTACTGAAAATACACCTGAGCCTGAAAGTGAAGGCATTTTGGAAAGAACCGCCAAAAAAGTAGATGATGAAGTTAACAAGGAAATAGATCAGGAAATCCAGAAAATTGGAGATGACAATTAATTGTTTTAAACATTATCCAATAATTTAAATAGTATTTAATATAAACAATAATTAATCTAACCTAATAACACTAAAATTATGAGAAAACTAGCAATGATTTTTCTAGGCGCAATATTTATTGCAACTAGCTTTACATCTTGTAGAGAACAGAAAAAAGAAGAAATGACCGAGCAAGAAGAAATCATCCAAGAAATGCAGGATGAAGGAGCCGATATAAAGGTTAAGGAAGATGAAGACGGTGATACCAAAATAAAAATGGAAACCGATGATAAAGAAGTGAAAATTAAAACTGATGCCGATGGGGATAGTAAAATTAAAATTGATGAAAACAATTAATTTTTCCCATTAAAATTCTTAAAAAACCGACTATAAAACTAGTCGGTTTTTTTATTTCTAATATCGCTTATTTGAGCCTTTAGCTCGTCCATGGATTGCTGAAGTTGACGCAATAAATTACTTTCGGAAGGTTCATCAATTCCAAAACTAAGTTTACTGTTAACCAACCAGAGCTCTTGAATATCTCTAACATTTACATCAATTGGCAAATATTCATCATTGAGGGAAATAAGCCTAATACCTTGTGGATTGTTCGGGATTTTTTGAAGTTTTTTTACCAAAACCGAATCTTTTAAAACCACAATATAAATCTTACTGTCCGTGGCTTCAATTATGCTTGGCACTGCGCGACCCAAAACCCACTCATTCGGTTTTAAGTTTGGCAACATGCTATCTCCTTCCACTTGAAAACCTCTATAAGATGCATTTCTATATTCAGGCAAAGGAATGTTAAAGGCAGGTAAAGTTTGATACCAACCTAAATCGTGTATGTTATTTGGATAGCCTGCCGCCGCCTTTTGGTTCACCAACAAAATACTGTCCTCCCCGGTAGAATCTATTGTTAACACTTTTGGACTCACATCGCCTCGCGAAGTGTCAATATGCTTTTCAAAACTTTTACCGTAAATCCACAACGGGTTTATATTGAATTGATTCATCAGTTCCATTACGATTTTACCTGTAATTTTGGTTTTCCCTCTTTCAATATCTGCAGTGGTGGCACCAATATCAAGCAGTTCAGCAAATGACTGTTGCGTGTGCCTAAGCTCTTCGCGGATTTTTTTAAATCGTTGCGCCTCAATGGTTAGTTGTGTTTCCATAAAACAAATATAAATATTTTTGGAAAATATCCAAATTAAAAACAGAGCACATTCAATTAATTTGGAATATTTCCTTAATTAGGAATTGCTTCATTTGAAAAAATAAAAGAAAAACTAAAAAGTATTATCTATGATTTAAAATAGAATCTATAACCCGTTGTGCATTTTAAATAATGTTAATTTTAATATTATTGATGTTTCTGCCAAATATAAATTTGTTGATGTACTGAATGGTCGTCAATGCGGTTATCTTAGAAAGAATTCTGGTTTTAAATCCCTGAAAACTCTTGGCATAATTACGTCTTATCATAAATTGGTCACATAGCTGGGAAAACAGGGTCTCTATTCTTTTGCGCTTCTTTCTAAAGACAAAGGGTTGTTTTTTGAACTCTTTTTGATTGGCCCGCATAGGTGTATTTAGGGTTATGTTACAGGTCTCGAATAAATTGAGCTGTACTGCCGCCGATAGGTAGCCCCTGTCACCGATCAGCGTACAATCCCTTATCTGCGTTTGGATGTCCTTGAGGTAATTGATGTCGTGTACAGAGGCGGGGCTCAGGTCAATACTCTGGAAAACACCGTTCACTGAACATACCGCGTGGAGCTTATACCCATAATAATGGGAATTTTGGGCAGCACAGTAGCCCTTATCGGGAAACGCATAGCCATCTTCCCTACAGATTCTTGAACGGGAGCTTCTCGATAATTTACAGACCTCCAGGGGCATACTGTCCACAACAAAATAATTTTCGAACTCATTGAAATGGGACGCCAATCCCAACCGGATAGAATCGAGGCTGTAGGCCAGTTTTCTCCGTCTCCTGTTGTAGACACTGCGCTCTATCTTTGTCGAGATGGACTTTGGAAGTTTCCTGAACAGGTCATTCTCACTATCTATACCCATAAATTCAGCCGTGAGGCTCAAACTGATGAGTTCCAGATCGCTGAGCTTGGGCCGGCGCCTTTGATAGGTCAAGAGCTGTTCTTTTGATATTTTTCTCAATACTTCCAAAATTCTTTCGTAATTTGCATTTAGGTTGTTCATCTTTAATGTTTTATGGCTAAAACAAGTTACTGATTATCAGTAAGATGAGCAACTTTTTTCCTTTAAATCATAATGCACAACGGGTAGAATCTATAGTATTTTTTACAATTTGGAAATTGTAGAAATGTTTATAATAGAAATTTCTTCAAGTATTAACCACAAATCACAAGTGAAGCAATACTTCACGCTTGAAGAAGTGCAATTTCAGTAACTTTTGGGCAATTACTTTAAAGGCAGCAATATAGTCTCTCGGAAAAAGATGTGTTTGATCATAAAACAATTCCAAAAGGGTACTGTTAATATTTAACAGAAAAAAATTGTTGAATCAAAATTTTAATTACTTTTGCGCACTATTAATCACTAATCTATTCAACATGAAAAAAGTATTTTTATCACTTGCCGCTCTTGCATTAGTTGCTTCTGTTTACTCTTGCAGAGAAACCACAGAAGTAAAAGTTGACGAAACAGCTGAAACTACAACTAACGACGTAGAAGAAGCTATGGAAAACACAGGAGATGCTATCGAAGAAGCTGCTGAAGATACCGGAGACGCTATCGAGAATGCTGCTGAAGAGACTGAAGAAGCTGTAAAAGACGCTACTGACGGTCAATAAGCAATATCTTTGCTAAAAAACAGAAGTCCTTTCAAATTTGAAAGGACTTTTTTTTTGCCTATGCCTTTAAAACAAAAAAATCCCCTCTGCAATTAAACAAAGGGGATTCTTGTACTGATGGCGGGACTTGAAATATCTGAAAATCAAATTTTCCTGTGCTCCTCAAAAACGGCTCTTTCTCTTTTAAATTCAGAAATACAAGGCCAAGCGCCCCCTTATCAACTTTACATATAATAGCAATGGTATTTAAATAGTAAAAAATCCGTTGACTAGATGTTGACTAATTCATTTTAAGGCCTATCTTTGAAGCGTTCAAAGTTTTATATTATGGCTACCCTCAAATTCTTTCTCCAGAGCAAAAAAGAGAGCTCCCCGATTTATGTGCGTTTATCAATTAGCCGAGATATTGTTCTCCGGAGAAAAACTGGACTCAATATTGACTTTAAGGAATGGAGCGACACTACAAAAATGCCAAAGCAAACCTCAGCTGCAAATAAAAACCTCACTACCGATCTCCAAAAACTTGAGCTCGCAATCAGCCAGAAACTAAATGAGGCCCAAGCCTATGGAAAGGTCATTGATGGTGACTGGCTCAAGTACACAATAGATATACATTTCAACCGAATAACCGAAAATGGCCAGAGCGATCTAGTTACTGATGCCATACAGGAGGTAATAGATAGTGCAGATTTACGCGAAAATGGACGTGGAGGTATTGGATTATCACTTTCACGAATAAATTCATACAAAGGCTTAAAACGGATTTTGATTGATTACCAAGGGAAAAGAATTTTCAGGGTAAAAGAAGTTAATGTCAAATTTGCTAAGGACTTTCTGAAGTATCTGATTCATACCCGTAACTACCAACATAGCTATGCGATAAAAAAGATTGCAGATCTAAAGACTGTTTGTTTCGATGCCGAAACCAATGGAGTTGAAGTAAACCATCAACTTAAAAAGATCAGTTCCGGAAAGAGTAATAATGAGAATATAATTTACCTCAATATTTCTGAACTCGAGAAAATAGAGAATGCGAAGATCTTATCACCGGCATTGCAAAACGCACGCAAATGGCTTTTACTTGGTTGCAGCATAGGACAACGAGGAGGTGATCTTCTCGATATCAATGAAAATAATTTTATAAATCGCAACGGTTTAGATGTGATTGAGCTTCGCCAACAGAAAACCGGAAAGAATGTTACTATACCAATCCTGGAGAAAACCCGGGCCATTTTGGAAGATGGCCTTCCCTATAAAATTTCCATCCAAAAGTTCAATACTCACCTAAAAAAGATATGTGAGCTTTCGGAAATAGATGAGTTGATCCCGGGAAAGAAATTCGATAAAGAAACAATGCGTAAAAAGCAGGGAATCTATCCGAAGCACGAATTAATAGGATCCCACGTATGCCGCCGGTCCTTTGCTTCAAATCTTTACGGAACCCTCCCTACTGCCCTAATTATGCAAATAACCGCCCACAGCACGGAAAAGATGCTTTTGAACTATATTGGGAAGGACAGCCTGGATTACGCCCAACAGATTGCCGATTTCTATACATTGCAGGCGCTGCGGAATAAAAAGGAAAGCAATCTCACCATTGTGAAGGAAGCTTCAAATCAATATTAATGGCTTAGATCTTGCTAGCTAGTTGAATTTTTTTCCGCGCCGTCCCGTACTTATCATAAGCTTATATTTTTGTACTCGCAGCTCACTTGGCGAAAGTTTGGGAGCGGTTACAGCTCCCGTTGCTTCCAGGCGCTGGAAAATCTCCATTGCCTCATTCAGATGCCTCCGCAGACATTCGAACTCTTCACGCGGTATTGTTACCGTATCTTTCATTAAGTAGATTTTGTAATATTTCCAATAGACAAATAATTTGAACCGCGCTGAACGAAAATAGTTTCCATATCGTTATCCTTTGTGGAGTTAAAAAGATCACGGATATCCACATCTAAGACCATCGCAATTTTGGTCAAGAGCTCAAACCGTGGTTGTCTTTTGCCATTGATTATCATGCTCAGGGCCGTTTCAGTAACACCGACTTTATGCGCCAAATCCTTTCCAGTCATTGATTTTTCATTCAGTACCTCTTTAATTCTCAAAATTTCCATTTCTGTTATATTATTAAATGCTCACAAATATACAACATGCAACAGAAACGATAATAAAAATGAAAATAATTGTTATTTGTGTTTGATAATATTGTTTATTCTGTTATATTTGAACTGCAATAATGCAACAGAAACGACAATTTTAATATTATGATAACACTTGATGATCAACAACAGGAAAAAATGGTTAAGCAAATTCTAACAGATGCGGTAATTTTTGAGAGAACCTCATCTGCTGTTAATAAAATACTTCAATCCTTCGGTCCGGATGCTGAAAACTGGGAGGCGCAGGACCATTATCATGGTTTTTGGCCAGCTATCAACCTTTTGGGATTCTATGGAGATAAAAATAATCAGATAATTACTGATGGACTTACACGGATTTTTTACCAACAGGTTAAAAAGAATAACACTACTGCCGATAAAATGGCCACTATTATTTTTGAGCAATGGATGGAATTTTTAAGTTGATAGGAACAATGACAAAGGAGGACCACATCACATACTTAAAAAGCTCCAATGACTTTTTAATGGACCAGATAAAAAAGAAGGATAAAGAGATTGATTCACTATGGAATCGGTTGGAACCGCAGGCGGGGGTAATTGGAAAGCCTATTTTAAAAATTATTAGATAAGGCTTTTCCTATAAAATTTAAGTATTGGGATCCCACGCGATCCCAATACCTTTTTTAGAATATAGGGAAAGGTTTTTCCCTATTCATCAAATTATAGTGTCCCAATGAGGTCTATATTATAAAATGAATTATATTTGTCCCACACACTTCAATATTTCGCCCCAGTGGCACTAAAAAGATTCCACCTGATTACTTCAGGATCTTGAGATTTCGGCTAAACGCCACGCATTACTTTCCCGAATAATGACTTATTTAAGTACCGAAGAGGTTTCAAAACTCTTCAAATGTTCTGCAAGAACGGTCCGCCGTTTTGTAAAAAAAGGAGCCCTTGAGCCCATTAATCCTAATTCTAAAAATGGATTTTTGTTTAAATCAGACGAGGTAGATAATTACCTTGAAAAAAGAAAGGAGGTCCAGAATGCATAATCCTTTCCAAGAAATTCAGACAAAGCTTACGGACCTGGAGAAGATTCTGGTGGAAATGAAATCTATAATTAAGCCCCCTCCAAATGAAGAGCCCATCCATTATCTCACACGTGAAGAAGTCTCACAGCTGCTAAGAATAAACCCGAGCTCGGTTTTTAACTGGACCAAGAATGGAACACTTAAATCCTATCAGATGGGTGGCCGTGTCTATTACAAGCGGAAAGATATCGATGAGGCAATGGTTGAACTAAAAAAATAAGGCGATGATCTATCCAGAAAACCAACGCCTTAATATTTTGACCGATATGAGAGGCGAAGATACTAAATTTTTGTGTCTTCAGAAAGCGCTCCAGTATTGTTTTCCTATTTCCAAATCACTCCGGGCTCAGCTCATTTCACGAATCTTAAACCGGAATTGATGAAAGCAATAGAAACAGTTGCCCTTCCAAAATCGAGTATAAACGTATCAGATCAGTCTGATTTTAATTTCGATGAAATATATAAAAATGCCCTAGTTTCTCCTAACGAGAAGCAAATTGTGCAAGAAATTGCTTTAATACAAGAGATAGATGGACAAGAACGAACAATGGCTACATTAGGGAGTTTTTCATTAATTTCTGGAAAGGCCAAGTCAAAAAAGTCCTTTCTAATGACATTGATAACAGCAATTTCAATATCATCATTCAGTTTTGCGGGAATCCGCAATAAACTCCCAGTGGGCAAAAGAAACGTAATTTATATCGATACTGAGCAATCCAGATTCTATGTTCAAAAACTATTGAATAGAATAAGATCCTTATCAAAAATTGATCAACCTGACAATTTGAGCGTTTTTGAATTAAACAGCTATTCGCCTACAGACATCCTCCAATTTGTTGAAATCCTTATCGCCAAACAAAAGAATCTAGGCATAGTTATTATTGATGGAATAAGGGATTTAATTTTCGACATTATGAGTAACGAAGAAGGGAACATGATTGCGCGTAAACTCTTGAAGCTTTCGAATGAATGGAACATTCACATATTTGTAGTACTCCATCAAAACAAAGGAGATACTAATGCACGAGGTCACATTGGAACTGAATTAGTGAATAAATGTGAGACACATCTAGCAGTATCCATATCAACAGAAGATAAAGATATTTCCATTGTAGAATCAGCAGCCAGTAGAGGAAGACCTACAGAAACATTTGCTTTTGAAATAAATAATGAATTACCGGTTGAAGTCGAGAATTTCGAAATTAGAACCTCATCTCGAAAAAGCGGTTTCAGTATTTCTAATATCGAAAGTCATAAAAAGTTCTCCCTGCTAAATGAAATATTCGTGAATGGTGTCGAGGAATATTCCTATAAGGATTTAATGTATAAGCTAAAAAATGTTTTTGAGGCAACATTCTCTAAGTCATTAAGTGATCATAAAGCGAGAGATTTAATAAATGAATGTAAAGGTGCAAAATGGCTGATTCAAGATAAATCAAAAGGGCCCTATAAACAAGGATCCTATAATAATTCAACATCTGAATGAGATGTGTCGTGTCAGTGTATAATATATACACTTGACATGACACACAACACGTGATTCGGAAAAATTGACACGTGTCAAACAAAATGACACACCTAAAAAATATAGGAATGAACTCCAAAAAAATAAACATTAAAGCTGCTGTACAAAGACTAAGCTGGAGACTAGGTAATGGAAAATTTCAACCAAATGAGAATGATATTGATGCACTAAATTTCATAATTAACTGGATCAATACTGAAAAATCTGAAATGATCCGGGATAATATTCTTTTGGCAAAATGCTACACCAGGCTTTTAATGTATGAAACCTTGTATTATAAAGACGTGAAACAGTCAAGCATCCAATTGAACAAAGCTTTGACCGAATTGCCTATTGAAACATTTTATGATGAGTTCGCCAGTAGATTAAATGATCTTGAATATAATAGCTTCTTACAATCAAAAGGAATGACAATGAAGCATCCCGCTTTGAAAAGTGATATTGACAGGGCTGCTGAAGCAAAATTGATTGAAGATAATTATAAGGAATTTGAACAATATGTTTTAAAAGGAAAATGGACATCAGAACAAGTTTATAGCTCTTTGAATAATCAGATTACTGAACTTATTAAGATTCAGTAATCTTCTAAATAGTATTAAAGAATCAAAATGTACAGACCAAAAACTCCTTATTTAAAGATTCTTCAAAATACTTCCTATAAAAATTAAAAATAAACTAAGCATGAAAAAAAATGTAATCGAATATCTGGAAATCCAGATTCAAATGAACAATGAGCACTTAGAAAATTATGATCAAAAGAGTGATCCCAAAGATCCCGAAACAGTTCGTATCAGGGAAATGGAACGTATCAAGCTCAATGATCGGATCCTGGAGCTCAAGCGCCATATCAAAGTAATTAAAGTTTTATAGCAAAAATCAATATTAACCGAAATTCAAAACAAAAATGAACACAGAAAATTTATTATGGGTCGATGAAAAAGCCCTGAAAAAAGAGCAGATCAATCTGGTCAGGGCTGAGAAAAGCCTCAACAATTTTGTAGAAGCGGCCGGAATTGTACTCGGCAATCTCAACAATGATCAAAGGGAACTTATCCGGAAGGAAAGGATGGAATACATCAAAGCGGAAATTAAAAAGCATTTCCCGTTCCCAAATGCAACCGAGGAATTCAATTACCAATCACTGGGAGTGAACCTCAACGCATTGAATGAATTGCTGAAAAATGCCACGCCCTGGAAGCAATATGATTTTGATCTTGATGAAAACGGATCTTTCAGTGCCTCAGAGGAACAAAGGGCATTCCAGAATTATTATCGTTATGCCGATACCGATCGAAAAAATGCGGCACTCTCTTTTGCAAAAAAAATAGAGGCCCTAGTTGCTGAAGCCCAGGAAAAGGGATTTGTTGATCATGGGTTGCTCCCGGACGTTTCAAATGCTTTTCGCGGGTGAGTGATGATAAAAGGCGAGCCCCGCAGGGAAGGCAGTAAGCTGGTAGTGAACCATGAGGGGATCGCCAAGTACTTGTAGATATTTCGGGACCAATTTCCCGCGCCAATTATTGAAAAATGGCAACAGAAAGAATAAAATTATTTGAAGCGGATATCGATGTTGATGGGATCATCAAGAAATCCAGCGAGCTCAAAAACGAATTTGACAATCTCAAGTCCCGACAAAAAAAACTGAAGGATTCCGGTGATACCATGAGCGAAACTTACGTAAAGCTGGAAGCCCGGCTAAAGAATGTTTCCAGGGAATACGGTATAAACCAGAAGCAACTATCAAACCTGACAGCTGCCAGTGGTGGTACCGTTACAGTTACCCAAAAGCTTATCGCTGCAATGGACAAAGAGATCACCTCAGTTAGTGAGGCCTCAAAGAACAATGCCGAACTAAAGAAGATCCGGAATGAGGTCAACGCCACTACCGAGGAGGGTAAAAAAGTCATTGAGGAAATCAATAAAAAACTGGACCAGAATACCAATTTTATAAAGGCGAACGTCTCAGAACTGGAAAACCAAAAGATCGGGATCGGTGACTACAAAACCCAAATCAAAGAAGCATTCAACGAAATGAATATTTTCAATGGAGGGTTTACTGGTTTCCTTTCCCGCGCTCAGGAAGCTGGTGGAG
>JAUYGY010000044.1 GCA_030690315.1 Aequorivita sp.
CAGCAATACATTGAATCTGTAAAAAAGAACAATCGCAACGATTTTATACACTTCTATCAAATTATAGATGTTCTTATTGTGGATGACATTCAACTGCTTTCGGGCAAAGCTGGTACACAGGATGTTTTCTTTCATATTTTCAACCATTTACACCAAAACGGCAAGCAAGTAATTTTAACAAGCGACAAAGCGCCGGTTGATATGATTGATATTGAACAGCGTTTGCTGTCCCGTTTTAAATGGGGACTTTCCGCTGAGTTGAACCATCCAGATTACGACACACGAGTTGCAATTATAAAAAACAAACTTTATCGCGATGGCGTAGAAATGCCGGATGATATTGTAGAGTTTTTGGCGAACAACATCAAAACGAACATTCGCGAATTGGAAGGTGCCATTATTTCGCTAATTGCCCATTCATCTTTCAACAGAAAAGAAATCACAATTGAACTTGCCCGTAAAATTGTTGACAACTATGTGAAGCACACCAAACGCGAAGTTTCCATAGATTACATTCAAAAAGTGGTGAGCGATTATTTCCAAATGGATGTGGATACATTGCAATCAAAAACCCGTAAAAGGCATATTGTGCAAGCAAGACAATTAGCAATGTTCTTTGCGAAAAAATTCACCAAAGCTTCCCTTGCCTCCATTGGCTCGCAGATTGGACAGCGCGATCACGCAACCGTGCTCCACGCTTGCAAAACAGTTGACAATCTTTCAACTACCGACAAGCAATTCCGCAAATATGTGGAAGATCTTAACAAAAAGTTGACGCTTTAGTTTTTTCACATTCCTTAATTTTATTCGGAATAAAATCACTTCCCATAAATGCAAACTCGAATTTTAATGGTCTGCCTCGGCAATATTTGTCGTTCCCCTTTGGCTGAAGGAATCTTAAAATCTAAAGTTGACATCTCAAAAGTGTTTGTAGATTCAGCAGGAACGGGACATTGGCATGTTGGCGATGAACCCGATAAGCGAAGTGTTGCTGTGGGAAAAAAATACAAAATAGATATTACAGCTCAACGCGGAAGGCAATTCAGCCCTAAGGATTTTGATGATTTTGATATTATTTATGTGATGGATAATTCAAACAAGGAAAATGTTTTGGCTTTGGCCGAAAACGATTCCCATAGAAAAAAAGTAAAGTTAATTTTAGATGAAATTTTCCCGGGCGAAAACGTAGATGTTCCCGATCCTTATTTTGGCGGAAATGCTGGTTTTGAAAATGTTTTCAAAATGTTGGACGAAGCTTGCGAGCAAATTGCAACGCGACTTTAACGCATAAATCCGGCTGATTTTCCTACTTTAGTACTTTCCCTAAAACACTCGCTATGAAAAAATTACTCCCTACATTTCTATTGCTTTTCGCATCGACCATTATTTCTGCGCAAGATGTTGAAATCGAACTTTTCAAATCGGGTTTTTCTGACCCATTACACATGCAACACGCTAATGACGATCGCCTTTTTGTGGTTGAACAGGGCGGTAAAATAAAAATTATCCAAGGCGATGGAACAATAAATCCGGTTCCTTATATTGATATTTCGGGACTAATTTCAAGCGGAAATGAGCGTGGTTTGTTGGGGCTTGCCTTTCACCCAGACTATGCTAACAATGGCTATTTTTATGTGAATTATACGAAGCCAAACGGCGACACACAAATTTCAAGATTTTCAGTAGAAACAGGAAATCCCGATTTGGCAAATATTAATTCTGAATTGCCAATTATAGGATATACACAGCCTTTTTCCAACCACAATGGCGGAAATCTGGCTTTTGGGCCAGACGGATATCTTTATATTGCTTCTGGCGATGGCGGTAGCGGTGGCGATCCTGGAAATCGAGCCCAAAATATAAATTTATTGCTTGGAAAATTATTGCGTATAGATGTAAACAATCCTTCCGGAGGAAACAATTATGGCATTCCTGCCGACAATCCTTTTATT
This sequence comes from Aequorivita sp., assembly GCA_030690315.1. Taxonomy (GTDB): domain Bacteria; phylum Bacteroidota; class Bacteroidia; order Flavobacteriales; family Flavobacteriaceae; genus Aequorivita. Next base: position 1,953 of record JAUYGY010000044.1, read on the forward strand.
GGAGATCCGAATGCCCAAGAGGAAATCTGGGCTTATGGCCTAAGAAACCCATGGCGATTTTCTTTTGATGAAACAGAAAACAATCTTTGGATTGCAGATGTGGGACAAGGCGATTGGGAAGAAATAAACCGCGTTAACGTTTCGGAAAGCGGATTGAATTACGGCTGGCGTTGTTATGAGGGCAATCAGCCCTTTAATACGCAAGACTGTCCGCCACAGTCCGAATTAACGTTCCCCATTGCAGAATATTCCCATGCAAATGGTTGCTCCATTTCTGGCGGCTATGTTTATAGAGGCTCTGTATATACTGATATTGCTGGCTATTACTTTTTTGCCGATTACTGTAGTGGGCTTATTGGAACTGTTGACAGTTCAGGAAATTTAATTGATCACGGTGATTTTTCGGGGAACTGGGTTTCTTTTGGGGAAGATGTAAACAAAGAGCTTTATATTATAGATATTGGAGGTTCCATTTATAAAATTAAAGGCGGGGAAATTGCGGGTACTGAAGATTTTTCTTTAGAAAATTCGCTTATTATGCTTCCAAATCCAGCTTCAGAAAATGTTACTTTCTCTTTAAAAACCGGTGCGATTGAAACAATCCAGCTTTATGATATTAGAGGAAGGATGATTTTTTCTGAAAAAAATATTTCCAGTAACACTAAAACGGTTTCAGTTTCAACCTTGAATTCGGGTGTTTATTTTGCGAAGATTACATTGGAAAAAGGCCAATCTACGGTAAAGAAACTAATGGTTCAATAATTTCTGAATGACCGTCAAAAAAGGAAATCTATATTTAATTCCCTGCCCCTTGGGAGATATTTCACCATTGGAAGTTCTTCCGCTTTCGGTTAAAAACGCAATTGAAAAAATTGACCATTATATTGTGGAACATGAAAAAAATGCGCGGCGTTTTATAAAAAGTATTGCTCCCGAAAAGCAACAATCCACTTTAAAAATTCAAGAGATAAACAAGTTTACCAATGAAAGCGAAATTCCGCCTATGTTGAATCCTTGTTTGGAAGGTTTTGATGTGGGAATTATAAGTGACGCCGGTTGCCCCGGAATTGCAGACCCCGGTGCAAGAGCCGTTCATTATGCCCACGAAAAAAGTATAAAAATAGTTCCGCTGGTGGGGCCATCTTCCCTTTTATTGGCGATGATGGCAAGCGGTTTTAATGGCCAGAATTTTGCTTTTAATGGCTATTTGCCAATTGATAAAGGGGAAAGGAAAACAGAGATGAAACGTTTGGAAAAGCTATCAAAAGATTTTGATCAATCGCAGCTATTCATTGAAACTCCCTATAGAAACAACCAAATGCTTCAAAGCTTGACTGAAAATTTAAGCGCACATACAAAAATCTGCGTTGCCTGTGATATTACGCTGCCTTCAGAGTATATTAAAACCGCTCCTGTGGAATTATGGAAAAAAATAAAGGTGGATCTTCATAAAAGACCCACCTTATTTATCATTCAGGGATAAAATTTACATTATCCGCGGTTTCTGATTTGGTACAATGTGAGAGGTATCGTATCCTGAAAATGCTCTCAAATAATAACGAATTGAAGTTCCATTTGCATCTTCAAAGCCATTTACACCAGCACTCCTAAGAAATTTTTTAACATTCCCAGCACCAGCAAGATGAGCTGCTGCCAAAATTCCCGATTCAGTAACTTTCACGCCTCCAACAGTTCTTCCTGAATAACGCTTGATGTCATTTCGGAGCACCCATTTATTCAACGAAGTGTAAGCCAAAAAGGCTGCTTCCTGTTGGCGGGTGTTGTATAAAAAATTATCAGCATTTTTAAGGCCCATCATACGTAAAGTGGCTCTTGAAAACTGGTATTTTCCCATATATCCGTAATCGTTTACGATATGGTAATTGCCTCTTGACTCTTTAAAACCAAGGGCTTCTTTAAATCCTACATAGGATTTTCCCAAAAACAAATAAAATCTCGGGGTCACAGGAGCCATTAATGATGCATATTCTGCTTCTGTGGGAACATTATAGTTTAACTCCAATCCTTCCGTGCTAAACACTGAAAAATCGTAACCATCTTTTGAAATGAAGCCTGTCCCTACCAATAAGGTAACAACAAGTATTACTGCAATTAGATATATATTTTTTTTCATTAAATTTTAAAATTCGGACATAGAATTACATCCTCGTTTCAGCGGGCAAAGATAGGGCTTTTTTTAAAAATCTGATTTATAAGCTGTTAAAGTAATGTGAAAGTAGAAAGACTCCCTAACTTTAAAGGCTTAAACTAACGTTTTGCTGATTACAAGATTAACGTTTTAGTCCTTGACTATTCACCCAACGAACATACTCCACTTTATTTAGATTGTGCTGTGCAAGCGTTCTGGCGAACTTGTGATACCCGAAATTGGTTACATCGGCCACGAAAAAATAAAACTCATGCTTTTCAGGATTCAGCACAGCATCTATTGAAGAAATATCGGGCATCGTTATAGGTCCCGGTGGAACTCCGGCGTATTTATAGGTGTTGTAAGGCGAATCAACTTCCAAATCAACATAAAGCACTCTTTTAATAATTTGATTGTAATCGCCACTTTTGCGTTTCAATGCATAAATTACAGTTGGGTCTGCCTGCAACAACATTCCCATTTTTAACCGATTAATATAAACACCCGCAACTCTTGGCCGCTCATCTACTTTCGCCGTTTCCTTTTGCACAATCGCCGCTAAGGACATTACTTGTTCCTTTGTAAGATTTAGGTTTTTTGCCTTTTGTTTTCTGGATTCGTTCCAAAACCGCTCGTATTCGGTTTTCATTTTGTTCCGAAATGTTTCAGCGGAACTGTTCCAATAAAACTCATACGTATTGGGAATGTAAAGCGAAAGCGCAGTGTCTTCGTTCATGCCCACTTCCTTTAAAAATTGGGGATCGCGCATGGATTCCAAAAGCGAGATACTATCGGCCTCAATTTGTCTCGAAATATGCCCTGCAAGATCTTCCAACCGTTCCTGATTGTTGAATTTTATATTTATTGGAATATTTCTGCTTCGCAAAACATTCACAATATCATTATTGGTCATTCCCTTTTTTATAATGAAATGGCCGGGCTTCACATTTGATGCATACTTTTTTTGGTTCGCAACTGCATAAAACGATTCGGTCTCCCTTAAAAGCGGCTCCAATTCAGCAACTACATCATCAATAGTTGCATTTGTGGCAATATATATATGCGCCTCTTTATTGTTGAAAGCAGTATTCCCCGAAAAAGCAGTGTTGTAAACATACCACGTAAAAGCACCCATACCAACGGCACCAAGCAAAACAATAATTAGCAATATTTTTTTTATATACATTTTTCTAGGCTAGGAATTTGTGATAAGGGGTTTGGGATTAGTTAACTGATAAAAATATTCATCTTTATATTTTCCATTGGAAATGATCCAATCCTTTTTAATACCGCTTCTTTCAAAACCAGCATTTTCAAAAAGTTGAATACTTCCCTTGTTTTCTTCGGTGATTCCAGCAAAAATTTGGTGTACGTTTAAATGTGCAAAGGCATAATCGCATGTAAGTTTCAAAGCTTCTGAAGCATAGCCCTTCCTTTTATCTTCTTCGGAAAAAATAACGATGCCAACCCCTACCCTGTTGTGTTTGGGCTCAAAATCGAAAAGATCTATCAACCCAACGACTGCTTCGTTTTCACTTTTACAGATCACCAACCGCAATTGTTTTACTTCGTAAATATCGCGGTGGCTGTTTTCAAGATATTGGTTTAAAATATATTTTGAATAGGGAGTTGTGGTATTGCTCACTTCCCAAAGCGATTCGTCATTTTCCAAATTATAAAGAAAATCCAAATCGGAAAGTTCCAATGCGCGCAGGAATATATTTTGTCCTTTTAATGTTTTCATTTCCAGATTCCTTTAAAAACCTGTGTTGCCGGACCTTCCAAATAAACATTTTTATAGCCTGAACCTTCCTTTTCAAAACGAACCTGCAATTGGCCGCCGGGCGTTTTTAGGGTCACTTTATTTGCAGAAGTTTTGCCAATCTCAAACATGGCAATTGCAACGGCGGTTACGCCCGTACCGCAGGAAAGCGTTTCGTCTTCCACGCCCCTTTCATAGGTTCTAACCGAAAATATAGCATCCTCATTCTGCTCCACAAAATTCACGTTTGCACCTTCATTGCCGTAGGTTTTATTTCGAATAGTTCTCCCGTTGGAATAAACATCAAAATCCTGAAGTTTTGAAACCATTTCAACGTGATGCGGCGAACCGGTATTCAAAAAAGTATGGTTTTCGAAAACGTTTACCTTTTCAACATCGTTCATTTTTAGGGAAACCCAATCCTTTTTAACCGTGGCCTCGTGCATCCCATCCACCGCTTCAAAAGTTGTTTTTTCAGAAATAATTCCAAGAAATTTTGCGAAATGGGAAATACATCTTCCGCCATTTCCGCACATTGAGCTAAGGTTTCCGTCACTATTATAATACACCATTTTGAAATCTGCCGAAGGATGGCTTTCCAACAACAGCAATCCATCTGCCCCGACGCCAAAACGACGGTCACAGATATTGGCAACGAGTTCCGTATTTTTTTTCGGAAAAAAATCTTCCCGGTTGTCAATAATCACAAAATCATTGCCCGTGCCCTGGTATTTATAAAAAGTGAATTCCATACTGCGCAAAGATATAAAAAGCCTTTGCGAGTTTCGGGAAAGGTTTCACGTTAAATACAAGTTAAATACCCCTTTATGGCATACTTTTTTCGGGTCATCGTTGTTAAATTTGTGGAAGTATTTAAAAAATATTTCTTCAAAAAAAAGTTTCCTAACTTATGTTAGTAGAGACTGAAACACATAAAACAGTTTAAAATGCAATATTCGAGCAGTAAATTTTTGAACTTTTTCAAATTAATATTAATCAAAATTTTTACACAATGAAACAAACAATCCGTTTATTTCTGGTTGCGCTTTTTGCTGGCGCCATTACTCTTGGAGGCTATAAATACTTCGAAAAAAAGGAGTTCATTTCCTTCGAACCACAGCAAACTTCAAATTTTATTCCCACCAACTTTTCCGCGAATGCTGCGGAAATGAATACTGATTTCACCGAAGCTGCCGACAAAACAGTACACGCGGTGGTTCACGTAAAAAACACAACCGTAAGCCGGCAGCCCACAAATATTATGGAATATTTTCAGGGCGGTGGTCAGCCGCGAGCTATGGTTGGCAGCGGTAGTGGCGTAATAATTTCTCCTGACGGCTACATTGTTACCAATAATCACGTAATAGCAAATGCTTCAAATCTTGAAGTTACTTTAAATAACAACAAAACATACACCGCAAAATTGATTGGTACAGACCCAACAACTGATATTGCTTTGATAAAAGTGGAAGGTGATGAAGATTTTCCTTTCGTTCCGTTTGGAGATTCAAACAATGTGAAACTTGGCGAATGGGTTTTGGCTGTTGGAAATCCATTCAACCTAACCTCAACCGTAACTGCTGGAATTATTAGCGCAAAAGCTCGAGACTTAAACCAATTTGATGGCAATCCACAATCTTTCATTCAGACAGATGCGGCCGTGAACCGTGGAAATAGTGGTGGTGCTTTGGTTAACACGCGTGGCGAATTGATTGGGATAAATACAGCCATTACTTCGGAAACTGGTAGCTATGTGGGATACTCCTTCGCAGTTCCTTCAAATAATGCACGAAAGGTGATTGAGGATATTTTGGAATACGGCAACGTGCAACGTGGAATTTTGGGAATACAAGTTGGTAATTTGAATTCCGATTTAGCAAAAAAATTAGGGGTAGATGAAACCCAGGGCGTTTACGTTGGCGGAATTGAAAAAGGAAGCGGCGCCGATAAAGGAGGAATTAAAGAAGGCGACATCATAAAACAACTTGATGGGGTAACAGTTAATAAATTTGCAGATTTAGCCGGCTACTTGGGTTCCAAACGACCGAATGATGTGGTTGAAGTAACCGTTTTACGAAATGGCAATGAAAAAACAATTCCGGTTACACTTATAAAATTGGAAACTTTTTCAATAGATGATCTTGGGTTGGAAGTAAAAAATACAACTTCTGCCGAACTAAAAGAACGCGGCTTGAAAAACGGCGTTACCGTAACCCGATCATTAACTCCCGAGGTAGCCCAATATAAACTGGAAGGAATTATCATTACAAAATTGAACGATGAAGATGTGAATGATATAAATGACGTAAAACGGATTATGTTACAACGCGATCCGCGTACGCCTATAAAAATGACTTTTATGGACGCCGCCGGGAATATAAATTCGTTTATTTTTAGATAAAATTTTTTTGAAAAATATTTAAAACACCGCTGAAAATCAAAACTTTCAGCGGTGTTTTTATTTTCACTTTTTTATTTCCGCACAACGATTGAAATAAGTACTTTTGCACCAAATTTAAACCCTTAAAAAATCCATCCTTATGAGCTTTGATGACGTTTATGAAAAAGAACTGTCCTTTCAAACTGATCGCAGGAAAGCCTCAGTAGAATTTATTAAAATCATTAGCGACCTTTGGTACGACAAGTCCATTGAATTGGTACTTTTCCGCAACCAACTTATCGACTGCAATGTGAGTGACATATTGAACCTTCACGAATATGCAGGCGAGTTCGTAAATAAGCCAATCTCAATTTTCGACTCTGTTGAAATTGCGCAGGCAATCAAAACCTTGGATCTTCCTCCAGCAAAATTGGACATTGGGAAACTTACTTATGAGTTTCATTTGGAAGATGACAAATATTCAAATGCTTTGGCATTCGTTTCAGATAAATTGAAAAACGCAAAGGAAACGAAGAACATTGTACCCAAAGATGTGGTTCTTTACGGTTTTGGGCGTATTGGCCGTTTATTGGCGCGTGAGCTTATGACCCGAACTGGGCAGGGCAACCAACTTCGTCTTCGCGCTATTGTGGTTCGCGGAAAGATGGATCAAACCATTTTGGACAAAAGAGCAACCTTGCTTCAGTATGATTCCGTTCACGGGGATTTCTCCGGAACCGTTCGCACCGATCTTGAAAACAGCGCCTTGATTATCAACGGAACTACCGTTCATATCATTTCGGCAAACAATCCTGAGGATATTGATTATACCCAATACGGGATTGAAGATGCTTTGGTAATTGACAACACCGGGGCTTTCCGTGATGACAAGGAATTGAGCCGCCACTTAAAATCAAAAGGCGCTTCAAAAGTATTGCTTACCGCACCCGGAAAAGGTGTGCCGAATATTGTTCACGGCGTAAACCAAAACGAATACAGCCCGGACACGATTGATATTTTTTCCGCGGCTTCGTGTACTACCAACGCCATTACCCCTATTTTGAAAGCCGTTGAGGATTCCTTCGGTGTGGTTCGTGGGCATTTGGAAACCATTCACGCATATACAAACGACCAGAATCTTGTGGACAATATGCACAGCAAATACCGTCGTGGCCGTGCTGCAGCCTTGAACATGGTAATCACCGAAACGGGTGCTGGAAGTGCAGTTGCAAAAGCGTTGCCTGTTTTGGCTGGGAAACTTACTTCAAACGCTATTCGGGTTCCTGTTCCAAACGGTTCTTTGGTGGTTTTGAGCTTGGAATTGGCTACTCCCACTACTTTGGAAGGCATTAATGCTACGATGAAAAAATATGCTTTGGAAGGCGATTTGGTGGAACAAATAAAATATTCGTTGAGCAATGAGCTTGTTTCCAGCGATATTGTTGGTTGTTCCGCTCCCTCCATTTATGACAGCAACGCAACCATAGTTACCGAAGACGGGAAAAACGTAGTGCTTTATGTTTGGTATGATAACGAATATGGCTACAGTCATCAAGTTATTCGCTTGGCGAAATATATTGCTAAGGTTCGTAGATATACTTATTATTAGTAGCAAAAACCTATAAGTACAAAGAAGCCGTCTCGTTTACCAAAATGAGGCGGTTTTTTATTTTTCACTGTTATTCTTGGAGATTTTGGTTTTAAGGGTGATTTTTTCTGAAGAACGGTAAATAGAGAGCGGTTTTATGCACTCTTCTTTCTAATATTATGTGCAAGGGCATGTAATCCGAACTCTAACTCTACCTTATCGAGCCCACGATGGGTAAATCTCTTGAAATTTCGATTGTGCTTGACATGGGCAAAGACCGGCTCAACATCGGCCGTTCGTTTCTTGAGTTTGGCCTGTCCTATTACTGATAAAAGATACTCCCGCGCCTTTTTTTTATAATGTTCAAGAATGTGGTTTCGCTCTACAACCCGTTCATTTTTCCCTTTAAAACAGGCGCCCCTGATAGGACAACCTTTGCAATTTTTTGCCCTATACTTGCTGTAGGTTTGCTTATAACCTGATTTTGCGGTTTTTTTCCCTTCAAATATTTTGTCCATTCGTTGCCCCATCGGACATACGTAGTAATCCTCTTTTTCATTGTAATGTAGCTGATCGCGATGGAAAGTAGAGGCGTTCTTCTTCTTCTTCTTCCCCGTTTTATTCTGTTCCCAGTCAAAGGTATTGAACTTCACATAGGCATTGATGCCCTTGTTCGATAGCAGCTCGTAATTTTCCTGGCTTCCGTAACCGGCATCCGCGGTAAGGGACTCCGGAAGGCTTTGGTATAGGTACTGGTAGTTCTCCAGGTGTGGTCTTAAAGTATGGAGGTCATTGGTTTGTTGGTGAACGGTGTAGTTGACAATGAACTGATCTTCTGAACTGATCTGGACATTGTACCCCGGTTTAAGCTGCCCGTTCTGCATATGGTCATCCTTCATGCGCATAAAAGTGGCATCGGGATCTGTTTTGCTATAGCTATTCCGCCCGGCAAGGAGCTTCTCCTGCTGTCCGTACTTCTCTAGATTGGCAGCAAAATTCTTCTTGATGTAACGGGCCTTGGCCTTGGCCTTGGCAGTGGCCTTATCATTCCCTTTGAGGATCTTATTGATCTTCCTGGCAGTTTGCTCTACCTTTTCCTTCCCCACTTTTTTAAAGTCCGGAGGAGTGGGATCCTTATCCTCATCATCGGCAATGCTCTGGGCGTACTCCCACATCTCCTCGAGCTGCTGCACCATTTTTTCTTTGCGGGTCTTGATTGCATTGCCCCAAACAAAGGTATAGCGCCCTGCTGCGGATTCAATCTTGGTGCCATCGGTGTAGACTTCTTTTAAGGCCACCAGCCCTTCTTCGGCCAACAACAGCACCACTTGCCTAAAAATATCCTTGAAGGCACCCTTTAGCTTTGTGCTCCTAAACCGTGCAATGGTATTATGGTCTGCCACCTGTCTATTGGAGAGCCACATAAAGTTGATGTTCTCACGCATGGCTTTTTCAATCTTCCGGCTGGAGTAGGTGTTGTCCATATACGCATAGACCATCACCTTCAACATCATCTTGGGATGATAACTGGGCTGTCCGTCTTTGCTATAGGCTTTGATCAGTGGCTTTAGGTCCAGATGTTCAATGATACCATTGACAATCCTCACGGGATGGTCCTGTGGGATCAGTTCTTCAATGGAAGGGGGAAAAAGCCAGTTCTGCTGTTGGTTGTAGGTCTTGAATTTATGGCTCATATATCTGATTATCAATACTTAAAAATAATGAAAAATCGTAAAATATACAAGAGTTAGAACCAATAAAAATGGGAAAAGCTGCCCCAGATTAATGAGACAGCTTCTTTTTTGTTTTTATAAATTACGGGATTTTGGAGCGGTTGCGGTTGTGGTAGTTCGTTTTTCACACTTTATGTTAAATTCAAGTTTTGGTTTACCAATTCAACGTTAAAATTAATCTTTGCGTTCAATGCTTTAAAAACTTTTAAAATTGTTTCAAAACGAGCGTCGGTTAGATTATTCTCTATTTTCGAGATCTGTGCCTTTTGGACACCTACCAACTCTCCAAGTTGTGCTTGCGTTAAATTCCTTTCTATTCGAGCTTGCTTTATTGCGTTTCCTATGAGGTCAAGTCGAAGTTCGTTTTCGAAATCGTCTCTTTTAGGTGTTCCCTTTTTCCCGATATATTTATCGGTAACTTCGTCTAGACTGTATGTTTTCATCCCTTTCTTTTTCATATCGTTATTTTTTTGCCTCAAAATATTGTTTCATTATCCTTTCAGTTTTCTCAATTTCCTTTTTTGGCGTTTTTGCGGTTTTCTTTTCTATTCCGTGCGTGGAAATCACAACGGATTCGGTTTTGTCAGTTTTATCCCAAAAAACAAAAAGTCTGTATTTGGTTTTGTTATGAAGTGTTCGAAATTCCCAAACGTTCTCATTCAGTTTTTTAAAAAGTTCGTTATCGTTTACTACTTGGGCTTTTCGTAGATTATAGATGATTTTCTCACGTGCCTTTTCGTTAAGTCCGTCTAAAAATTGATTGACTTCTTCAAGTAATTCGATTTTAAATTTCTTGTTCAGTTTAAACTTTAATCTTGACAAAGATAATAGTTTCTTGTTTGGGAAACAATTTTAATTTGAAGACGCATTTTTTGCACAACTGTTTGCCCATGGTTTTTTGTGTAGGTTGAACCTATAAATACAGAATCCCGCTGCTTTCATAGCGGGATTTTTTTATTTCAATCAAGAAACTCTTTTTGAGTCTGTTATATTGGTTTGGTTTTTGAAAATTATGGTTGTGCAACGATAACGTATGTTGGCACAAGCTGCCTAAACAAGACTACTCAAATATTCCTCAGCCGTCATAATTGGTCCCGCTGAATTTTTAAAATCTTTTCCATTACGAGTAATTAGTATAGAGCAATGAGATTGAATCGCGGAAAAATATTGAACCGAATCTTCAAAATCTGCAAACCCAGAATTCAACGCTTTTTCTATTGTTTCTTCATTGACTTCACAAACATTACATATGATTTTGAATTTCCTCAATTTGCTTAAAATAGCTTCGGATGTTTCATATTTTCGTAATACATATTCTACTGTTGTAAATGAAATGGGGGAGCAAACCAATCTTATTTTCTTTTCATCTGCAAGCGTTGCCACCTTGGCAATAGTATCATAAAATGGAACTCTTTTGGCCAGCAAATCTATAATAACGTTCGTATCTAAAAATAACGTTTTCATTTGTGTTTCGCCTCTAGATAATCGCCTCGTTCCTTTTTATAGTCGAAATCATTTGGGATTGAATAGCTAATCCCGGTCGTAAGACTTTTTACAAATGGCGATATTTCCAATGCATCCTTATTGGATTTTTCAGAAGTCAATGCGTTTAAATAGTTTTCAATTAGGCGCGAGAGACTCAGTTTTTGATTGGAGGCGTATTGCTTTGCTTTCTCAATTACTTCCTGATTAAGCTTCAATGTTAATTTAGTATCCATAGCTTGAAAAATAGTTATACGTACAAATATATAAAATTTTGAACGTATTTGTAATTGGCGAAGATTATTTTCTTGCCCCTCACAAGGCTGAAGAAAAAAACAAAGCCGCTTATCCCGAAGCTTCAGGAGGCTTAGGTGGGATCGGTTCTTATGAAATTATGGGGTTGTGCACGATAACCGATGCTAGGCTACGCTTTTATTTCCGTAGTGTTTTATTTCGTTCAGTTCAGATTTTTTTGATTCCTTTTCCTCTTCAATATCATAATCGTCCTGAAGGCCGAGCCAGAATTTTGCGGAATTTCCAAAATATTTGCTCAATCGCAATGCTGTGTCCGCTGTGATTCGGCGATTTCCTTTTATGATTTCTGAAATTCGAGTTTGCGGAATTTTCAAGTCCTTGGAAAGTCGGTATGCAGTGATTTCCAATGGCTCAAGAAATTCATAATTCAAGATTTCTCCAGGATGTACATTTGCTAACTTTTCCATTTTTCTTTTTTTAATGATAATCAATTATTTCTACTTCTCTTGCGTTTCCCTTTTCCCAAATAAAGATAATCCGCCATTGTTTATTAATCCGAATGCTATAAAATTCGCTTAATTTTCCAGTCAGTTTTTCAAGTCGGTTTGAGGGTGGGATTCTCAAATCAGCAATGTCTTGTGAGTTGTTCAACATTCTCAATTTCCGGCGACCAACGTTCTGAATTTCAATTGGCATTTTTTTTACTCGGATTCCGTTCCAAATCTGTTCGGTTTCTTTCGAGCCAAAGGAAATGATCATAGTCTTATTTTACGGTACTAACGCCAAAGGTAAGCATAAAGTTTGTTCTTCCCAAATGTTTTCTCTAATGGTTCGTTGCTAGGCGTAGTTGCGTGTATTAGCCCCAAAATTTGCAACTACCTATAAATACAAAATCCCGCTATGTTTGTAGCGGGATTTTTTTTGTTTTTTATTTCTTTCCTAACCAAAAAAAAGATGCCACTTTGGGCGACTTATAAGATCTGTTTTTTGGGTTGTGCAATGGTTATCAGGTTAGCAGTACTTTTTTAATCAACAAAGGTCTCTTTTATTACTTCTTTGCATTTTTCAAATTCCGTTTTAGTCAGGTTTTCAAAAACTCGGATTATTCTGGATTTGTCAACAGTTCTTATTTGGTCAATTGCTACCATCCCCTTTTTTCCGTTGTGCTTTACCGAAACTCTTGTGGGATATTTTTTTAGATTCGTTGTCATTGGCGCAAGAACTATTGTGTTCAGATACTTGTTCATTTCGTCCGGCGAAATAATTACACAAGGTCTAGTCTTTTTTATTTCGCTTCCAATGGTCGGGTCAAGATTGACAAGAACTATTGAATATTGTTTTAATTCCATTCCTCCATATTTTCATCCTCGAACACGTCGTTCATCAGTAACTTATCGTCTCCGTTTTCACTCATTTTTTTAAATTCCTTTTCCCAATTTTTTCTTGGTAAAGTAATGGGTTTGAGGATGATTTGACCCTTTTCGAGAATCAGTTCCACTTTGTCTTTTATGTTGTATTTTTCCAAAATAGTCTTGCTTAAACGCAAACCTTTTGAATTTCCGATTTTGATTATTGAAGCTTCCATAATTTCCTTAAAAGTTATTACAAAGTAAACACATTTTATTCAACTATAAAAATTTTGTGCCGTATTAATGTCAATGCTCTGCTATGAGCAATGGCGTGTGTTAGTTCTTAACTTTGCAAGTACCTATAAATTCAAAATCCCGCTATGTTTGTAGCGGGATTTTTTTTTGGTTTTTTCTAGCCGGAACAAAAAAAAGACGATTTAAGCGGCTTATATTGTATCTTTTATTAGGAAATTAAGGGTTGTGTTAAGGTTATTATTGTCCAGACCAGGAAAAACCAACTCCCAAAAATCCATCCCAAACAAGACCATTCCCCATAGTGCTGACCGACAAACACCGGTTCAGTCAACACGGCGTTCATGCTGGGTCGTACCGACCGCACGAACGCTTAGTTATTACACGTTTTTTATTCCCAGTAATTTTTTTATAACTTCATTGTAGCGATACATAATTCTAAATTCCGACTGCAATCCAACACAACCAATTAAATAATCATATTCTATTCCGTATTTTTCTGTCATTGCATTTCTTCTTTCCCACGATTTTTCAGCGATAAAACCGCCACCTGCTAAAATCCGTTTTCTACCATTTTTAAAATCCGAATAAGCTTGTTGTTCATTGTATTTTTGATAAAATTCTGGCGAAGAAATGCTATCCCTATAAAGTGAAACTTTTTTGTCCGAAATTTTCAATCGGATTGTGTCATTTAAATCAGCAGTTTTGAAATGAAAGGTTTCATTTAGAACATCTGATTTTTTATTGACAACTATTTTCATGCTATCGGCTTGGTAAACAGCAAATTTAAAAATTCCGTTTTCATTCGTTTTGTATTCGCTTATTTTTCCGTTCAAATTTATTTCAATTTGTTGGTTTCGAGAATTGAGAGATTTAATTTCGTTCTCAGAAGTTGACATTGAAATTTTTTCATCAGTATCACAGGATTTATAAAATTCTACCTTTCCGACAACTTCTTTTTGTGAGTAAAGTTGTTGCTGAAAAAACAGAATTGTCAATATGAAAATGATTTTTTTCAAATTCTGACTAACGTCAAATTAAGTTGCTGATATCCAGGTTATTTTTAAACCCCAGATCTTCAGGTTTCAATTCAAATTTATCAATTTGTTTTTTAATGCGGTTCACCAGCCCAAGTTTTCTTTTTTGATCCAAAAATAAGT
>JAUYGY010000045.1 GCA_030690315.1 Aequorivita sp.
ACTTATTTTTGGATCAAAAAAGAAAACTTGGGCTGGTGAACCGCATTAAAAAACAAATTGATAAATTTGAATTGAAACCTGAAGATCTGGGGTTTAAAAATAACCTGGATATCAGCAACTTAATTTGACGTTAGTCAGAATATTGATATGCACATGAAATTGCTTGATGAAGAAACAATTTTGGTCAGCAAATACCCACCCGGAGTGGCTGATGGCCCACAGATTGAAGCAAATATTCAATATGTTTTGGACAATTTTCAATCTCCTTTTGGCACGCCCTACAATATTGAATGGATTGATGCTCCTCCGGGCACAAATGGGAATTATCCAAATACGGGTGGGCCATACAATACCTATAGTAATTCAGTTTTCGTAAATAAAACAATAATGGTTCCCATCTATCGGCCAGAAGTTGATGCCCCAGCCTTGGCGAAATATCAGGAAATGATGCCGGGCTATACTATTGTTGGAATAGATGTTGACAATCCCGATGAAAATCTTATCACTTCAAAAGGTGCAATTCATTGTATAACCCACACCATTGGGGTTGCAGACCCGTTGTGGATTGTACATCAGCCTATTGATGAAGTCAATGCAGGCAGCACCGTTACCATTGAAGCAATGATAAAACATATTTCGGGTGTGGCGCAGGCAAAAATTTTTTGGCGTGAAGAAGGTACAAATACATACAACGAAGTTGAAATGGCACCTTCAAGCGGTGATAATTGGGCAGCAGATTTAATCATTCCTAATACACCCATAAATATTGAATATTACATTTGGGCAAGAGCTATTTCGGGAAAAGAATTAAATCGTCCAATAGTAGCACCGGAAGGATATTGGACTATTCAAGTAGAAAATCTTTCTGCAGATGAGTGGGCACAAAACCATATTTCAGCGGCCTATCCGAACCCGACTACGGGCAAAGTTACCTTCAATCTTAATGCCATTCAAGGCGCTGTAAAAGTTGAAATCCACAATCTTTTGGGGCAGAAATTATACGAAGCTAATTTGGAAAGCGGCAATGGAAAAGTAACTTTGGATCTAAATCAAAATTGGCAGGGCACTTTACTTATAACTTTCGAAGGTGACTTCGGAAAAGTCCATAAAAAGGTTATAAAGCTGTAGATTTTTAATTAGAATATAAAATATTTTTAAAATCCACAATAAATTGTGGATTTTTTTGTTTTCACATTATTAACCTACACAAACAAATGTAAACCTACAATACTGCAGCTGTTTGAAATAAATTTTAGCCCTAAATGAAATTCAAGTTTAACCCATTAGCCTTCCTGTTAATCACAGGTATCACTGCCGTTTCCTTTTCACAATCCAGCACTAAAACCGACGTCAATAAAGATATTGATGTGGTTCGTGTTTATGAGCAAGTGGTTGTGGAAGGCTACGGAACTCCTTTTATTTATAAACAATTGGCAACTGCATATTATTATAAAAGTGAATACGGAAAAGCACTTGCTTGGTTCCAAAAATTATCTGCTGAAGAGAAAAACAAAGATCCCGAACTTGCCCATCATTACAATCAAACTTTAAAGGCGATTGCGTTTGTTAATTCAAGAGATTCTAAGAAAAAGTCTTTTCCAAAATAATCACACCTCGTGAAATCGGAAACAGTTTTCAATATGATCGTTCACCATTCCCGTGGCTTGCATATGTGCGTAAACCACCGTACTGCCCACAAATTTAAAACTTCGTTTTTTTAAATCCTTGCTCAAAGCATCACTAAGTTCCGTAGTTGCAGGGGCATCTTTGTGCGATTTAAGAATATTTTTTACCGGTTGATGGTTCACAAATTCCCAAATGTAGTTGCTGAAACTGCCAAATTCCTTTTGAATTTCCATAAATGCTTGGGCGTTTGAAATGGCAGAATGCACTTTCAGCTTGTTGCGGATAATGCCTTCATTTTGAAGCAACGTATCAATTTTTGATTGGTCGTATTTCGTGATTTTTTTGTAGTCGAAATTATCAAAAGCTTTTCTAAAATTTTCCCTTTTTCGAAGAATGGTAATCCAGCTCAACCCAGCTTGAAAGGTTTCCAGAATTAAAAATTCAAAAAGCGTTTTATCGTCTTTTACAGGGACGCCCCATTCCTCATCGTGGTATTTCAAATAAAGTGGATCTGTGCCACACCAACCACAACGAATTTTTTCTGAATCCATATTTTTAAGTTTACTGACCACTGAAGACTGAACACTGATTATTGTTGCCCGGGAAAATTGAAGGTAATCGTACCCAACTGTTTCGTTTTTGAAGCATCGGTATTGAATCGTGCAATTGCTGAATATTCCAAAGCCGCATCAATCAAGCATTCATTGGAAGTTGTGGAAGAAGTCTTGTTGTATGAATTTTTCACCACTTTCCCCAAATTATTAACCTCAATATTTATAACCACCTTTCCGAAGCCAAAACAAGTGTAAACCGGATTGGGAAGATCGATGTCCTTTCTGTTTACCAATTGATAGCTAATCGTGGTATTCCTATTGCCACTTTTCACTACCGCTTCGCCCTCTTTACCAGCTTCACTATTGGAGAATTTTTTCTTTTTATTTTCTTTAGGCTTTGTAACAATTGAGGTTCCGTTGCCATTTTCGTTTTTGGAATTCTCAATTGCCTCATTCATTTCCTGCAGTTTGCCCTCTGTGGTTTCCGTAATTTCTTGGTCTTCGTTTTCCACGGAGGAAATAAATTTTTCAGCCTCATTATAAGCGCGGTTGGTTTCCACTTTTACTATTTCTGGTGTAAGTTCAGCAATAGCGAGGTCTTCAGGAAGTAATTCTTCGGGAGCCATAACCACATCATAGGTTTCTTCATTGGTCTCCACTATATCTCCTGAAAGCTTAATGCTGTATAGGAGTAAGACCAAAATGCCCGTAAGCAATGAGGTTATGAGGAAAGCTCTGTATGAATAGTTGAAATTCATTATCGCAAGTACCGAAATTTTGAGCAAAATTCAACAAAAACGTTGAAAATTAAGAAGCTATTAGCGATATTTTAACTAGGTAGTGAATTTTCAAAGGCTTCAATTCCGACAGCATTTTCTACCGAAAATTCGCCAATTCGGGTTCTTCGCAAAGCCGAAAGATGCGCGCCATTGTTCAATGCTTTGCCAAAATCGTTTGCCAGAGAACGAATGTAAGTGCCTTTGCTACAAACCGCCCGAAATGCTATTTTTGGAAGGTCAATCTTTGTAATTTCAAATTCAGAAATGGTGACGGTTCTATAAGGAATTTCCACTTCTTCACCACTTCGGGCAAATTCGTACAATCGAATTCCGTCTTTTTTTAATGCGGAAAAAACTGGGGGTTGTTGCTGTATTTCACCCAAAAATTGTTTTGTGGCTTCCATTATTTTTTCCGAAGTGATTGCAGAAATATCAAAAGTTTTATCAGTATCGGTTTCCAAATCATAGCTGGGTGTGGTTGCGCCCAAAGTAAATGTGCCGGTATATTCCTTTTCCTGAGCTTGAAAAGTGTCTATTTTTTTTGTGAGTTTTCCGGTGCAGATAATCAAAAGTCCTGTTGCCAAAGGATCAAGCGTGCCAGCGTGGCCCACTTTTATTTTTTTTATGTCAAACGATTTTCTGATCAGCCAACGCACTTTGTTCACCGCTTGAAACGAGGTCCATTCCAACGGTTTGTCAATTAAAATTACTTGGCCTTGCTGGTAATCTTCGGCTTGGAGATTTTTAAGATTCATTTTCGAGGATTTCCGAGATTTGATTTTTGAAAGGCGGTACAATTTCCGTTACAATTTGATACAGGCGAAAGGCTTCAATACCTTCATAATTATGGGCTGCGATATTCCGAAGGCCAATTATTTTTCGAAAAGGAATTTCAGGGTATTTTAATTTCAATTCAGGGGAAATCTCCTTGCATACTTTACCAATATTAATAAAATTCAAAACACAAGCATCATAAATCATTTCATTCGCTATAAAATCTTCCAGAGTTACCTCTTTCGAATATTTTAAAATTCTTTCTGAATATTTTAACAATAAAGAAAGTAAAGCGCTATCTGTTTTAGCCATTGGAATAAATTTCAGTGAGGTCTTTTTCAATGTATGGCTTAAACACAGGGCTAATTCCACCTTTAAGTATTAAATCTATACCGCGATTGAGGGAATCTTTTAAATCCATATACGCCCCGCCCAACTCAAGCAGTGATATTTGTTCGTCAACATCCAAGAGGATATCTATATCACTTTGATCATTCATTTCGCCACGCGCATAACTGCCAAAAACACAAATTTGTTTTGGTTTAAATGGCAAAAGCGTTTCGATTATTATTTTATTTATTTCAGCATTCATAACTCAACAAAGATAGTGAAAATGAAGCATTGTGGATGGTTTCTAAATAACGGTAAGTTCTTGAATGAAAAAGTGAATCAATAAAACGGCGACTCCCGCGATGATGCGATAGTAGCCGAAAATTTTAAATCCGTGTTTGCTTAAATAATTAATGAAGGATTTTATTGCAATTAACGCAACCACGAAACCCACAACATTTCCAATAATCAAAAGATTTATTTGTTCCGAAGAAAGCTGAAAACCTGCTTCGTAATAGTCATAGCTTTTCTTCAGCGTTGCACCCAACATGGTTGGAATTGCCAAAAAGAAAGAAAATTCAGCAGCAACAGTGCGGGAAAGTTTTTGGCTCATCCCGCCCACAATACTCGCGCCGCTTCGGGAAACCCCGGGAATCATTGCCAAGCATTGAAAAAAGCCAATTTTCAAAGCGGTTAAATAGGAAATTTCTGTTTCTTCCCCATCCCCGAACCAATCGTCC
>JAUYGY010000050.1 GCA_030690315.1 Aequorivita sp.
GCCTCTTCAGAAATGTATAGCCCCGTTTTTAAGACTTCCCAATAGTGCCCATGCCATAGCGTGAACAAAAAATAAAGCCGCTCAAAACGGCTTAAATGGGATCAACTTTTACGGAATTAATGGCTTGTGCAACGGTTACCAATGTTGCCGGTGCAAGATAGGTGTCCCATTGCACCAAAATGTTGGTAAACTTATCCAATCCCGCCACGATGGGCACAATCACAAAAACATATTTTAATAGGGTGTGTAATTTGTTGATTTCGGTGCTATTTGTTGAAGTTGTCATAGTTTTTTGGTTTTATGTTCTAATGGTTAGATGTTTTTATAACACAACGGTTACAAAGTTTGTAACTTTAAGCAATCTATGACATCTAAAAAGGAAACCCATATTATGAAAATAACCCAGCCTGATAGATTTACGCTAACAAAATTGCCAGATTCCAAAGTGGTGCAGCGTGTACTTGAAGGTGAGAAGGAACTCTTTGAGATTTTGTTG
Organism: Aequorivita sp.; assembly: GCA_030690315.1. Classification (GTDB taxonomy): domain Bacteria; phylum Bacteroidota; class Bacteroidia; order Flavobacteriales; family Flavobacteriaceae; genus Aequorivita. Next base: position 497 of record JAUYGY010000050.1, read on the forward strand.
AGAAGATATAACCAGCGTCTTTTTCGGGTAATAAGAAGTTATATCCATTCTGAAGATGATGTGCAGGATATTATGCAGGACTCCTATGTAAAAGCTTATACCAAGTTGCAGCAGTTCAACAACCAATCGTCCTTTTCAACATGGCTTATTCGAATTGCCATCAATGAGGCCCTGCAGCATATTCGAAAAAACAAAAGATTATTATCAAACTATGGAAAAATAGAGCGTTTGGAAAACATTTTTCAATTGCCAGATACAAATCAAGTGAACCCAGAAAGTCAAACCATAAAGAATGAAACCCGCGTGTTGGTGGAAAGAGCAGTGGATCAACTACCCCAGAAATATAAAATAATTTTTATGCTTCAACAAGTTGAAGGGTTTACCAATCCAGAAATTGGAGCTTGCCTTGGTTTAACTGAAAGTAACGTAAAAGTGAGATTACACCGCGCCAAAAACCTATTAAAAGAAGAACTATTTAAAACTACTCAGGATGCATCGATCTTTCAGTTCGGTAATAATAAGTGTGATTTAATAGTCGAAAAAGTTATGAAACGTATATGATCACTTTACGCTTCAAGCCGAAAATTAACCGTACCTTCGCCGCTTATTAAAACCGTCTTCTTAGTTTTAATGGTTCTTAAAAAGACCGAATTCTAAAAGCGCCGCGATATACTATCTCCAAGCGCAGCGGTCTAAAAAAAATAAATACTGTTTCCAAATGAGAAATGTAATGTTTCTTCGATACTAATCGAAGCCAATAAACTTGAACTTGGAACCTGAAACCTGAAACATTTTTATATGTCATTTAAATCCCTAGGGCTGTCCGATGCCCTGCTGAAAGCTATCAGCAAAAAAGGATATGAAACGCCTTCGGCAATTCAACAAAAAGCAATCCCATTAATTTTGGAAGGAAAAGATGTGCTGGCCTCTGCCCAAACCGGCAGCGGAAAAACCGCTGGGTTTGCACTCCCCATGCTTCAATTACTTAGTAGCCAACCAACCTTGCGCCAACGCCCGGTTCGCGCCTTGATACTTACCCCAACCCGTGAGCTCGCCGCACAAGTGCAGGATGAGTTTAGGGAATACAGTGAATTTACCGACCTGCGTTCCACCGTTATTTTTGGTGGTGTGGGCGCTAACCCACAAATTAAAGCATTGCGAAATGGGGTAGATATTTTGGTGGCAACGCCCGGACGTTTACTGGATTTGGTCGACCAACGTGCGCTTACACTTTCAAAAGTTGAAATACTTGTTTTGGATGAAGCAGACAGAATGCTGGATATGGGCTTTCTGCGCGATATTAAAAAGATACTCGCAATGCTGCCTACCAAAAGACAGAACCTTCTTTTCTCTGCAACTTTTTCAAAGGAAATAAAAAAACTAGCAGGTGAATTTTTGCACCATCCCGTTTTGGTTGAAGCTACGCCTCAAAATACAACAGTTGAAAAAATTGAACAAACCGTTTACCGTGTTGATAAAGCACAAAAAACAGATTTGATTATAAAACTCATTTCCGAAGGAAACTGGCAACAGGTTTTGGTTTTTACAAGAACGAAGCACGGGGCAAACCGTTTGAGCGAAAAGCTTGAAAAAGCAAAAATCACTTCTGCAGCAATCCACGGAAACAAAAGTCAAGGCGCGCGAACAAGAGCATTGTCTGGTTTTAAGGAAGGAAAAGTGCGGGTGTTGGTTGCAACTGATATTGCAGCGCGCGGATTGGATATTCCGTTATTGCCGCACGTTATCAATTTTGAACTTCCAAATATTTCCGAAGATTACGTGCACCGTATTGGCCGCACAGGTAGGGCAGGAGCAAGTGGCGAAGCCCTTTCATTGGTAAGTCTTGATGAGGTTGGCTTCTTAAGGGATATTGAAAAATTGATTGGCGAACGTCTTCAGCCAAAAACGCTTGTTGATTTTGAACTCACCGAAACCATGGCCGATGTGAAAGCCGCAGAGGAAGAAAAGAAAAGGGAGAAAGCACAGCGCCACAGCCGTGGGCGGAATACTGGTACGAAAGTAAATACACACGCCAAAAGCACAAATAGCAACGCTAATAGGGGCAGGGGCAGGAGGTAATTTTCTGCCCTTAAACTGATTTATAGTTTATCTAAATCCGGCACTGTAAGTTCCGCAATGTTCCAGTTGGCGCGTTTTGCGCCGGCTTGGTAGGCACTTTCCAGAAAATCCAAAACGGCCTTTCTTGGGTTGCTTGAATTTTTTACAGCTTCATAGGGTAACAGCGCCATGGGGCTACCATTGCTGTCTTGCCATTTTGCGCCTTCGGGCCGTAAGGTTTCTTCATCAATGCCTTTAGGAGCCGGGTAGGCATAGGAATAATACATAGGTTCGCGCACGTTTTTGTCGCCTGCCCAAAATCCAAAACTGATCTGTTCGTGACTATAGGTGTCCTTTTCCAAAACTCGGGCAGCAGCATCCATTGGGGGTAATTTTTTTCCGGAGAATCGGGTTACTACCAAATCCAAATGATGCCAATAAATATGGACGGGACAGGATTTTCCGTAGAATCTACCGCTAAATTCCTCAAGAATGCTGTTGTTCCATTGCATAATTCTCCAGAACTTTTCGATGTAATTCCAATCAAAATGATGGTATTCGGTTATATTGCTAAACGGTTTTTCAATTTCAACATCAAAAGGCTTTTCCACAAAATCGAAACTTAAACCTGTGCCTTTCAGTTTGGAAGTATATTCTTTATAAAAATCGGCAATAGTAGGATTTTGGGCGAGGGAGATTACAATTTCCGCTCCTTCACTTTGGGAAATAACTACAGCTCTTCTGGCAATATTGAATTCTATTTCAACACTTTCCAATCCTTCTTTCACTGGAATTCCGAAGGTGCTGAATCCTTTTGGGGAAACGTAAAGTGTTATATACCACCAATGGTTTTTCCGAGCTGTTGAAGCAAGGCGCGTTTTTCCTATAATTTGTAGAATAATGTGAACGGTTATTCGCGTTTCATTCCAATTGTCAAAAGGAAGCTCAGGTAATTTAGTTGGATTCATCATTTAAGTTTTTAGTTGAAAGCCTACATCTTCAAAGATAATCAAAATGAATATTGGTTTTTACACATTGGCGGCGCAAGCTGCAAGATGTAAAAACCAATAAATTATTTCAGCAAATCAACAATTTTAAAAAAATAGGTGTAAATTATGCTTTTGGCGGGATTGGTGGGGGAACAAGGTTTGAAACGGGTTTTATAGTTTGCAAATATGCGAAAATGGCCTTCAAATCTTCATCTGGAAAATGCGAGAAAGATTGCCATGGCATAGGCGGCAACAAAGATCTGCTGTTTTCCATCCCTTTGTATTTTCCTTGTTTAATAGCGATTAAAAACTGCGCTTCAGTCCACCCACCCATACCTGTATCATCTGGGGTTAGGTTAGCTGCAAAAGAGGTGCCCCAAGGTCCAACTGTTCCAGTAAGCCCAGGTGAAAAAAGAATATATGATTTTGCAGTCTGCATATCATAAGGGCTTAAGGCTTCATTTGCGGGATGGCCCGAAAGTAAACGATCCGGATCGAGAATAGGGCCTTTATCTGTCATTTTTTTTGGGGAATGGCAATCGTGGCAGCCCACGGCATTAACGAGCAATTCGCCTCTTTTTATGGGCGACATTTCTACCTCGGCTTCCGCTGTTTTTGGTTCATAAATTTTGAGGGTGGCTTCTTCGTTCTTTTTAGAATTGCATGCCACCATCAAAATACAGGACGTGATCAAGATTAATAATAATTGTTTTTTCATGATGTGGTTGATTTTATTGTTAAATAAAATTAAGAAAAAAAGTTTTTCCTTTTAAAATAAAAATTGTGTTTTAATCTGGAAATTAATTACTTACGTCTAAAATTTTTAATATTAAATTAGTACTGTCGCGTTTATAATTCGTTGTTATTAAATAAGTTAAGTTGTTCGTTGGCATTTTGATTTATTTGATTTTCCGTAAATAGCTCATTTATAGGTGTTTTCGCGAAAGTTGATATTGCTAAGATTTGAGTCATTTCGTATATGGAGTAAGGACTTTTGAACTGGTGTTTCAAGTATGCTACCAGCAGGTATGCAATTACCGCTATCCATAATTGTGTCTTGACGGCGTTTTGCGAATGGCCCCATAGGGTTTTTACCTGAAGGTTCTGTTTTATCCATTTGAAAAAAACCTCGATTTGCCATCGGCTTTTATAGATAGTGGCGATTTCCATTGCATCCATCCCAAAGTCATTGGTAAGGAACACCAATGTAATGTCCTTCTCTTGATCATAATATTTGATGCGCCTTATCCTTTCAGGGTAGTGGCTCCGGCTCTTGGCCACCACCAACCTTATGGACTGATCGCACCGTAACCCCGAAGTCTTGTCCACTTTCCTTGATCCAAGCACCCTGAACTTCAAGTTGCCCCTGGCACGGATCACAAAAATTGCACTGGAGCGTTCCAGCCTAAAGAGCCGTGCAAAATCGATATAGGCCTTATCCATGACATAGACTGCCCCCGCCACCACGTCTATCTCATCCAGCGCATTTATATCGTGGTACCTGCCATCGGTTATGTGTATGAACGAAGGTATGCCTCCACGCAGATCCAATAAGGTGTGCATTTTCACCGCGCCCCGTGCGTACTTCCCGTGAGCCCATTCCATTAGAATTATACTAACGGATATGGTGGTCGAGTCAAGAACAAAAACATCTTTGTCGATACCCAAGAGTGATGCGTGGTTTTCAGTGTACAGCGGCCTGACAAGCCCCATCAGATAGGAGCCAAAGTCTGCATATATGCGCCAATCCCTATGTTCGTTGGCACGGGCAAGCGTGGAATGATCCACGGACTGCCTTATCCCCAAATGGTACAACTGTCCCTTATGGGCGCTCAGACACAGACAGATATCCCGCACTCCATTTCTCCCGGTCAGCTGCCCAAAAAGAAGATGGGCGAACTGGTTCCAACAGTTCAGCCCCCGTGTCCTGTGGTCTCCATTGTACCGATCGACACATTTTTGGAATTCATAACGGTTAACCAGTAAAAGGATCTGAGCAAAAACATACCTACCTACGTTCATAACTTTGGTTTTCCCAAAGTTATTTACCAGAATCAAATCAAAAAATCAAAGAACGATCCAAACCAATAGTATTTACTATACTTTTAAAGGATCAAAATTTTCTTAACGCGACAGTACTAATATTAAATCATTGTTGTCCGATAAAAATCAAAACAAATCTGTTAAACTCAAATCAATAAAAGCTTTCAGCTATTTATCTGACTAAGAGCCTTCCTTTTCATTTTATTTAAAACCAAAACTTCGATTTTATTCAAACAGTAATTTTAAAAGTATAATTTTCAGTGTTTACAATTTAAATCTTTGTTCTTTGCTCTTTGCTCTTTGTTCTTTGTTCTTTCAGCGCAGCGGTCTTATCTCTTTTTTGGAAAATACTGACTTAAATATCTAAATCGATTGAAATACTGAAACAATGAAATTCCCGCAATAAAAACCAAGCACGATCGGTAACGTATTTTTTATTATCCATACTAATAACTGTTACTATCTTTACCCCAGAATCCAATTGAAATATGCCGAAAAAGCTTTCTAAAAATTGTATTTTTTTTGAATCTGTAAAAGAAATTCCGCAATCGCAGTGGAATTTGCTTATGCCGAAGAATGGCGTTTATCTTTCCTTGCCCTATCTCACAGCTTTGGAGAAAACTTTAAAAGGCACAATAAACCCCATTTATGTTCTAATTTCTGACCCAGCAGGAAAACCATTGTTGGCGGGAATGTTTCAAATCTCCACTTTCACCTATAAAAAAACTTCACAACAAAATCTCTTCCTCAAACTATTCCAGGATTGCCGAAATGAAGATGATAGCTTTTCAATAAAGGGATTGGTTTGCGGCAATATGTTTGCAACTGGGGAACATGGATTTTCATATTCTGAAGAGATTTCAAAAGAAAATGCACTCACACTACTTGCAAAAACTGCCAAACAAATTCAAAAGGATGCACGTTGGAAAGATCTGTTCAAGGTTATTCTTTTTAAGGAATTTTGGCTGGCATCAGTTAAAAATGCTTCGGTTTTGGAGGATTATAAATACCGATCTTTTCAAGTTGATGTAAATATGGTTTTAAAACTTCATCCCTCGTGGAAAACCTTTGCCGATTATCTGCAAAGTTTGAAAGCGAAGTATCGCACCAAAGCGAACAGTGCCTTCAAAAAGTCAGAAAAGCTTGTTATTCGTTCCCTTTCTTCGGAAGAAATCGATGAACAGCAAACCAATATTCAGCGATTGTTTTCCAATGTGCTCAATAAATCTGAATACCGCTACGGAGAAAATTACCCTGCTTCGTTTGCAGTTCTAAAAGAAAATTTAAGGGAGTTGTTTATTTGCAAAGGTGTGTTTTTGAATTCTGAATTGATAGCCTTCAGCACCGCTTTTGTGAATGGCAATACTTTGGAAGCAAACTATGTGGGCATTGATTATAAATACAACACAGAATATGCGGTTTATGAGCGCTTGTTGTATGAATATGTGGAGCAGGCCATAGCCCTAAAAGTTTCGGAATTGCACTTGGGCCGCACCAGCGAGCTGATAAAAAGTGCCGTGGGCGCCGTGCCGGTGGCTATGACGCTGTACGCGCGCCATACTTCAAAAATAAAAAATGTATTGTTGAAACCGGTTTTGGAGAATATTGAACCCAATGCTTTTGAGTTGCGCAGGCCTTTTGGGGAGTTTTTGAAGAGGGTTTAGTTTATATTTTAACGATTTGGGGCATTGGGAAGAAGGGGAAATTTAAAGTAAAAATGATCAATTTGGCACTGAACCTATTCTTTGACAAAAATCCCTCTTAAGCCTTCCTTGTTCATTTATTCATTCGGTAAATAAAGTTTTATTGTTCCTTTTTTAAACAGCACTTCTTCCAAATGTCCCATTTTTTGACGGTCTGTTGTCACTAAGTGCATATGCAAAAAAGTGTCGTGGTGTGTAAGGATTGCTTTGTGTTCAGTTGAGAAAAACCCAATTATATCTACTTGCTCGTCTTTGAGTTTATAGGTTTTTTGTCCATTATGTGCTTCGGCTTGCGAACTTATTTTGGAACCTTTTGGTAAATTCACAATATGAATTGTCGCTTGTTCAACTGTCCCTGAAAGTTTAAACATAAAAGGTCTTGGCGCAGATTTTGTCGTCTTGTCAAGGTATGTTTCAAGTTGTTGAATTGTCTGAATACTATCGGGCAAAGTCTGCTCTTTCCACTTGGAAATGTTAGCGTAACCAAAAAAGGGGGCTTTAATATCATAAGTTTCTTCCACATTCATTGTAGTATCAGAAGTAACGGTTGATTTATAAGATTTACCGTCAATAATTAAGATCTCGCCCGATAAATATTCCACTGGCCCAAGCCCGTATAAATTTGTCTTGTTGGCAATAGTGTCAAGGTTTATGTTCCCATAAAGTTGTCCTTTCCACATTACGTTTTTCATTTCTCCAACAATTTTTACTTTAGTAGTCGTCTGTTGTGATTTGGTCGTGCAATTTGTTGCCGTCAAAATTGTCAGTCCGAGAAGTATGGTTTTAAAATTATTTTTCACAAATTTCTTTCAATTTATCGAGTGCTTTTGGGTAGTTCTGGTTCATATAATCTAAAAAATCTTCAGTGGTGTCTAAGTCAACAGTAACGGTTGTAGTTGTCAGCTTGCCGTTCGCTGTGGCGGATTCTTCGAAGGTATAGTTTTCAAATCCGTTTGCCCATTTTTCCACTTCTGGACCTTCAGTAATTTCCTTGTCAGCTTTAAAAAGTCCATAATGTTGAATCGAAACAAATTGGTTGGGAATGTTTTCAACTATCCTGGAAACCATACCTCCCTTTTCTCCTTTCTCATCTACTCCAATAAATAGAATTTTAGTTCCCTTGTCCCAACTTCCTTCATAGGTAGATGTCGGGTTAAACAAAGAAGTCCATTGCTCATAAGTAGATTTACTGTTGATGCCAAGCATAAAATCATAAATCTTGGTCACAGGGGCATTGATGCTTACTTTAAATTGTAACTTTTTCATAATTTTAATATTAGTTTAAATTAATTTTTCGAGTTGGTGTTTTTTTGTTTTCTTCTAAATAGTATTTTACTCAGTTTTAATCAATTTTATCTTTATCTCAGTGTTCATATCCATCATCATTTTCGCTGTTTTTTTGGCAGTAGTGGAATCGGTAATATTTATTCCCATCGCTATATTCATATTTATAGTTCCTTCATTAAACACTCCTCTTTTAGAATCAAAACTAAAACCTGAATTACCTTTTAAATAGCAAATATAGTCCTGCTCAATTTCTTCGGGTATTGTGTATTCCGAAACGTCAATGAGACTACTTAATTTTTCAATTCCGTCATTACTGTCAACATATTTAACCCGATTATAGCCTTTCACATTGATATTTGACCCCATCATACTAAAAGGCATCGCCATTTTTAAATCAATTGTTTCACCAATTTCCATTTTTCGATTTGTAATTGGGAATAAAGTCCGTGCTAACATTAAATAGGAATCCTGTATATTTCCGTCAATATTTCCTTCTGGTGTTAAGTCTTGAAATAAAATTTGGTTTGGCATCTCAATGGTGTCAGTTGCTTTATAGTTGCCTAAAGAATCCTGCGACATTCTATAATGCTTAATATCAGTAAAAATTACATCGGCGTGTTGTTCATCTTTAATTTTGATTATTAAATTAGCCGTCATCATCATTTTTTGTGGATCATCTAAAAACTCTACATTAGTTATCATCGATTGATTGTATTCGTAAGTCAGTTTTTTATAATCCTCAAAATTCCATTTTATAAGCTCTTTTGAAACTGGAGTTGCAGATATAAAAATTAATGAAACCAGTAATATCCTGAATATTTTTCTTTTTAGCATTTTGTTTCTTGTATTATTTACAACATGTATATATACCCATATTTTTAAAAATCCTATCGCGTTTGTCCGTAAATGAGCGAAAGTTGCGCAACCCAAATATAAGTTTTTATATACATTTTCAGCATAAAGCTTTAAGCCTACAGCTTACAGCTTTTATCATTAACTTTACCCACTATTAAAAACATGAAAACCTCCCTTACCAAATTTATCGATTCCTTCTATTTTCTGTTCCGGCGGTTTATGCCGTTACAAACCTATAGATATGCGATGTGTGGGGGCAGCAATCAGGTTTTTGACCTTTGCCTGTATTTTATCTTTTACAATTTTATTTTCGACAAGCTGAATGTGGATTTGTATTTTTTCGTGCTGAGTCCGCACATTGCTTCGCTGTTTTTTGTGTTTCCAATAACGTTCACAACCGGGTTTTTGCTCAACAGATTTATAACTTTTGAAGCTTCAAACCTTCCGTGGAAGGTTCAGGTTTTTAGATATTTTGTTGTGGGAATGGGGGCTTTGTTTTTGAGCTATATATGTATGAAAATCTTGGTAGATATGCTGGCAATCTATCCTACGCCTTCCCGCTTGCTCACCATACTTGTTACCGTAACGTACAGCTATTTGCTTCAGAAGCGATTCAGTTTTAGGGTTGTTTGAAATTTTCACTTAATTGTTTAATTGTTTAATCGTGGAATTGTTTAATTGTGATACTTTGGATTCTATGGATACTATGGGGAAAAAACGTCATTGCGAAGGAGCGACCTAAGGAAGCGACTGAAACAATCTGTTCCAGTGGAGTTCCAATCATGATTGTAAGCAGGGTCATGAGTTTGCCGCGGCCTATCGGCCTTGCAATGACGGATTGCCGCGCTAGCAGGGAGGGAATTAAAGCTTAAGGCTTTTGTTCAAATATATTAAAAATAGTTGCTGTTTTAACATATTTGTCTTAAAATTTTAACATTCTTGGCTTTTGGCTTTTGGCTTTAAACTTTATACTTTAAGCTTTTCGTTGAGCCTTGGTCGGCCCTCCTTCGCAAGAACCCCCTTTTTGGAGACCGCAACTGAACAAGACCAAACCAACACCCGAACAAAACCCATAGAAAATGAACCGATTGTGTATATTTCGGTACTTGTCGGTATATCTCGGTACATCTTAAAACATAGCGTAATTGGCTTACAGCGTGGGTGTTTTTAGTTAATGGCAAGCTGGTATGAGCCACGGCGGGAAGTTTCGGTTACTTTGATTTAGGCTTTAAGATTTTTTGTGGAATTGTTTAACGGGATATTGATATTGTGCCGAAGCAGAAAAGAAAGTTAGGCCTACCAGCAAAAGTGTAATTAAAAATTTTACGGGAATCTTTATTGCTCCCCGCTTTTCTTGAATAGAGGATGATTTACCAGTTTATTCTGTTTTAAATATGCTTATGGTTATTCTTCGGTAAATGAAAATTTCTTAATATAACAACTAACTCTCACGGCTATTTTGTAGTCGCGGAATTATTACCTGAGTGCATTCCGCAACCGAAATGATTCTTGATAAATATGTAAATTATTTCACCTAAATGCAGCGATCCGAAATAGCAAAGGTTGATGGCAGGCTTACTTAGGACTCATTACGTCAACCACATTTTTCCATGATCCATCTGCCTGCTTTTTCCATATAGTAACTGTTCTAAAGTTTTGAACCGTTTCTTTACCAGTTGAATCTTTCATTGTGATGGTAGAGTTTTCTAATAAATAACCCATATCGCCATTTTCTGAAATTTCTGCACTGATAGGCTCCCAACTTATATTAAAGTTTGGATCTTTTATAGAACCCTCCACCATCCCGCGAATTGCTTGCTTGCCCTTTAATTCAGGTTGTCCGGCCGAAATTACTATTGCATCGTCCGACCAATAGGTGAGAGTTTTTTCCACATCGCGCGCTTCCGCCGCTTTGGACCAGTCCCGACTTGCCTGCATCAAGTTTTCACCTTCAACTTTAACATTGACCTTTTCATTTTGGCAACCTGATAATGAAAAGATTGCAATGAAAATTAAAATAATCCTGTAAGATGTAAATGTTTTCATATTATTAAGTATTACGATTACGATTTTATGTTCGATTTTTCTGCTTGCCCCCACATGTTTATAAATAACATGAGCTATTGTGTATATCCCCGCACAATCATTATGTTTATTAGTTAATTTTTGCGCAATCCAAAACCGCCAAGGCCCTACCACTAATGGTTTCTTTTTTCTGGGGAGAAATAATGCCTAAAGCTTTAATCCAAATATATTCAAAAAACTTTCCTTTTTAACATATTGGTCTTAAGATTTTAACATTTGTTTTCCTTGGTTAAGGCTGTAGGCTATTAGCTATTAGGTGAATATGTTGATATGGGAAGTGTTTAATTGTGGAATTGTTTAATTGTTTAATTGGGGAATTGTGGAATTGGGAAATTGTGGAATTGTTAATTTGGGTTTTGGTATTTGGAGTTTGGGTCAGCTATTCTATTTTATTGCTGTCGTTTTATTTTATCAGTTTGTGGAACTGTTCTATTTTGCTTTGATTGCCTTGAATGTATAGGAGGTCTCCCCTTTTTAAAACATCCGTGGGCTGGATGCTGTCCAGCATTACATTTTTTCTTTTTATTCCCAAGATATTAATTCCGTATTCCGCCCTTAGGTTCAACTCTTTTAATGGTTTACCTAAAAATTTATTACTGTCTGCAATTATCCGTACACAATTGATATTGATGTCGGTCAGGGTTGGATGGAAATTTTTGGAACGTTTTATTTCCCCTTTAAATATTTGGTAATTGTCCGCCCTTACCTTATCCACCATCACGTCTATGTCGTCTTCAGGAACTAGAAAGTTGTGAAGTACATGCGTGAATATTTGTACCGAAGTTTCAAACTCTTCAGGAATCACTTCATCGGCACCTAGTGCAAATAATTCAGAGGTTTCCTTTACGTATCTTGTTCGAACAACCAAATAGAGCGATTCTGAATGGGAGCGAATATTTTTAATGATACTTTTGGTAGCAAAGTCGTCTGAAATAGCAATTACCACTGCTCTGGCCTTTGAAAGATGTACCGTTTCAAGGATGTGGTCCTGGGTGGCATCCCCGAAAATAATGGGCAACCCTTTTTGTTTTTCACGCTTAACGGTTTCAGCACTCATCTCGATAACGATAAATGGAATATCACTGGAAGCGGCTGCCTTTGCCAAATTGCTTCCATTTACTCCATACCCAATTATGATCAAATGATTTTCCAATTCTTGATCGGCAATTTCCGCTTTATCCTTTTTTGAAACCGATTTGCCTTCAACTCCTAACTTCTTGGAAACTCCTAAAAATTTGTTGACAATTTTCTCTGAGAAAATTATTACAATTGGAGTTAATATCATTGAAACAATGGAAACGGATAAAAAATATTGGTTGGTTTCAGCAGTCAATAAATTATATTCTATACCCACTTTTGAAAGAATAAAAGCAAATTCCCCAACTTGAAAAAGCGCCAATCCCGTTAATAATACGGTTCTGGGTGGATATTTCAGAATAGCGACCGCCACTGCGGCAATCGTTGATTTCACAATAAATACAGCTAATACCAGAAGTAAGATGATTGGAATGTTACTTATAAAAAAACCCAAATCAAGCAACATACCCACCGAAACGAAGAAGAAGCTAGTAAAAAGCTCACGAAAGGGGAGGATGATACTTGTGGCTTGATAGCTGTATTCAGATTCAGAAACAATAAGCCCCGCAATAAAGGCTCCTAATGCCAATGACAACCCCGCTTGAGATGTAAGAAATGCTACGGCAAAACAAAGCGTGATAGTAACCAAGAGGAAAAGTTCCTTACTATTGGTTTTTGCAACGGCATGCATCAACCTTGGAACAATATACCGGGCGCTGATAAAAGTGATTACAAGAAGCACAATAGTCTTTAAAAGTAACCACATTATACTCATTCCGATATTGGTTGATTCTCCTGCTATCATCGGGGTAATGAGCATCATGGGAACCACTATGATGTCCTGAAAGATTAAAATTGCCAATGCATTTCGGGCATGGGGCGCTGTAATCTGCTTTCTATCTTGTAAGGTTTTTAGAACTATTGCCGTACTGGATAAAGAAAAAAGAAAACCGACAAAAACCGATTCATTCCATGCATGCCCCAAAAAGTAATGCACAAGTCCTGCAACCAGTACCGTAACCACTACCTGAAAAAAACCGCCAACAAAAACGGTCTTTTTTATGGAGATTAATTGCTTAATGGATAATTCCATACCAATCACAAACAGTAACAGAATTACACCGATTTCGGATAAAATTTCTACTTGCTCTACAGCATCAATGAGGCTTAATCCGTAAGGACCAATAATTACACCTGTAAGTAGAAAACCTATTATAGATGGCAGTTTGAACTTTTGCAGCACAAAAACAATGACAGCCGAAAAGCCTAGAAGGATGAGTATGTCTTGAAGTAATGGTAAATGCATTGGCTTTTCTTTATTCTAGGTTGCTTGTAAATTTTTTTCAAATATAAAAATAATACCAAGCTAATCCATTACGGATTTGGGTGAATTGGTGAGTTTGTGAGTTGTTTAATTGTGGAATTGTGGAGTTGTGGAGTTGTTGATTTGGAATTTGGGTTTGTTCCCAAATAATCCTATAGTAAAATGTTAAATAAGAATCCAGTATTAGTGGCAAAACAGTTCAGGTTCTAAAATTTTTTTTCCACGAATGCACGAATAAATATGGGGTTGTGTTGTTACATAAGTTCGCTAATTCGCTAATTTGCGAATTCACAACCTCACGCTTCACGTTTCACGAATTCACTTTCAAAAAATACTTCTTTCGCAACCAAAACGACACCCGAACCAATATAATCAGCGCTGGAACTTCCACCAATGGGCCTATAACCCCCGTAAAAGCCTGCCCGGAATTCAGCCCGAAAACAGCGATGGCAACGGCAATGGCAAGTTCAAAATTATTTCCGGCGGCGGTGAAGGCTATCGCAGCGGTTTTGTCGTATTCCGTCCCCATTGCTTTTGAAAAGAAGAAACCGATAAAAAACATCAGACTAAAATAAATCAGCAACGGCACGGCAATGAGCAACACATCCATTGGGATTTCCACAATCATTTCCCCTTTCAAGGAGAACATTACTATAATAGTAAATAGCAAAGCGATAAGGGTGATGGGCGAAATTGCGGGAATAAATTTGTTGGTGTACCATTCGGCACCTTTCCAAGGCACCAAAATTGCCCTACTCAAAATGCCCAGCACAAAAGGGATTCCTAAATAAATGGCGACACTTTCGGCAATGGTGGCTATGGAAATATCTATTATAGCACCCTCAAATCCAAAATAGGGCGGAAGCACAGTAATAAAAATCCAAGCATAAAAACTATAGGCAAACACCTGAAAAATGCTGTTGAGCGCAACCAAGCCGGCGCCGTACTCACTGCTGCCTTCTGCCAGGTCATTCCATACCAGCACCATCGCTATACAACGGGCAAGGCCAATTAAAATAAGGCCTACCATATATTCCGGATAATCGCGAAGAAAGGTTATTGCCAATACAAACATTAGCATTGGCCCGATGATCCAGTTTAAAATTAAGGAAATGGAGAGCACTTTTACGTCTTTAAATACTTTTGGCAAAAGGGCGTAATTCACCTTGGCAAGCGGGGGATACATCATTAAAATCAAGCCAATGGCAATGGGGATATTTGTGTTGCCGCTATTAAAGGAGTTCAAAAACTCCGGAAAGTTGGGGGCAAAATACCCGATGCCCACCCCAAGCGCCATTGCTACAAATATCCATAGTGTGAGGTAACTGTCTAAAAAGCTTAATTTCTTGGATGCTGCCATTTTATAAATTGATTTTTGAGAATACGTATTTCATTTCGGTGGCAATCTGCTGGCTGCGCTCCAAATAAGTTTCTTTTTGCTGTGGGGTACCGTCTGAAATTTTAGGGTCTTCGTACATAATGGAAATTCGCTTTTCCGATCCCGCCACAAACGGACAACCAGCATCTGCCTGCGAGCAGGTCATTACCGCCGCAAAATTGCTTTGCGGATTGGGATCGTCATCATATTTTTTTGAAAAGGCAATCATTGGCGCAATAGCAGGAGCATAGGTAATATGGTAAATAGGATTCTCTGCTGAAGTTTCCTTGGAAATCTGAAATCCGCTATCTTCCAAAATTTGGACAACCATGGGGTAAACTGCGGTAGCTTCCGTGCCGCCTGAAAAACATTCAATATTTGGAACTTTGTAATTCACCGCCATTGCCTGCGCCCAAACTTGCGCCAAATGGCTCCGCCGGGAGTTGTGGGTACAGATAAAGTTTATTTGAATGGGTTGCTTAGCTTCTGTTTTGGCATTTATATAATCTATTAGCGGTTGTAAAATTCCTTTCCGCTCTTCGGAAAGACTTGCCGCGTCCAGCATTTCAATATATTCTTCAATTGGCTTCAATAACTTCATTTGATATATTTGATTTTTTATATTCCCACTATTTTGCTGCGCCGCTCCAAAAGCACATTGTCTTTCCAAACGCCCCGAAGCTGTCCTACTTTTTCCTTGTAACCAATTTCCCGAAACCCACATTTCATATGCAATTTATGGCTGGCAAGATTGTCGCGGAAGATTCCCGATTGCAGGGTCCAGATATTGTTGGCTTCGCTTATTTCAATCAAATTTTTCAGAAGAAATTCGCCTACGCCTTTTCCTCTGGCTTTTTCGGAAACATATACACTTACTTCGGCCACGCCGCCATAAACACAGCGGCTGGAAACGGGGGAGAGGGAGGCCCAACCTAAATAATTGTTCTCTTCTACTGCCATTATTCTTCCAAAGGGAAGATGGCCGCTGTCCCACTTTTCCCAACTTGGAATAGCCGTTTCAAAAGTGGCGGTCCCGGTTAGCAAACCTTCGCCATAAATTTTGGCGACTTCGGGAAAGTTTTGTTCTGAAATAAGAATGAGGTTCATACTAACAGCAATTTCCATCTGGGGCGCAGCAAGGCTCGTTATTTATTTCGGCAAGCTTTCTTTTCGGTTTTTCCTGTTTGGTTCCCGGTTTTTCTGCATAAACTGTAATACTGAAAATTCCAGTTTCCGAACTGTTGAAAGTTTTCACTTCTTCTGAAGAAAGATACTTTTCAAGGATATCATCCGGAATTACAATAGGTTTTTCTTTTTGGATTTGAATATTTTGGAAACCTACATCTTTTATGAATTGTAAATATTCCACTTTTTGAATTGCTTCCGCTACACAACCGGCGTACATTTCTGCGTCTTCTTTTAAAGCATCAGGAAGGTTTCCGACCAAAACTATATCCGAAATACTAAAATGACCCCCTGGCTTTAAGGTCCTAAATATTTCACCAATTACCTTCTGCTTATTCGGCACGAGGTTTAAAACACAATTGCTCACTATAACATCTGCAACATTATCGTTAACAGGCATTGCGTCAATATCTCCTTCTCTAAACTCAACATTGTTATACCCCAATTTTTCTGCGTTAGTTCGCGCCTTTTGTATCATTATTGGCGTAAAATCTACCCCAATTACTTTCCCTTCACTTCCTGTTTCGTGTCGGGCTACGAAACAATCATTCCCCGCGCCAGAACCCAGGTCAATTACAGTGTCTCCTTTTTTTATTTTTGCGAATTGTGTTGGAAGTCCGCAACCCAGTCCCAAGTCGGCATCTTCAACATAGCCGCTTGTCTCGGAATAGTCGTCCATCATAATATTGTACACTTTGTTTGAAGGTTTGGTAGCGCCACAGCAGGAAGAGGCGTTTTCAGCTTTGCCCTGTTCAGCGATTTTGGCGTAACGATCTTTAACGATATCTTTTAATTCTTGTTCGTTTTTCATTTTTATTTTTTTAGAATGAGTTTTCAGTTAAATCTTCTTAGCAACAGTTTATTCACCATAAATTTTGGCGACTTCAGGAATGTTTTCTTCTGAAAAAGTGATGAGGTTCATACTAACAACAATTTCCGTCTGGCGAGCAGCAAGGTTCGTTAGTTATTTCGGCAAGCTGCCTTTTTGGCTTTTCGGCAGGGATACCGCAATTTTCCTTGGCAAGGCAATCGGTTTGTTTTGTAGTCAACAAAAAATTTGTGCCGTCGAAATCCAAACTGAATTTTCCGATGGTATCAAAATTGGAATTTGGGATTTGCGATTTGGAATTTTCCATTTGGTATTCGACCTCAATCTCCAAATCTTCAAGGCCGAGAACTTTTTCCGAAAGTTCAATTATGTGCACCAGCTTTTCGGGGTGCAGGCGATGGTTATAGTCATCGGCATTCCAGAGCTGAAAGTTGATCACGTCTTCCTTGCGAACCGTGCCGCCACAGTCTATAAAGTGTTTGCTGATTTTGCCCACTTCAGTAACGTGAAAATGTGTGGGCACCAATTCGCCATTGGGCAGCATAAAGGTTATTTGATCCAATTTATTTAAATGGTTTTTTATTTCTGAGAGTTTCATACTATTAAAATTTTAAGGTTAACAACAATTGTTTTTATTTTCTAGGTCTTGGTCCAGAAATTGGTTCATCACCGTTTTCATTGCGATCCAATTCTCTTTGTTTATGCAGTAGCAAATGCTAGTGCCTTCAATATTACCCTTTATCAAACCGAGGTTTTTAAGCTCCTTTAAATGTTGGCTGATGGTGGGTTGCGCCAAACCGATTTCCTCAACCAAATCGCCACAAATACAACTATTTATTTTGAACAAATGCTGAAGAATAGCCACGCGGGCAGGGTGCCCAAAGGCTTTGGCAAAGGTTGCCACTTGGTTTTGCTGGTCTGTAAATATTTCCGTTTTGGTGAGTCCCATAATAGTTATATATATATTCATTGCAATATTACGATTAATAAATTAATTCTTATCTAAAAATTTAAAAAATTATTTATAGGTTACTGCATTTTTCTTTCTGAAATAGAAAGTATAGGCCACGAATACACGAATAAATATGGTTTATGATTTATAAACATTCGTGTATTCGTGGTAAGATATTTTTCAGTCTGCAGCCAATCCTGTTGACTTATAGGGTGTAATTTTATGGTTCGAAAGTATTTTCTCAAAACAAACACTATTTTCCACCCCCGCATATTGGCCGTAATTGTCCATAAATCTATACCCGTTTTTTTTATATAGCGAAATGGCTTCCGGTTGTTTGATACCCGTTTCCAAAATACACTTTTTGTTGCCCAGTTCTCTTGCCCATGTTTCAAGTTCCAGCAGAATTTCCTTGGCTATCCCTTTTCCGCGTTCCTCCAATGGAACAAACATTCGCTTTACTTCCATAGTTCCGGTTTCAAATTGCTTGATTGCTCCACAGCCCACCGCGCGCTTTTGTTCATCAAAGGCAACCACCACATATTTTATGGAGTCTATTTTGTTGAATTGGTCATAAAAAGGATGGTCGTCGCCATCGCGAATGGCGAGGTCTGTGTCCAATTGTTTTACGAGTAGCTTGAAGTTTTCATTTGTGGGGTTGGTGCGGTGTAATGAGATCATATCAAATAAAATTAATAAAATTCTTTTCGCTCCCAAACAAATTGCGAATATTTAATTGCTATTCTCATTTTTCACTATCCCAGAAATGTGAGTGAATTTCCCTTTAACCGTGTTAAACCGAAGAATGCTAAACCCAATTATTGCTGAAAGGAAAGAACCTATTAAAATACCAATTTTCGCAGAATCTATATATTCAGGACTGTTGATGAAGGCTAGGCTGGCAATAAATATAGCCATAGTGAAACCAATTCCCGCCAAAAAAGAAACGCCAACTATCTGTTTGTTGGTAATATCTGACGGCACATCAATGATTTTAAATTTTCTGGCCAAAAAGATAACGGTTGAAATTCCAATACTTTTACCCAAAATCAAACAGATCACGATATTTACTATTAACGCTGTTTCAAGCCCGCCATCAGTGCTTAATGCAACTCCGGCGTTTGCAAGTGCAAAAATGGGAAGCACTAAATAGGCCACCCAATTGTGGAGTTTGTGCTCTAAATGTTGTAGCGGCGATCTATAATCATCAGACCAATCTTCCAAATCGTCTATAAGATGCAGTTGTTCCACCGAAAGAACCGGTTTTTGAAGTATTGTGCTTTGTCTTATTTCGCCCACAATGCTGTCCAGTTGTTTCGTAAACTCGTGTGTGTGTATTTTTTGTCTTACGGGTACAGCAAAGGCCATTAAAATTCCCGCTAAGGTAGGGTGTAGGCCAGCTTTCAAAAACAACAGCCAAATTACAAATCCGGTAAAAAGAGTCAAATATTTAAAATAAATGCCAATGTGGCTCAATAAATAAATCAAAGCCAATATTGCTAGAGCCGAGCCAAGTAGCACATAGTTTAAACTGTCGCTATAAAAAATTGCAATTACCAAAACAGCGCCCAAATCATCAACAATTGCGAAGGCTGTAAGAAATATTTTTAGGCTTAATGGCACTCTATTACCCAACACTGTTAAGATTGCCAATGAAAAAGCAATATCGGTGGCCATCGGAATTCCCCAGCCTTTTAGGGTTTCTGGGTTTTGGTTTAAAACAATATAAATCAATACCGGAAGTATAATTCCGCCGATGGCCCCAAAAAGTGGGAACATAATTTTTTTGGTGGTATTAAGTTCGCCAATTAAAAATTCGCGTTTTATTTCAAGGCCAATCAAAAAGAAGAAAATTGCCATCAGGCCATCGTTAACCCAAAGGATCAACGGTTTTTTAAGCTCAAAACTGTCTGAAATAAAACCCACTTCATAGTCCCAGATATATTGATAGCTTTCTGAAAAGGGCGAATTTGCCCATACCAGCGCAATGATCGTTGCTACTAATAGCAAAATCCCGCTGGAACTTTGAAGGTTGACGAATCGTTGAAATGGGGAGAGCAATTTTTCTTTTTTCATTTTACAATATTATAATATTACAAAATCCTCGTAGAATTTTTTTCTATGAAATCTACAAAATATTGCTGAACACTGAACACTGCATACTGAATTATAATTTTATGCGCCACTTGGAAATGTTTCTTTCCAATTCTTTAAATGTGATCAAGAATATAAACGTCTGCATCGAGTAATTTTACCAATTCAATAAAATCGGTATTTGTGGAATCTGTTCGTAAAAGTTTCATCTAGTTGGTTTTTGGTAAAGTGAAGATACCAAAAACGTGTTGAATTTTCACGATGAAAATCCAACACGTCCACTAACAAACCAACCTTCAGGAACAGAGGGTTTCTATTTAATGATTATCTTTTGGGAAGTAGTTTTTATAGTATTGGTAATTTTCACAATGTATTCCCCAGCACTTAATTGGCTTACGTCCATTTCCAATGAAACAGCCTTGTTATTTGTTTCTTCTTTAACTTTTCTCCCATTTAGATCAAAGAGTTCAACCTTTAAAATTAATTCGTCCTTCGGAAAATTTATAACCAAAACATCATCCGCAGGCACGGGATAAATAACATAACCGTATTTAATTGGTTTGGGTGTACCCAATTGTATTCCTTCGCCTTCAACTACTTTATAAGTATTGTTTCCTTGAATATCCGTAAAAGTTTCAACTGCTCCCGAGGGCCACTGAATTTCAATTTCGGCAACATTTGAAGCATTCCCCAATCCAAAATGATTGGTAAAACTGTTTTGGCTACAGTAGCCGCTTGCTGCTTCTATTTGACGGGTTTGCCAAACATTGTTTCCGTTTATGGTTGCCCGAATCCGAACTTTGGCCCCAACCGCTGAATTGTTTGAAGGATTGCCCACACAGCGTATTTTTATCCAGTTATTACCGCTACCCGTATTTTTGAATAGGGAATTGCTTTGGTTTTCATTGAGCGTATTTGCCAAAATCACATCCTGCCAGCCATCATTGTTGTAATCGCCAAAAGCACAGCCAAAGGTATTTCCAACGTGGTTTGCCAGACTGCTGCTAGTATCTTTTGTGAAATTGCCCGCCCCGTCATTTATAAAAAGCGAATTTGTTACTTGCCCAGTAAAATAGGCATTGCAAACAAGCAGATCCAAATCGGCATCATTATCAACATCAGCGAAAGCCGAACCGAAAGAACTGCCAATTTCAGATGCAACTGCAGAACCGAGTTGCTCCGTAAAAGTTCCATTTTCATTAATAAATAGTTGGTTGTTTTGCCCGTCCCAATTGGCAATAAAAAGATCGAAATCGCCATCGTTGTCCACATCAGCCCAAGAACTGCCAGCAGAATTCTTCCCATTTTGGGTAATGGAAAGATTGGTTATTTGGGCAAAATTATTGGGCCCATCATTGCGGAAAAGTGAATTGTTGTCATTGTCTTCATTTGTCACATACAAATCGCTATCGCCATCGCCGTCATAATCTATCCAAGTTATGGAACGTGAAGCAAGTGTTTCACTGGTGATCGTCAAACCTGTAACCGGTTCAAAAGAGCCATCGCCTTGGTTTTCAAAATAAAGGTTACGAGTTGAAACTACACTATTTGTAATATACGCATCCAAAAATTGGTCGTTGTTGAGGTCTATCCAATTTACCATTTCAGAATAGGTAAGCGGAATCCCGATTGCGTTATTAGGCTCATATTCAAAAGTCCCATTGCCGTTGTTTCGGTAGAAATAATTTTTCTTGCCTACGCCGTTTCTTCCGTAAGTCACGACCACGGCATCCAAATCGCCATCGTTATCAACATCGGCAAAGCTTGCCCCGTCCGAGCGGTCGTTGTCCAAAACTATATCGTCTGCAGTTACGGTTGTAAAAGTTTCATTACCGTTGTTTAAGTAAAGCATATTATTTTGCCCCACAGTTGGCCCATTGGTGAAGAAAATATCGTCCCAGCCATCGCCGTTCACGTCCACAAAATTGGCACTTCGCGAGGCAGAGGGGGTGGTGGTAATGTCTTCAAAAGTTGTTTCCTCAAAAGATTGGGAATTTAGAATTCCGACAGCGAATAGAAAACAGAATAGAAGTTTAGGTTGGGTAGTGTTTTTCATTTTTGAAACATTTAGAGATTGATGAATTTTATTTTAGTTGGAATGAATTTACACCGACATACGGCCTCGATTTTCTAAAATGAACTAGGATTATTGAAATTGTGGGCGAACGACCCAGAATATGATATAAATGAAAAACCACACGTACGTTCAATTTGATTAAGTTTTTCAAAAAAACTAATTCCAATCAACTGAACACTGACCACTGACCACTGAATACTGAATACTGAATACTGAATACTAATTTTGATACTCCCTTCCAGAATGTTATCTTTGCAACTCTTTAAAAGAAAGCAAGAATATGTTCGATAATTTAAGCGATAAGCTGGACAAAGCGCTGCACGTACTGAAAGGCCACGGCAGCATCACAGAAGTAAACGTAGCCGAAACATTGAAGGAAGTGCGCCGCGCTCTTTTGGATGCCGATGTTAACTTTAAGATAGCAAAAGAATTTACCGATACCGTAAAGCAAAAAGCACTCGGCCAAAATGTGCTTACTTCACTTCAGCCAGGCCAGTTGATGGTGAAATTGGTGAAAGACGAACTAACCGCATTGATGGGCGGCGAAACTGCTGGCATCAATTTAAGCGGAACGCCAACGGTCATTTTAATGTCTGGGCTCCAGGGGAGTGGTAAAACTACTTTCTCCGGAAAACTTGCCAATTACTTAAAAGCAAAAAAATCAAAAAAACCACTTTTAGTTGCTTGTGATATCTACCGTCCTGCGGCAATAAATCAATTACATGTAGTTGGAGACCAGATTGGCGTTGAGGTATACAGCGAACCTGAAAATAAAAATCCGGTTCAAATTGCACAAAATGCAATTGCACACGCCAAACAAAATGGGTTCAATGTTGTGATTGTCGATACAGCCGGTCGTCTCGCTATTGATGAAGCGATGATGACGGAAATTGCAAACGTTCACAAAGCTATCAATCCACAGGAAACCCTTTTCGTGGTTGATGCAATGACTGGGCAGGATGCCGTGAATACCGCAAAGACCTTCAATGAAAGATTAAATTTTGACGGGGTTGTACTAACAAAATTGGATGGTGATACCCGCGGGGGTGCAGCTATTTCAATTAAAAGTGTGGTTGACAAACCCATTAAATTTATCGGTACCGGTGAAAAGATGGATGCCATTGATGTATTCCACCCAGCCCGTATGGCCGATCGTATTTTGGGGATGGGAGACGTTGTTTCGCTTGTTGAAAGAGCGCAGGAACAGTTTGACGAGGAAGAAGCGAGAAAAATTCAGAAGAAAATTGCAAAAAACCAATTCGGTTTTGACGATTTCCTTAACCAAATCCAACAGGTTAAGAAAATGGGAAGTATGAAAGATTTGGTTGGAATGATTCCCGGCGCCGGAAAAGCGTTGAAAGATGTTGATATTGATGACGATGCTTTTAAGGGAATTGAGGCAATAATACATTCAATGACCCCAAAGGAAAGAACCGAGCCAGCAGTTATAAACGGAAGCCGAAAAAAACGAATTGCAGCAGGAAGCGGCACAAGCGTTCAGCAAGTAAACCAATTGTTGAAGCAGTTTGACCAAATGAGCAAAATGATGAAGATGATGCAAGGCGGCGGCGGACGGAAGATGATGCAGGCTATGGGGAAGATGCGTTGAAATTAGTGTCCAGTCTCAGTCTCAGTTATCAGTTATGACCTTTTATAATTATGGATTTTAAAAAATTAATAGCCTATCAAAAATCATTCGATCTAGGTATGGCTATATATACTGTTTCAAAATCATTTCCGAAGGAAGAAAAGTATTCATTAACAGATCAGATACGAAGGAGTTCACGATCTGTTTCTGCAAATATTGCCGAAGCTTATAGAAAAAGAAAATATCAAAGACATTTCATAAGCAAATTAACCGATTCTGATGGTGAGAACTCTGAAACGAATGTGTGGTTGGACTATGCTTTTGCTTGCGAATATTTAAAGGAAGAGGTATACAATGAATTGTCCAAAGAAAACATAGAAATAGGAAAATTAATCAATTACATGATGAATAATCCAAGTAAATTTGGAGTGGATGTTGAATAAACTTAAGTTAAATACATTTAATTTTTTTTAACTGAAAACTGCGACTGAAAACTAAAAATATGACAATTCTAGACGGAAAAAAGGTAAGCAACGACATCAAAAACGAAATCGCCGCTGAAGTAGAGAAGATGAAAGCAAATGGCGAAAAGGTGCCACATCTGGCCGCAATAATTGTGGGCGATGATGGCGCCAGCCTAACTTACGTGGGCAGTAAAGTGAAGGCCTGTGAGCTGGTTGGTTTTGAATCTACTTTGGTGCGCATGCCACATACAACCAGCGAGCTGGAATTGTTGAAAAAAATAAAGGAATTAAACGAAGACGATACTATTGATGGCTTCATCGTTCAGCTTCCGTTGCCGCCGCAGATTGATACCCAGAAAGTTTTGCTTACCGTTGATCCTTCAAAGGATGTGGATGGTTTTCACCCTGAAAACTTTGGGAAAATGGCTTTGGATATGAGTACTTTTATTCCTGCAACTCCTTTCGGAATTCTTGAGTTACTTCAGCGTTATGATGTAGATACAAAGGGAAAACATACCGTAGTTATTGGCAGAAGCCACATTGTTGGCCGCCCGATGAGTATTTTGATGAGCCGTAGAGGTTGGCCCGGAAATAGCACTGTTACGCTTACCCACAGCAATACCAAAAACATTGCGCAAATAACCACCCAAGCCGATATCATTATTACAGCTTTGGGCGTTCCCAATTTTTTGAAAGCCGAAATGGTAAAAGATGACGTAGTAATTATTGACGTTGGAATTACAAGAGTTGATGACCCAACCAATCCGAAAGGTTATTTTATTACTGGCGATGTTGATTTTGAAAACGTAAGCAAAAAAGCTTCATACATAACACCCGTTCCCGGTGGAGTGGGGCCGATGACCATAGCGATGCTTCTTAAAAATACGCTTTTAGCCCGCGAACAAAGAAAAGTTTAAGCTTTTTCATTTTCTGCCAAACGCCAATCCAAATATTTATGAAGATCGGTCTCTATCCATCCCATACTTATTGATAGTACCGCCAAATCATCAATATATCCAATTCCTGGAATAAAATCTGGAACTAAATCAAAGGGGTTTAAAATGTATAATAACGCAACTACAATAGAGGCAATTGTAAACCAAGGAACGTTTGGATAACTCCCTTTTTTTACGTCTTTCAACATTGCGAACATTATTTTTCCAAGTTCGGTATATTTACGCAAAGGGCTGGCATTGCTCAATTTATCAGAAATAGCCTCTTCATTGTCCATGACTATTTCTACATCCCCTCCTTTTATTTTAACAACTTCTTCTTCAACATATTCTTCAGAAACACCAGAGTCACGGTTTCCGGGATTATAATTGCTTTTTGAAAATATTCCTTTTAAAGACATAACGTTTGTTTTATTGGAAAGGTAGGAAAATAGAAATTTAATACTTTTAAAATTTTGTTATAAATACTTTACTAACAAATAAATTGTTGCAATGATAAAAAGCAACTCTATAAACCAATAGGGTTTTATTGATTCGGGATCTTTTCCGAAGCAAATTTTTGTGAGCGTAAACATAAATCCTCGATGTTTCACTATAAAACTGTAAATAATATCACTCAAAGAAACGAACCAATTATATTTTGAATACCATTCGTGCCAGAGGGAAACTTTCTTTTCAAAATAGGTGAAACTTTTATAGGCAGAA
Organism: Aequorivita sp.; assembly: GCA_030690315.1. GTDB lineage: Bacteria > Bacteroidota > Bacteroidia > Flavobacteriales > Flavobacteriaceae > Aequorivita. Next base: position 26,143 of record JAUYGY010000050.1, read on the forward strand.
TCTGGGCCGCTGAAAACGGAACCGTTGGGCTCAATTAAACGGGAAGCTTTTTTGAATTCTTTTAGGGGAATGTCCTTATAATTTTCAGCGACGTGCTGAAAGGTTTGATACTCAATACGGTCTTCGGTTTTGGATTTCCAGTGGGTTATCCAATAATTGCAAAAACCACATTCGCCATCCCATACCATCATTGGCTTTTCATTAGGTGGAAACGCTGTTTTTTCAATTTTCGAAAACATCCATTTTTAGGTTTTTACAGGCTTTCTTCCTCGGTTCGGAAATTTTCCTTCCCGTATTCCTTTCTGTAGATTTTTACTATTACCATAAATAGGCTTATTAGCAAAGGGCCAAAAATTAAACCAATAAACCCAAACAAAGGAACGCCGACAATCACTCCAATAAGGGTAATTAATGGGTGCACGTTATCCAGTTTTTTCAATACGTAAAGGCGTATTATATTATCTGTTGAGCCCACAATCACAAACCCATAAATAAGGATTCCCCAGGCCTGAAAACTCTCGCCAGTGGAAAGCGTAAGTATAAAAACTGGCAAAATTCCTATTAATGTACCCACGAAAGGGATCATGCTTCCAATGGTTGTAATTACAAACCAAAAGAGCGGATCTTCAATCCCAAATATAAGAAAACCAATGAGCGCAACAATTCCTTGCGCAACTGCGACCAATGGAATTCCCAAAGCATTTGAGCGAACCATCGCTTTCACTTCTACACCTATTTCCTGTAAATTTTCACGACCCATAGGGATGTACTCTTTCAGTGATTCTTTCAATTCCCCTTGGTTTGTGAACATATAGTAAAGCAAAAAATACATTAAGCCAATTGCAATAAAGGCGTTGAAGGTGCCTCCCACCAAACCTTGAAGATTAGAGGAAATCCACTCACTGATGGCCGAAGCATCAATTTGGGAGTTTAGATCGTAACCAAATTTATCTTCAATCCTTCCAAGTTGATCCTTAACAGCATGGGTCACCTCTTCTGAATTTTGGACTGCTTTTCCAATTTTGTTGGAAAGCATCAAAATTATTCCAGCAACGGGAATCAAAATTCCCACAAAAGAAAGGAACATTAGTAAAGCGGCGGCAAGGGATGGATTCCATTTTTTTTTGTTGACCAATGTTTCCATCCATTTTCGCATCAAAACATAAAGGGTTATAGCTCCCAAAACACCAGTAAGGTAGGGAAGCATTTCCCTGAAAATAAGACTGCCCATTAATAAAATAAGCAAGATGACAAAAATTTGTCGAATTATTTGAGGCGGTATTTGTTTGATCATTTTGCGAATAATTGTGTTAGATCATTGAAGGCTTTAAATTCCAGCGCATTTCCGGCTGGATCCTTAAAAAACATAGTGGCCTGTTCGCCAACCTGTCCTTCAAAGCGAATGTAAGGTTCTATAATAAAGGCAATATTTTTTTGAATCAGTTTTTCGGAAAAATTCCGGAAAGTTTTCATATCTAGCACTACTCCGAAATGCGGAATTGGCACATCTTTTCCATCCACCGGATTTGTGGCTTCCTTCTCTTTGGAATCTTTCTCTTTTAAATGAATAACTAGTTGATGCCCGAAAAAGTCAAAATCAACCCAATGGTCGCTACTTCTTCCTTCAGTAAGTTCAAGCACGTCTCTGTAAAATATTCTGCAACGTTCTAAATTGTCCACAGGAATGGCTAGATGAAAAGGTCTTAATTGGTTGCTCATTAATTATTTTTTAAGGGATGAATGAGTTTTTTGTTTTCGTTTTTTTGATTCTTGGATTTGGCACAACAATGGATTTTAAACATAAAACCCTTTGAAAGACAAAGGGTTTTAAAGATCATAACTTATGTTTGATCTGTATCTTTCCTGTTTTTAAGAAGGCCAATGCCGGCAAGGAAGAAAACAATCCCCAGTATTATAAGTGCCCATGGGCTCATCCCTACATCCATACTTCCAAATGCGCTAAGTACACCCATTACTAGACTGATACCTCCTAGACTGGTTAAAATAAAACCTAAAATCTTAATCATATTTCAATTATTTAGATGGTTAATTGGATTAAAATTAAAGGAAAGCATTCACTTGGTAATGAATGTTAACAAAATCTTTGCAGGCATCAATTATTTTTCAGCTGGTTCCCAGCCTATCATAAAATATTTAAAAGGCGCATTATCCGGTATTTGGCTTGCCTCCACTTTTAAATCCATATTGTAACGAAGCTCTTCGGGAAGACTTTTTTTGTCGATTGTTAAATAAACATCGGTTTCTTTTAGAAATACTACAACAGCATTAATGGTAGTTTGAATATTGTCTATGGTATAATTGGCCTTCACATCCTTCCATGTGCTTGCCGGGGTTAAGCCTTTTTCAGTTTTGTATCTGGGGTCAAAAACCTGAATGTTTGTTATGGTTGAATTTGGATCGGTTTCATCATCGGGTGAAAGTAGCATCAGTTGCTTCCCGCCCTTTTCATAAATTTCAACCTCGCCCTGAGTTTCCAAAGCGTTGGGAGAAGAACTTATTTTTACGATGGAATCTTCTGCAAAAATAGAATCAATTTGCTTGATTTTAATTTCATTGTTCAGATTTCCTATTGAACCATTTTTAATCAAAAAAGGATCGCTATCCTTTCCGCATTGAACAAAAGCAAGTGAAACTATTCCAATTATTAAAAGTGTTTTTTTCATTTATATTTTTAGTTATTGTTAAGATTGATACTATGGATTCTATGGATACTATTGATGTTGGATAACTGCCTACTGTTACTGAATACTGATCACTGAAATCATCGCATCATTTTCCCCAAAATCCCCAATACGCTGCGGATTACTGTTGGGCTGGTAAGTGTTTTTAACCACGGGTTTGAAGCGCGTCTGCCGCTGGAAGTACTTCGGCTGGTAGCTGTTTGTCTTGTTGCTTCCTTTTCTCTTTGCGCTTTTTCCCTTACTTCCTCTCTGTTTGCGACTTCAATTTTTTCGGTCAACATTTCGTATGCGCTTTCGCGGTCTGTTATTTCGTTATATTTCGGGATGAGTTTGGAAGTTTTCAACAAACCTTTCAATTCATCATCCGTCAAAACGTCCATTCGGCTCATCGGGGCTCGCAGCATCGTTCTTGCCAATGGGGTTGGAATTCCTTTTTCGTTCAAAGCGCTTACCAATGCTTCACCTATTCCTAAAGACGTTATAACTTCGTCTGTTTTGTAATATTCAGAAAGTGGATAATTTTCAGCGGTCAATTTGATAGCTTTTCTATCTTTTGCTGTAAACGCCCGAAGCGCGTGTTGTATTTTTAAACCCAACTGGCTCAAAACAGCATCGGGAACATCGGTAGGGTTTTGTGTGCAGAAATAGAGACCGACGCCTTTGGAGCGAATTAATTTTACAATACTTTCAATTTGGTTGAGCAACGCACTGCTGGCCTCGTTGAAAATTAAATGCGCCTCATCAATAAATATCACCAATTCTGGTCTACCGCTATCGCCCTGTTCCGGGAAGGTTGCGTAAATTTCAGCCAAAAGACTGAGCATAAAAGTGGAAAAAAGTTTCGGACGATCCTGAATATCGGTCAAACGGATGATGTTTATATATCCCATTCCGTTTTCGTCCACACGAAGCAAATCATCGGTGTCAAAAGATTTTTCTCCAAAAAACAGATCGGCTCCCTGCTGTTCCAATTCCACTACTTTCCGAAGAATGGAACCTGTTGATGATGTTGGAATTCTTCCGTATTCGCCAGCAAATTCATCTTTTCCTTCTTCGGTGGCGTATTGTAGTATTTTTTTGAAATCCTTTAAATCCAATAACGGCATTTTATTGTCGTCACAATATTTAAAAATCACGGAAACAATTCCCGCTTGCACATCGCTCAAATCCAGAATTCGCGAAAGCAAAACTGGGCCAAATTCGCTAATAGTAGCTCGAAGACGAACACCTTCCTGGCCAGAAAGTGAAAGTATTTCGCACGGAAATTTTTTAGCCTCATATGGAAAACCGATGGCTGCGTGGCGTTCCTCGATTTTGGCATTGTTTGCGCCCGGTTCGGCAATGCCGCTGAGATCGCCTTTTATGTCCATTAAAAGAACTGGAATTCCCTTTTCGGAAAGATTTTCAGCAATAATTTGCAGCGTTTTTGTTTTCCCCGTTCCAGTTGCACCAGCAATTAGGCCATGGCGATTCAAAGTTTTTAAAGGGATTTTTACATAGGCATCCTCTACGGTTTCGCCATCCAGCATTGCTGCACCAAGAGTGATAAAATCGCCTTTGGTTGCGTAACCACTGTTTATGTAATCAAAAAAAACTTGCTTGTCTGCCATCTTTTTAATTTTTGTTCAAAAGTAATAAATTATAAAGCACCAAATTCCAAATTCCAAATAACAAATAAATTCTAAAAATTCAATATTTAAAATTCAAAAATGAGATTAGTTTTAAATTCCAATTTGTTTGATTTTGTTTTTTGGGATTTATTTTTATTTGGAAATTGGGTCTTTAATTTTTGGTATTTATTTGTTATTTGGTGCTTGTTATTTGGAATTTCCATTCACATTTAAAGTACTTTTGCACCAATGAAAAAAGAAGTGCAAATATTAGTTGATAAAGGAGTGATGCTCCCATTGATGGAGGAGTTTTATACCATTCAAGGGGAAGGTTTCCATAAAGGAACGGCCGCGTATTTTATTAGGGTTGGCGGTTGTGATGTGGGCTGCCATTGGTGTGATGTAAAAGAAAGTTGGAATGCCGATTTGCATCCGCCAACAGCAATTGAAGCAATAGTTGAAAATGCAGCAAAGCATTCAAAAACCATTGTAATTACTGGGGGAGAACCCCTAACTTGGGATATGGGGCCGCTGACAGAAATGCTAAAAGAAAGAGGAATGCAAACGCATATTGAAACCTCTGGAGCTTATAAGCTTACAGGAACTTGGGATTGGATTTGTCTTTCACCAAAAAAAATGAAACTGCCAACACAAGAAGTTTATGATTCAGCCCACGAGCTGAAGGTGATTGTTTTTAATAATGATGATTTTCGCTTCGCGGAAGAGCAGGCAGCAAAAGTGAACAAAAATTGCATCCTTTATTTACAACCAGAGTGGAGCAAACGTGAAAAGATGAGCCCATTGATTGTTGATTATGTGATGCAAAACCCACAATGGAAAGTTTCATTACAAACACATAAATACCTGAATATTCCTTAATGATGTACGGCCGTGCGCCACTACACCTTTTTAAAAGGAATTTCAACGTAATGATCGTCCCAACCAATCATCAAAATTGTACCGGTACTTTCCGTTTTAAAAATCATTGATAATGTTTCAATAGGAGCCGCAGCCTGTTCGCATGGGACAGTAATTCTTGCTACATCTTTTTCCTTTTTATAGCTGAAAGCACCCCAAACATTGGTGTCGCTATTTATAATAATGGTCCAATTTTCTTCATCTGGAATCGTGTAAAGTGTATAAGTTCCTGGCTTTAAAACTGTGTTTCCGAATTTTAAAGCAGTATAAATGGTGAGTTCAGTCGCTTCATTTGCACCTGTTCGCCAAACTTCGCCATAAGGCACCAAATCTCCAAAAATATCGCGTCCCTTTTTTTGCGGCCTACTGTAAATAACCCTTGCGAATGGAGCACTTTTTTTATCGGGACGCGCCATCACAAGATCCATGGGAGATGAATCCATTTCGGGGAAATTTTGTGCTTGTAAAGCTTGAAAGGCGAAAGGGGAAAATGTAATAAAAACTAGTAGAAGTAATTTTTTCATAAATATTATGGTTTTGAAAAGACGGGTCTTTGTTGTTGGACGAATATTCAGGCAAAAAGTTTCAGTTGAACTTTAAATTTGATTAACCAACACCCTAAAAACGTTAAATATGTCGAAAAAAGTGTACAACTATTACGCCAATTCCCGAATCATTTTTAAAGCGGGCTCCTTCCTGAGTTTTTCCACAGGAATTTGTTAATAACTTGACGCTTATAAAATACGCAAACCCTTAATTTTATTGGGGATTTGGTTATATTTGTTCGTTACGAAAAAAACTGAAAATCATTCAAATTATTATATGAGCGAAGAACAGAATAAAGGCAATTACGGAGCCGATCAAATTCAGGCGTTGGAAGGAATGGAGCATGTGCGCATGCGTCCATCTATGTACATTGGCGATGTTGGCCCGCGTGGCCTTCACCATTTGGTTTATGAAGTTGTGGACAACTCCATTGATGAAGCAATGGGCGGCTATTGCGATACAATTGAAGTTTGGATCAATGAAGACAATTCAGTTACTGTAAAAGATAACGGGCGTGGAATCCCGGTTGATATCCACAAAAAGGAAGGCGTTTCGGCCCTGCAGGTTGTAATGACCAAAATTGGCGCCGGTGGAAAGTTCGATAAAGATTCCTATAAAGTTTCTGGGGGTCTGCACGGGGTAGGGGTTTCCGTTGTGAATGCTCTTTCCGAACATTTAACCGCAACCGTACATCGCGATGGTAAAGTTTGGCAACAGGAATACGAACGTGGTAAAGCGTTGTATCCTGTAAAATCTATAGGTGAAACCGATTATCGCGGAACAATTGTAACCTTTAAACCTGATGCCCAGATATTTCAGCAAACGTTGGAATACAACTATGATACCTTGGCAACCAGAATGCGTGAACTTTCCTTTTTGAATAAAGGAATCACAATCTATTTTACCGATAAAAGGGAAAAGGATGATAATGGGGAGGTTACAACTGAAAAATTCCATAGCACGGAAGGTTTAAAGGAATTTATCCGCTTTTTGGATGGGAACCGCGAATCGATTATTGCCGATGTAATTTCAATGGAAGGCGAAAAGAATGACATTCCTGTGGAAGTTGCCATGGTTTACAATACTTCATTTAGTGAAAATCTTCATTCCTACGTAAACAACATCAACACACATGAAGGCGGAACGCATTTGGCAGGTTTCCGTGCTGGATTAACGCGTACGTTAAAGAAATATGCCGACGCTTCCGGAATGCTCGATAAATTGAAATTCGAGATTGCTGGAGACGATTTCCGGGAAGGACTTACGGCAATTATTTCGGTTAAAGTTCAGGAACCACAATTTGAAGGGCAAACAAAAACAAAACTTGGAAACCGCGAAGTTACGGCGGCAGTGAGCCAAGCAGTTTCAGAAATGCTTGAGAATTATTTGGAAGAACATCCAAACGATGCAAAAACCATTGTCCAAAAAGTAATACTTGCCGCACAAGCACGCCACGCCGCTCGCAAAGCGCGCGAAATGGTGCAACGCAAAACCGTGATGAGCGGGGGCGGACTACCAGGAAAACTTTCAGATTGTTCTGAACAGGATCCCGTAAAATGTGAAGTTTTTCTAGTAGAGGGCGATTCGGCAGGTGGAACTGCAAAACAAGGCCGCGACCGTAATTTTCAGGCTATTCTTCCCCTTCGTGGAAAAATCCTCAATGTTGAAAAAGCCATGCAGCACAAGGTTTTTGAAAACGAGGAAATCAGAAATATTTACACCGCTTTGGGCGTAACCATTGGTACCGAAGAAGACAGTAAAGCCTTGAACCTTGATAAATTGCGCTATCACAAAGTAGTGATTATGTGTGATGCGGATGTGGATGGTAGCCACATTGCAACATTGATTTTAACTTTCTTCTTCCGTTATATGAAGGAATTGGTTGAGGCAGGTTGCGTGTATATTGCAACCCCACCACTTTATTTGGTGAAAAAAGGCGCAAAAAAGGAATATGCCTGGAGCGATAAGGAACGTGATAGACTGAACGAAGGGTTCGGTGGTAGTGCCGCAATCCAACGCTACAAAGGTTTGGGTGAAATGAATGCCGAACAACTTTGGGATACAACAATGAACCCAGAATTTAGAACATTGCGCCAAGTTACAATTGATAATGGGATAGAAGCAGATAGAATTTTCTCCATGCTAATGGGCGACGAAGTTCCGCCGAGACGTGAATTTATTGAGAAAAATGCAGTGTATGCAAATATTGATGTGTAACGAACTATAAATATTTTTTAAAAAGCCCATTTTTGAATTATTCAGAAATGGGCTTTTAGTTTTTAACCCTTTATTATCATTATTATAAGCAGATATTGATACTTTTGTAGAGAATTCAAAATGAGCTTTGAATTAAACATTTAACAGATTCCCGCCTCCGCGGGAACCACTATAAACCATAAACATTTAATATGAAAGTAACAGTTGTAGGAGCAGGTGCTGTTGGCGCGAGTTGCGCAGAGTACATTGCCATCAAAAATTTTGCAAGCGAAGTAGTTTTATTGGACATTAAAGAAGGTTTTGCCGAAGGAAAGGCGATGGATTTGATGCAGACCGCATCTTTGAACGGTTTCGACACAAAAATAACCGGTGTAACTAACGATTATTCCAAAACCGCAGGTAGCGATATTTGCGTAATCACCAGTGGAATTCCACGTAAACCGGGAATGACGCGTGAGGAGTTGATAGGCATCAACGCCGGAATTGTGAAGGACGTGTCTTCAAACCTTGTGAAAAATTCCCCGAAAACTATCATAATCGTAGTGAGCAACCCTATGGATACCATGGCTTATTTGGTTCATAAAACATCTGGTTTGGCTAAAAATAAAATCATCGGAATGGGCGGTGCTTTAGACAGCGCGCGTTTCAAGTACCGTTTGGCGGAAGCTTTGGATGCACCAATAAGCGATGTGGACGGAATGGTAATCGGTGGCCACAGCGACACCGGAATGGTGCCGTTAACGCGTTTGGCCTCAAGAAACAGTGTTCCGGTAAGTAAATTTATTTCCGAAGAAAGATTGAATCAAGTTATGGAAGATACGAAAGTTGGCGGTGCTACATTGACCAAACTTTTGGGAACTTCAGCTTGGTACGCTCCGGGAGCGGCAGTTTCCGCTTTGGTTCAGTCCATTGCTTGTGATCAAAAGAAAATGTTTCCTTGTTCCGTGATGCTTGACGGCGAATACGGAATGAAAGATATCTGTATCGGCGCCCCGGTTATTTTGGGCAGAAACGGGATAGAAAAAATAGTGGAACTTGAATTGAACGATGCCGAAAAAGAAAATATGAAAGAAAGCGCCGAAGGCGTTCGCAGCGTTAACGATTTGCTTGAATTATAATTTTAAGTAAATTATATAAAATTGAAAAAGCCGGCAATTGCCGGCTTTTTTATTGTTATGTGTCAGTTCGATCGCAGTCGAAAACTACCCGCATTTCGAAGACCCACAATCCTTACAGGTCAAACATCCCTCTTGGTAAATAAGCGATGTGCTATTGCAGTTTTCACATTTCTGTTTTCTGGCTTCCGTTCCATCGGCAACGTAGCGTTTCAACGCTCGTGCAACCCCATTTTTCCATGTGTTGATGCTTTCGGTATCCAATTGCAAACTGTTGATTAGTTCCACCGCTTTTTCAATCGGCATTCCGTGGCGCAGGGTGCTGGAAATTAATTTTGCATAGTTCCAAAATTCAGGGTTGAATTTATGCGAAAGTCCTTCAATAGTAGTTTTGTAACCTCTTATATTTTTATACTGAAAATCGTAACGAGAAGTCCCATCCTGATTTCTGTTTTTGATAATCACCCCATTATTCACCCAACGCGGAACTAAAATTCCATCCTCATCATCAGCAAAACCAGTAAAAATTTCATAAGGTTTTCCGTCAATCAAGCCTATAAAGGCAATCCATTTATCTTTACTATTTTGAAAACGAACTACGTCTGCTTCCAAAGTTTCTGGACGTTTCGTTGGGAATGTGGTTAGCGTTTCGTTGCTTTCTTCTTTCTTTTCTTCGTTTGAAATTAAAACGCCCGAACGCGACCCATCGCGATAAACCGTTACGCCTTTACAGCCGGCTTGCCATGCTTCCAAATAAATTTTGCCAACCAATTCTTCCGAAACCTCGTTTGGCAAGTTGATGGTTACCGAAATGGAATGATCCACCCATTTTTGCACTCCGCCTTGCATCCGCACTTTGCTCAGCCAATCCACATCATTGGAAGTTGCTTTATAATAAGGGGATTTCTTCACAATTTTGTTCAATTCTTCCTGGCTGTAATTTTTATCGGTATCAATGCCATTCACCTTCATCCATTCTTTAAAACGATGGTGAAAAACTACGTATTCTTCCCAACTGTCGCCCAATTCGTCCACAAAATCAACACGTGCGTTTTTGTCATTTGGATTTACTTTTCTTCTTCGTTTGTAAACTGGAAGAAAAACTGGCTCGATGCCAGAAGTAGTTTGCGTCATCAAACTTGTAGTTCCCGTTGGCGCAATTGTAAGCAAGGCAATATTCCGTCGACCGTATTCCAACATATCGTAATACAGTTTTTCATCGGCTTCTTTTAAGCGAAGAATAAATGGATTTTCTTTTTCCCTTTCAGAATCAAAAATTTTGAAAGCGCCTCTTTCCTTTGCGGCATAAACCGAAGCGCGATACGTTTCAATTGCCATTTTTTTATGGACTTTAATTGAAAAATCATTACCTTCCTTACTGCCGTATTTTATTCCCAAAGCAGCAAGCATATCGCCTTCCGCAGTGATTCCAATTCCGGTTCTCCGGCCTTCCTCGGCTTTTCTTTGAATATTCAGCCAAAGATTTTTTTCCACAGCTTTTATTTCATCCGCTTGTGGATCAGCATCTATTTTTGCGATAATGGCATCAACTTTTTCAAGTTCAAGATCGATAATATCATCCATTATTTTTTGAGCGATACCGATATGTTTTGTAAAAAGTTCAAAATTGAATTCAGCTTTATCGGTGAACGGATTTTCAACATAAGAAAATAGATTCATCGCTAATAAACGGCAGGAATCGTAAGGGCAGAGCGGGATTTCGCCGCACGGATTGGTGGAAACAGTTTTATAACCTAAATCAGCATAACAATCCGGCACAGATTCGTTAATGATCGTATCCCAAAAAAGGATGCCTGGCTCGGCAGATTTCCACGCATTGTGCACTATTTTCTTCCAAAGTTTTCCGGCTTCAATTTCTTTTGTGTTTTTAGGGTTTTCACTGAAGATTGGGTATTTTTGAGTATAATTTTTTCCATCTTTTACGGCTTGCATAAAAGCATCGTCCATACGAACGGAAACATTGGCACCAGTAACTTTTCCCTGTTCCATTTTGGCATCAATGAAATCTTCGGAATCTGGATGATTGATGGAAACGGAAAGCATCAAAGCGCCACGACGCCCATCCTGCGCCACTTCGCGTGTTGAGTTTGAATAACGCTCCATAAAAGGAACAATCCCGGTGGAGGTAAGCGCAGAATTTTTTACTGGCGAACCTTTTGGGCGGATGTGTGAAAGATCGTGGCCCACCCCGCCGCGACGCTTCATCAATTGTACTTGTTCTTGGTCAATTTTCATAATTCCTCCGTAGGAATCTGAATCTCCGTCATTACCAATTACGAAACAGTTTGACAACGAAGCGATTTGGTACGGATTCCCAATACCCGCCATCGGGCTGCCTTGGGGCACAATGTATTTGAAATTTTTTATGGCATCAAAAACTTCGGCTTCCGTCATTGGGTTTGCATATCGCTGCTCCACTCGGGCAATTTCTTTCGCAATGCGTCGGTGCATATCGTCCGGGGTTTTTTCGTAAATATTTCCTTCCGAATCTTTTAAGGCATATTTGTTTACCCAAACTCGGGCGGCAAGATCGTCGCCTTTGAAATATTCCACAGAAGCATCGAAGGCTTCCTCCTGGGTATAAGTTTTTGGAGAATGGAGGGCGGTTTTTGCTTGCATATTTTTTTGAATGTTTTAGTGGTTAGAAATGCGAAATTTAAAGTAGGTAAATATAACCAATTAGTTACTCCAATAAAATAATAAAAATATAAGTTGTCAAGAATCAATTGTTAATAGGCTTATATTCAGTAAACTAAAAATTTATCAACACTAAAAAGTTGACAAATTTTGAAAATTATTTCTCTTAGTTTAAAGATTTTTATATAGCAGATTAAAATATCCTAAATATCGCTATAAAAGTGATAAATATCATTCTTTAGAAGTCTTTAGCAATAGTATATTTGCGTTGTGAAAAATGTAATTCTCATCGTCGCTTCCTTAATTATGCTCACAAAACCAATGTGGCCAGTGGTAGATTATGTTGTGAACTATGAATACATAGTAAATGTGCTTTGTGAAAACAAGGACAAGCCGGAAATGGAGTGTAACGGAAAATGCCATTTGAGCCAAGAATTGGCGAAGGAGGCTGGCGCCGACGAAAAAAATCCGTACAATAGCAAAACTTCGAAAACCGAAATTCCACAGTTTATTATTTCAGAAAATATCATTGCATATAGTTTTGCTTCGGAAAGCGAACTTGTTTCCTTTAAAAATATTGGCTACAAGCCAAATTTGAATTCTTCTCTTTTCACCTCAAAAATTCTTCATCCCCCGCAGTTGGGATAATTAATATAGCCGTTTTTTCAGGAATTTCTACCGAAAGTTCTGGAATGAACCTACATTTTAATTATCTAAACTATTATAAAATGAAAGCATTAATACCTGTGTTCCCTTTAAAGGGAATGCTTAGGAATTACCTTTTGTGTGCTATGTTTGGCAGTATTTCTGTGCCTCAATTGTATGCTCAGGAAACACCTGTTGATAGCCTGAAATTAATCCATCTTAACGAAGTGGTTGTCATTTCGGAAGGCAAACAATTGGACCATCAAAAACAGCGCAAGCCTTTGTCAACATTGGATGAATTTTTGGAATCGTCCCGCAGTATAAGTATGGTAAAACGAGGCGCCTACGCTTGGGAGCCAACAATGAACGATATGGCCTCGGAACGTTTGGCGGTTACTATTGATGGCATGCAGATTTTCGGAGCCTGTACCGATAAAATGGATCCGATTACTTCTTACGTTGACGTATCGAATCTTTCGGAGGCGCAGATAGGTTCCGGGCAGCAGGGCGCAGTGTTTGGGAATACTATTGGCGGTGGCATAAATTTGAAATTGGAAAAAAGCAATTTTAGACCAACTGGCTGGAACGGCTCTTTGGAAACCGCTTTTGAAAGCAACAATTCCATGCGGGTTTTTGGTGGCGAACTGAATTATTCCGATGAAAAATTCTATTTGAACACCGATGCAATTTATAGGAAGGCCGATAATTATAGTGCTGGTGGCAATAGGGAAGTAAAATTTTCACAATTTGAAAAATATAATTTCTCCGTCAATTCCGGATATAAATTGGCTGCCAACAAATCCATTTCGGCTACCTTAATATATGATGAAGCGAATGACGTGGGCTATCCTGCTTTAACGATGGACGTTTCCTTGGCGCGTGCGGTGATTGGTTCTTTGAGTTTTAATCAGGATACGTTGTTCGGCAATTTCAGCAATTGGGAATCTAAAGTGTATTACAATAAAATAAAACACACAATGGACGACACTAAACGTCCGGATGTGCCAATACACATGGATATGCCGGGTTGGAGTGAGACCGCTGGATTTTATACGCAGGCGAATTTCAACAAAGTGAAGCATCATTTCTTTTTCAAATGGGATGGTTTTTACAACAAATCATACGCTGAAATGACGATGTATCCAGCCAACAGCAACGAACCTTTGATGTTTATGCTCACTTGGCCAGATGTGCGCACTAAAGATGTTGGTTTTTATGCCGAAGACCACATTCCATTTGAAAAGGCTTCGGTAAAACTTTCAACACGTTTGGCATATCATTCCAATACAGTTGCGGATGATTTTGGGTTGAACAGTTTGAAGATTTTTTACCCAGAAATGGAAGAAACAAACACTCGTTTTCTGAAAAGTTTTTCGGCACAGTACCATAAAATGTTGAATGATTTTCATTTTAACGGCGGACTCTCGTACGGCGAACGCGCACCTTCAGTTTCGGAAGGCTATGGATTTTATCTTTTCAATAGTTTTGACAATCACGATTATATTGGCGATCCTAATTTAAATACCGAAAGTTCTGCGGAAGCCAATATTTCGGTTACGTATAAAAAGCCAACTTTTGAAATTACTGCCAGTGCGAATTATTTTCACGTTTTCAATTATATAATTGGAGTAGTGGATAATTCGTTGAGCACAATGACCATTGGTGCCGATGGCGTAAAAATTTACACCAATTTGGATTATGCGAAGCTTTTTAATGTATCGCTTTCGGGAAGATATACCATTTCAAATGCGTTTAAATTTACCGGGCAGGTTTCGTACCACAGAGGGGTTGATGACGAAGGCGAAAATTTACCGTTGATAAGTCCAATCTCCTACCGAAGTGCAATAGATTTCTATAAAAACCAATACTCCGCATTGCTATCTGTTGAGGGCGCTGGGGAGCAAACAAATTACAATCCTGCTTATGGCGAAACAAAAACAGCGGCTTATGCTACACTTTCGGCAAGCTTCGGGAAGCGTTTTTTTATAAATGAAAATGACCTTTTCGTAAAAACTGGGATTGAAAATATTCTCGACACCAATTATTCTTCCTATACCGATTGGAACAACATTCCGCGGATGGGCAGAAATTTTTATTTAACTATTTCTTATTCAATCAATTAATTTTAAAAGTAAAATTATGAAAACACTAAAATATATTTTTGCAATACTTATTCTTTCAGTTTCCTTCGTGAGTTGTTCAGATGACGATGAAAACACGTCAGTAGAAGTTAATCCAGTTGAGGGATTAGCTATGATTTATGAAATTCCTGCTGCAGACCATACTGTTCAGATTTATTCAGAAAAAACGGCTTTGGAAGTGGGTTATAATGAAATTTCAATCAGAATTAAAGATAAGGCAAGTGACAAATATGTTACAAACGCGGCCCCAACCTGGATGCCGATGATGCATATGGAAACGATGGAGCATTCAGCGCCGCACACTATGTTGAAAAATGATGAAGAAAGCACTGTTTATAAAGGTTATATTGTTTTTCAAATGGCGGGCAATGACACAGAATACTGGGAAATAGCGCTTAATTATACCCTAAACGGGCAGGCAGTTGAAGAAACTTTAAGGGTTTCTGTAGCGCAACCAGCCGATGGTCTTATAAAAACGCAAGTGTTCACAGGTAGCGATAACATACGTTATATTTTGGCGTATGTAAACCCGAAAGATCCACAAGTTGCAATTAACGATTTGCAAGCTGTGCTTTACAAAATGGAAAATATGATGTCCTTTCCAATGGTTGAAAATTATAAAATAACCGTTGATCCAAGAATGCCGGGAATGGGCAACCACAGTTCGCCGAACAATGAAGATATGATTTACAATGCTGCTTCTAAAACATATACCGGAAAACTGTCATTAACGATGACCGGATATTGGAAAGTGAATTTAAAGCTTTTGAATGCGAATGGGGATGTTTTAAAAGGCGAAGACGTTACAGAGTCCAACCCAGAGAGCAGCCTATATTTTGAATTAGAGTTCTAGTTTTTATTGTTTATTTTATATTGTTTAAAGACTGTAGCAATACAGTCTTTATTTTTTTATATTTGGCGCGTGAACTGGAGATGGTACATTACAGGATTAATAGTTGCCCTTGCTTTTTTTGGAATGAGCAGGGAACAATTTGCTATACCCAACCAAGAAATTGTTGTTCAGTTCAACACCAATTCCGTTAGTGCTGATGAAACGGAGCGCGCTATTTCTGAAATAACAAGTCAGTTAAAAACCATTGGCGTTGAAGATATTCAAGTGTCTGAGATGCTTGATGGTAAGTTAAAGGTTACTTACTACAGTGCCATTGATGTTGCGGTAATCAAGAATTTATTTTCCCAGCAGAAAAAACTTCAGTTTGGCGATACTGCTTTCAATGAAAAGGAACATTCTTCAAAAATTCCTTTCAGCAATACTTCCAATACTTATAAACTGGATGTAATTAAAATACAAAAGGATTTTGGTTCAGATTTAGGACTTCAGGGCTTGCCTGCGGAAATAAAGTCTATAAAGGAACAATATTTAAACCCGGTTGTGTCTCTGGGTACTTCGGAAATTAATTTCAGTTTGAAACATTGCATTGAGAGCCTGGCCTGTGAAACTTATCACGAAGCCGTTATTCTTTTAGATAATTCTTCCCATAAAATTCCGGAGGTTAGGGCAGGGCCATTATCCTAAAGGAATTCTTCCCAAAAATTGCTACGGGTTTACAAACTCAAAACCCTTCATAAATAAATTTTTAATAACAACTATAATTGTCAGATATAACAGCAAACCATATATTTGCGCGTTTTAAAAAATCTGACCAAAAAAAACATACACATGCAAAACAAAGGACTAATTACCGTATTTGCCATCCTTTTTGGATTGGTAAGTATTTATCAGCTCTCTTTTACATTTGTCGCGAACAGAGTGGAAGACAGTGCCAAGGAATTTGCAAATAGCAAATTTACGGCAGAGCAGCCAGATGAAAGGGATATTGCAGAAGCCCGTTACTTAGATTCTGTAGCTAACAATACTGTATTCTTGGGAATTGATTACAAAACTGCCAAGGAAAAGGAATTGAACAAAGGTCTTGACCTTAAAGGAGGTATCAACGTGATTCTTGAGGTTTCCGTGAAAGATATCTTGAAAGGTCTTGCAAATAATACCAAGGATCCTGCCTTCAACCAAGCTTTGGAAAGAGCTGCCGATCTTCAAAAGGACAGTCAGGACACTTACTTGGAATCTTTCTTTAAAGCTTTTGAAGAGCTTCCGGGCGAAAATGAGCTTGCTTCCCCAGATATCTTCTTCAACAAAAACCTTGAAGATGTTATTAATATGGGCATGACCAATGCAGAGGTAAAACCTGTTATTGAGAAGAAAATTGATGAGTCCATCACTTCTGCTTTTGAAGTTTTAAGAAAGCGTATCGATAAATTTGGGGTTACTCAGCCAAACATTCAGCGTTTAGGGAAATCGGCAAGAATTCTTGTTGAACTTCCTGGAGCCAAGGATATTGATAGGGTGAAAAAATTGCTTCAAAGTACTGCACAACTTGAATTCTGGGATGTTTACAAATTTGAGGATATAGCAGGATTCCTTCAAGCGGCCGATACAAAAGCTGGGGAGATTGCAATGGCGACCACTGCTACAGCAACTGCCGATACTACAAAAACTGTAGTTGATTCTACAAAAACGGAGGACGACGAAGTTAGCAAACTTTTAGGTGGGGAGGATTTAAAAGACACCCTTGCCAATGATAATACCGCAAACCCAATATTATCAAAAATGGTGGCTTTGGGAACTCAGGGAAGTCCGGTAATTGCTACTTTTAAACTAAAAGATACTTCAGCCATTAATGGATATTTGCGCAATCCACAAGTTAAATCCTTATTGCCGAATGAACTGCGTTATGCAAAATTTGTTTGGGGCTTGCCTGAATCAAATTCACAATTGAATGGGGAAGAGACCACGGCATTATATGCTTTAAAGTCAAATCGGGAAAATGTTCCACCACTTGGAGGAGGCGTAGTTGTTGATGCAAGACAGGAATTTGACAATTTGAGTCGGGTAGTGGTTTCTATGCAAATGAACGGACAGGGCGCCAAAATTTGGGAACAAATGACTGGCAATGCATATCAAAACCAAAGTCAGATAGCTATTGTTCTAGACAACATTGTTTACTCTGCACCGGGTGTAACTTCTGGCCCTATTGCCGGAGGACGAAGCCAAATTTCTGGTGATTTCACTGTGCCACAGGGGCAGGATTTGGCAAACGTATTGCGTGCGGGTAAATTACCTGCTTCTGCAGAGATTATTCAAGGTGAAATGGTGGGACCAACGTTGGGTCAGGAAGCAATTAGCAGTGGTGTAATGTCTTTCTTTATTGCATTCCTTATTGTTATCTTATGGATGATTGGTTATTATGGTAGAGCTGGGATT
This sequence comes from Aequorivita sp., assembly GCA_030690315.1. Lineage (GTDB taxonomy): Bacteria > Bacteroidota > Bacteroidia > Flavobacteriales > Flavobacteriaceae > Aequorivita. The sequence continues at coordinate 43,978 of JAUYGY010000050.1, forward strand.
TTTGCAGATATTGCATTGCTTGTAAACTTACTCTTCATTTTTGGTATTCTAGCAGGACTTGGAGCCGTGCTTACATTGCCGGGAATTGCTGGTATCATTTTAACCATTGGTATGTCCGTGGATGCGAACGTGCTTATTTTTGAACGAATAAAAGAAGAGCTAGCAAAAGGCAAAGCGCAGAAGGATGCGGTTAAGGACGGTTTCAATAATGCCTTGTCTTCAATTTTAGATTCAAATATTACCACAGGTCTTACAGGTTTAATTCTTTTGGTTTTTGGAACTGGACCAGTTCAAGGTTTTGCAACTACCTTATTAATAGGTATCGCTACTTCCTTGTTTACTGCAATCTTCATCACTAGATTATTTATAGACAGTTATACCAAGAATGGTAAATCACTGCCTTGTTCAACTTCACTTACCAAGAATCTTTTCAAAAATGTAAATATTCAATTTTTGAAAAAAAGAAAGATTGCTTATGTTATTTCTGGAATATTGATTTTGATAAGTCTTGGTTCCTTGTTAACCGCTGGTCTTAACCAAGGGGTAGATTTTGTGGGAGGAAGAACTTATACGGTCCGTTTTGCAAAAGATGTAAATTCACAGGAAGTTCAGAAAAATCTTATCCAAACCTTTGGAAGTGCCGAGGCGAAAACCTATGGTGGCGACAATCAGTTGAAAATTACAACTAAATACAAAGTAGAGGACACGGGCACCGAAGTAGATGAGGAAATAGAGCGTATGCTTTTTGAAACCGTTAAAAAGGATATGCCAGCAAACATGACTTATGACGAGTTTGTGGGTGACCAAACTGGAAAAACCATTGGTAGAATGGAATACTACAAAGTGAGCCCTACCATAGCAGATGATATTAAAAAGGATTCCTTCTGGGCTGTTTTTGGGTCGCTAGTTGTAGTTTTCCTTTATATTCTATTGCGCTTTAGAAGATGGCAGTTCAGTTTGGGTGCTGTAATTGCTGTGGCGCACGATGTTATTATCGTTTTGGGTATTTTCTCTCTTACCTATAGAAGTATGCCTTTCAGTATGGAAATTGATCAAGCTTTTATCGCGGCGATTCTTACTGTAATTGGTTACTCGCTGAACGATACGGTAATTGTGTTTGATAGGATTCGTGAATACTTCGGCGAACACCCAACATGGAAAATGAACAGAATCATTGACGTGGCATTAAACAGTACTATTGGAAGAACATTGAATACCTCATTAACCACGCTTATTGTATTGTTGTGTATGTTTTTCTTTGGTGCAGAATCTATCCGCGGATTGTTGTTTGCAATTATAGTTGGTATCGTTGTAGGTACTTATTCATCTTTGTTTGTTGCAACACCAATTATGTATGACACGGTGAAGCGTAAAAAAGTTGAGGATTTTATAGATAAAAAAGAAGAAGAAGAAGCTGCGCTTGAAGCATAGTTTTTTATTCTTTATTGAATTCATAAAAAAAACCTTTCCAAATCGGAAAGGTTTTTTGCTTTTTATAAATTGTATCGTTTATTGCTTGGTTGTCTAATTACTGCTGTTTCAAAAATCTAAATTTACAATCGTCAATCAACAATCGTAAATTCTATTTTATCACTTTTCTCCAACTTCCATTTATCGGAAAGCCCTGCGTTTATCTCCAAAACATATTGCGAAACTGTTTCTGACGGAAGGGAAGTCTCGTCAAAAGGCTTGGCATTTTTTTGGATGCTCACTATTTCCTTTTCAGAATTAAGATAAATGATATCCAAAGGAATTTCCGTATTCTTCATATAAAATGAACGCTGTCTTGAATCGTTAAAAACAAAAAGCATTCCTTGGTTTTCACCCAGCGATTTACGATACATCAAGCCGGTTTGTGTTGAATATTCATCATCGGCAATTTCAATATCCAGCCTTCCGATTACGGAATCGTTCTTGGCTTTCAGTAAAGTAAGTTCGCCTTCTTTAGTAAATGTTATTTCTTTTGTAAGGCTTTTGTTTTCTGAATTGGGAGTGTCTTTACAATTATAAAGAGATAAAAGTGTAGCTACAATCGCAGCGGAAAGAAGTGTTTTTTTCATTGAAAGAAATATTAAAGACCGCGAAAACACGAATAATTTTTAATAATAATTCGTGTTTTCGCAGTTAATTTTTTTATTCAGTAATTGGTTTTTTTGAAGCGTTCCACATAATATAAATACCTGCTATTATGAAAGGAATACTAAGCCATTGCCCGGTGGAAAGTAATCCCATTGCCGATTCAAAACCGCCTTGGCTCTCTTTTACAAATTCAACCAAAAAGCGAACCATAAAAAGAAGTATCAAGAAAACCCCGAAAATATAACCGATTTGTTTTCTGCGTTCGGTTTTCCAATACAAATACCAACAAACAAGAAATACAATAACATACCCCACGGCCTCATACAATTGTGCTGGATGGCGAAAAGGAACTGAATTCAACAATTCAGAAAATTGTGGATTGTTCACGATTGCATCATACGCCTTGTTTGGTTCTTGAATGCCGGTTGCATTTACTGCATCCTGCTTATGAATTCCTTCATGCACAAAACGAACCCCAAGTGGAAAATCGCCCGAAGGTTGCCCTATAATTTCAGAATTCATAAAATTGCCAATCCGCACAAAAGCTCCACCGCAGGCAACCGCAATTACTATACGGTCCATAACCCACATAAAAGGTTTTTTTACTACGTTTTTTGTGTAATAAAACATTGCAATCAATATTGCTATTGCCGCCCCGTGGCTTGCCAGTCCTTGAAACCCTGTGAACTCAAATTCAGGCACTGTACTTATTGGCAAGAAAACCGAAAGTGGATCTTGCACAAAAAGTTCGGGTTGGTAAAAAATAACATGGCCCAAACGCGCACCAACCAAAGTGGCAACAACCATGTAGATAAAAAGTTTGTCCAATTTATCTTGGTGTAAACCTTCCCTTTCATAAATCTTTTTAGTGAGAATCCAGCCCAAGGTGAACGCAATAACGAACATCAAACTGTAATAACGTATCATAAAAAAACCAAGATCAATTCCTTCCGAAGGATTCCAGGTAAAACTTAAATAGTGCATAGTGGAGTTTTTAGTAAGCAGCGTAAAGATAGCAAAAGCGAAAAAGTATTCTCAAACATATTTTATTTGTTTTTTGGAGGAACGGGATCATAGCCCGAACCGCCCCACGGATTACAGCTGGCTATTCGTTTTGCGGCAAGCCAAAATCCTTTCAGCAAGCCGTGGGTCTGTAATGCTTCAACTGCGTAATGGGAGCAGGTTGGCGTGTAGCGACAGCTTGAGGGCAATAGGGGTGAAATAAAATTCTGATATCCTTTAATTAATACTATGAATGGATATGTAAGAATTTTTTTCATAAAGATTTCTTCTTTTAAGAAGATTGGGCCAATTTAATTTAATGAAAAAGTGGTCCCATCTTTCCCATCTTTCAGCTGAATTCCTTTTGCCGAAAGTTCGTCGCGTATTTTATCGCTCATCGCGAAATCTTTATTGGCGCGGGCTTGGTTTCTCAATTGGATAAGAAGTTCCACCGCTGCTGAAAGTTTTTCGCCGTCCTTTGAATTTTCCGAAACAGTATCCTCCAGTCCAAGAACATCAAAAAGAAAATCGTCCATTGTTTGCTTTAGCAATTTTAAATCGCTGGACGAAATGGTTTCTTTTTCTTCTTTTACAGAATTCACAAATTTCACGGCTTCAAAAAGATGGGCAATTAAAATAGGACTGTTGAAATCGTCATTCATTGCCTCATAACAAGCCTTTCGCCAGCTTTCAATAGCAAGGCTGCTTTTTTCTGAAGTATTTAATTCTGAAAGTGATCTGTAGGCATCCATCAATCTATTGAATCCTTTTTCCGAAGCTTCCAGCGCATCGTTGCTAAAATCCAGAATACTTCGGTAATGCGCCTGATACATAAAAAACTTTGTAACGGTAGGGGAAAAGGCCTTGCTTAAAATATCGTTTTCGCCACTAAACATTTCATTGGGAAGAATAAAATTGCCAGTAGATTTTGACATTTTCTTCCCGTTCAGCGTTAGCATATTTGCGTGCATCCAATAATTAACGGGCGAAGTGTGGTTGCAGGCTTCGGCCTGGGCAATTTCGCATTCATGGTGTGGGAATTTTAAGTCCATCCCGCCGCCGTGAATGTCAAAATTATTGCCCAAATATTTTGTGCTCATCGCGGTACATTCTAAATGCCAGCCTGGAAAACCATCGCTCCAAGGCGAGGGCCAGCGCATAATGTGTTGGGGTTCGGCTTTTTTCCAAAGGGCAAAATCCTGTGGGTTTTTTTTATCGGTTTGGGCTGAAAGTTCACGGGTGTTGGCAATCATGTCTTCCAGTTGCCTGCCGCTCAGTTTTCCATAGTTGTTGGTTTCGTTGAATTTAAGAACATCAAAATAGACGGAACCGTTTATTTCGTAAGCAAAACCTTCTTTTATTATTTTTTCAACAATATGTATTTGCTCAATAATATGGCCAGTGGCTGTGGGCTCAATGCTTGGTGGCAAGGCATTGAATTTTGCCATCGTGGTGTGAAAATCCACAGTGTATTTTTGAACCACTTCCATTGGTTCCAACTGCTCTAATCTCGCTTTTTTAAGAATTGGATCGTCGCCGCTTTCGCCGTCATTTTCCAAATGGCCGGCATCGGTAATATTTCGTACGTAGCGAACTTTATAGCCCAAATGCTTTAAATATCTAAAAACCAAATCAAAAGAAAGAAAGGTGCGGCAATTTCCCAAATGCACATTGCTGTAAACAGTAGGGCCACAAACGTACATGCCTACTGCGCCTTCGTGAATTGGCGTGAATTTTTCTTTGCTTTTTGAAAGGGAATTGTAAATGTAAAGTTCTTGCTGTTGGTAAAGGCCCATTAATTTTCTTTTAAAATGCTATTGAAATTGGGTGTCTAATTTTATATAGTCCAGAAATTCTCTTTTAGTAGCGGCATTTTTGAAAGCGCCTCCAAATTCGCTGGTCACTGTACTGCTGTCAATATCGCGTATTCCACGGGAATTTACGCAGAGGTGTTTTGCGTCGATCACACAGGCAACGTCTTTAGTGTTCAGAACCTGTTGCAGCTCTTTCACGATTTGCATCGTTAATCGTTCCTGAACTTGTGGCCGTTTTGCATAATAGTCCACAATTCTATTCATTTTTGAAAGCCCCACAACTGAACCGTTTGAAATATAGGCAATGTGTGCTTTTCCAACAATAGGAAGCAAATGGTGCTCGCAGGTAGAATAGAGCGTAATGTTCTTTTCTACCAGCATTTCTTGATATTTGTATTTGTTATCAAAAGTGGATGCCTTTGGCTTTCTATCTGGGTGAAGGCCACTAAAAATTTCCTGAACAAACATTTTTGCAACACGGGTGGGGGTACCTTTTAAACTGTCGTCAGTTAAATCGAGACCCAAGGTGTGCATAATATTTTGCACATCTTTTTTAATGCTTGCAATTTTTTCAATATCGCTCATCTCAAAGGCGTCAGCTCGCATGGGTGTTTCCGTAGAATTTCCTATGTGGTCATTCCCCATTGCTTCAATTTCTTTAAGTTGTTTTTCTAAATCCATTTTTATTATCTACTTATTTAGATCGGCAAAGATAAGCAATCGCAATTAGGTATTGAGGCGGTAAAATTTATTTTACGGTCGATAAACTATTCGTTATCATAAAATTTGCTTAATTTCCCGCCAAAATTATTTCCAAAAAACATGAACAAAGCTTACTCCCCGCGTATTTCTTTTATATTAATATTACTTTTTGCATTTCCATTAATTGGTTTTTCACAAGGTCCAGGATCATTATTTGTTGATGCCGGACCCGATGTTGTGGTAGATTGTAGTGTTGGTTGCGTAGATTTAACCGCCGATTTTTTACAGACTTTTGATACTTCAGGTAGTACTTATACTATTGCGCCTATACCATTTGTGCCTCCATTTCCTTTTAATGGGCTTGCCAACCCTCTTAACCCAAATATTGATGATGCTTGGTCTCCCGTTGATAATTTACCGTTTGAATTTTGTTTTTTTGGAAATACTGAAACTCAATTTCAGGTTGGCTCAAACGGTGTAGTTCGTTTTGATGTTAATCCAGGTGATACGGGGGCTGGTTCAAATGCGTGGAGTTTTGATAGTGATCTCCCCAATAACTTTGAAGATGCACTTGGTGAAGCAAATATCTTGTTGCCAGTACACGATATGGACCCTACCGTGTCCAATTCCGAAGAAATAGGTTACGAAGTAATTGGCACATATCCTAACAGAGTTTTAGTGGTTTCTTATTATGAGGTGCCAATGTTTAGCGGTAGCTGTAACAATCTTTTGGCGACACAGATGGCTGTGTTTTATGAGTTTTCCAATGTAATTGAAATGTACATTTTAAATAAGCCTACTTGCCCAGAATGGAATGATGGAAATGCAGCAGTGGGAATTCAAAACAACGCCGGTACTATAGCCTACGTTCCCCCTGGAAGAAACACCTCAGATTCACCATGGACGACCGCTAACGAAGCGTGGCAGTTTTCACCCGATGGAGTACAAACCTACGTTTTTGAATGGTTGGATGCCGGAGGAAATGTGATAGGCACCACCCCAACCATAAATGTGTGCCCTTCGGGAACAGAAATATATACGGCAAGAGTTACTTATACCAACTCATGTAATGGTGATGTTGTTGTATTGACAGATGATGTTGAGGTTTCTCTTCAAGCAACGTTCTCAGTAGATTTGGGCCCTGATATTGAAACATGTGGTGGATCACCTATAATATTGGATGCTGAAACTGGTGTCCCAACTGTAACATATCAATGGTTTCTTAATGGATTTCCTATTGCAGGGGAAATAAATCCCACATATACTGTTAACCCACCAAACTCCGGAATTTACTCGGTTGAAGCTACTGACAATGGGTGTACAATTTCTGATAGTGTTGATATAAATTTTCTTCCCCAACCTATAATCGCAAGTCGTCCGCAAAATATTGATATCTGTAACGATGGCACCAATCCAGGTATTTTTGATTTAACCGTAAACGATGATGATGTTCGCGGAGGGCAGGATCCTTTATTTAATATTACCTATCACCACAGCCAAGGGGAAGCCTCCACTGGCGCAAACCCAATTATTCCTGCCAATGCCTACCTAATAGTAGGTGCTTCTGAAACAATATGGGTTCGAATTGAAGAACCTACAGGTACCTGTTCTGCTTATGATTATTTTGAAATTACCTACGCCGCCGCTACCGCAACTCCTCCCGCTAGTCCTCATTATATATGTGATTTAGGAAGTAATGGACAGGAGACTATAAATTTGAATACCACATTTGACGCTACTGTTCTGAATGGACAAAGCCCTTTACAGTTTACCGTTACCTATCACATCGATCCAGCGGATGCTATTTCAGGGAACAATCCTTTAGCACAGCCTTATTTAGTTACTGGTTCAGTAATCATTTTTATTCGTGTGGAAAGCAATACTGTCCCAAGTTGCTACGCTATTACTCAAGTTAATATTGTATTGGCACCCCAGCCCGTTGCGAACTTTGCCCCTGATATGTACCAGTGCGACTACGGCACGACCAACGGGACGTTCAATTTGAGGGACAACGACTTGGCGATCCTGGGCGCGCAGAACCCCGCTGACTTCCGGATAGATTATTACGA